>NZ_CP108032.1:1214247-1821371 GCF_036169555.1 Streptomyces sp. NBC_00306 | reverse complement strand
GGCGAGGGTCGCCTCGGCCCGCAGGGTTCCGGCCATCAGCAGTCCGAGGCCGGAGAAGGCGACGGTGCCGAGGACGAGCAGCAGCAGGACGGAGAGGGGATCACCCTGCGGGGACCAGCCGAGCGCGAAGGCGATCATCGTCAGCAGGGCGATCTGGAGCACCTCGGTGGCGAGGACGGAGAGCGTCTTGGCGCTCAGCAGGCCCCAGCGGGGCAGCGGCGAGGCGCCGAGCCGCTTGAGCACTCCGTAGCGCCGCTCGAAGCCGGTGGCGATGGCCTGGCCGGTGAAGGCGGTGGACATCACGGCGAGGGCGAGTACACCGGGGGCGAGGAAGTCGACGGGCTCACCCGTGCCGGTGTCGATGATGCCGACGGTCGAGAACAGCACCAGCACGAGCGAGGGGATGACGACGGTGAGCAGCAGCTGTTCGCCGTTGCGCAGCAGCATCTTCGTCTCGAACGCGGCCTGCGCCCCGATCATCCGGGCCATCGGCGCGGCACCCGGCCGCGGTGCGTATGTACCGGCGCTCATCGGCGCAGCTCCTTGCCGGTCAGTTCCAGGAAGACGTCCTCGAGGGTGTGGCGCTCGACGGAGATGCCGTCCGGCATCACCCCGTGCTGGGCGCACCAGGACGTGACGGTCGCCAGCAGCTGCGGGTCGACCTGGCCGGTTATCCGGTACGCGCCGGGCGTCAGCTCGACCGCCTCGGTGCCGTCGGGCAGCGCCTTGAGCAGCGAGCCGACGTCGAGGCCGGGCCGGCCGGTGAAGCGCAGGGTGTTCTCGGCCCCGCCCCGGCACAGCTGTTCGGGGCTGCCCTGGGCGATGATCCGGCCCGCGTCGACGATGGCGACATCGTCGGCGAGGGCTTCGGCCTCGTCCATGAAATGGGTGGTCAGCACGGTGGAGACGCCGTCGGCGCGCAGTTCGCGCACCAGGTCCCAGGTGGAGCGCCGGGCCTGCGGGTCCAGGCCCGCGGTCGGCTCGTCGAGGAAGAGCAGCTCGGGGCGGCCGACGACGGCCATCGCCAGCGCGAGACGCTGCTGCTGTCCGCCCGAGAGGCGCCGGTAGGACGTACGGCCGCAGCTGCCGAGGCCGAGCCGCTCGATCAGGGCGTCCACGTCGAGCGGGTGGGCGTGCAGCTTCGCCATGTGGCGCAGCATCTCCTCGGCGCGTGCGCCGGAGTAGACCCCGCCCGACTGGAGCATCACGCCGATCCGGGGGCGCAGGTCCGCGGCGTCGGCGACCGGGTCGAGCCCGAGGACCCGGACCGTGCCGCCGTCGGGGCGGCGGTAACCCTCGCACGTCTCGATGGTGGTGGTCTTGCCGGCACCGTTGGGGCCGAGGACAGCGGTCACCAAGCCCTGGGGGACCTCGAGATCGAGGCCGTCCACGGCCGTCCTGGATCCGTACCGCTTGACCAGGCCCCGGATCTGGACGACGGACTCGCTTCGCATGCGGGGAAGTCTAGGCGGGCCATGTGGTGGTTCGGGGAGCGGGTCACAAGACGTACCGGATCGAGGCCGGCAACGCCGGGCCCGGCACCCTGCGTCTGCGTTTCCTGACCAATTCCGGCGTAACTTTCGTCGAATACGATCACGGTCGACCATCGCTTTCCGAGGCGCCGAATCCCGGAGAACGAGCAGCTCAGAGCGGGTTTCGACGCTCCCGGTCGGGTGATTTCGTTAGGTGACCCTTAGTGACGCAGTGCACCGGTCCGACGGCCGGACGGCGGTTGTCACCTCCGGAGGAATTACGCAACAATGGTGTTGTGAAAAACGTCGGCGAGGCTCCGCAGGAGGAACTCGCGACCGGTGTGCGCTCGGATCACTCGACGCGCAACAGGGTCGCGCGGTCCGTGCTGGACCACGGCCCGTCCACCGTGGCCGACCTCGCCTCACGCCTCGGACTCACCCAGGCAGCCGTACGCCGTCACCTCGACACGCTCGTCGCCGACAATGTCGTCGAGCCCCGGGAACAGCGCATCTACGGCGCGCGCACCCGCGGCAGGCCCGCCAAGGTGTTCGCCCTCACCGACTGCGGCCGGGACGCCTTCGACCAGTCGTACGACGCACTGGCCGTGGACGCCCTCCGCTGGATCGAACGGTCCGCGGGCGGCGGAGCGGCGGGAGAGGCGGCCGTCGCCGCTTTCGCCCGGGACCGTATCGAGGCCCAGGCGGAGACCTATCGCAAGGCCATCGAGGCGGTCGAGCCCGACCGGCGCACGGAAGCGCTGGCCAAGGCCCTGAGCGCCGACGGGTACGCTGCTGCGGCGCGCAGCGCCCCCAATGCCCAGGCAGGGGAGCAGCTCTGCCAGCATCACTGCCCGGTCGCCCACGCCGCCGAGCGGTACCCGCAGCTGTGCGAGGCGGAAACGGAGTTCTTCTCCCGCCTGCTCGGCACACATGTGCAGCGTCTGGCCACCATCGCCCACGGCGACGGAGTGTGCACGACGTTCATTCCCAAGACCACACCATCGTCAGCATCTGCAAGCACGGCCGGGAGGAACCCCGCATGACTCTCCCCACGGAGACTGCCCACCCCGAACTCGAGGGCCTGGGTACGTACGAATTCGGCTGGGCCGACTCCGACGCGGCAGGCGCCGCGGCCAAGCGCGGCCTCTCCGAGGCGGTCGTCCGCGACATCTCGGAGAAGAAGAACGAGCCGGAGTGGATGCTGAAGCTGCGGCTCAAGGGTCTGCGCCTGTTCGACAAGAAGCCGATGCCGAGCTGGGGCTCCGACCTGTCGGGTATCGACTTCGACAACATCAAGTACTTCGTGCGCTCCACGGAGAAGCAGGCGGCGTCCTGGGAAGAGCTGCCCGAGGACATCAAGAACACGTACGACAAGCTCGGCATCCCGGAGGCGGAGAAGCAGCGCCTCGTCGCCGGTGTCGCGGCCCAGTACGAGTCCGAGGTCGTCTACCACCAGATCCGTGAGGACCTGGAGGAGCAGGGCGTCATCTTCCTCGACACGGACACCGCGCTGAAGGAGCACCCCGAGCTCTTCCAGGAGTACTTCGGCACGGTCATCCCGGTCGGCGACAACAAGTTCGCGTCGCTGAACTCCGCCGTCTGGTCCGGCGGCTCGTTCATCTACGTGCCCAAGGGTGTCCACGTCGACATCCCGCTCCAGGCCTACTTCCGTATCAACACGGAGAACATGGGCCAGTTCGAGCGGACGCTGATCATCGTCGACGAGGACGCCTACGTCCACTACGTCGAGGGCTGCACCGCTCCGATCTACTCCTCGGACTCGCTGCACAGCGCCGTGGTCGAGATCATCGTCAAGAAGGGCGGCCGCTGCCGCTACACGACGATCCAGAACTGGTCGAACAACGTCTACAACCTGGTCACCAAGCGGGCCGTGGCCTACGAGGGCGCGACCATGGAGTGGGTCGACGGCAACATCGGCTCCAAGGTGACCATGAAGTACCCGGCGGTCTACCTGATGGGCGAGCACGCCAAGGGCGAGACCCTGTCCATCGCCTTCGCGGGCGAGGGCCAGCACCAGGACGCCGGCGCCAAGATGGTCCACATGGCTCCGAACACCTCCTCCAACATCGTCTCCAAGTCGGTGGCGCGAGGCGGCGGTCGTACCTCCTACCGCGGTCTGATCGAGATCGGCGAGGGCGCGCCGGGCGCGAAGTCCAACGTGCTCTGTGACGCGCTGCTGGTCGACACGATCTCCCGCTCGGACACCTACCCCTACGTGGACGTCCGCGAGGACGACGTGTCCATGGGCCACGAGGCGACCGTCTCCAAGGTCTCCGAGGACCAGCTCTTCTACCTGATGAGCCGTGGCATGACGGAGTTCGAGGCGATGGCGATGATCGTGCGCGGCTTCGTCGAGCCGATCGCCAAGGAGCTCCCCATGGAGTACGCCCTGGAGCTCAACCGGCTGATCGAGCTGCAGATGGAGGGCTCGGTCGGTTAGTCCCGGCCCGCCCTTCCCGCAGCGACTGATTTCTTACGCAGAGGCAGAGAGAGAGCACCCCGACAGCCATGGCTGAGGCTCAGAACATTCCGGTGGGATCCACCACCGCCGGTTCGATCGCGGTGGCCGCCGAGTCCACCGTCGCCACTCGTATGAGTGCGCCCCCCTCGTTCGACGTGGCGGACTTCCCGGTCCCGCACGGTCGTGAGGAGGAGTGGCGCTTCACTCCACTGGAGCGGCTGGCCGGTCTGCACGACGGCACCGCCGTCGCGACGGGCGGTGCCGTCACCGTCGAGATCGACGCGCCCGACGGCGTCGTCGTCGAGACCGTCGGCCGTGACGACGCGCGGCTCGGCAGGGCCGGCACCCCGGTGGACCGGGTCGCCGCCCAGGCGTACTCCTCCTTCGAGAAGGCCTCGGTCGTCACGGTCCCCAAGGACACGGTGCTCACCGAGCCCGTCCGGATCGCCGTGCGCGGCGAGGGCGGCACCACCTTCGCCCACCAGGTCGTCGAGCTCGGCGCGTTCGCCGAGGCCGTCGTGGTCATCGACCACACCGGTGACGCGGTCATCGCGGCCAACGTCGACTTCGTGGTGGGCGACGGCGCCAAGCTCACCGTCGTCTCCGTGCAGGACTGGGACGACAAGGCCGTCCACGTCGCCCAGCACAATGCGCTGGTCGGCCGCGACGCCTCGTTCAAGTCCGTCGTGGTCACCTTCGGCGGCGACGTCGTCCGGCTCCACCCGCGGGTCTCCTACGCGGGCACCGGTGGCGAGGCCGAGCTCTTCGGCCTGTACTTCACCGACAAGGGCCAGCACCAGGAGCACCGTCTCCTGGTCGACCACAACACCCCGCACTGCAAGTCCAACGCCGTGTACAAGGGCGCGCTCCAGGGCGACGACGCACACGCGGTGTGGATCGGTGACGTGCTCATCCAGGCCGCGGCCGAGGGCACCGACACCTACGAGATGAACCGCAACCTCGTCCTCACGGACGGCGCGCGGGTCGACTCGGTGCCGAACCTGGAGATCGAGACCGGCGAGATCGTCGGAGCCGGCCACGCCTCCGCCACCGGCCGCTTCGACGACGAGCAGCTCTTCTACCTCCAGGCCCGCGGCATCCCCGCCGAGGAGGCCCGCCGACTGGTGGTCCGCGGCTTCTTCGCCGAGCTGGTCCAGCAGATCGGTCTCCCGGACGTCGAGGAGCGGCTGCTCACCAAGATCGACGCGGAGCTGGAGGCATCGGTCTGATGTCCTTCGTCAAGGCCTGTGCGCTGAGCGAGCTGGAGGAGGACACCCCCAAGAGGGTGGAACTCGACGGCACGCCCGTCTCACTCGTCCACACCGAGGGCGAGGTGTTCGCGATCAACGACATCTGCTCGCACGCGAACGTCTCCCTGTCCGAGGGCGAGGTGGAGGACTGTCAGATCGAGTGCTGGCTGCACGGCTCGAGCTTCGACCTCCGCACCGGCAAGCCGTCCGGACTGCCCGCGACGCGCCCCGTCCCCGTATACCCCGTCAAGATCGAAGGGGACGATGTGCTCGTCTCCGTCACCCAGGAGTCCTGAGTCACCCATGGCAACGCTTGAAATCCGCGACCTGCACGTTTCCGTCGAGGCCGAGAACGGCCCCCGGGAGATCCTCAAGGGCGTCGACCTGACCGTGAAGCAGGGCGAGACGCACGCCATCATGGGCCCCAACGGCTCCGGCAAGTCGACCCTCGCCTACTCCATCGCGGGCCACCCCAAGTACACGATCACCGGTGGCACCGTGACCCTGGACGGCGAAGACGTCCTGGAGATGTCCGTCGACGAGCGCGCCCGCGCCGGCATGTTCCTCGCCATGCAGTACCCGGTCGAGGTCCCCGGCGTCTCGGTCTCCAACTTCCTGCGCACCTCCGCCACCGCGATCCGCGGCGAGGCTCCCAAGCTTCGTACCTGGGTGAAGGAGGTCAAGACCGCCATGGAGCAGCTGCACATGGACCCGGCGTTCGCCGAGCGCAACGTCAACGAGGGCTTCTCCGGCGGTGAGAAGAAGCGCCACGAGATCCTTCAGCTGGAGCTCCTCAAGCCGAAGATCGCGATCCTCGACGAGACGGACTCCGGTCTGGACGTCGACGCGCTGCGCACCGTCTCCGAGGGCGTCAACCGCGTCCGCGAGACCGGTGAGGTCGGCACCCTGCTGATCACGCACTACACGCGCATCCTGCGCTACATCAAGCCCGACTTCGTCCACGTCTTCGCGAACGGGCGCATCGCCGAGTCCGGCGGCGCCGAGCTCGCCGACAAGCTCGAGTCCGAGGGCTACGAGGCGTACACGAAGGGTGGCGTATCCGCGTGACACAGCTGCCGGGCCTCCTCGACACCGAGGCGATCCGCAAGGACTTCGCGATCCTCGACCGGGTGCTCCACGACGACAAGAAGCTCGTGTACCTGGACAACGCGGCGACCTCGCAGACGCCGCGCCAGGTGCTGGACGCCGTCACCGAGTACTACGAGCGTCACAACGCCAACGTCCACCGCGGTGTGCACGTCCTCGCCGAGGAGGCCACGGCGCTGTACGAGGGCGCGCGTGACAAGGTCGCGTCCTTCATCAACGCTCCGAGCCGCGACGAGGTGATCTTCACCAAGAACGCCTCGGAGTCGCTCAACCTCGTGGCCAACATGCTCGGCTGGGCCGACGAGCCCTACCGCGTGGACCACGAGACCGAGATCGTCATCACGGAGATGGAGCACCACTCCAACATCGTTCCGTGGCAGCTGCTCTCGCAGCGCACCGGCGCGAAGCTGAAGTGGTTCGGCCTCACCGACGACGGCCGTCTCGACCTGTCCAACATCGACGAGCTCATCAACGAGAAGACGAAGATCGTCTCCTTCGTGCTGGTCTCCAACATCATGGGCACGGTCAACCCGGTCGACGCGATCGTCCGCCGTGCGCAGGAGGTCGGCGCGCTGGTGCTGATCGACGCCTCGCAGGCCGTGCCGCACATGCCGGTCGACGTCCAGGCGCTGGGCGCGGACTTCGTGGCCTTCACCGGCCACAAGATGTGCGGCCCGACCGGTATCGGCGTGCTGTGGGGCCGGCAGGAGCTGCTCGAGGACCTGCCGCCGTTCCTCGGCGGCGGCGAGATGATCGAGACGGTGTCGATGCACTCGTCGACGTACGCTCCCGCGCCGCACAAGTTCGAGGCCGGTACGCCTCCGATCGCCCAGGCCGTCGGCCTCGGCGCGGCGGTGGACTACCTGAACGCCATCGGCATGGAGAACGTCGCCGCCCACGAGCACGCGATCACCGAGTACGCGGTGAAGCGGCTCCAGGAGGTCCCCGGTCTGCGGATCATCGGCCCGGTGACGGCCGAGGACCGCGGTGCCGCGATCTCCTTCACGCTCGGTGACATCCACCCGCACGACGTCGGCCAGGTCCTGGACGAGCTGGGCATCGCCGTCCGTGTCGGCCACCACTGCGCCCGCCCGGTCTGCCTGCGGTACGGAATTCCTGCGACCACGCGAGCGTCGTTCTATCTGTACTCCACGCCCGCCGAGGTCGACGCACTCGTCGACGGGCTGGAGCACGTCCGTAACTTCTTCGGATGAGGGATTGACGCGTGAAGCTGGATTCGATGTACCAGGAAGTCATCCTGGACCACTACAAGCACCCGCACGGGCGTGGTCTGCGGGACGGCGACGCCGAGGTGCACCACGTCAACCCGACGTGCGGTGACGAGATCACGCTGCGCGTGAAGTACGACGGCGACCGCATCGAGGACGTGAGCTACGAGGGCCAGGGCTGTTCCATCAGCCAGGCCAGTGCCTCCGTGCTCAACGACCTGCTGGTCGGCAAGGACCTCGCGGACGCGCAGAAGATCCAGGCGACCTTCCTGGAGCTGATGCAGTCCAAGGGCCAGATCGAGCCCGACGACGCGATGGAGGAGGTGCTGGAGGACGCGGTCGCGTTCGCCGGTGTCTCCAAGTACCCGGCCCGGGTGAAGTGCGCACTGCTGAGCTGGATGGCTTGGAAGGACGCGACCGCACAGGCGCTGGGTGAGAGCCCCGAGAGGAAGACGGCATGACGGAGAACGCAGGGGCGGCGCTGAAGCCGGCCTCCGAGGAAGAAGTCCGCGAGGCGCTGTACGACGTCGTCGACCCCGAGCTGGGCATCGACGTGGTCAACCTCGGTCTGATCTACGGCATCCACATCGACGACTCCAACATCGCGACGCTGGACATGACGCTGACGTCGGCGGCCTGCCCGCTGACCGATGTGATCGAGGACCAGGCGAAGTCGGCGACGGACGGTCTCGTCAACGAGCTGAAGATCAACTGGGTCTGGATGCCGCCGTGGGGCCCGGACAAGATCACGGACGACGGGCGCGAGCAGCTGCGCGCGCTGGGGTTCAACGTCTGATCCGTCTTCCCGTACGACACAAGCGGCCGTGACCGCCGGGCCATCCGGTGGGCACGGCCGCTTCGTCGTGTGTGCAGCGCGCGTTGTGTACGGTCGTACGCAACGTTGTGTACGCTTGTACGCATGGGATACGGACTGCTCGCCGCGGCCATCGTCGCGGAGGTGGCCGGCACCACGGCCATGAAGTACAGCGACGGCTTCACCAAGCTGTGGCCCTCGGTGCTGACCGTCCTCGGCTATGTGATCGCCTTCTCTCTGCTCGCCCAGACCCTCAAGACCATGTCCGTGGGCACCGCCTACGCGATCTGGGCGGGCATCGGCACCGCGGCGGTGGCCGCCATCGGCATGATCTTCCTGGGGGAGTCGACCAGCCTGGTGAAGATCGGCGGCATCCTGCTGGTGATCGCCGGAGTGGTGGTGCTGAATCTGGGCGGGGCGCACTGATGCCTCGCCGTTACGACCCCGAGCGCCGCCAGCGCATCATCGACGCCGCGATCCGGGTGGTCGGGCGCCGCGGGATCGCCGGGCTCAGCCATCGCACGGTGGCGGCCGAGGCCGATGTGCCGCTCGGCTCGACGACGTACCACTTCGCCTCGCTGGACGAGCTGCTGGTCGCCGCGCTGCGGCAGGCCAACGAGGGCTTCGGAGCGGCGGTGCGCGACAGCCGCGCACTCGCCGACCCGGACGCCGATCTCGCCACCGAACTCGCCCGGCTGATGGGGGAGTGGCTCTCGGGGGAGCGCACCGGGGTGGAGCTGGAGTACGAGCTCTATCTGGCAGCCCTGCGCAGGCCCGCGCTTCGGCCGGTGGCCGCGGAGTGGACCGACTCGGTCGCCGGGATCCTGGCCCGCAGGACCGATCCCGTCACGGCCCGCGCTCTGATGGCGCTGATGGACGGTGTCTGTCTCCAGGTGCTCCTCACCGACGCGCCGTACGACGCGGACTACGCGCGGGACGTGCTGGCCCGCGTCATCGGCTGAACATCGGCTGAACAGCCGTCGTCCGAACGCCGTCCGAACCACCTCCGAACACCGCCACGGACAAAGCCCGTTGACCTTGCTCCCGCCCGTTGAGATAGTCAGTTCCCGATAGAGACTCACTCGGGGGGCGATGTGACCATGCTGCGGAACGTGCCACGGACCGTGCGGATGCTCGCCTTCGGGGCGTTCTTCAACTCCGCCGTCAGCTTCACCTTCGTCTATCTCTTCCTCTATCTGACCGGCCCTCGCGGTCTCACCGTCGCCGAGGCGGGCCTCGTCAGCGGTATCGGGGGCGCCGGGCTCGTCGCCGGCAACTTCACCGGTGGATGGTTCGGTGACCGGCACGGTCATCGCCGGGCCCTCCTCGCCGGCGCGACGGTCGCCGGCGTGGTGCTCGTCGCCCTGCCGGTGCTCCCGATCCCCGTGCTCTGTGCCGCCCTGCCGCTCGCCGAGTACGCCACCGGCGTCGTCCGGGCCGCGAGCGCCGCACTCGTCGCCGTCTCCGTCCCCGAGGGCTCGCGCCGCCAGGGCTTCGCCGTGATGCGCTTCGCGGGCAACGCCGGCTTCACCCTCGGGCCGCCGCTCGGCGCGCTGCTCGCCACCACCGTCTCCTACGACTGGCTCTTCGTCGCCGACGGCCTCGGGACGCTCGCCTTCGCCGGCTACGCCTCGCGCGTACTCCCGGCCCGGGCGGCCGTGCACGCCAAGCCCGTACGCGACCCCGACGCCCCCGGCGTCCTGCACGAACTGCGCGCGCGGCCCGCCGTGCTGGTGCTGCTCCTCGCGATCGGCTGCGTCGATCTCGTCTACCGGCAGCAGTACTCGACGCTGCCGCTCTCACTCGCCGATCACGGACTGGACACCCAGGTCTACGGCTGGCTCCTCGCCGTCAACGGCGGCGTCATCCTGTGCCTCGAACTCCCCGTCGCCCACGCCCTGCGCAGACGTGCCCCGCTCCCCGTCATCGGCACCGGACTGCTGCTCGTCGGGCTCGGCTACGCCTTCCTGATACCCGGCGCGGGACTCCTCTTCGCGATCACCATGATGCTGTCGCTGACCGCCGGGGAGATCCTCTACAAGACCACCGCCACCGCCTATGTGGCCGACGAGGCCCCCGCCCACGCGCAGGGCAGGTTCCAGAGTCTGTACGCCGGCGCCTCCATCAGCGGGCAGGTGCTGGCCCCGCCGATCGGCGGTCTGCTCTACTCCGCCGCACCCGGTCTGCTGTGGCCGGCGTGCGCGGTGCTCGCCGGAGCCGCGGGGCTCGCGGTGCTCGCGACCGGGACGTGAGACCGGTTCGCCCGGCGGGCGCCGCGCCGGTTAGGTTTTCCCCATGACCGACACCACTGCTCCTCGCACCACCGGCGCCGTCGCCGCCGGGCTCGCCACCATCGCGGCCGACGGCACCGTCCTCGACACCTGGTTCCCCGCCCCCGCGCTCACCGCCGAGCCGGGTCCCGCCGGCACCGAGCGGCTCACCGCCGAGCGGGCCGTCGAACTGCTCGGCGAAGGAGCCGCGAAGGCCGTCGGACCCGACGCCCGCCGCGGTGTCGAGGTCGTCGCCGTCCGCACGGTCATCTCCTCGCTCGACGAGAAGCCGCTCGACGCGCACGACGCCTACCTCCGCCTCCACCTGCTGAGCCACCGGCTGGTCAAGCCGCACGGCCAGAGCCTGGACGGACTCTTCGGCCTGCTCGCCAACGTCGCCTGGACCTCGCTCGGTCCGGTCGCCGTCGACGCGCTGGAGACGGTACGGCTCAACGCCCGTGCCGAAGGACTGCACCTTCAGGTGACCAGCGTCGACAAGTTCCCGCGGATGACGGACTACGTCGCCCCGAAGGGCGTCCGTATCGCCGACGCCGACCGGGTGCGCCTCGGTGCGCACCTCGCCGAGGGCACCACCGTGATGCACGAGGGCTTCGTCAACTTCAACGCCGGCACGCTGGGTACCTCCATGGTCGAGGGCCGGATCTCCGCGGGTGTCGTCGTGGGCAACGGCTCCGACATCGGCGGCGGCGCCTCCACGATGGGCACGCTCTCGGGCGGCGGCAATGTCATCATCTCCGTCGGTGAGCGCTGCCTCGTCGGCGCCGAGGCCGGTGTGGGCATCGCGCTCGGCGACGAGTGCGTCGTCGAGGCCGGTCTGTACGTCACGGCGGGTACCCGGATCACCATGCCCGACGGTCAGATCGTCAAGGCCCGTGAACTCTCCGGCGCCTCCAACATCCTCTTCCGCCGCAACTCGGTCACCGGCGCCGTCGAGGCCCGGCCGAACAACGCGGTCTGGGGCGGCCTCAACGAGGTCCTGCACAGCCACAACTAGGGTCCCCTGCCAGGAGCTCAGGAGCTCAGGAGCTTGGGGCCTCACGCATCTCCGAGGGCGGCGAGCAGTTCGCCGTACGCCCTGCGCAGCCCGTCGGTCGCCTCGCGGCCGGCGGGCTGCAGCGGTTCCCGGACCGGGCCCGCGTCCAGCAGCGCCTTCGCCGTCACCGTGCCCGGCAGTCCGGAGGCCATCATCAACTCCGTGAGCGGCAGCAGGAGTTGGTTCAGACGGGCGGCCCGGGCGGTGTCACCCCGGTCGAAGGCGTCGAGCACCTCGCGCAGCGGCCCCGGGACGATGTTGGCGACCGTGCTGACGAAGCCCGCCCCGCCGACGGCGTACAGCGGCAGATTCAGCTCCTCGCACCCGGAGTAGTACGCGAGCGAGGTCCGCGCGATCACCTTGGTGGAACCCAGCAGGTCGTACGCGCAGTCCTTCACCGCCACGATCCGCGGATGGTCCGCCAGCCGCAGCATCGTCTCGACCTCGATCCGGGTGCCCGTGCGGCCCGGGATGTCGTAGAGCATCACCGGGACGCCGACGGCGTCCGCGACCCGGCGGAAGTGCGCCTCCAGGGCCGCCTGCGGCGGGCGGCTGTAGTACGGGGTCACCACCAGGACCCCGTCGGCGCCCGCCGCTTCGGCGGCCCGCGCCTGTTCCACCGTGTGCCGGGTGTCCGCGGTGCCGGTGCCCGCCACGACCGGCACCCCGTCGCCCACCGCCGTGCGCACCGCCCGGACCAGTGCTGTCTTCTCGGCGTCCGTCGTGGTGGGGGACTCGCCGGTGGTCCCGCTGAGCACCAGCCCGTCGCAGCCCTCGGCCACCAGGTGGGCGGCATGACGTGCGGCGGCGTCCAGATCCGGTCCGCCGGCGTCGGTGAACGGAGTGATCATCGCGCAGAGCGCCCGGCCGAAGGGGTGCGGTGTGGTCATCCCAGCAGTCTCGGCCTGCGAGACCATGTAGGTCTACTTAGATCTTCTTGGGGTGAGGGGCAAGCAAAGCTGAACGGTTGATCGATGTATGTCTGGCATGATCGCCACCAGGGACATGTCACAGGGGAGGGGGCCCGGCATGACGGACGGGACAGGCGGGACAGGCAGGGCACGACGGAACGGCGCGGTGCCGGCAGCGGCGCTCACGGCGGTGGCCGCGCTCGTCCTCGCAGGATGCGCGGAGGCGTCGGGCGGTGTGGGCGCGAGCGGTGCGAGCACGTCGCCCGACTCGCGGTGGAAGGTGCACGCCGACAAGCTCACCGGGACGCCCTCTCCGTACACCGGTCCGCCCTCGATCGCGCCGGGGCCGCGCACCCCGAACGACGGGGAGCAGCTCCCGGAGGCCACGCCAACCGCCTGTCCCGACACGGGAGTTGCCCTCGTCGCCGGTGTCGTGGACGCCGCGATGGGGCGGCGGGCCACCACGATCCGGTTGACGAACTGCGGAAAGAAGCCGTACCGCGTCGAGGGCTATCCGCAGATCGGCGCCCTCGACAAGGACCGTGACCCGCTGAAGCTGAAGGTCACGCACGGCGCGTATACGGACTCCAGCAGGGACCAGGGACCTCGGCCCCTCACGCTGGCGCCCGGCAAGAGTGCCGTGTCGGTCCTGAACTGGAACAACAGGGTGACCTCGTTCGACGCCGTCCGGCCGGGGGCGTACCTGGTGGTCGCGCCCGTCCGCGGGGAGAAGGAGCAGACCGTGCCGTTCTTCCTCGACATCGGTACCTCGGCCGAACTGGACGTCACTGCCTGGGCGTTCCCGCGGGAAGAGCCGGGCAGTTGACCTCGACCAAGGTTGATGTTCCAGGCTGGTGATCAGCGGGCGCACCGCAGGGGTGCGCCGAGCCGAGGGGACATCGCCATGACCGTGACCGTGCAGCCCGACGCCAGGCCCGACCTCGCCCGCCCGGGTGTCGGCGTCGTCAAGGCCTCGACCTGGGACGTCGGCACGCCCGAGCGGCAACGGGCCACCGTCGACGCCATCGCCACGGCCTGGCGGAACAGGGACTTCCGGACACCGGACTGCTCTCGTACACCGTCCACCGGGGCGAGGACGGGCGCACACTGCTGCACTACTCGCAGTGGACCGGCGAGGACGCCTACCAGGAGTTCCTCCGGACCTTCCGGGACGACCGGAACGCGGAGATCGACGCGGCGGTGCCCGGCATCGAGCGGCTCGGGCTGCACTCCTACGCGCTCTACCGCAGCGCCTCGCTCGGCGGGGACGACCGGCGGGTGCCGGGCTGCGTGGTGATCGTGGACGTCGCGTTCGACGGCCCCGACGCGGAACGCGCGCGGGACTGGGTGGACACCGTCTTCGTCGCGCTGGACAGCGAACCGCATCCGCACCCCGGCGGGATCGCCGGTCACTTCCACATCGGTACGGACGGTACGCGGGTGCTGAACTACGCCGAGTGGGAGAGCGCCGACGCGCACCTCGAGGCACTGGGCGCGCCGGGCGCCGGCATCGGCTCGCCCACCGGGCCGTGGGAGAAGGTCCGCACCTACCCCGGCGTGACCGGCGGCGGCGTGAACCGCTACGTGCCCGCGCTGAGTCTCGGCGCGGGCACGTAGCGGCAGTGGTGCCGGTTTCTCACGGGACCCGTGGACCCGTGGACCCGTGGACCCGCGGACCGCGGGTCCACGGGGTCGCATGACTACGGCGTCACGGTCGGAAGCGCAGCACCTGCGGGTCGTGGTCGCTGTTCTGGTCCGCGAACTCCGCGTTGATGTGCACGCTGTCGTACTCGAAGTCGTCGATCGAGGGGCTGGTCAGGATCTGGTCGAGCACCTGGCTGTTGCCCTGGTAGACGTAGGAGTAACGCTCCGGCCTGGGCAGGGACTTGATCGCCGGGTAGAGCGCGCCGCCGTCGGTGAGCGCCTTCGTCGTCGCCGAGAACTCGAAGTCGTTGATGTCGCCGAGCACCAGGACGTCGGCGCGGCGGTCGGCCTTCAGGATCTGCTTGACGAAGGTGTTCACGGCCTGCGCCTGCTGGAGCCGCTTGACCTCGGAGGAACGGTTCGGCGGCTGCCGGTGGGCGGTGAGAGCCTCGTCGCCGCCCTTCGAGCCGAAGTGGTTGGCGATCACGAAGACCGTACGGCCGCGGAAGGTGAACTCACCGGCCAGCGGCTTGCGGCTGGCCTCCCAGGCGGCGTTCGCGGGGTCGACGCGGCCGGGGGACAGCGTCAGCGCCGCCCGTCCGCGCTCCCTGACGACTCCGGTCGCGGTGGTGGCGTCGCCGCCGGCGCGGTCGGTGAACGAGACCCGCTCGGGGTTGAAGAGGAAGACCTGACGGATGTTGCCGCCGGGCTCGCCGCCGTCCTTGTTGTTCTCCGGGTCCACACTGCGCCACTCGTACACCGGACCGCCGGCCGCGGCGATCGCGTCCGTGAACTTCTTGACCGTCTGACCGGCGGCGACCGTGCCGTCGTTCTTCGCGCCGTTGTCGTCCTGGATCTCCTCCAGGGCGAGGATGTCGGGCGAGGACAGGTTCTCCACGACGGCCTTCGCCAGCGCGTCGAACTTCTCCTGCGGGTCGGACGGGTCGAGGTTCTCCACGTTGTACGTGGCGACGGCGAGCTCGCCCCGGCGCTGCGGGCGGGTCTCCTCGGCCTCCAGACCACGGTCCACGACCGTGCCCAGCGTGCGCGCGGTCAGGGTGTAGCCGCCGAACTGATTGAAGTCCAGGGGCCCTTCGGTCCGTCCGGCGAGCACGTCGCCGACGTTCGCCTTGGGGAAGGGCTGCTCGGCGGTGGGCGTCAGCGACTGGATCTGGAGCCGGCCGGTGTTCTGCGAGGTGTACGAGCCGTAGCGGGCACCGCCGGACGTGGTGGGGTTCTCGAACGGCTTGACCGTCACCCACAGCTCGGCGAACGCGTCGGTCGCACCGACGACGCGGGAGGTGCCGACGCGGACGTTGGTGCCCTCGAGGGACTCGTAGTAGTCCAGGGCGTACGTGCGAGGCTTCAGCGGCAGGGCGTTGATGCTGCCGCCGTTGGCCGCGTCACCGGCCGGGGTGTACGCCGTGGGCACGGAACGGCCGGAGATGGTGACTGGAGCCGGCAGCGGGTTGTCGGCGGAGACGACCGTGATCGTCGGCCGGGAGATCTGCGTCAGCGACTGGTTGCCGGAGGAGGTGCCGCCCGGGATGAACTCGCCCACGGTGCCGGAGACCAGCACCGAGTCGCCGGCCTTGACGGTCGGGGTGGCGCCGGTGAAGACGAAGATGCCCTCGCTCGTGGCGGGGTTCTTGTCGGCCTGCGGGTCCTGGAACCAGAAGCCGCGCGACGAGCCGTAGGTCCGCACGCCCGTGACGATGCCGGCGACATCGGTGACCTGCTGCCCGACGAGCGGGGATATCCGGGTGGAGCCCTGAATGTCATGGATCCGGGTCTCGGCCCCGGCGGCTGCCGAGGCGGAGGATCCGGCCAGCAGACCGGCGGCCAGTGCGGAGGCGACGACGGCCGCGACGGCGGCCGTTCTCGGTACGACTGAGGAAGGCATCGAGGAACTCCGGAATCGAGGGTGAGGGGTGATTCGTTGCTGCACTTCTGTTCTACGCGCGTCAATCTCTTTGCTGAGCAGTCCACTTGTCAAGAGTCGACGGGTGTACGGCGACCGACGGACGGATGAACGCCCTCATGGGAGCGTTCCCGCGGTCCCCGGCCGTCCCGTGCGCGGTTCCGGAGCGCGGCGAAACCCGGTGAAATACGTCTACGCTGGGGGCGGCCCCGGGCCCTCGCCCCTGCCTCTTCGGGCATGCGGCGGTCACCCCAGCCCGGACCCGTACGCCCCGAGGAGAAACAGCAGATGCCCGAAGACCGCCCCACCCTGCCGCCGGTACGGCTGCACTCGGAAGCGGAGCTGGCGCGGGACGCGCTGGCCACCCCGCTGCTGACCAGGGCCGTGAAGCTCGCCCGTTGGGCGGGGCCCGACACCCGGGTGGGTGCGGGCGGCGAGCTGGCCGAGGAGCAACTGGCCGCGGCGGCTGCGGAACTGGGCCTGGACGCCGAGGACGATGGGCCCGCGTATGCGAGCGAGGCCTGGCGTACCGCCGTCGACACCGGTCTGGTGGACGTCGAGGACCCGGAGGACGACGAGGCCGAGTACGGCACCGCCACGGCCGGGGAGAACCTGGCGCTGATCACCTCCGGCGGACCGCAGGACATCCTCGCGATCTGGCTCGACGCGCTGGAGGCCGTGCACGCCGACGCGATCGCCCCCCTGCTGGACGACCTGGCCGACGCGATCGGCGACGACGGCGAGATCGACTACGAGGCACTGGACTGGGACCCGGACGCGGAGGCCGAGTTCCTCGACGGGGTGCTCGGCAACCTCTATCTGCTGACCGTCACCGATGGCGGTGCGGGCGAGGAGCCCGTGCCGCTGCCGGCGCTCGCCGCGTCGATGATCGTGCCGGACGACATGGGCGAGCCGACCGACGACGTGCTGGAGCAGGTCTCGGTGGCGATGATGCGGCTGGACGACCAGTTCCGGCTGCTGGAGCCGGTCGGTCTGGTCGAGTACCGGCCGGTGGACGAGGCGCTCATGGCCGAGGTCCCGGACGACGCCGAGGCTCCGTCCACGGTCGACGAGTCGGACGTCTCGCGGTACGGCCTGGTCAAGCTGACCCCCCTCGGTCTCTACGGCATCCGCACGCGGATGCTGGAGGGCGGTGTCGACGCGCCGGCCGTGGGAGACCTCGCGGACAAGGGCGCCGACGTCCTGCTCGACGGCCTCGCGCACTACCCCGAGCGGGCCGCCCGCGCGGAGACCGAGCAGTGGCTGGCCCGCCGCGAGCCCGCGGTCGCCGCGCACGAACTGCTCGGCGCGGCCCGGGGCGTCGACAAGGGCGCGCCGCTGCGCCGGCTGCACTGCCAGCAGGCGCTCACCCTGGTCGGCGCACAGGCCGAGTCCGAGGTGCGCGCGGTCCTCGACGACGCCGAACTGGGCGGCCTGGCGCGGGTCTGGCTGGCCGAGCGCGGCGCCTCCGACGTGCCCGCACCGCCCGAGTCGATGATCTTCTGGCTCGCCATCGACACGATCGCGGCGCAGCTCGACGCGGACGGCGAACTGGAGGAGCTGCAGGGCCTGGTGGAGGGTCTCGCCGGTCAGCACAGCGGTTTCTTCGACGCGGCCTGGCGGGTGGACCACCCGGCGACGGCGGACGTCCTGGAGGCGATGGGCCGTCTGCACCCGGACAAGAAGGTGGCCAAGGACGCGCGCAAGGCGGCGTTCAAGGCCCGTTCCAAGCCGGGCGCCTGAGGGCGAGGGACCGGGTAGGCGGCGGGGCGCGTCGGCAGCGGCGGGGGCGCGCAAGGCAGCGGTGGGGCACCGGCAGCGGCTGGGACTCGCACGCGGCACCCGCGCCGGCCGCTCGTACCGCGGTTGGGCACTGGCCCCGCCCGCCCGCCCGCGCCGCGGCTGCGCACTGGCCTCGGCTGCCCGCGCCGCGGTTGAGCACCGTCCGCGCCGCGGCTGGCACCCGCCCCCACCCGCCCGCGCCCGGGTCCGCGTCGTGTCAGGTCCGCAGATGCGACGCTCCGTTGAGGTCGAGCACCACGCCCGACGACCACTCCGCCGCCGGGGACGCCAGCCACAGCACCGCCGCGGCGATCTCCTCGGCCGACGCCACCCGGCCGAACGGACTCTGTGCGCGGATCGCCTCTCCCTCCGCGCCGCTCAGCCGGCCCGCCACCCGCTCGGTCTCGAAGAAGCCGGGCGCCACCGACGCGACGGCGATGCCGTAGGGGGCGAGGGACACCGCGAGCGACTGGCCGAGCGCGTGGACGGCCGCCTTGGTCGCCCCGTACGCGGGATGGTCCGGTTCGCCGCGGAACGCCCCGCGCGAGCCGATGTTGACGATCCGTCCGCCGGTACCCGCCTCGATCATGCCGCGGGCCGCCAGATGGCTCAGGTTCGCCGTCGCCAGGAGGTTGACGGACACATGCTGCTGCCAGAGGGCCGTCCAGCGCTCGTAGGGCGTCGAGGGGAGCGGATGCGCCTCGTTGACGGCCGCGTTGTTGACGAGCACATCGATGCCGCCGAGCTCCTCCGCGGCCCGTACGGCGACCGACCGCGCGCCCTCCGGGTCCGACAGATCGCCGCCGAGCAGCACATGCCCGGTGCCGGGCAGGGAGTCGAGCGTGAGGCGCGCCTCCTGCTCGCGTGAGCCGTAGTGCACGGCGACCCGGTCACCGTTCGTGGCGAAAGCCTGCGCGACGGCGCGACCGAGGCCCCGGGAGGCACCGCTGACGAGGACGCGCCTGCCGGTTGCGGGGAAAGTCATGGAATTCAGCGGCCTTTCGGAGTCGGGACGTCTACCGGTGCCCTGTCTACGCCATCTCGAGCGCGGCCCGGTGACCGGCCCCGCCGCATGCCTTCCCTCATCGGCAGGGCATGCGAAAAACCCTTCGCGCGGCCGTATGCCCGCCTTCTAGAGTGATGCCTGTCCAGGTGCGAAGGCAGGACCTACTTCCACTGTTAATGGGGCGGTCGCGGGTTCGAGTCCCGCCATCGGCTTTCCCGCCGATGTAGCTCAGACGGCAGAGCACCTTGTCGGTTCCGCCGGCCTCGACCTCTGGACACATGCTTCATGCACCTCCCGGTGCGCAGGCTGCGGCTACTTCCTTATCCGAAATCACGCCGCCGCCACCTTTGATCTCGGGAGGCCGGCATGCGGGGGTCGTCAAAAGGCGCGGAGTGTGCTTTCCGCATTCCCCGGTGCCGCCCTTCCCCGTCGAATTCGGGGGAATTCACATGGCACGTTTCAATGTGCGCGGCGCGAAGGCGCGGGCCACCTCGCCCGTCCGCTCGACCGGCCGTACGCTCCGTACGCATCAGGGCGGCAAGGGCGTCGAGCGCGACGCGCGGTCCGAGCTCTTCCTGCTCGCCGTGGCCAACTTCGTCTCCCAGCAGACCTTCTACGAGTCGGGCGAGGACCGCGACAGCCGCTTCGCGCAGCTCGTGCGCACACTCGCCGTCGAGGACCCGGAGTGGACCGCGGGCCTGCTCGGATGGCTGCGCGGCGAGGGCAATCTGCGTACCGCCTCGATCGTCGGCGCCGCCGAGTACGTCAAGGCGCGGCTCGACGCGTCCGCGACCGCCGGCCCGTCGAACCGTCAGGTCGTCGCCTCCGTCCTGCGCCGTCCCGACGAGCCGGGCGAGCTGCTCGGCTACTGGACCTCGCGGTACGGCCGGAACGTGCCGAAGCCCGTCAAGCGCGGCATCGCCGACGCGGTCGCCCGCCTGTGGAACGGCAAGGCCCTGCTGAAGTACGACACCGCCGGCAAGGGCTACCGCTTCGGCGACGTCCTCAACCTCGTGCACGCGTCGCCCGATCCGGCAAAGCCGTGGCAGGGCGAGCTGTTCCGCTACGCGCTCGACCGCCGGCACAACCCGGACACCGCCGAGCCGCCCGCCTCGAACCGCACGCTCGTCGCGCACCGGGCGCTGATGGCCGTCCCCGTCGCCGAGCGGCGCGCGGTCGTCACCGCGCCCGACGGCGCCGCCCGCCTCGCCGAGGCGGGCATGACGTGGGAGGCGCTCGCGGGCTGGCTCCAGGGTCCGATGGACGCGGCGGCCTGGGAGGCCGTCATTCCGTCGATGGGACCGATGGCGCTGATCCGGAATCTGCGCAACTTCGACGAGGCGGGTGTCCGCGACGAGGTCGCCGAGCGGGTCGCCGCCGAGATCTCGGACCCGGAAGTGGTCGCGCGGTCACGGCAGTTCCCCTTCCGCTACCTCGCGGCGTACCAGCACGCCCCGTCGCTGCGCTGGTCCTACGCGCTGGAGAAGGCGCTCGGCCACTCGCTGGCGAACGTGCCGTCGCTGCCGGGCCGGACGCTCGTGCTGGTCGACCGCTCCGGCTCCATGTGGGCGCGTCTGTCGGAGCGTTCCGAGCTGAACCGGGCGGACGCCGCAGCGGTGTTCGGCGCTGCCGTGGCCATGCGGGCGGCCCACGCCGACCTGGTGGAGTTCGGCACGACCAGCTCCCGGGTGAGGTACCGCCGGGGCGAGTCGGTGCTGAAGGTGCTCGGCCGCTTCGGCGACCTGGGTGGCACGGACACGACACGGGCCGTACGGGCGCACTACCAGGGCCACGACCGGGTGCTGATCGTCACCGACGAGCAGGCCGCGTACAGCCACTACGGCGACCCGGCCGAGCAGGTCCCGGCGCAGGTGCCCGTCTACACCTGGAACCTGGCGGGGTACCGCGCGGGCCACGCGCCCTCGGGCGGTCCCGGCCGGCACACCTTCGGCGGACTGACCGACGCGGCGTTCCGGATGGTGCCGCTGCTGGAGCGCGGCCACAGCGCCGACTGGCCGTGGGTCCCGACCCCCTGAAGGCCGGGGCCGTTGTGCTCCCATACGACTGACATCTAACATGTCAGTTCATGGGAGCACTGCGGCCCGTCGGGCGGACCTTGCTGCGGGACACCGCCTACGCGGCCATCCGTGACGCCATCGTGTGCGGCGAACTGCCGCCGGGGGAGCCGGTGCGCGACGCCGACCTCGCGGGCCGGCTCGGCCTGTCCCGCGCACCGGTCCGTGACGCCCTCGCCCGGCTCGCCGAGGAAGGACTCGTCGAGACCAAGCCGCAGAGCTACACGCGCGTAACCCGGCTCGACCCGCGGGCCGTGCGCGAGGCCGCCGTGGTGGTGCGGGCGATGCACGAACTCGCCGCGCGGACCGGAGTACCCCTGCTCGGGGCGGACGACGTCTCGGCCATGCGTGAGGCCAACGACCGCTTCGTACGGGCCACCCGGTCCGGCGAGGTCGGCGAGGCGCTGCGGGCCGACGACGACCTGCACGACGTACTCGTCCGGGCCTGCGGCAACCGCGCGGTCGCGGCGACGATCGCCCGCTTCACGCCGCTGCTGCGGCGGCTGGAGTGGCGCCGGTTCGCCGAGGCGGGCGCGCTGGAGTCGGCGGCCCGGCACGAGCGGCTGATCGACGCCTGCGCCGCGGGGGACGAGGACGAGGCGGCCGGGATCACCGCGACGATCTGGCACTCGCTCGAAGCCCTCGCCGACGATCCGGGAAGCGCTCCGGTTCCTGGAGAACAGGCCGACACCCCGCCTGTCCCTGGAGAGCGGGCCGGCGGCGGACAGGACGACGCCCCCTGACCCGAAGGAGCTCAGCATGTCGATCTCGTCGTACGAACGCCATCCGCTGCTGTTCGGCCCCTCCCCGGTGCACCGCCTCGAACGGCTCACCCGCCATCTCGGCGGAGCCGAGCTGTGGGCCAAGCGCGAGGACTGCAATTCACCCCTCGCCCACGGCGGCAACAAGACCCGCAAGCTGGAGTACCTCGTCGCCGACGCGCTCGCCCGGGGATGCGACACGCTCGTGTCGATCGGCGGCGTCCAGTCGAATCACACCCGCCAGGTCGCGGCCGTCGCCGCCCGCACCGGTCTCGCCTGTGTGCTGGTGCAGGAGAGCTGGGTGGAGTGGCCGGACCCGGTCTACGACAAGGTCGGGAACATCCTCATCAGCCGGCTCGCGGGCGCGGACGTCCGTCTGGTGCGCGCCGGGTTCGGGATCGGCGTCAAGGAGAGCTTCGAGCAGGCGCTCCGCGAGGTCGAGGAGGCCGGCGGCCGTCCCTACGCCATCCCCGCAGGCGCCTCCGACCACCCGCTCGGCGGACTCGGCTTCGCGAACTGGGCATACGAGGTTGCCGAACAGGAGAGGGAGCTGGACGTCTTCTTCGACACGATCGTGGTCTGCTCGGTCACCGGCAGCACCCAGGCCGGCATGATCGCCGGATTCGCCGCGCTGGAAGAGGCGGGCGCGCGTCCGCGCCGGGTCCTCGGGATCGACGCCTCGGCGGCCCCCGACCGCACCCGCGAACAGATCGGCCGTATCGCCCGGAACACCGCCTCACTCATCGGGGTGGAGCGGGAGCTGCGCGACGAGGAGATCGAACTCGACGAGCGCTATCACGCGGGCACCTACGGCATCCCCGACGAGGCGACGCTGGCAGCCATGCGACTCGCGGCCCGTACGGAAGGAATGGTGACGGACCCGGTGTACGAGGGTAAATCGATGGCAGGACTCATCGACCTGGTCGAACGGGGAGAAATCGGGTCCAGGGCTGTCGTGCTTTATGCCCATCTGGGCGGGCAGCCGGCGCTCAATGCCTACAGTGCGTTGTTCTGATGCGGCCCGAGGGGCCATACTCACGGTAATGACCAAGTCAGCCGGATCCCGGCGCCATCTGCCCTCCAGTCCCTTCAACAGAACGGCCCCGGCAGCCCCGCCGATCGAGCAGTACGAAGTGGGTGACCGGGTCTCGCACGACCAGTTCGGCCTCGGCAGAGTCATCGCAGTCGAGGGTGACAACGCTGCTGTGCTCGTCGATTTCTCCGGTCGCAAGGGAAGAATTCCGAGCCCTTACTCCAAGCTGGCCAAGCTCTGAGCCCCACCGCCGCCGGGCCCGACGTCGATGCGAACGACGGAGGGCCCGGCGGCTGCGGTTACAGGGCCTGAGCGGCGGGCTTCACCATGCCGCGCACGGTCCGGGACTTCACGAAGTCCCCGATGGCGGTCATCTCCCACTCGCCGGAGAACTGCTTGATCAGCTTCGCCATCATCACGCCGGTCTGCGGCTCCGCGCCGGTGAGGTCGAAGCGCACCAGCTCCTCGCCCGACGCCGCGTCGATCAGCCGGCAGTAGGCCTTGGCGACCTCGGTGAACTTCTGGCCCGAGAAGGAGTTCACCGTGAAGACCAGGCCGGTGGCGTCCGCCGGGAGCCTGCCGAGGTCCACGACGATCACCTCGTCGTCGCCCGCGCCCTCACCCGTCAGATTGTCGCCGGAGTGCTTGATCGCGCCGTTCAGGATGGTCAGCTTGCCGAAGTAGCAGCTGTCCAGGTGGTTGCGGTTGGGGCCGTACGCGATGACGGAGGCGTCGAGGTCGATGTCCTTGCCGCGGTAGGCGGGCTCCCAGCCGAGGCCCATCTTGACCTGGGACAGCAGCGGACGGCCGCCCTTGACCAGGGACACCGTCTGGTTCTTCTGGAGACTGACGCGGCCCTTGTCGAGGTTGATCTTCCCGGCGCCGGGGGCGGGAGCCGCCGGGGGAGCGGCGGGGGCCGGAGGGGCCTGGGCGATCCGCGGGTCGGGTGCGGCGGGTGCGACCGGGGCGGGCTGCGCCGCGGGAGCCGCGGGTGCGGGGGCCGCCGCGGGCTCCTCGTCGACCGAGACGCCGAAGTCGGTGGCGATGCCCGCCAGTCCGTTGGCGTACCCCTGGCCGACCGCACGGGCCTTCCAGGCGCCGTTGCGCAGATAGATCTCCACGATGACGAGCGCGGTCTCGGAGCCGAGCTGCGGCGGGGTGAAGGTGGCGAGCGCGCTGCCGTCGTCGGCGTTGCGGATGGTGGCGGTCGGCTCGATGCCCTGGAAGGTCTGGCCGGCGGCGTCGGGGCTCGCCGTCACGACGATCTTCTCGATGCCGGGCGGGACGGCGGCCGTGTCCACGATGATCGCGTCCGGGGCGGTACCGCCGCCGGAGCGGTGACTCACACCGGGGCCCGCAGGCTGGTTGTAGAAGATGAAATCGTCATCGGAGCGCACCTTGCCGTCGCCGGTGAGCAGCAGGCCCGAAACGTCGAGCCGCACCGGGGCGGCGACGTCCACCGCCACGCGAGCGGCGGAGAGAGGGATGTTCGAGCCGGGGGTCATAGCTGTCATGCCAGGGGTAACGAGCGAGGGCGCTTTACCGTTCCCTTACTGTTCTCACCGGTTGCGGGGGTGATTTCTGGCCGCTCGCTCGTTCCCGAACTTGTACGCGCCGGTCCAGCGCGCCATCACCAGCTGCGCGTCACCGGCCTCCACCTCCGCCAGGAACTTCTCGGCGCGCGGTCCGCGCAGGGTGCCCGCCGACCGGCCGCGGTGGGTGATGACGACGCTGCCGTCGCCGCGCTGTTCGTACGTGAATCCGAAGGGTCTCGCCATGGCAGACATCCTGGCGGGTGAGCGGCGCCGGTGGCACGCGAATATCGGCCGGCCGGGGGCCTGCCGGGGCCGGTCGGTAGAGGGCCGGTCAGTACGGCCACTGCGGCGGGTCGGTGACGAAGTGGCCCCCCAGATACGCGTGGTCCGGGTTGTCCGGGTCCAGTTCGCCCTGTTCGGCGACGAGCTTCTCCGCGTACTGCTCCGAGTCGTCCTGCGGGTCGTACCCGAGCGCGCGGGCCGTCGAGAGGTCCCACCACAGGCGGGTGTTGGCGGACGAGCCGTAGACGACGGCGTGGCCGACCTCCTCGGCGGTCAGGGCGGCGTGGAAGAGACGTGCGCCGTCGCCGGGGCTCATCCACACCGAGAGCATCCGTACCGACGTGGGCTCCATGAAGCAGGAGCCGATGCGGACCGAGACGCTCTCCACGCCGTGCTGGTCCCAGTAGAGCTGGGCCAGGTCCTCGCCGAAGCACTTGGACAGGCCGTAGTACGTGTCCGGCCGGCGGGGTGTGTCGATCGGGATGAGCGCGGACGGCGCGATCGGGGCGTCGCCCCGCGGGCGGGGGGTGAAGCCGACGGCGTGGTTGCTGGAGGCGAAGACCACGCGCCGGACGCCCTCTTCCCGGGCCGCTTCGTAGAGGTTGTACGTGCCCTCGATGTTGGCGCGCAGGATCTTCTCGAAGGGGGCTTCCAGCGAGATGCCCGCCAGATGGATGATCGCGTCGACACCGCGGACCGCCTCCCGCAACGCCTCCTTGTCGGCCAGGTCTGCGGTGATGGCCTCCGGCTCCCCCTCGATCGGGGTGGCGTCGAAGAGCCTGAGTTCGTAGCCGTACGCGGGAAGCAGTCCCCGCATCAGCGTGCCGAGGCCGCCTGCTGCGCCGGTGAGCAGGACGATGCGAGGTGCGGGCATGGATGGTTCTCCTTGAAATGCTCAGGTCCGTAGACAGCATTCACATGCATGGACACGCTAGGGAGTGGCCGGGGCACCGTCAAGTGTGGCCCGGACGGTCCGGCTCCGCCTCTGAGTTGCGGTTTTCCGTCTTGACCTGCCCGGCCCGGCTGCCCTAGCGTGACGGCGTTCAGAGATATGGACGTCGATCAGAATTGTGCACGAGTCGCGGAGGCTCGGTGCACGGCCCAGGGAGCGCCCGTGACCACAGCCCCGCTCGCCGCCCGGCTCACCCGGGTCCAAGGACCGCTGTTCTTCCCCGTCACCCCGTACGGACCCGACGGCTCCGTCGATCTCGACACCCTCCGGGCCCATGTGCGCGCGGGCGTCGACGCCGGGGCGGCCGCGGTGTTCGCCTGCTGCGGGACGGGCGAGTTCCACGCCCTCACCCTCGAGGAGTTTGGACAATGCGTCGCCGCGGCGGTGGACGAGACCGCCGGCGCGGTGCCCGTCGTCGCCGGAGCGGGCTACGGCACCGCCCTCGCCGTCCAGTACGCGCGGACCGCCGAAGAGGCGGGCGCCGACGGACTGCTCGCGATGCCGCCCTACCTCGTCGTCGCCGACCAGGCCGGACTGCTGCGCCACTACACGGAGCTGGCCGCGGCGACCTCCCTCGACGTCATCGTCTACCAGCGCGACAACGCCCTCTTCACCCCCGAGACCGTCGTGCAACTCGCCGCGACCGACGGGATCATCGGCCTCAAGGACGGCTACGGCGACCTCGACCTGATGCAGCGGATCGTCAGCGCCGTCCGCCGCGACGCCCCCGAGCGGGACTTCCTCTACTTCAACGGGCTGCCCACCGCGGAACTCACCGGCCTCGCCTACCGCGGCATCGGCATCTCCCTCTACTCCTCCGCCGTGTTCGCCTTCGCCCCCGACATCGCCATCGCGTTCCACCGCGCACTGGCGTCCGGCGACGACAAGACCGTGAACCGGCTGCTCGACGGCTTCTATGTGCCCCTGGTCGAACTGCGCAACCTGGGCCGCGGCTACGCCGTCTCGCTCGTGAAGGCCGGTGTGCGCCTCGAAGGGCTGGACGTCGGCGAGGTGCGCCCGCCGCTCAGCGAGCCGGCCGAGGTCCATGTCAAGGCGCTGGCCGGTCTCATCGAACGCGGCCGGGCCCTGCTGGAGGAGCACGCGTGAAGACCTCCGTCTTCCTCTACCCCTGGGACGTCGTCGGGGACCCGGACGCCGCGGCCCGTATCGCCGGCCTCGGAGTCCAGCAGGTCACCCTCGCCGCCGCCTACCACTCCACCCGCGCGCTGACCCCCCGCCACCCGCGGCACCGCATCGTCACCGCCGAACATGCGTCTGTGCTCTACGAGATGGACGAGGAACGGTGGGCGGGGCGTGAGCTGCGGCCGTACGCCCCCGGAGCCTGGGCGTCCGGCGACGCGTACGGGGAGGCGGCGGCCGCCCTCGCCGACGCCGGCCTGGAGGTGCACACCTGGGTGGTCCTCGCCCACAACTCCCGTCTGGGCGCAGAGCATCCGGACACCTCCGTCGTCAACGCGTACGGCGACCGGTATCCCTGGGCACCCTGCATCGCGCGACCCGCCGTCCGGGAACTGGTCGTGCATCTCGCGGCCGAGGCGGCGGCGCGGCCCGGCGCGCGCGGCACCGAGCTGGAGTCCTGCGGCTGGTACGGCCTCGCCCATCTGCACGCCCACGACAAGATCGCCGGCGTGGGCCTCGGCGACGCGGCCCAGTATCTGATGTCCCTGTGCTTCTGTTCCGTCTGCGGCGAGGGATACCGGCAGCTCGGCCTGGAACCCTCCGTGCTGGCGGCCGCCGTACGGGCGGCGCTGGAGCCGGTCTGGGCGGGGGAGGCGCCGGGGGACGCGAGCATCGACAAGCTGCTGGGCGCCGAACTCACCGCGGCGACACTCGACTTCAGGACCCGCACCGCACGGACGCTCCAGGAGGACACGGTCGCCGCGGTGCGGGCCGCGGCCCCCGACGGCTTCCAGGTGCTGCTGCACGCCGACCCGGTGGCGTACCACTGCGGGGCCAACGCGGGCGTCGACCCGGCGCACATCCTGTCCGTCGCGGACGGTGTGGTGGTGCCGTGCACCGGTGGCGCGCAGCTGCTGAAGCCGTTCGCGGACCGCCGCGGGCACGCGGACGTACTGGCCGCCAACCTCACCGTGGTCGGCGGGATGGGCGGCAGCCCGGGCACGCTGGCCGGGGACGCCGCGCGGGCCGCGGAGCTCGGGGCGACGGAACTGCGGCTGTACCACGCGGGGTTGGCGTCGGACGCGGACCTGGAACTGGTGGCGGAGGCGGTGTCACGGGTGGGCTGAGCCTCCTGCGGATCCTCGGGCACCGGAGGGGACAGGCGCGCTCCGCCGCCCTCGCAGGGCCGCTGCCAGTACCAGTCCCGCCGCGCCCGTCACCGACAGCAGCACCCTCACGTCGACCACCGCGACCAGCCCCGCACCCACCGCGAGCGCCACCGCGTTCGGGGCGAACACCAGGGTGTTCGCGGTGGCGGCCGTGCGGCCGAGGAGCGCGTCCGGAGTCTCCCGCTGCACCGCCGTCAGCGCCGCGACCAGGACGCACGGCAGCCCCAGCCCGATCGCCGTGCTGCACGCCAGAGCCGCCGCGTCGAACGGCAGCGAGCGCAGCGCCACCGCCGCGGCGAACAGCGCGGTGCCGGCGGCGGCGTACGTCCGCTCCGGCATCCTGCGCAGCAGCGGGCCTGCGAGCAGTCCGCTGATCACCGACCCGACGCCCTGCACCGCGTACAGCACACCGACATACGCGGGGGAGCGGCCGAGCACCTCGTCGCTCACGGCGAAGATCAGCGCGCCGTTCAGGCCCGCCAGCAGCATGACCGTGCCGCCGCCCAGCACCAGAGGGCGCAGCACCGGCGAGTGCCACAGAAACCTCACCCCCTCGGCGGTCTCCGAGCGCCAGGTGCCCGCGGCCGGGCGGACCGGCCGCTCCTCCGGTACCCGCAGGGTCATGAAGATGCCGGCGGCCAGCGCGAACGAGAGTGCGTCCAGCAGCGCCACCGAGGCGCCGCCGAACCGGGCGAAGAGGCCCGCCCCGGCGAGCGGCGCGATCAGTTTCATGCCCTCGTTCGCCGTCATCCGCAGCCCGTTGAAGTCGCCGAGCAGTCTGCTGTCCACCACCGTCGCGACCAGTCCCGCCTCCGCCGCGTCGTGCACGACGGTGCTCATCCCGTAGACCACGAGGACGGCGAACAGGATCCACACCCGCGCCGCCGAGTCCACCGCCAACAGGGGCAGCAGGAGCAGGGACATCGCGAGGTTGGTACGGATCAGCAGCGGCCGGCGGCGCACCCGGTCCGCGACCGTTCCCAGCAGCGGGCCGGCCGGCACCGGAGCCCACATCGCGAACGTCGTCAGCGCCGCCAGACTGTCCGACCCGGTCAGCGACTTGACCCAGATGCCGGACACCAGCCACATCGCGGACGAGCCGAAGCCCGACACGACCACCCCGGCCAGATACAGCCCCGCATTGCTGTCCCGCAGCACCGCACCCGTCCGCCGGCCCACAGCCCACCCGCCTCTCCCGATCCCGTCGTGAGGGTCAGCGTGACGACTGAGGAGGCCGCGGCGGATCGGGCAGGTGACCTACAGCCGGCGTGCGGCCGGACCCTGTCGGCCGTCGTCGCGGGTCTTGACGCGGGACGCCGTAGACGGACAAGCTCACAGCGTCGTACGTCGTATCTCATATATGACCCAGCAGAACGCGAGCCGTCGATGTCCTTTGCTCCGGCCTCCATCCCCTCCCGCACCCAGTACGTGCTCGACACCGTCAAGCACGCGATCCTCACCGGCGGGCTGCGGCCCGGGCAGGCGCTCGTAGAGAGTGAACTGGCCGCGCAGTTCGGGGTGTCGAAGACACCGGTGCGCGAGGCGCTCAAGACGCTCGCCGGCACCGGCCTGGTGGTGATGAGCCAGTACAAGGGCGTCACCGTGCGCACGGTGGACACCGCCATGGCGCACGAGGTGTACGACGTGCGGCTGCTGCTCGAACCGGAGGCGGTGCGCCGGTCGGTCCGCCGCTCGGCCCCTCCGGACGCCGCGGGCGAGGCGCTGGCGAAGGCCGATGCCGCCGCCGACCGCGCGGAACGCTCCTTGGCCAACCGGGAGTTCCACCGCGCCCTGTACCTCCCGTGCGGCAATCCGATGCTGGTCCGGATGCTCGACGACGTACGCGACCAGGCAGCGCTCGTCTCGGCCGTCGCCTGGGCCGCCGACCCGTCGTGGGAGCGGGAGGCGGCCGAGCACCGGGAGATCCTGCGGCTCGCGGCGGCCGGTGACGCGGAGGGGGCGGCCCACGCCCTGTACGACCACATCGCCGCCTTCCTCCGCCGCGCCTTTCCCCAGCAGGGCTCCGCCGAGCCGCGCTCCCCCGAGGAGGACCACCGATGACCGAGGAACGTCACACCGCCCTGCGCGCCGCGCTCGCCGATGCCGTGGCCATCCCCGTGACCCCGTTCGCCGAGGACGGCACGGTCGACGAGAAGGCCCAACGCGCCCTGCTGCGCAGGATGATCGACGCCGGGGTCACCACGCTCACGCCCAACGGCAACACCGGAGAGTTCTACGCACTGACCCCCGACGAGCGCCGCCGGGCCGTCGAGGTGACCGTCGAGGAGGCGGACGGGGCGGCCACGGTCGTCGCCGGCGTCGGGCACGAGGTGCCGACCGCCGTCGCGGCCGCCCGGCACGCGGCGGAGGTCGGGGCCCGGCTGGTGATGGTGCACCAGCCGGTCCACCCGTACGTCTCGCAGGACGGCTGGATCGACTACCACCGCGCGATCGCCGACGCCGTACCGGAGCTCGGGGTCGTCCCGTACATCCGCAACGCGCACCTCACCGGTGGCACGCTGGCCGAGCTCGGGCGGCTGTGCCCCAATGTCCTCGGTGTGAAGTACGCGGTCCATGACGCGGCCGCCTTCGCCGCCTTCGCCCGTGACGCCGGCCTCGACCGGTTCGTCTGGGTCGCCGGACTCGCCGAGCTCTACGCGCCCTCCTACTGGGCCGGCGGCGCCACCGGCTTCACCTCCGGGCTCGTCAACGTCGCCCCGGAGATCTCCCTCGCCCTGCGGGACGCCCTGCGCGAGGGCCGGTACGCGGACGCCATGGACATCTGGGAGCGGATCAGGCCCTTCGAGGAACTGCGCGCCGCCCACCAGTCGGCGGACAACGTCAGTGTCGTCAAGGAGGCGCTCGCCGCACTCGGACTGTGCCGCCGTGACGTGCGTCCGCCCAGCCGCGTCCTGGCCGGGGAGCGGCGTGCCGTGGTCGCGGATCTCGTCCGGGGCCGGTTCGTATGACCGACCGCAGTCCCGAACAGCTGCGCAGCCACCAGTGGTACGGCACAAAGGGGCTGCGCTCGTTCAGCCACCGCGCCCGTACCCGCCAGCTCGGCTACCTCCCCGAGGAACACCTCGGCAAGCCGGTCATCGCGGTCCTCAACACCTGGTCCGACATCAACCCCTGCCACGTCCATCTGCGCGACCGCGCCCAGGCCGTCAAGCGCGGGGTCTGGCAGGCCGGCGGCTTCCCGCTCGAATTCCCGGTCTCCACACTCTCCGAGACCTTCCAGAAGCCCACCCCCATGCTCTACCGCAACCTGCTGGCGATGGAGACGGAGGAGCTGCTGCGCTCCTATCCCGTCGACGGCGCGGTGCTGATGGGCGGCTGCGACAAGTCCACACCCGCCCTGCTGATGGGCGCGGCCAGCGCCGATCTGCCCGCCGTCTTCGTCCCCGCCGGGCCCATGCTCCCGGGCCACTGGCGCAACGAAGTGCTCGGCTCCGGCACGGACATGTGGAAGTACTGGGACGACAGGCGCGCCGGGCTGATCGGTGACGCCGAACTGGCCGAGCTGGAGAACGGTCTGGCCCGTTCGCCCGGAACCTGTATGACCATGGGCACCGCCTCCACGCTGACCGCCGCCGCCGAGGCCCTCGGCGTGACCGTCCCCGGTGCCTCGTCCGTCCCGGCCGTCGACTCCGGGCACGAGCGGATGGCCGCCGCGTCCGGCCGCCGGATCGTCGACCTCGTACGCCAGGACCTCAGGCTGTCGCGCATCCTCACCCGCGAGGCCTACGAGGACGCCGTCGCCACCGTGCTCGCGCTCGGCGGCTCCACCAACGCCGTCATCCATCTGATCGCGATGGCCGGCCGCTCCGGTGTTGCGCTCACCCTCGACGACTTCGACCGCATCGCCCGCACGGTCCCGGTGCTGGCGAACGTCCGCCCCGGCGGCCGGTATCTGATGGAGGACTTCCACTTCGCGGGCGGACTCCCCGCCTTCCTCACCCGGCTCACCGACGTCCTGCATCTGGACCGGCCCACCGTGGCTCACCCCACCCTGCGCGAACAGCTCGCCGGGGCGCTCGTCCACAACCCCGACGTCATCCGCCCACGGGACAAGCCGCTGGCCGACGAGGGCGGGGTCGCGGTGCTGCGCGGCAACCTCTGCCCCGACGGCGCCGTCATCAAGCACATCGCCGCCGATCCCCGGCTGCTGAGGCACACCGGCCCCGCCGTCGTCTTCCCCGACTATCGGACCATGCAGCGCACCATCGACGATCCGGCGCTCGGTATCACCGCCGACCATGTGCTCGTGCTCCAGGGCGCGGGCCCCCGAGGCGGCCCCGGCATGCCCGAGTACGGCATGCTGCCGCTGCCCGGCCATCTGCTCCGGCAGGGCGTACGCGACATGGTCCGGATCTCCGACGCCCGGATGAGCGGCACGAGTTACGGCACCTGCGTCCTCCACATCGCCCCCGAATCGCACATCGGGGGCCCGCTGGCACTGGTCCGCAGCGGCGACCCGATCACCCTGGACGTCGCGGCCCGGACACTGCGGCTGGAGGTGCCGGACGCGGAGCTCGCCGAGCGGCGGGCGGCCTGGACACCACCGCCCGAGCGGTACGAACGGGGGTACGGCGCGCTCTACGGCGAGCAGATCACGCAGGCCGACACCGGCTGCGACTTCGCCTTCCTCGCCCGGCCGGGCAGGAACCCGGACCCGTACGCGGGTTGAGCCGCGGGCCCGGCGGGCGTCCGTCGTACGATGCGGCCTGCCCGCCGTCGTACTCAAGGGGTACCGCCGTTGCGTTCCACGAGGCTCGCCGCACTGCTGGGCGCCGTACTGACCCTGGTCACGATGCAGTTCACCGGGGAGGCGAGCGCGCGGGCCGACTCCGAAGACATCCGCGGGCAGCTGGAGCGCATCCCCGGCATGACGGTCGTCGCGGTGGGCGAGAAGCAGGGTCACCCGCACTACGCGCTCACCTACGCCCAGCCCGTCGACCACCGCCGGCCCGGGCGGGGCAGCTTCACCCAGCGGCTCACCCTCTGGCACAAGGCGACCGACCGGCCCACGGTGCTGCACACCGGCGGCTACACCCTGGCCTCCGGCACCGCCCAGGTCACCACGGTGCTCGACGCCAATCAGGTGTCCGTGGAACACCGCTACTTCGGCCCCTCTCGGCCCGCGGGCGCGGCCGGGGACGACTGGTCCAAGCTCACCGTCTGGCAGGAGGCGAGCGACGAGCACCGGGTGACGCAGGCGCTGCGCGTCATCGAACGCGGCCGGTGGCTGGGTACCGGAGCGAGCAAAGGCGGTATGACGGCGACCTATCACGAGCGGTACTACCCCGGCGATCTCGACGCCGTCGTCGCCTTCGTCGCACCGAACGACGCCGACAACGCGGACGACAGTGCCTACGACCGCTTCTTCGCGACCGTCGGCACGGCCGAGTGCCGCCACGCACTCGACGCCGTGCAGCGCGAGTTGCTGGTCCGGCGCGAGCGGCTGCTGCCGATGTTCGAGGCGGACGCCCGGAAGAACGGCGACACCTTCGAGGAGACCCTCGGCACCACGGACCGCGCCTACGAGTTCGCCGTGCTCGACCAGGTCTGGAACTTCTGGCAGGGCGGCAGCGCCGCGGACTGCCCGGACGTCCCCGACGCGCGGACCGCCGACGACGACGAGCTCTACGACTGGTCGACGAAGCACGGCCTGCACGTCTACAAGGACGAGAACCTCGGCACCAACGGCACGGGCCCCTACTACCGGCAGGCAGCCACCCAACTCGGCTGGGCGGACCTGGCGTTCCCGCATCTGCGCGGGGTCCGCCGCCACCCCGGGCTCTACCGGCCCGACTCGGTGCTCCCGGCCGCGATGCGCGGCGCGTACGACAACGGGCCCATGGCGGACGTGGACCGGTGGGTGCGGACCAGCGGCCGGCGGATGATGTTCGTCTACGGGGAGAACGACCCCTGGAGCGCCGAGCAGTTCACGCCGAGCCGCCACGACTCGTACCGCTTCGTGGCTCCCGGCACCAACCACGCGGCACAGCTCACGGATCTGCCCGCGGACCAGGAAGCGGCCGCGGTCGCGACGCTCAAGCGGTGGGCGGACGTTACACACCGTTGACCTGAAAACGCTCGCCCGAGGGGCACAATCCCAGCTGTCTTCACCGGCCGGACCGTCCCCGAGGAGAGCCATGTCCGCACAGGTCGACCAGTACTTCCGCATCAGCGCACGGGGCTCGACCTATGCGCGGGAGATCCGTGGCGGCTTCGCCACCTTCTTCACGATGGCCTACATCCTCGTGCTCAACCCGATCATCCTCGGCAGCGCCGAGGACAAGTTCGGCCACCAGCTCTCCGCGGCCGAACTGGCCACGTCCACCGCGCTGGTGGCGGCCGTGATGACCGCGATCATGGGCCTCGGCGGGAATCTCCCGCTCGCCGTGGCCGCCGGACTCGGGCTCAACGCCGTCGTCGCCTTCCAGATAGCCCCGCTGATGAGCTGGCCCGACGCGATGGGTCTGGTGGTGCTCGAAGGCATCCTCATCTGCGTCCTGGTCGTCACCGGACTGCGCGAGGCGATCATGCACGCCATCCCCTCGTCGCTGAAGCAGGCGATCAGCGTGGGCATCGGGCTCTTCATCGCCTTCATCGGGTTCGTCGACGCCGGGTTCGTCACCCGCATCCCCGGCGACGAGAGCACCGTGCCGGTGCAGCTCGGCGGCAGCGGTCAGCTCTCCGGCTGGCCCGTGCTGGTCTTCTGCGTCGGGGTGCTGCTCACCGTCGCGCTGATGGCGCGCAAGGTGAAGGGCGCGATCCTCATTTCCATCGTCGTGACGACCGTCCTCGCGATCGTCATCAACGAACTCGCCACCGTCGACCGGCTCGCCTGGGGCCTGACCGTGCCGGCCGTGCCCGACGACGTCGTGGCCGCGCCCGACTTCGGGCTCGTCGGCGCCTTCAGCCTCTTCGGCGCGTTCGAGCAGATCGGCGTCATCACGCTGGTGCTGCTGGTCTTCACCCTGATCCTCAGCGACTTCTTCGACACCATGGGCACCGTCGTCGGCATCTCCAGCGAGGCGGGCCTGCTGGACGAGGACGGCAAGGTCCCGAACCTCGGCCGGGTCCTGCTGATCGACGGCGCCGCGGCTGCGGCAGGCGGGGCCGCCTCCGCCTCCTCCAACACCTCGTACATCGAGTCGGCCGCCGGCGTGGGCGAGGGCGCCCGTACCGGGCTCGCCTCCGTGGTCACCGGTGCCCTCTTCGGACTGGCGCTCTTCCTCACCCCGCTGCTGACCGTCGTCCCCGCCCAGGCGGCCGCCCCGGCGCTGGTCGCCGTCGGCTTCCTGCTGATGGCCCAGGTACGGCACATCGACTGGGAGCGGTACGAGATCGCCATCCCCGCGTTCCTGACGATCGCGGTCATGCCGTTCACGTACTCCATCACCAACGGCATCGGCGCGGGCTTCATCGCCTACGTCGTCATCAAGGCGGTGCTCGGCAAGGCACGCGAGGTGCACTGGCTGCTGTGGGGCACGGCGGCGCTGTTCGCGGTGTACTTCGCCATCGACCCGATCGAGCAACTCCTCGGAGTTTCCTGAGCTTTGTCCGGGTGGGCGCGCTCGGGAAAGAATGCGCCCACCCGACGGAACGTTTCGCGCGGACGGCTCCTCTGGAGGGTGACGGATTCCCGAGTCGCCGCAGGAGGACCCATGTCGTACCGGCTCAGCACCACCGTTCCGCCCACCCGCGCAGCCGTGCTCGTCGTCTCGGTGCTCACCGCGGACGCCCTGCTCCACCTGTACTGGGCGACGGGCGCGACCTGGCCGGCGGCCGACGAAGGGAGCCTGTCCCGAGCGGTTCTCGGCAGGGACGTGCCGTTCACACCGCCGGTCCTGCTCCCTCTCGTCGCCCTCCTCCTCGCCGCGGCCGCCCTCGTCGGCGCCCACTCCCGCCGCCCCGGCCACCGGGTCCTCCGTCTTTGCACCCTGGCCGTGGCCGCGGGCCTCTCGCTGCGCGCCCTCGCGGGGATCTACTGGCTGTTCGCCGAGGAGACCGGCACCGCCTTCCACCGGCTCAACCTTGTGCTCTACACCCCCCTGTGCGCCCTCCTGGCATGCGCCGCCCTGCGCGTGGCGTGGTGGAAGGACGCGGCCCGTGCCCGTTGAGCGACCGGACGATCTGACGGCCCGGCTCGTGCGAGCCGCCCAGCGCGGAGACACGCTCGCCATGGCCGAACTCCTGGACCTCCTCGCGCCGTACGTGGGCCGCGTCTGCGCGCCCATCGCCCTGGACCAGGGAGCGGACGCGGCGCAGGAGGCCCTGGTGGCGGTCTTCCGGTCGCTGCGCACCCTGAAAGACCCGGCCGCCCTGCACGGGTGGGTCCGGACGATCGCCGTGCGCGAGGCGGTCCGCACCGCCCACCGCTCGGCCCGCACCGTACCGGCCGATCTCAGCGCGCTCCCGGCCCGCGGCGACCCCCAACTCTCCGCCGACATCAGGGACGTACTGGACCGGCTCTCCCCGGAACACCGCGCGGTGCTGATGCTGCGTGACGTGGAGGGCCTGGACGAGCGCACCGCCGCGGCCCTGCTCGGTGTGCGCACGGGCACCGTCAAATCGCGGCTGCACCGGGCCCGCGACACCTTCCGGAAGGCGTGGACGTCATGAACGAACGCTGGCCGACCACCGACCTCGACTCCGTACGCCGCCTGCATGCCCTGGCCGCCGGCGTCCGCGGCGCCGCGGTGACCGAGGCGTACGTCGACGCACCCTTCGAGCGGGTCTGGTCCCTGCTGGGCGACCTGGAGGGCGGATTCGGCCAGGTCGTGACGGACATGGAGCGGCTGCGCGTCGTGAGCCGACAGGGGGAACACCTCGAGGCGCAGGCCCGCAGCAGGTACGGCATGCGGGCCCGGCTGCGCGGTGTGCAACGACCGGGCTGGTGCTGGCTGCAGAGCCGCTTCCTGCTGATCGGCGTCGCGGCGACCCCCGAAGGCGGGGGCACCCGGGTCGCGTTCACCGGGGGCGTACGGCTGCCGTCCCGCGCCGCGTTGATCCCCGTGGGGGTACGCCGGGAGGGCAACCGCAGCGTGGAGAACCTGAGGGCGCTGCTGTGAGCCGGACAGCGTTCCTCGCGAAGGACGGCATCGGCCGGCCGGATGTCAGGACGGCACGTCCTCGCCGGGCCCGGGCCGTCGCGCACCGCGTGATCATGGCGCTGTGTGCCGTCTCCTGACGCGCAGTTATCATTGATCTTGACCACTGCCGTGTCCTGGGGGGACACGGCTGTCTCTTGGGGGGAAACATGACGGCAAGGTTCACATCGAAGAAGGCGGTCAGACGCACGACAGCGGTGGCCGCCGCAACCCTGGCGCTGATCGGCGGCAGCCTCGTGACCGGGCAGCCGGCGTCCGCGGTCACCTTCAGCGGACGGCTCATGAACGCCGCCACCCGGCTCTGCATGGACGGCAGCGGTGCCGCGGGGCCCGGTGCCGCGGTGATCCAGTGGGAGTGCAACGGAGGCGCGAACCAGCGCTGGTACACGAGCACCGACTCCCGGGGGCGACAGACGATCGTCAACTCCGCGAACGGTCTGTGCCTGGACCGGCACGACGACACCCGCCCGGGCGCCAAGCTGATCCTGTGGCACTGCAACAGCAAGTGGAACCAGGTCTTCAGCGGAGGCACGGGCGCCAACCCCATTGTGAACGACCCCTCCGGCCACGTGATCGACGTTCCGGGAGGCACCGGCGTCTGGGGCACGCAGCTCATCATGTGGGAGCGCAACGGGGGCTCCAACCAGGGCTGGTGGCTCGTCTAGTGCGGCTCGCGGCAAGCTTTGCCCTGTCGAGGCACTAGTGCCGCTCGCGGCATGGAGGTCCGGCCGATCACGCGGCTGATCAACGGGGCCGCCGGCGATGTCCGGCGGCCCCGTGCCGACACCGCTACCTCAGCGCCGCCTTCATCATCTTCTGTGCGATCGGCGCCGCCAGGCCGTTGCCGCTGACCTCCGAGCGGGCCGCGCCCGAGTCCTCGATGAGGACCGCCACCGCGACCTCCTTCCCGCTGTCGGAGCTCTTGGCGTACGAGGTGAACCACGCGTACGGCGTCTTGCTGTTGTTCTCACCGTGCTGCGCCGTGCCCGTCTTGCCGCCGACCTCGGCGCCGTCGATCCGCGCGTTGGTGCCGGTGCCCTCGTCCACGACCGTCACCATCGCGCTGCGCAGCTCCTCGGCGACCGACTCCGAGACGATCCGGTCCGACGAGCCGTCCTCGTACGAGTCCAGGGTGTTGCCGTCGCCGTCCACGGTCTTCGAGACCATGTGCGGGGACTCCATGACCCCGCCGTTGGCGATCGCGGCCGAGACCATGGCCATCTGCAGCGGGGTCGCCGTCACGTCGAACTGGCCGATGCCCGACAGCGCCGTCTGCGCCTTGTCCATACCGCTCGGGTAGACGCTCGGGTAGGCCCGCACCGGGACGTCCCTCTGCTTGTCGTTGAAGCCGAACTTCTCCGCCGTCTCCCGGACCTTGTCCTCGCCCAGGTCCGCGGCCAGCTTGGCGAAGACGTTGTTGCAGGAGTACTGGAGCGCCGTGCGGAGGGTGGCGTTCTCGCAGGGTGCGGAGGCGTTCTCGTTCTTCAGGACCGTCGTCGTACCGGGGAGGGTGTACGGGTCGGGGCTCTCGGTCTTCTCGTCCACCGAGCCGTACAGACCGTCCTCCAGCGCGGCAGCGGCGACGACCAGCTTGAACGTCGAGCCGGGCGGCAGCGGCTGCCGGAGTGCCCGGTTGACCAGGGGCTTGTCCGGGTCGTCGAGCAGCTTCTTCCAGGCGGCCGAGTCCGACGTCCCGGAGATCGACGAGGGGTCGTACGAGGGCGTGCTCACCATCCCGAGGATGGCGCCCGTCTTCGGGTCGATCGCGACCGCCGCGCCCTTGGTGTCGCCGAGCGCCTTGGAGGCCGCCTTCTGCACCGCCGGATCGATCGTGGTCAGTACGTCGCCCGGCTTCTGCTGCTTGCCGGTGAGCGCGTCCACGGGGTTCTTCAGCCGGGTGTCGGTGCCGTCGAGGATCGTGCTGTGGATGCCCTCGAGCTGGGTGGCTCCGTATGCCTGCGAGCTGTAGCCGGTGACGGCCGAGTACAGCGAGCCGTCGGTGTAGGTGCGTTTGTACGCCAGATCACTGCCGGCGGTCCGCTGGGAACCGGTGACCGGTGATCCGGCCACGATGATGTCGCCGAGCGGCTGCGCGTACTGCGCGATGATCTTCCGTCGGTTGTGGTCGTTGTCCGCGAGTGCCTTGGCCTCGTACGCCTGCACCCAGGTGACCCGCACCAGCAGGGCGAGCACCAGCAGCAGACTGAAGGCGGCGGCGTTCCTGATCGTCTTGTTCATCCCATGCAAGGGACGAGCGGAACGGGGCGGGGCGTTCCCCTGTGCCCCCTTTTCTCAGGATTTACTCATCTCCCCGGCGGGGCGTCGGGGCTCAGCGGGGCCTCCCGGACGCGAGCTCCCGGTGCGGACCCTCAGCGCGGCGAGACGAACCCCGACTCGTACGCCGCGATCACCGCCTGGGTGCGGTCCCGCGTCCCCGTCTTCGCCAGCACGGAGGCCACATGCGTCTTCGTCGTCGCCGGTCCCACGCCCATCCGCCCGGCGATCTCCGCGTTCGTCAGCCCCGTCGCCATCAGCCGAAGGACCTCGGCCTCCCGATCGGTGAGCCGCTGCGCCCACGGCGGGGGAGCGGCGGCCCTCTGTCGGGCGTACTCGGCCGCGAGCGAGCGCACCGCGGCCGGGAAGAGGAGCGAGTCGCTGCGGGCGACCAGCCGCACCGCCTGCACCAGCTCCTCCGCCCTGGCCCGCTTGAGCAGAAAGCCCGCGGCGCCGGCGCGCAGCGCGTCGTACACATAGGAGTCGTTCTCGAACGTCGTCACCACGACGATCCGCGGCGGGTCCGCGAGGGTGGCGAGGATCTGCTCGGTCGCCCGGATGCCGTCGATCTCCGGCATCCGCACATCCATCAGCACCACGTCGGGCCGCAGCTCACGCACCACCGACACCGCCTCGGCGCCGGTCGCCGCCTCGCCGACCACCTCCAGACCGGGCTCGGCGTCCAGGATGACCCGCAGCGCGGTGCGGACCATGCGTTCGTCGTCCGCGAGGACGATCCGCACCGCGCTCACCGGGCACCGCCCAGCGGCAGCCGGGCGTGCAGTCGCCACACGTCGCCGTGCGGTCCGGCGTGGGCGTCCCCGCCCAGCAGCGCCGCACGCTCGGCGATGCCGCGCACACCACGGCCGCCTCCCGGGCGCACCGTCGCGGCCCTGGCGGGCAGCGGGTTCTCCATCACGATCTCCAACTCCTCGCCGCGTACGGCGATCCACAGCGAAACCGGGCACGCCCCGGCATGGCGCAGGGCGTTGCTGAGCCCTTCCTGGACGATCCGGTACGCCTCGCGCGAGACGGGCGGGGGCACGGCAGCCCGGTCGCCCTCCGCGGTCAGCGACACGGGCACGCCGCTGCGGGACATCAGCCCGTCCAGAGCGTCGAGTCCGGGACCGGTGGCCACGGGGCCCTCGGCGGCCTCGTCTGCCTGATCCAGCTCCCCCCGGCGCAACAGGCCGAGGACGGAGTCGAGTTCGCCGACCGTACGCCGGGTGGTCTCCTCGATCGCGGCCAGCGCCTCGCGGACGAACTCCACATCGGTGTCCAGGACCTTGCGCGCCGCGCCGGCCTGCAGGGTCACCGCGCTGAGCGCATGGCCCACGGAGTCGTGCAGTTCGCGGGCGAGACGGTTGCGCTCGGCCAGTTCGGTGGCCCGGCGCTCGGCGGCGGCGAGCCGGTCGGCGGGGGTGGGGCCGAGGAGCAGGGGTGCCTGGCGTGCCAGCAGCGCGCCGGCCGCCGCGACGCAGGCCGCGAGCGCCACGAGCATCGCGATCCCGGCGAACGGGAACAGGGCGAGCTGCCAGGCGGGGTAGTCCGGCGCCCGGAACCACTCCCGCACCGCGCCGGAGAGCGGCAGCAGCATCAGCGTCACCGCGAACGGCGGCAGCGCGAGCGAGGCACCGCTGATCAGGCCCCCGAGCCCGATGTGGAGCGTGAACCAGGCCGAGGTCCGTCCCCGGGCCGCCCGCGAGTGCGCCGGTCCGTCCGCGAGCAGCTGCCCCGGCACCCCGCACAGCGCCCGCGCCGCCGCCACCGACAGCGGCCTGGCGGGCGGGAACAGCGCGGTCAGCGCGGCGAGCGGCAGCGCGACCGCGTACGCCCCGAACTGGTGGGTGAGCGAACCGCCGAAGGCATTGTGGGAGCCGACGATCGGGCCGATCACCACGGTGCCGACGAGCCAGTACGGCATCAACAGCGCGCCGCCCAGGACGAGATGCAGCCAGCGCAGCCTGGCCCGGGACCCGAACAGCGCCCTGGTCCAGGCCCGGAGCAGGCCGCTCGCACGCTCGGTCACGCGCCGCGCCGCCGCAGTTGGGAGACGACGGCGCCGATGAGGAGGACGCCCGCGATCATCTCGACAGCGTAGGTCAGAGGGAGCAGACCGGTGGAGCGGTTGAACCGGTCGTCCTGCGGCATCAGCGAGGCGAGCAGCAGCCAGCCGCCCCAGGCGGCGAGAGCGCCGGAGCCGACCCACGCCGCCCCGAGCGGAACCTTCACCGGCAGCGAGGAGGCGCGATGACGGCCGGAGGTGAGGAGAAGAGCCCCGGCCACGGCGGCCAGGACGAAGGCGAGGCGCACGCCCTCCAGGACGTGGAAATCGGTGGCGCGCTCGTCGATCCGGCGGGCGGAGAGGCCGAGCGTCGCACCGCACAACCACAGCAGATGCATGACGGCCGGCAGCAGCGCGGCGAGCGCACCCGCGGCGGCCGCCACCCTGGCGGAAGGCGCGGCCGGCAGGTCACGCAGCCGGCCCTGCCACAGGTCGGCCCAGCGATTGCGGGCGTAGCGGACGAAGAGTGCGCCGAGGGCGAGGCCCTGGAGGATGAAGCCGCCGTAGACGACGCCGAAGACCCAGTCGTCGAGGAACGGCTCGGTGGCGGTGTCGGCGGACGTCGTCCCGCCGAAGGCGGAGACGAGCAGCTGGAGCGGGAAGCCGGCCATGATCGGTGAGAGCAGCCCGGTGGCGACCCAGAAGGGGAAGGCGAGCAGCCAGGTCCGCACCCGCAGTCCCCACGGCCGGGTGAGCAGCAGCGCGAGGACCACGACGGCCGAGTCCATCAGGACGGTGACGCCGTTGGCGAGCCCCAGCGTCGCGCGGTTCCCCAGCAGGACGCTCCCCTCGGGGATGCCGATGGTGCTGCCCGCCATCCACGCGGTCTTCAGGGTGACGTACGGGACGCAGGCGACGATCGCCACGGCGCGCAGGACGGCGGCGGCGCGTGACGGCCGTATCGCGGCGGGAGGCGCGGGGGCGAGGGGTGTCCGGGTCATGGCTCCACGCTCCCGGGCCGTGACCGTGCGCACGTCGTGCGTGGTGAGGAACCGCCTCCGCCGTGCGGCGGAGGCGGGCGCCGGCGTCGGGGCGTGAGGCGGGCCGTCGGCGTTCGTGTGTCGGGGGCGTGAGCCGGACCGTCCCGGCCGCGTGCCGGGAGCGGGCCGTCGGCGTTCGTGTGTCGGGGGCGTGAGCCGGACCGTCCCGGCCGCGTGCCGGGAGCGGGCCGTCGGCGTTCGTGTGTCGGGGGCGTGAGCCGGACCGTCCCGGCCGCGTGCCGGGAGCGGGCCGTCGGTGTTCGTGTGTCGGGGGCGTGAGCCGGACCGTCCCGGCCGCGTGCCGGGAGCGGGCCGTCGGTGTTCGTGTGTCGGGGGCGTGAGCCGGGTCGTCAGAGCCTGCGCGTCGCGAGCGTGAGGCGGTCGCGCGCGTCGAACAGCGCATCCTTGATCATCTGCTCGTGCGCCGGGGTGAGCCGGGCCACCGGGACCGAGCAGCTGATCGCGTCACGGGCCGGTGTGCGGTAGGGAATCGCGATGCCGAAGCAGCGCAGCCCGAGGGTGTTCTCCTCGCGGTCCACGGCGTAGCCCTGCTCGCGGATGAGGTGCAGTTCCTCGATGAGCTTCTCGCGGTCGGTGAGGGTGTGCTCGGTCAGGGACGACAGGGTCTCCGGGAGCATCTTGCGCACCTGCTCGTCGCTGTGGGTGGCGAGCAGGGCCTTGCCCAGCGAGGTGGAGTGGGCCGGCAGCCTGCGGCCGACGCGGGTGAAGGGGCGCAGATAGTGCTGCGACTGCCGGGTGGCGAGGTAGACGACGTTCGTCCCGTCGAGGCGGGCGAGGTGGATGGTCTCGGTGGTGTCGTCGGAGAGCCGGTCCAGCGTCGGCCGGGCGGCTGCCACGACCTCGTCGCCGTCGATGTAGGAGGTGCCGACCAGCAGGGCGCGGACGCCGATGCCGTAGCGCGTGCCGGTGGCGTCCGTCTCCACCCAGCCGAGCTCGACCAGGGTGCGCAGCAGCATGTAGAGGCTGGACTTGGGGTAGCCGACGGCCTCCTGGACCGCGGCCAGGGAGTGCATGCCGGGGCGCCCGGCGAAGTACTCGAGCAGTTCCACCGTCCGCACCGCGGACTTGACCTGTGCCCCACCAGAATCCGCCGTCGACATTGCCCTCGCTCCTTCTTGACCGCGCAGAACGCCCGGAAATAGAGTCCCCACATATTCACCATCGGGAACGCTGTTCAGAATACCGAACAACTCCTGGTGGGTGGCAAGAAGACCGGGAAGGAAGCCGCGGTGGCAGCAGCACCAGTCTGGAGTGTCGACCCCCGAACCGGGAACCCGCGGGAGCAGGTTGCGGTGGAGTCGACGGCCGAGGAGATCGACCGCGTGGTCCGTTCCGCCCACGCCGCCCGCCCCGCCCTCGCCGACCGGAGTGTACGCGCGCGTCTGCTCCGTACGGCCGCCGACCTGCTCGACGAGGCCCGCGAGCACGTCATCGAGGCGGCCGACGCCGAGACCGCGCTCGGCCCCACCCGCCTCACCGGTGAACTCGCGCGCACCACAGCGCAGTTGCGGGCCTTCGCCGATGTCGTCGACGAGGGCGCGTACCTCGACGTCCACATCGACCACGCGGACGCGAACCGCACCCCGCCGTGGCCCGACCTGCGCCGCTACAAGATCCCCCTCGGTGTCGTCGCCGTCTATTCCGCCAGCAACTTCCCGCTCGCCTTCTCCGTGCCCGGCGGCGACACCGCCAGTGCGCTGGCCGCGGGCTGCCCGGTCGTCGTCAAGGCCCACCCCGACCACCCCGCGACCGCCGAGCTGTGCGCGTCCGTACTGCGCAGGGCCGCGAAGCAGGTCGGTCTGCCCGAGGACGTGCTGAGCCTCGTGCACGGCTTCGAGGCCGGCGTCGAACTCGTGCGGCACCCGCTGGTCGCCGCGGCCGGCTTCACCGGTTCCGTACGCGGCGGACGTGCCCTCTTCGACGCCGCGGCCGCCCGCCCCACCCCCATCCCCTTCCACGGTGAACTCGGTTCTCTCAACCCGGTGGTGGTCACCGAGGAGGCCGCCGCCGAGCGCGCCGAGCAGATCGGCTCCGGACTCGCGGGGTCGATGACCCTCGGCGAAGGGCAGTTCTGCACCAAGCCCGGCTTCGTCCTGGCCCCGGCCGGCGACGCGGGCGACCGGATGCTCAAGTCGCTCACGGACGCGGTCAGCGAGACCGAGCCCGGCGTGATGCTCGACCACCGGATGCGCGGCGCCTTCGTCGAGGGCGTACGGGAACGGGCGGACCTGCCGTTCGTCGAGGCCCCGATCACCCCCGGGGCCGGCGGGGATCACACCGTGAGCGCCGGCTTCCTGTCCCTGCCGGCGCGGCTGCTCACCGCCGACGGGCCGCACGATCTGCTCCTGGAGGAGTGCTTCGGCCCGGTCACCGTGGTCGCGCGGTACGAGTCGGACGACGAGATCACCGCCGTGCTCGGACGCCTGCCCGGCAATCTCACCGCCACCCTGCACCTCTCGGCCGCCGAGGCCGCGGGGGAGGGCCGCGGCGCGGAGCTGCTCGCCGAACTCACCCCGCTCGCGGGCCGGGTGCTGGTGGACGGCTGGCCGACCGGTGTCGCCGTCGCCCCCGCCCAGCACCACGGCGGCCCCTACCCGGCGACCACGTCCACCTCCACCTCGGTCGGCGCCACCGCGATCGAGCGCTGGCTGCGGCCGGTCACCTATCAGACGACCCCGGAGGCGCTCCTTCCGCCGGAGTTGCGGGACGACAACCCGCTCGGTCTGCCGCGTCGGGTGGACGGACGCCGCGAGACTCCCGCAAGCTGAGCGGGTGACCGACTCCATCGAGCTGCCCGAACTCCCCTTCCCTCTGCGCCCCTACGGCCCCGACGCCAACTGGTCGTACGAGAAAGGGGTGCTGACCGGCTGGGCGGGGGCCCGGCAGGATCGTTTCGTGCCCCCGGCGGGCGACTCGCTGGACCCCGCCTCCGACGCGCCGCGCCTGCTCGGCTCGCCGGAGGGGGACTTCCAGCTGATCGCCCGCGTCACGGTCGGATTCGCCGCCGCCTTCGACGCCGGTGTGCTCTATCTGCACGTCGGTGAGCGGGAGTGGGCCAAGCTCTGTCTGGAACTCTCCCCGGACAGGCCCACCATCTGCACGGTGGTGACCCGCGGCTACTCCGACGACGCCAACTCCTTCGAGGTGGACGGCGACAGCGTCTGGCTGCGGATCAGCCGTACGGGCAAGGCCTTCGCCTTCCACGCGTCGACGGACGGCAAGCGGTGGACCTTCGTCCGGATCTTCGCGCTCGGCACCGAGGAACAGGCCGGTGCCGCGCTCGTCGGCTTCCTCGCCCAGTCGCCGGTCGGCGAGGGGTGTGTGGTGACCTACGACGAGATCGAGTTCCGCGAGGGCTGGCCGGACGGGCTGCGCGACGGTTCCTGACCACGCCCGCAACCGCACGGCCTGCCGCGTGCGTCCCCCGTACCATGATCAGACCAGCCGTTCCCGAGGACCTCGACGCCGTCACCGCCCTGCACGCCGAGGCCCGTGCCACCTATTACCGCGGGCACATACCGGACGAGGCCTTCGACAGCCCCGCCGAGCACGCCCGCACCCGCGCGGGCTGGGCGGCGGCCATCGAGCGCGGTGCGGTGCTCTGCGCGGAACGGGACGGGGCCCTCGCCGGCGTGGCGGCCTCCCGCACGGTCGACGGCGTCATGACGCTCACCCAACTCCATGTCCACCCCGCGCTCTGGCGCGCCGGCATCGGCACCGCGCTGCACCGGGCGTGCGTGGAGGGCTGGCGCAGCGCGGGCGTGACCACCGCCCGGCTGGAGGTCTTCGAGCACAACCGGCGCGCCCAGGACTTCTACACCGCACACGGCTGGACACCCGACCCGGACGAGCCGCTCTCGGGCAATCACCTGGTGATGCGGCTCACCGTGCCGCGCGCCGTGGAATGAGGCGGGTGCCGCGGGTGTTGAGGTCGGAGCGGAGGTGGCCTCCGTACCGTTCGGACCCTGGAGAGAATCAGCATGCGCGTCGAGATCTGGAGCGACATCGCCTGCCCGTGGTGCTACATCGGCAAGGCGCGCTTCGAGAAAGGGCTCGCGGACTTCGCCCACCGTGACCAGGTCGAGGTCGTGCACCGGTCCTTCGAGCTCGACCCGGGCCGCGCCAAGGGTGACACCGCGCCCGTCGTCGACATGCTGGCCCTGAAGTACGGGCGCAGCCGCGAGGAGGCGCAGGCCATGGAGGAGCACGTCGCCTCCAACGCCCGCTCCGAGGGCCTCGGCTACCGCACCGAGGGCCGCGACCACGGCAGCACCTTCGACATCCACCGTCTGCTGCACCTCGCCAAGGCCCGCGGCCGCCAGGACGAACTGCTCGACCTCGCCTACCGCGCCAACTTCGCCGAGGAGCGCTCGGTCTTCGACGCCGAGGTGCTGGTGGAGCTCGCGGTCGAGGCGGGACTGGACGCGGACGAGGCCCGCGCGGTGCTCACCGACGAGGACGCGTACGCCGACGACGTACGGACCGACGAGCGCGAGGCCGCGGAGCTGGGCGCGAACGGCGTGCCCTTCTTCGTCCTCGACCGGCGCTACGGCATCTCCGGCGGTCAGCCGGCCGAGCTGTTCACCCAGGCGCTGGAGCAGGCCTGGCAGGGCCGGACCCTCACACCCGTCGCCGTGGACGGCGGGGACGCGCCCGTGTGCGACACCGACGGCTCGTGCGAGGTCCCGCGGCACTGATCGTGCGGGCTGGGTCCGGCGCGCCCGACGATGAAGCACCGCTGACGGGTACCCCTCAACGATTCGCGGTTGACCTGCGGTTGGCCGCACCGCAGGGTGATCTCATGGAGACCCTGGGCGGTGCCGCGTTCGCGCCGGACAAGACGTATCTGAACACCTGTAGCGCCGGGCTGCTGCCCCGCAGCGCGGCCGATGCCGTCACGGCGCTGGTCGAGGAGCTCGCGGCCGGCCGGCCCGGCGGGGCGGGCGACTGGCCGAGAGTGGGTGCCGTCCGGCGGTCCTTCGCCCGGCTGACCGGTACGGACGAGGCGCGGGTGGCCGTCGGCGGTTCGGTGGCGGTGCACGTCGGGCTCGTCGCGCAGTCCTTCCCGCCCGGCTCGGAGATCCTCTTCCCGGAGGGGGACTACTCCTCGGTGATCACCCCGTTCGCGGTGCGCGGTGACCTCAAGCTCCGCTTCGTGCCGCTGGACGGCCTGGCGGAGGCGGTGCGCCCCGGGACGGCGCTGGTCGCCCTCTCCTCGGTGCAGTCGTCGGACGGCCGGATCGCCGATCTGGCGGCGGTCCGGGCCGCGGCGGCGGCGCACGGCGCCCGCACCCTCCTCGACGCCAGCCAGTCGGCGGGCTGGCTGCCGCTGGACGCGGACGCGTGGGACTTCACCGTCACCGGCGCCTTCAAGTTCCTGATGTGCCCCCGCGGGGTCTCGTTCCTGACCGTGGGCGAGGAGGCGCAGCGGTCGGTGGTGCCGATCCACGCGGGGCCGTTCGCCGCCGAGGACGAGAACGGGTCGATCTACGGCCCGGTCGATGAACTGGCCCGCTCGGCCCGGCGCTTCGACGAGCCGCCGGCCTTCCCCTCGTACCACGCGGCCGAGCAGTCGCTCGCGCTGCTGGAGGAGATCGGCATCGACGCCGTGCACGCCCATGACACCGCGCTGGCCCGGCGGTTCCGCGACGGGGTGGCGCGGCTGGGGTACGAGGCCGTGCCGGGCGAGTCGGCCGTCGTCGCCGTGCCGGGGCTCGACGACCGGGTGGCCGACCTCGCCCGCGCGGGTGTCGTGGTGTCGGCCCGGTCGGGGAACCTCCGGGCCGCGTTCCACCTCTACAACTCGGCCGCCGACGTGGACCGGGCGCTGGACGTGCTCGCGGGCTGAGCGGCGGGCGCCTACTGAGCGGCGGGGGCCGGCTGAGCGACGGGGGACTGCTCGGCCGCGCCCTCCGTCCGGGCGGGGGATTCCGCGGCCGTGCCCTCGCTCCGGTCGGCGGACGCCTCGGCCCCACGCTCCGTCCGGTCGGGGCAGTCCCCGGCCTGCACGCAGAGGTTCTTCTCGACCTTCGCCAGCAGCCGGACCAGTTCGGTGCGTTCGTCGGTGCTCAGCCCGTGGAGTGTGTGCTCCTCCAGGTTCGTCCAGGCCTCTTCCACCGCGGAGTGCAGCGCGCAGCTGTCGGCGGTGGCCTCGATCAGGACGGCGCGCCGGTCGGCGGGGTCGGGGCAGCGGCGCACGTGCCCGGCCTGCTCCAGCCGCTGGAGCATCTTGGTGACGGTGGACGGATCGAGCTCCACGGCCTTGATCAGCTCGGACTGCCGCACCGGCCCGGCGTCCCACAGGTGCATCATCACGAACTCCTGCCCCGGGTAGAGGCCGGCGCCCTTGAGGAGCTTGCCCGCGGCCATGCGGTGCAGCCGGGCGACCCGGGAGACGGCATGGCTGACGGGACCGCCGAGCGCGGAGCCCGGCAGCGGGACCGTACAGGCGGGGTCGGCCGCGGTCTCGGACATCATCGGCCCTCCTTCTCGGGCGAGGCGCTGTCGTCGGGGACAGTCTTGCGGACAACTTTACCTTGGTCGGCCAATTAATGAGTTACAGTGGCTCCCGGCACCGATACTTGGCCGACCACATAACTCTCCGGGAGCCCCCATGACCACCGTCTTCGACCCGATCGACCTGTCCGGCACCCAGCTCGACAACCGCATCGCCATGGCGCCGATGACCCGCAGCAGGGCGTTCGGCGACGGCCTCACCGTCACCGACTCCACGGTGGAGTACTACAGCCAGCGCGCCGGCGCGGGGCTGATCATCACCGAGGGCATCCAGCCGTCCGTGACGGGACAGGGCTACCCCGACACCCCCGGGCTGCACAGCGACGAGCAGGTCGCCGCCTGGCGCAGGGTCACCGATGCCGTGCACGCCGAGGGCGGCACGATCTTCGCCCAGATCATGCACGCCGGACGCATCGGTCACCCGGTGCTCTTCCCCGACGGCCGGGCCAGCGTGGCCCCGTCCGCCGTGGCGGCTGCCGGCCAGCTCTTCACGCACGAGGGCCCGAAGGACTTCCTCGCCCCGCGCGAGCTGACCGCCGAGGAGATCCGCTCGGTCGTGGACGACTTCGCCGCCGCGGCGCGCAACGCGATCGCGGCCGGCTTCGACGGCGTCGAACTGCACGGCGCCAACGGCTACCTCATCCACCAGTTCCTCGCGCCCAACACCAACCTGCGCACCGACGAGTGGGGCGGCCCGGTGGAGAACCGCATCCGTTTCGCGGTGGAGGTGACCAAGGCCGTCGCCGCGGCCATCGGCGCCGAGCGCACCGGACTGCGGCTCTCGCCCGGCAACGTGTACAACGACATCGCGGAGACCGACACCGAAGCCCTCTACCCGGCGCTGGTCGAGCAGTTGGAGCCGCTGGGCCTCGGCTATCTGCACATCACCGAGACCAACACGGGCGCCCGGGACGTGACGCTCGCCCTGCGCAAGCAGTTCAGCGGCACGTTCATCCTGAACCCGGTGACGGAGGGTCCCACCGACCACCGCGTCCTGCCGCTGGTCGAGGACGGGATCGCCGACATCCTCGCCTTCGGCGCGCTGTTCCTCGCCAACCCGGACCTGCCCGCCCGGCTGCGGACCGAAGGCCCCTACAACACGCCGGACACCGCGTCGTTCTTCGGCGGCGGCGACCAGGGGTACACCGACTACCCGACCCTGTCAGTACGCGGCTGAGTACTCGGCGCGGTACGGCAGTTGGACGGCCCAGGGCCCGGCCACCCCTCACGAGGAGGGGCGGCCGGGCCCTGGGCCGCAGAAGCGTGTCAGCGCACGACGTGTCAGCGCACGGGGGTGAAGTCCCGTGCCCCGATGAACTCCGGACGCGGTACCGGAGCGGCGAACGGCTCCTCCGCGGCATTGTCCACGCTGTTGAACACGATGAAGACGTTGCTGCGGGCGTACGGCGTGATGTTGTCACCGGAGCCGTGCATGCAGTTGCAGTCGAACCAGGTCGCCGAGCCGGCCCGGCCGGTGAACAGCCGGATGCCGTGCCGGTCCGCGAACCGGGTCAGCGCGGCGTCCGACGGTGTGCCGGCGTCCTGCATCTGCAGCGACTTCTTGTAGTTGTCCTTCGGCGTCTCGCCCGCACAGCCCAGGAACGACTTGTGCGAACCGGGCATGATCATCAGCCCGCCGTTGGTGTCACGGTTCTCGGTCAGCGCGATCGAGACCGAGACGGTGCGCATGTTCGGCAGTCCGTCCTCGGCGTGCCAGGTCTCGAAGTCCGAGTGCCAGTAGAAGCCCGAGGCGCCGAAGCCCGGCTTCACATTGATCCGCGACTGGTGGACGTACACGTCCGAGCCGAGGATCTGGCGGGCCCGGCCCACCACCCGCTCGTCGCGCACCAGCGAAGCGAAGATCTCGCTCAGCTTGTGGACCTCGAAGACCGAGCGCACGTCCTGCGACGTCGGCTCGATGATCGAGCGCTCGTCGGCGCGGACGGCCGGGTCGGCGATCAGCCGGTCCAGCTCCGCACGGTAGAGCTCGACCTCGTCGTCGGAGATCAGATCCTCGACCGTGAGGAAGCCGTCGCGCTCGAAGCCCGTCAGATCGTTCTGGCCGATCGGCCCCGGAGCGCCCGGCGGCGACCAGACGACCGGGTCCTGGCGGGGGGTCACCACCTCGCCAACGCCTCGGGTCGGGTAGAGATCGGTGCGTACAGCGGCGGTGGTCATTCTTCAGCCCTCCTCGGTGAGCAGCGGGTAGACGCCGTTCTCGTCGTGGTCCTCCCGTCCGGTGACGGGAGGGTTGAAGACGCAGACACAGCGGAAATCGGTTTTCGGACGGAGTGTGTGGCGCTCGTGCCCGTCCAGCAGGTACATCGTGCCGGGCTCGATCCAGTGGGTCTCGCCGGTCTCGTCGTCGGTGAGTTCGGCCTCACCCTCCACACAGAGCACGGCCTCGATGTGGTTCGCGTACCACATCGACGTCTCCGTACCCGCGTACAGCACGGTCTCGTGGAGCGAGAACCCGACCTTCTCCTTGGCGAGCACGATGCGCTTGCTCTCCCAGGTGCCGGATGCGGACCGCACATGGCGATCGGTGTTCTCGATGTCCTTGAACGATCGGACTAGCACGGTGAGTTGATGCCTTTCCTTCAGGTACGGGTGTCAGGCGGTCTCGCGGACCGCGCGGGCCAGGATGCGCAGGCCCTCGTCGAGCTCGTCGGGCGTGATGGTGAGCGCGGGAAGCAGCTTCACCACCTCGCTCTCCGGGCCGGAGGTCTCCAGCAGCAGCCCCAGCTCGAACGCGCGGGCGCAGACGGCCGATGCGCGCGGCTTGTCGGTGAACTCCAGGCCCCAGACCAGTCCGCGTCCGCGGAAGCTGAGCCCGGTGTCGCCGCTCTCGGCGACGATGGCCAGCAGCGCCTGCTCGACCTGCTCGCCACGGGCGAGGGTCTGCTTCTCCATCTGGCCGTCGGCCCAGTAGGTGTCGAGCGCGGCGGCGGCGGTGACGAACGCGGGGTTGTTGCCGCGGAAGGTGCCGTTGTGCTCGCCGGGCTCCCAGACGTCCAGCTCCGGCTTGAACAGGCAGAGCGACATGGGCAGTCCGTAGCCGCTGATCGACTTCGACAGCGTCACGATGTCCGGCGTGATGCCGGCCTCCTCGAAGGAGAAGAAGCCGCCGGTGCGGCCGCAGCCCATCTGGATGTCGTCGACGATCAGCAGCATGTCCTGGCGGTGGCACAGGTCCTGGAGCGCACGCAGCCACTCGGCGCGGGCGACGTTGATGCCGCCCTCGCCCTGCACGGTCTCGACGATCACGGCGGCCGGCTTGTTGAGACCGGAGCCCTGGTCCTCCAGCAGTCGCTCGAACCACAGGAAGTCGGGGACCTGGCCGTCGAAGTAGTTGTCGAACGGCATGGGCGTGCCGTGCACCAGCGGTATGCCGGCGCCGGCCCGCTTGAAGGCGTTGCCGGTGACGGCCAGGGAGCCGAGCGACATGCCGTGGAAGGCGTTGGTGAACGAGACGACCGACTCGCGGCCCTTGACCTTGCGGGCCAGCTTCAGGGCCGCCTCGACCGCGTTGGTGCCGGTCGGGCCGGGGAACATGACCTTGTACGGCAGATCGCGCGGCCGCAGGATCACGTTCTGGAACGACTCCAGGAACGCTCGTTTGGCCACCGTCGCCATGTCCAGGCCGTGGGTGATGCCGTCACGCTCGATGTAGTCGATCAGCGCGCGTTTCAGCACCGGGTTGTTGTGTCCGTAGTTGAGCGAGCCTGCTCCGGCGAAGAAGTCCAGGTAGGTGTGGCCGTCCTCGTCGTGGAGGTAGCTGCCCTGCGCACGGTCGAACACTGCGGGCCAACCGCGGCAGTAGCTGCGCACCTCCGACTCCAGGGTCTCGAAGACACTCAGGGCGGGCGGGGTGATGGTCACAGCAGTCTCCAGAAGTGTGGGGGGATCAGGCGGAGATGGGGCCGATGCGGTACAGAACTTCCGGCAGATGGGTTCCCTCGGGGAACAGATCGCCGTCGAAGAGGACTTCGCGTTCGAGCTGTGCGCCGTGGCGCTTGGCGTACGAGGTGAACAACCGGTCGGACGCCGTGTTGTCCGGCGTGATGGTCGTCTCCATCTGCGTCACGCCGCGATCGCCGGTGACCTTGACGGTCAGCGCGTCCAGCAGCACACCGGCGAGTCCCTGCCCCTGGTGCTCCCGGTCGACGGCAACCTGCCAGACGACCAGGGTCTCGGGGCGGTCGGGGCGTGCGTAGCCGGTGACGAAGGCGATCGGCTCGCCGCCCGCGTCACGCGCCACCAGGGATGTGGCCGCGAAGTCGCGACACCACAGCAGGTAGCTGTACGAGGAGTTGAGGTCCAGGACCTCGGAGTCGCGGGCAATGCGCCAGATCGCGGCTCCGTCCTCCACTCGTGGGGTGTCGATCTCCGTGAATTCGCTCGGGGAAGTGGCTCGTACAAGGTCTTCTTGTGCGGCGGTCATGTCGATGCAATTTACCGAGCAAATTCAAAAAATGCATTGCGGGGAGGGGTTGGCTGGAGCGTCCTCGTGTGTTATCGCGCGTGCGTGAGTCTTAAGGTCCCGAGGAGGCGCTATGGTCGGGTTTGCCCCGAAAATAAGCGGCCAATCGGGCGCCCTGTGGGGTCGGTCACACGTCCGTAACGACTCCGAGATCTGCTCGAATCACCCGTCGGATTCTTGATGGATCTCTGACGTTTAGGGTCGCGGAACGGGGGCAGAAGAAGCCGGGAAGCTGCTACCGGTAAACAAATTCATGGAATTGGTTTAATAGCGCGGACTTCGACGCAGCGAGAAATGCCGTTCACTCTCCGGAAGAATTCCCGGAAACGCAGGCCCGGCCCCCGGGACGAGATCCCGGCGCCGGGCCCCGATGCCTCAGCGCCAGGCCTCGGTGACCGCGCGGCGAGCGGCCTCCAGGTCCACCCGCACGCCCGTCTCCGCGAGCGCGGCACCCAGTGCCGCGAGGGAGGACTGCGCAGCGCCGCGCGTGGCGTCCACGCCGTAGTGGTTCACCCGGATCATCTCCTTGGACAGCGCACCGCCACCGGCGATGAGCGGCAGGGAGGGGTCGGCGGCCAGCGCCCGGGCCACCAGCTCCGATGCGTCCACGCCGGGCGGGGTGCGCAGCGTCGTCGCCACCGGGGCGGCGTCCCTCGCCTCGTGCACATACGGTTCGAGGCCGCCGCCGAGAGCGGTGACACCCGCGCGCGTGGCCGCAGCGGCCGAGGCGTGGCGGGCTGTCACCGCGTCGAGACCCTCCGTCTCGATGCGCTCCACACAGGCCTCCAGTGCCAGCATCTCCAGTTGCGCGGGAGCGTGCAGCAGTGCGGTGCGGCCGCCGTCGATCCACCGCTCCTTCCAGTCCAGCAGCGAGAGGTACGAGCGCCTCGGCGCCGCGGGATTGGCCGAAATCCGCTCCCAGGCGCGCTCGCTCACCGACACCGCCGAGACCCCGGCGGGGCCGCCCATGGCCTTCTGGGCGCCGATCACGCACAGATCCACGCCCCAGGCGTCCGGCAGCAGCGGCTCGGCCGCCACCGACGCCACCGCGTCGAGCATGAAGAGCGCACCGTGAGCGCGGACGACCTCACCGATCGGGGCGACGGGGTTGGTGTTGCCCGTGGCCGCCTCCGCGTGCACCAGCGAGACGAAGTCGATCTCCGGGTGCGCGGCCAGCGCCTGCTCTACCTGATCCGCGGTGACCGCCGTGTGGAAGGGGATCTCGAGGTCGACAACGTTCGCGCCGCAGTCCCGGAGCCAGTTCCCGAAGGTCTGTCCGTACGGCCCGGTCACCACGTTCAGTGCGGTGGAACCCGGCCGTGCGGCGCCGCGGATGCACCCCTCCAGCGGGAGCAGGGCCTCGCCCTGCATGATCACCACATCCTGCTCGGTGCCGAGCAGCGCGGCGACCCTCCGTTCGATGCCGGCGAACTGCGCGGCGGTGAGCGGGGCCAGGTCCAGCAGCGGGTGTGTCACGGTGGTGCCTTCTTCGTCGCGGTGTTCTGGGTCCTCCCGGCCGAGCCTACTCACGCCCTCGTACAGTGCTGGGCATGAGGGATCACGTGACGCTGCATGTGAAGGGGCGGGTGCTCGTCGGCCCGGAGGACGTCCGCGACGAGCTGTGGGTCGTCGATGGACGCGTCAGCTACGACCGGCCGTCCGGGGAGACGACGACGGTCGAGGGATGGGTGCTCCCGGGCCTCGTCGACGCGCACTGCCACGTCGGGCTGGACCACCACGGCGCGGTGGACGAGGCGACCAGCGAGAAGCAGGCGCTCACCGACCGCGAGGCCGGCACGCTGCTCATCCGGGACGCCGGATCCCCCTCCGACACCCGCTGGATCGACGACCGCGACGATCTGCCGAAGATCATCAGGGCGGGCCGGCACATCGCCCGTACCCGTCGCTACATCCGCAACTTCGCCCATGAGATCGAGCCCGAGGACCTCGTGGCGTACGTCGGCGCGGAGGCCCGGCGCAGTGACGGCTGGGTCAAGCTCGTCGGCGACTGGATCGACCGGGAGGCGGGCGATCTGACCGCCTGCTGGCCGCGCGGCGCCGTCGAGGCCGCCATCGCCGAAGCGCACCGGCTGGGCGCGCGGGTCACCGCGCACTGCTTCGCCGAGGACGCGCTGCGTGACCTGGTCGAGGCAGGCATCGACTGCATCGAGCACGCGACCGGACTCACCGAGGACACCATCCCGCTGTTCGCGGAGCGCGGGGTCGCCATCGTGCCGACCCTCGTCAACATCGCCACCTTCCCGGCGCTCGCTGACGGCGGCGAGTCCAAGTTCCCCGTCTGGTCGGCCCATATGCGGCGGCTGTACGAGCGCCGTTACGACACCGTGCGCGCGGCCTACGACGCGGGCGTCCCGGTCTTCGTCGGTACGGACGCGGGCGGTTCGCTGGCCCATGGTCTGGTGGCGGCGGAGGTGGCCGAGCTCGTACGGGCCGGTATCCCGCCCGTGGAGGCCCTGTCGGCGACCGCGTGGGGTGCACGCGAGTGGCTGGGCCGGCCGGCCCTTCAGGAGGGCGCTCCGGCGGACCTCGTCGTGTACGACACGGATCCGCGGGCGGACGTGCGGGCGCTGGCGGCACCGCGGCGGGTGGTCCTGAACGGTCAGGTCGTCGGCTGACGGCACCCCGCGTCACGTGCCGGCCGTGGCCTCGTCGCCGGCCGACCGCGCCCGCGTCACCGTGTTGACCGAGCGTGACCCGGCGCTCCGTCCGTTCGTTGAAGCACTTCCGTGCGCGACCCCCGGTGAGACCGGCGCACCTCCCTCATCGCTGTGTCTGCCGGGTTTCGGGGAACGTGCGTGCATCAAGAATCGAATGCAGTCGCGGAAACCCCCCTTTGGGGTGAACTGACGCCAGGTGTCTGTCAGTTCACTCTCCGTGCGTAAAGATTCCGGTGTCTCGGTCGCCGCCGCCCACGTGTCCCCGTGGGCGGCGGACGACGCCGTGTCTCCTGTGGGGGTTCCACCACCGTGAACAGCAACGCCTTCCGCATGCCCGCACGCCGCTGCGCAGCCGCCACGGCCGCGGTCGCCCTGATGGCGGTGCCGGTCGCCCTGGCCGGTCCGGCGCACGCCACCGGCGGCGGCGGGGGACGGGCGAGTGCGGTCGTGCTCCGTACCGGGCTCGACGTGTCCCTGCTCAACAAGACCGTCAACGTCCCGCTCCGCGCCTCGCTCAACGAGGTGCAGGCCCCGGCCGGTGCCGACAAGACCGCGCTCACCGTCGAGTTGGACGGGGTCGACGGCGGCAGGCCCTTCCAGGTGCTGCGCGCGGACGTCGCCACCGCGAAGGCCACCGCCGACCGTAAGAAGGCCGAGGGGTACGCCTCCCTCGCGCGTGCCAAGGTGCATGTCCCCGGCCTGCCGCTGCTGTCCCTCATCGAGATCCAGCAGGTCACCTCGAAGGCGGTGTGCGAAGCGGGCCGCAAGCCGGTGGCCGAGTCGAACCTTCTCGGGCATGTGCGGGTGCTCGGCAAGAAGGTGACCCTCACGACGGGCGGTCCGACGCGCATCGAGGTGCCAGGGGTCGGCGAGGTGACGCTCGAGCTCTCCTCGACCCGCATCACGTCCCGTACGGCGGCGGCCACCGCGCTCGAACTCGAGGTCGCGGTGAACCCTCTCAAGCTGAACGTCGCGGAGGTGAACGGTTCCGTCACCCTTGCCGAGGCGACCTGCGAAACGCCCACCGCCCGCGAGCCGGAGAAGCAGGAGCCGCCGAAGGCGCCGACGGAGGAACCGACCACCGGCGTCCAGGCACAGTCCGGCGGTGAGCCCACGCAGGCCCCGAAGGAGAACCTCGCCGAGACCGGCGGCAGCGCCACCACGATCTACCTCGCGGGAGGTTCGGCGGTCCTGCTGGCGCTCGGCGGCGCCGCGGTCGTCGTCGCCCGCAGCCGCGCGCGCGGCTGACCGGAGCGGCCCGCGCCGGCAAGCCGGGGGGGCGGGCGAGGGGCGGGCGAGGGGGGAGCGCGGGCCCGGGGATGGCGCGTGCGGGCCCGGGGGTGGGGAGCAGGGGTTCGGGGCCCGGGGGGACCCCGGGCCCCTGCCCGGCCGCCGCCCCTACCCGACCATCGTCAACGCCTGGTCCAGCGCCTGGAGAAAACGGTTGGTCGTCGTCCGGTCCCGCACCGCGAGCCGCAGCCAGCCCGGCCCGAGCCCGGGGAACGTGTCGCCCCGCCGGGCCGCGAAGCCCAGCCTGCGCAGCTGCTCGCGGACCTCGGCGCCGCGACGCACATGGACGAGGACGAAGGGGGCCTCGGCCGCCTCCACCACCCGTACCTCGTCGAACTCCGCCAAGCCCGCCAGCAGATGGGCACGCTCCACGGCGATCAGCGCGGCCGCCCGCGTGGCCTCCTTCAGCGCCGCCGCGTCCATGCAGGCCTCCGCCGCGGCCAGGGCCGGTGTCGACACCGGCCACAGCGGCTGTGCCCGCTCCAGCGCCGCGATCGTCTCCGGCTCGGCCAGCACATAGCCGATCCGCAGGCCCGCCAGCCCCCAGGTCTTGGTGAGGCTGCGCAGCACGACCAGCCCGGGGACGTCCGTACGGTCCGCCAGGCTCTCGGCCTCGTCCGGCACGGCGTCCATGAACGCCTCGTCCACCACCAGCAGCCGGCCCGGACGTGCCAGCCGCTCGATGGCGGCGGCCGGGTGGAGGACGGACGTGGGATTGGTCGGATTGCCGACCATCACCAAATCCGCCGCGTCCGGCACCGCGGCGGGATCGAGCCGGAAGCCGTCCTCCTCGCGCAGCAGCAGCCGCGCCACCCGGTGGCCCGCGTCCCGCAGCGCCGCCTCCGGCTCGGTGAACTGCGGGTGCACCACCAGCGGATGACGCAGCGTCAGGGCACGGGCCAGCAGCACGAACGCCTCGGCCGCGCCCGCCGTCAGCAGCACCCGCTCCACCGGGAGACCGTGCCGGGCGGCCACGGCGGCGCGGGCCGCGCGGCCGTCCGGATAGGCCGCGAGGCCCGTCAGCGAGCCGGCTATGCGCTCGCGCAGCCACGGCGGCGGAGTGCCCGTCCGCACATTGACCGCGAGATCGGTCAGACCCGACGCCGCGTCCCGCACCTCCGCGTCACCGTGATGACGCAGATCGTGTCCGTCAGTGTGCGTGTGCATGGCTGCTGTGGTGATGGCCGTGGTGATGTCCGTCGTCGTCCGGATGGAAGTGCGGCTGCTGCGGCATCCCCACCTTGTCCTCGAACCCCGGCAGCGCGATGCGGTACACGCAGGTGTCGCAGTTCATCCGGATGTCGCCGGCGACCGCCTCGCGGTAGCGCTCCATCACCAGGTCGAGCAACTCCTCGGTGGGGCCCACGACATCGGCCGAGAACACCTCCACCTCCGGGTGCGCCTCCGCCCAGCCCTGCGTCTGCGCGCGCACCCGCTCCGGCAGGATGCCGGTGAACAGGAAGTACGGCAGCACGACGATGCGGCGCGCGCCCAGCAGGACACAGCGGTCGAGCCCGCTCGGCACGTCGGGCGCGGCGAGCGAGACGAAGGCCGTCTCCACGCCGGCGTAGCCGCGGCCCTCCCACAGCAGTCGCGCCGCCTTCAGCACCTCGGCGTTGGCGTCCGGGTCGGTCGAACCCCGGCCCACCAGCAGGACGGTGACATCGGCGCGGTCGCCCGGGGTGCGGGAGGCCCCGCCGAGCGCCTCGTCGAGCCGCCGCTCCAGCACCCGCAGCAGCGAGGGGTGCGGGCCGAGCGGGCGGCCGTAGGTGTACGAGATGCCGGGGTGCCGCTCCTTCTCGCGGGACAGTGCGGCCGGGATGTCGCCCTTGGCGTGCCCGGCCGACACCAGCATGAGCGGCACCGCCGCGAAGCGTTTCACGCCCCGCTCCACCAGTTCGGTGACGGCTTCGCCGAGCGGCGGCGGGGACAGCTCGATGAAGCCGCCGGCGACGGGGAGTTCGGGGTGCCGGCGGCCCAGCTCCCGTACGAAGTCCCGGAATGCCTCGGCCCCCGCTTCGTCACGGGTGCCGTGGCCGGCGATCAGCAGTGCGGGCGGGGTGGTCACGCGTTCTCCTCGGTGTGGGGGTGGTACAGCAGGGCGTTCAGCGCCGCCGCGGCGACGGCGCTGCCGCCTTTCTCGGACACATTGCTCACGGCCGGCAGCCCGCTCTCGCGCAGCGCGGCCTTGGATTCGACGGCCCCGACGAAGCCGACGGGCAGACCGATGACGAGCGCCGGCTCGGCGCCGAGCACCAGCAGCTCTTCCAGTGCGGTGGGAGCGCACCCGACGACCCAGACGGCGCCCGGGCCGACCTGCTCGTACGCGAGACGTACGGCGTGGGCGGATCGGGTGAGCCCGGGACCGGCGGTGGCGTCCCTCAGCCGGCAGACGGTCTCGCGGCGGGTGATCCCGGCGGCGACCATCTCCACATCGGTGACGACGGGGGCGCCCGCGTGCAGGGCGGCGTGCGCCGCCGTCAACGAGGCTTCCTCGCAGACGAGATCGGCCGCGTAGTCCAGATCGGCGGCCGAGTGCACGACACGCTCCACGACGGCACGGGTCAGCGGCGGGAAGACACTCGTGTCCAGACGCGCCCGCAGCCGCCGGAACGACTCCTGCTCGATGGGGTGAACGACGCGGTTCACAGGGCGGCTCCGGGATGCGGCGTGGGACGTGGGGAAGGGGTGGTGCGCCGGGTCATGACTGCCACCGGTAGCCACGGGGGGTCACCATGCGGCCCGCGATGTCCCGGGTGGCCGTGTTGCCGACCGTCACGACCGTCATCATGTCCACCGTCGCCGGATCCACTCCGGCGAGGGTCGTCATGCGGCTGGATTCGTCCGGCCGGGACGCGTTGCGCACGACGCCGACCGGGGTGTCCGGCGCCCGGTGCTCGGCGAGGATGGCCAGTGCCTTCGGCAACTGCCAGTCCCGGCCGCGGCTGCGCGGGTTGTAGAAGGTCACGATGATGTCCGCCTCGGCGGCCGCGCGCACACGCCGCTCGATGACCTCCCACGGGGTGTGCAGGTCCGAGAGGCTGATCGACACATGGTCGTGGCCCAGCGGCGCGCCCAGGATGGAGGCCGCGGCCAGCGCCGCCGTCACACCGGGCACCCCGACGACGTCGATGTCGTCCGACGCCTCGGCGAGCGCGGGGGAGGCCATCGCGTACACCCCCGCGTCGCCGCTGCCGATCAGCGCGACCGCATGACCGGCGCACGCCTCGGCGACGGCGGTGCGCGCCCGTTCCTCCTCCGCGCCCAGCCCCGATGCGAGGATGCGGGTGCCGGGCCGGAGCAGGTCGCGGATCTGGTCGACGTACTGGTCGAGACCGACGAGCACGGAGGCGCGCCGCAGTTCGGCGGCCGCCCGCGGGGTGAGCAGATCGCGGGCGCCGGGGCCGAGCCCGACGACGGCGAGGCGGCCGCGCGGCCGCCTGCGGACCACCGCGCAGGTCGCCATAGCGGCCCGCTCCTTCGGGCTCGACTTCCGCTTGGGCACCAGGAGTTGGCCGCCGCCCGCGAGCGCCGAGGCCTCCGCCACCGACGGCGTGCCCACCGCGGCGAGCGGCGCCTCGGAAGGGTTCGGCACGTCGATGTCGGCGAGGCGTTCGGCCGCGTGGGTCACCAGTGGTACGCCGAAGTGCCCGGCGGCCGCCACGATGCCCGGCTCCGACGCCTTCGCGTCCACCGTCGCCAGTTCGCCGATGCTCAGCGCGGACAGGCCGACATCGCGCAGCGTCTCCTCGATCAAACCGATGATCTCCTCCGCGGGCGCCCCGGAGGACGCGCCGACCCCGACGGTCAGCGACGGCGGCCGCAGGACCGCGTCGCCGGCGCCGATGTCGATGACCCGGTCCGTGACATGCAGTACCGCGCTGCCGTCGCCGGCGGGCCCCACATGCGCGGGCAGCGGCGGCAGCGGCCACACCACGTCCGCCCGCAGTTCCACCGGATCGCCGTCCAGCACCGCCCGGGTCACGGACGCCACCGCGCCCTCGACGGGCCAGCCGAGCGTGTCGAGGCCCGGCACCCCCGTCGCGTCCGTCGCGGTCGTCACCACCGGCTCGCAGCCGAGGACGTCCGCCACCTGCTCCGCAAGGAGGTTGGCGCCGCCGCCGTGCCCGCCCAGCAGCGACACCGCGTACCGCTGCCCCTCGTCGACGCACACCACACCCGGGTCCGCCGCCTTGCCCGCGAGCAGCGGGGCGACCAGCCGGACCACCGCGCCCGTCGCGAGGAAGCACACCAGCTGCCCGCACTCCGCGAACGCGCGCTCCACGGCGTCGCGCACCGGGCCTTCGTACACCCGGGTGCGGCCGGGCCAGGCGGCGGCGAGCCGGTCGCGGGCGACGGCGCCCGCCGCCGTCGCGGAGATCAGGCCGATCACTGAACTGCTCCTTCGGTAGGCGCTTGTACGGGGCGGTCGCCCCACAGCAGGAAGACCGGATTCGCGGCCGCCAGCCGCGTCACGTCACCCGGCAGCGGCGCCAGCCGTGCCGAGTTCAGCAGAACACCGTCCGCGGTGAAACCCGCCGCGGTCAGGGCGCCGCGCACCGCGGGCACCCGGTCCAGCGCCGCCAGCGCGACCACCACGGTGCGCCGGGCCCGCCGGGCCGAGGCCGCGACGACGGCGGGCAGGTCGGCGCCGCCACCGCCGATGAACACCGCGTCCGGGTCCGGTAGTTGGGAGAGCACGGTGGGCGCCGACCCGTGCACCGCGCGGACGTCCACGCCGTGCGAGAACGCGTTGGCCCGGATCCGTCCGACCCCGTCCGCGGTCTTCTCCACCGCGACCACCGCCGCGCCGAACCGGGCGCACTCCACGGCCACCGAGCCCGAGCCGGCGCCGATGTCCCAGACGAGATCGCCGATACGCGGCCCGAGCCGGGCCAGCGCGAGGGCCCGCACCTCGAACTTGGTGATCATCGAGTCGCGGTGTGCGAACGCGCTCTCGTCCAGCGCCCATCGGGACGGCCCGAGGTGCCGCCCGGCGATCGTCCGCTGACCGGCGGCGACCGACCGGGACTCGTCCAGGCACAGCACCACGCTCACCGCGTCCCACTCGCGCTCCGCGGCCTGCGCCGGAGTGAGCCGCTCGACACGCTCGTGCTCCGGGTCGCCGAGCGCCGACGCCACCACGAGCACACGGTCGGCGGACCGGTACGCCAACTCGGCGCCCAGCTCCGCCGGCCCGGCTCCCGGCCCGGTCAGCACCGCCGTCTTGGGGTGCGCACGGCACACGTTGACCGCGGTCCGCAGATCACGGCCGTGCGCGCTGACGACGACCGCGTCGTCCCACGGCAGCCCGGCCCGGGCGAACGCGACCGCCACCGACGCGGCCCCGGGCCGCACGTCCAGGGCGTCCGCGCCGAAGCGTTCGGCCAGCACCCGGACGATCCCGAAGAACCCCGGATCGCCGGAGGCGAGCACCACGACGCGCGCCGCACCGTCCGCCCGGGCCTTCTCGATCGCGTCGAGCGCCGGCCCGAGCGGCCCCATCGCCACCTGCTCGGCGGCGGCCGGCACCCGGGCCGCCGTCAGATGCCGCCGTGCGCCGACCACCAGGGTCGCCGCGTCGAGCGCCTCGGCGTCCCGGACGGAGGGCGGCGCGCCGGTCCCGGTGCCGATGACCGTGATCACGGGGTGGCGCCCTGTGCGCGCAGCGCCTTGCGGGCGGCGGGGTCGGCCTTGCGGAATCCGTGGAAGTGGCCCGGGTGGTACAGATGCGAGCGGGTCCCCGAGGCGGAGAGCGCCGGGCCGACCAGGAACAGCGTGTGCTTCCAGAGCTTGTGCTCCTTGACCGTCTCCTCCAGCGTGCCGAGGGTGCAGCGCAGGATCAGCTCCTCGGGCCAGGTCGCCTGGTACGCGATCACCACCGGCGTACTCGTCGGGTAGCCGCCTTCGAGGAGCTCCTGCGTCAACTGGCCCGAGCGGGCCGCGGACAGGAACAGCGCCATTGTCGTGCCGTGCCGGGCGAACTCCCGTACCTCCTCGCCCTCCGGCATCGGCGTCTTCCCGCCCCCGAGCCGCGTCAGGATCACCGACTGCGCGACCTCCGGGATCGTCAGCTCGCGCTGCACGATCGCGGCGACCGCCGAGAACGAGGAGACGCCCGGCACGATCTCCACCTCGATGCCCAGCTCCACACAGCGGTCGAGCTGCTCCTGGGTGCCGCCCCACAGGGCGGGGTCGCCGGAGTGGATACGGGCGACCTTCAGGTCCTCGTCGTGCGCCCGCCGGTAGACCGCCACGACGTCCTCCAGGGACAGCGCAGCGGAGTCGAGGATCTCGGCGCCCTCGCGTGCGTGGTCGAGCACTTCGGCCTGCACGAGGCTCGCCGCCCAGATCACGATGTCGGCGTCGGCGATGGCACGCGCGGCGCGGAACGTCAGCAGATCGGCGGCACCGGGGCCGGCGCCGACGAAGGTCACCTTGCCGTGGAGGGCGGCATCGGCCATGAGCGGGGGTCCTCTCGGGTCAATCGGGTGATTGCGACGGATCGCAATCCGGGATGTGCGAAGAAGGCGGTCAATCCGCTAGCAAGGGCGCATGGCGGTGTTCGTCGCGCTCGGCGCGTTCCTGATGACGCTGTTCGGCGGCTGGACGGCGCAACGCGTCACCGACCGCCGCCACCTCGTGCTGGGCCTCGCCGGAGGGCTGATGCTCGGCGTGGTCGGCCTTGACCTGCTGCCGGAGGCCCTGGAGGCGGCGGGGCACGAGGTGTTCGGCGTACCGCAGGCGCTGCTGCTGTTCGTCGGCGGCTTCCTCACGGCCCACCTGGTGGAGCGTCTGCTGGCGAGCCGGCAGGCGGCGCACGGGGCGGACGAGCGGGAGAAGGTGCCGCAGGTGGGGCTGACGGCCGCGGCGGCGCTGGTGGGCCACAGTCTGCTCGACGGTGTCGCGATCGGCGCGGCGTTCCAGGTCGGTGGGGCGATGGGCACCACGGTGGCGCTCGCCGTCATCGCCCACGACTTCGCGGACGGCTTCAACACGTACACGATCACCAGCCTGTACGGGAACACCCGGGCCAAGGCGGTGGCGATGCTCTTCGCCGGAGCGCTCGCGCCCGTCGTCGGCGCGGCGTCGACCCTGCTGTTCACCCTTCCGGTGGAACTTCTCGGCAGCTATCTCGGGTTCTTCGGCGGCGCCCTGCTCTACCTCGCCGCCGCCGAGATCCTCCCCGAGGCACACCACACCCACCCGGCCAGGTCGACCCTGCTGTGCACGGCCGCGGGGGTCGGCTTCATCTGGCTGGTGGTCGGCATCGCCGAGTGAACAGGTGCGCGTACGCGTCGGATGCGGGGTCACAACTTGCCGCCCCGGGCGCCGTCCCGCGGTGCGGGAGCGATGAGCGTCGACAGATACGGCAGCGGCCCCTCCGTCAGCTCGGACGCCTGCCGGATCGACTCCTCCGGCAGCCCGAGCGCCGACCCCCACACCGCTCCCTCGGTCCGGCCCGTCTCCCGCAGCGCGGTCGCCACCTCCGCGGCGAGCCGCCCGAACTTGTACGCCACGACCGTCCCCGGCCCGTCCAGCGCGTCCTTGAGCACGGCGGCGCCCGCGGTGACCGGCACCAGGGTCAGCGGCTCCGTGCCCTCGGTCAGCACCGCTCCGCTGCGGGCCGCCAGATCCTGCATCGCGGTGATGCCGGGCACGGTCTCCACGGCCGTACCGGGGACGAGTTCGCCGATGGTGTGCGCGAGATAGGTGAACGTCGAGTACACGTTGGGGTCACCGATGGTCGCGAACGCCACGCTGCCGCCGTCCCGCAGCAGTTCGGCGACGTGCGCGCCGGCCGCGTCCCACGCGGCCTCGCGCCGGGCCCGGTCTGTGCGCTCGTTGAGCGCGAAGACGATACGTACGACCTTGGCGGCGTCGACGTAGTGCAGCACGGTCGCCTCGGCCCGTCCCCGCTCGCCCGTCTCCATGACGGGCACGACGACGACATCGGCCTCCCGCAGGACGCGCACGCCCTTGACGGTCACCAACTCCGGGTCACCGGGCCCGACTCCGACCCCGATCAGCCTGCTCATCGTGTACACCTCTCGACAAATCGACGGGCGATCCCGGGCTCGGCGGCCCAGTGCGTGTGCAGATAGCTCGCGTGCACGCCCTGCTGGACGAATCCTTCGAGCCGCCGCTCCGGCCGGTGCATCCCCCAGGCGGCGACGGGCCCGGCGCCCGGTTCGACGACGGTGCGGTGGAACTCGTGCCCGCGCAGCCGTGTCCCGGCGACGGCCAGAGCGCTGTCGCTCACGGCGACGGCGTCGCGGTATCCGAGGGTCAGCGCCGCGCCCATCCGCGCTTCCGCGTCCAGGACACCGCACATCTTCTGCCCGTCGAGGGAGCGCGCGAGATACAGCAGCCCCGCGCATTCGGCGGCGACGGGAGCACCGGAGCGGGCCAGTTCGCCGACGGCCTGACGCAGCGGCTCGTTGGCGCTGAGCTCGGGCGCGTACACCTCGGGGAACCCGCCGCCGATGACGAGCCCGTCGGTCCCGTCGGGGAGCCGTGTGTCCCGCAGCGGGTCGAAGACGACGACGTCGGCGCCGGCGGCGGTGAGGAGTTCGGCGTGCTCGGTGTACGAGAAGGTGAAGGCCGGGCCGCCCGCGACGGCGACGACGGGTCGCCTGCGCCGGGGCTGTTCCCCGTCCCGCCCCTTTCCTTCGCCGTGGGCTCCGCTCCCGGACCCCCGCGCCTCGATCGTCCGCGGGCCCGGTGCATCCAGCCCGTCCGGCGATGGAGGAGACGGCCGGAGGCCGGACGCGGTCCACGGCTCACCCCCGAGGTCCGACGCACCGCGTGCCAGCGCGAGCAGCGCGGCCAGGTCGCAGCCGCGCCGTACCAGCTCACCCATCGCGGCCACCGCGGCGACCGCGTCCCCCCGCCGTTCGGCCACCGGCACCAGCCCCAGATGCCGGGACGGCGTCTCCACGGGAGCCGCCCGCCGCAGCACGCCGAGCACCGGCACCCCGACCTCCTCGACGGCCTCCCGCAGCAGCGCCTCGTGCCGGTCCGAGCCGACCTTGTTGAGGATCACGCCCCCGATCCGCACCTCCGGGTCCCAGCTCACGAACCCGTGCACCAGCGCGGCCACCGACCGCGACTGCGAGGAGGCGTCGACCACGAGCACCACCGGCGCCCGCAGCAGCTTGGCGATCTGCGCGGTCGACGCCAGTTCGCCGGCGCCGGCGGCTCCGTCGTACAGGCCCATCACACCCTCGACGACGGCGACGTCCGCCCCTGCCGCGCCGTGCGCGAACAGCGGTGCCATCAGCTCCGGCCCGCACAGATAGGCATCCAGATTGCGGCCCGGGCGGCCCGTCGCGAGCGCGTGATAGCCCGGGTCGATGTAGTCGGGGCCCACCTTGTGTCCGGACACCGTGAGGCCCGTCGCCGCGAGGGCCGCCATCAGGCCCGTCGCGACGGTGGTCTTGCCGCTGCCCGACGAGGGGGCCGCGACGACGAGACGTGCTACCACTCGATGCCCCGCTGCCCCTTCTGGCCGGCGTCCATCGGGTGCTTCACCTTCGACATGTCGGTCACCAGGTCGGCGAAGTCCACCAGTTCCGCGGGGGCGTTGCGACCGGTGATCACCACATGCTGACCACCGGGTCGGTCCCGCAGCACCGAGATCACCTCGTCGGTGTCCACCCAGCCCCAGTGCATCGGGTAGGCGAACTCGTCGAGGACGTACAGCCGGTACGTCTCGGCCGCCAGGTCGCGCTTGACCTGCTCCCAGCCCTCGCGCGCCGCCTCCTCGTTGTTGAGCTGTTTGTCGCGCTGCACCCACGACCAGCCCTCGCCCATCTTGTGCCAGTCCACGCTGCCGCCCTCGCCGGACGCCCCCAGCACCTTCAGCGCGTTCTCCTCGCCGACCTTCCACTTCGCCGACTTGACGAACTGGAACACCCCGATGGGCCACCCCTGGTTCCAGGCACGCAGCGCGAGCCCGAACGCGGCCGTCGACTTGCCCTTGCCGATGCCCGTGTGGACGACGACGAGGGGACGGTTGCGGCGCTGGCGGGTGGTGAGCCCGTCGTCCGGTACGACGGACGGCTGTCCCTGCGGCATTACGCGGCCCTCCTGGCGGTCTGGACGTCCTTCACGAGCCCGGCGATGGCGTCGGCCCGCAGCTCGTCGAGCGTGACGGCGGTGCCGCCGAGGTCCCCGGCGAGCGAGCGTGCGAGCCCGAGCCGCACGGGACCCGACTCGCAGTCGACGACGATCGACGCCGTCCCCTCGGCCGCGTGCAGCCGCGCGGCCCGCGAGGCGAGCGCCACCGGCTCGACCCCGCCCGTGGCCCGGCCGTCGGTCACCACGACCAGCAGCGGCCGGCGCGAGGGATCGCGCAGCCGCTCCACCCGCAGCACGTGCTGCGCCTTGAGCAGTCCGGCCGCCAGCGGCGTCCGGCCGCCCGTCGGCAGCAGATCGAGCCGGGCTGCGGCCGCGTCCACCGACGAGGTCGGCGGCAGGGCCACCTCCGCGTCCTTGCCGCGGAAGGTGACCAGACCGACCTTGTCCCGCCGCTGGTAGGCGTCCAGCAGCAGCGACAGCACCGCGCCCTTGACCGCGGTCATCCGCTGCCGCGCCGCCATCGACCCCGAGGCGTCGACCACGAACAGGACGAGGTTGCCCTCGCGTCCCTCCCGGGTCGCCTGCCGCAGATCGTCGCGGCGGACCACCAGACCGCGACCGCTGCGCCCGCGTGCCCGCTGGTGCGGGGCCGCGGCCTGCACCGTCGCCGCCAGATGCAGCTTGGTGAGGGCGCCACGGGGCCGCCGGGCGCCGGTCGTCCGGCCGTGCTCGGTCCGGGCGCGCGACCTGCGGCCCGCCGCGCCCTCGCCGATCCCGGGCACGCTCAACGCCTTGGTACGGAACGGCTCCCCGGCGTGGACCGGCTGCTGCTCGCCGCCGCCCGACGACCGGGGCCGGCCCTCCTCGGCCTGCTCCTCGCGCGCGGGTGAGTCCTCCGACGATGCGTCCCCCGGCGACGGCGCGTCGTCCGGCCCGTCCTGCGGAGGCCGGCCACCGCCCCCTCCGTCCGGGTCGGGATCGGGGTCGTCGTCCTCGCCCCGCTCGCCCTCGCTCCGGTCGTCGTCGCCGCCGAACTCCTGGAGCGTGTCGTCGAGTTTGTCCTCGTCGAGACCGGGCGCGTCGAACGGATTGCGCCGCCGCCGGTGGGGGAGTGCCAGCAGAGCGGCCTGCCGTACGTCCTCCGCCAGGACGTCGGTGCGCCCGGCCCAGGCGGCCAGCGCGGTCGCCGTGCGGGCCATCACGATGTCGGCGCGCATACCGTCCACCTCGAACGCCGCGCAGGTGGCCGCGATCTGCCGCAGCGCCGCGTCACCGAGACGGACCGAGGGCAGGAGCGCCCGCGCGGCCACGATCCGGGCGCGCAGCGAGGTCTCCTCGTCGGCCCACCGTGCCGCGAAGCCGGCCGGATCGTCGTCGTACGCCAGGCGCCGACGCACCACCTCGACACGCTGGTCCGGCTCGCGCGACGCGGCGACCTCGACGGTGAGCCCGAAGCGGTCCAGCAACTGCGGCCGCAGCTCGCCCTCTTCGGGGTTCATGGTCCCGACGAGCAGGAAGCGCGCGGCGTGCCGCACCGAGACGCCCTCGCGCTCGACGTACGAGGCACCCATCGCCGCCGCGTCCAGCAGCAGATCGACCAAGTGGTCGTGCAGCAGGTTGACTTCGTCGACGTAGAGAATGCCGCGATGCGCGTCCGCGAGGAGGCCGGGCTCGAAGGCCTTCACGCCCTCGGCAAGCGCCCGCTCGATGTCGAGCGCGCCGACGAGCCGGTCCTCGGACGCCCCGACGGGCAGTTCGACCATCCTGGCCGGCCGGGATCCGGCGCCGCCCGCCTCGTGCGGCCCGTCCGGGCACGCCGGGTCGGGGGCCGCAGGATCGCAGGAGAACCGGCACCCGGAGACGACGTCCACCTCGGGCATCAGGGCGGACAGGGCGCGTACCGCCGTGGACTTGGCGGTGCCCTTCTCGCCCCGCACCAGCACGCCGCCGACCTGCGGGGACACCGCGTTGAGCAGCAGCGCCAGACGCAGGTCGTCCTGCCCGACCACGGCGGTGAAGGGGAACGGGGTACTCATACAAGCTCCTCGGTGATCTTCGGCCTCGACGGAGGTGCGGTGTCAGGGGCGGTGGCGCAGCCGTTCACTCGTCGCCCTCCAACTGGCCCTCGAGCTCCAGGTACGTCGCGCGCAGCCGCTCCAGCGTCTCCGCGTCCGGCTCCGCCCACAGCCCGCGCTCGGCCGCCTCCAGCAGCCGCTCCGAGATCCCGCGCAGCGCCCAGGGGTTGGACTTCTGCATGAACTCGCGGTTCTCCGGGTCGAAGACGTACTCCGCCGACAACTTCTCGTACATCCAGTCGTCGACGACCCCGGCCGTGGCGTCGTACCCGAACAGGTAGTCCACCGTCGCGGCCATCTCGAAGGCGCCCTTGTAGCCATGGCGCCGCATCGCCGCCATCCAGCGCGGGTTGACCACCCGCGCCCGGAACACGCGGTGCGTCTCCTCGCCCAGCGTCCGGGTCTTCACCTGGTCCGGGGTGGCCGAGTCGCCGACGTACGCCTCGGGCGAGGTGCCCGTCAGATGGCGCACCATCGCCACCATGCCGCCGTGGTACTGGAAGTAGTCGTCCGCGTCGACGAGGTCGTGCTCGCGGGTGTCGACGTTCTTCGCGGCGACCGCGATCCGGCGGAACGCGGTCTCCATGTCACCGCGCGCCGCACGGCCGTCGAGCTCGCGCCCGTAGGCGTAGCCGCCCCACACCGCGTACACCTCGGCCAGGTCGGCGTCGCTGCGCCAATTGCGCGCGTCGATCAACGGCAGCAGACCCGCGCCGTACGCGCCCGGCTTCGAGCCGAAGATACGGGCGGTCGCGCGCCGCCGGTCGCCGTGCGCGGCCGTGTCCTCGTCGGCGTGCGCCCGTACGAAGTTGGCCTCGGCCGGCTCGTCGAGCTCGGCCACCGTCCGCACCGCGTCGTCGATGAGCCCCACCACGTGCGGGAACGCGTCCCGGAAGAACCCGGAGATGCGCACGGTCACATCGATGCGCGGCCGGCCCAGCTCTTCGAGCGGCACGACGTCGAAGCCGGTCACCCGGCGGGAGGCGTCGTCCCACACCGGACGGCAGCCCAGCAGCGCGAGGATCTCGGCGATGTCGTCGCCCTGGGTGCGCATCGCGGACGTGCCCCAGACCGTCAGGCCGACGGACCGCGGGTAGTCGCCGGTGTCCGCCAGATAGCGGGCCACCAGCGAGTCGGCGAGCGACTGGCCGACCTCCCAGGACAGCCGCGAGGGGATGGCCTTGGGGTCGACCGAGTAGAAGTTCCGTCCCGTCGGCAGCACATTGACCAGGCCGCGCGTCGGGGAGCCGGACGGGCCCGCCGGGACATAGCCGCCGTTCAGCGCCCGCAGGATGTTGCCGATCTCGTCCGTCGTCCGGGCGAGCCGCGGCACGACCTCCGTACAGGCGAACCCCAGTACGGCCACTGCCTCGGGCAGTTCGGTGCCCAGCACCTCGCGCACCAGCCCGGCGGCGTCCGCGATCTCCCAGCCGCGCGCCTCCATGCCCTCCGCGAGCCGCCGGCACAGCTGCTCCAGCAGGTCGATCGCGTCCGCGCCCGTCCTGGCCGGTCCCTCGACCAGCTCGGTGAGCTCGACGGGCACCTTCACGGGCGCGCCGGGCTCGCCCAGCAGTTCCTTCTCCACCAGCCCGAAGTGGTCGGCGATGGCGGCCCGCAGCCCCGGCAGGGCGTTGGCGTTGCCGCCCCACACCTGGGAGGCGCGCAGCACGGCCAGGACGAGGTTGACCCGCGCCTCCGCCTCGGGGCCGCCGCCCAGGATGTGCAGGCCGTCGCGGATCTGGACGTCCTTGATCTCGCACAGATAGCCGTCGATGTGCATGACGAACGAGTCGAAGTCGTCGTCGCCGGGCTGCTCGTCGACATGCAGGTCGTGGTGCAGCTCGGCGGCCTTCACCAGCGTCCAGATCTGCGCCCGTACCGCCGGGGCCTTCGTCGGGTCGAGATCGCTGACGAGCGCGTACTCGTCGAGCAGCTGCTCCAGTTTGGCCAGGTCGCCGTAGGTGTCGGCGCGCGCCATCGGCGGCACCAGATGGTCCACGACGGTCGCGTGACCGCGGCGCTTGGCCTGGGTGCCCTCGCCGGGGTCGTTGACGATGAAGGGGTAGACGAGCGGCAGTTCACCGAGCACCGCGTCGGGGCCGCAGCCCGCGGAGAGCCCCAGCCCCTTGCCCGGCAGCCATTCCATGGTGCCGTGCTTGCCCATGTGCACGACCGCGTCGGCGCTGAACGACTCCTCCAGCCACCGGTAGGCCGCCATGTAGTGGTGCGAGGGCGGCATGTCCGGGTCGTGGTAGATCGCGATCGGGTTCTCGCCGAAGCCGCGCGGCGGCTGGATCATCACGACGACGTTCCCGAACTGCAGGGAGGCCAGCACGATCTCGTCGCCGTCCACGTAGAGCGAGCCCGGCGGCTCGCCCCAGTGCTCCAGCATGCTCTCGCGCAGCGAGGGCTCCAGCTTGTCGAACCAGCTGCGGTAGTCCGCGAGCGGCACCCGCGCCGGGGCGGCGGCCAGCTGCTCCTCGGTCAGCCACTCCACGTCGTGGCCACCGGCGTTGATGAGCCGGTGGATCAGCTCGTCGCCGTCGTCGGGGTGGCCGTCGACCCGGTAGCCCGCGTCCCGCAGGGCGTCGAGGACCCGCACCGCGGACGCCGGGGTGTCGAGACCGACGGCGTTGCCGACCCGGGAGTGCTTCGTCGGATAGGCGGTGAAGACGACCGCGAGCTTCTTCTCGGCGTTCGGCTTGTGCTTCAACCGCGCGTGGAGCACGGCGATTCCGGCGACCCGTGCGGCCCGCTCGGGGTCGGCGACGTACACCGGTACGTCGTCGGGCCCCTGCTCCTTGAAGGAGAACGGCACGGTGATGAGCCGGCCGTCGAACTCGGGGATCGCCACCTGCATCGCGGCGTCCATCGGGGACAGGGCCGCGTCCGACTCCTCCCAGGCGGCGCGGGACGAGGTCAGGCACAGTCCCTGGAGCACGGGAACGTCGAGGTCGGCGAGCGCCCCGATGTCCCAGGCCTCGTCGTCCCCGCCCGCACTGGCGTCGCTGGCGCGCGTGCCGCCGGCCGCGAGCACGGTCGCGACCAGGGCGTCCGCGCGGCCGAGCAGTTCGTACAGCTCCGGGTCCGCTCCCCGCAGTGAACCGCAGTACACGGGCAGCGCGTTGGCGCCGCGTGCCTCGATCCGGTCGCAGAGCGTGTCGACGAATCCGGTGTTCCCGGACAGTTCGTGGGCGCGGTAGAAGAGCACGCCGACCGTCGGCCTGCCCTCGACGAGAGCGCGGTCGCCGTGCAGACCCCACTCGGGCATCTTCCGCGGCTCGGCACTGTGCCTGCCCGATGTGTCCGTGGCGCGGCCCTGACCGGCCGGCAGCACGTCCTCCGTCAGGAAACGGGCCAGCTGGACGAGGTTCGCGGGACCGCCCTCGACGAGATACCGCAGAGCCTCCGCGACCGTCCCCGCGTGCACGGTCGACTCGGCCATCAACTCCGCGTCGGGCACGCTCTCGCCGCCCAGCAGCACGGTCGGCAGGCCGGACGCCTTGAGCGCCGCGAGCCCGTCCTCCCAGGCACGCCGGCCGCCCAGCAGCCGTACGACGACGACGGAGACGCCCTCCAGCAGGGCGGGCAGCTCCTCGGCCACGTCGATACGGGTCGGGTTCCCGATCCGGTACGGCGCGCCGGAGGCCCGGGCCGCCAGCAGGTCCGTGTCGGCGGTGGACAGCAACAGCACGGTGGTCTCGGTGCTCATGGCGCTCCAGGTGCGATGAAGGGAAGTCCTGCCGGTGCGCCCGACTCGATGAGGTGGAGCAGCGCACCCGTGTCCGTGTGTTCCTCGATCAGATCGCCGAGGCGGTCGAGCTGTTCCTCGCGCAGCGCGGCGAAGCAGGTGTCGGGTGCGGGGACGAAGCGGCGCCCCGCCTCCCGGGCCACTTCGCGCAGGAAGGCACGGCGGAAGCCGTCGCTCTCCAGCGAGCCGTGCCAGTGGGTGCCCCGGACCGCGCCGACGCGGCAGCCGTCCAGGAAGGCGTCGCCGCCGAGGACGTCGGCGACGCCGTGGTGGATCTCGTAGCCCTCGACCGGCTCGCCCAGTGCCTCGCCGACGGGGCGGGCGAGGGTCTTCTCGGCCGCGAACCGCACCCGGACGGGCAGCAGTCCGAGCCCGTCGACGGCTCCGGCACGCGACTCGACCTCGTCGTCGATGTGCTCGGCGAGCATCTGGAAGCCGCCGCAGATGCCCAGCACCGGCCGGCCCTCGGAGGCCCGCCGTACGAGGGCGTCCGCGAGCCCCCGTTGTCTGAGCCAGTCCAGCGCCCTGACCGTGCCCCGGGTGCCCGGCACGATCACCAGGTCGGCGTCGACGAGTTCCTCCGCGCGGTCCACGAACCGCACGACGACGCCCGGTTCGGCCGCCAGCGCGTCGACGTCGGTGAAGTTGGACATCAGCGGCACGGCGCAGACCGCGACCCGCAGCACGTCCTCGCCGACGGGCGGGGCGAGCACCGACTCCCGCACCGTGCCGCGCATCGAAACCCGCAGCCCGTCCTCCTCGTCGATGCCGAGCCCGTGCGCGTAGGGCAGAACGCCGTACGTCCGCCGTCCGGTGAGGCCGTGCAGCATGTCGAGACCGGGCTCCAGCAGGGACACGTCCCCGCGGAACTTGTTGACCAGATAGCCCGCGATCAGCTCCTGGTCGGCCGCGCTCAGCAGCGCCGTCGTACCGAAGAAGGAGGCGAACACCCCGCCGCGGTCGATGTCCCCGACCACCAGCACCGGAAGCCGTGCGGCCCGCGCGATGCCCATGTTCACGATGTCCGTACGCCGCAGATTGATCTCGGCCGGACTGCCCGCCCCCTCGCAGATCACGGCTTCATACGTGCCCCGCAGCTCCTCCAGGCACTCCACGACGGTGCCGAGGAGGGCCTCCTGCCGGCCGCCGTGGTAGCCGCGGGCACTGAGCTCCCCGACCGGCTTGCCCATCAGCACGACCTGGCTGGAGCGGTCGCTGCCCGGCTTGAGCAGGACCGGGTTCATCAGGGCGCTCGGCTCCACCCGCGCGGCCTGCGCCTGCATGGCCTGCGCGCGGCCGATCTCGGCGCCCTCACGGGTCACGAACGAGTTGAGGGACATGTTCTGCCCCTTGAAGGGGGCGACCTTCACGCCCTGTCGTGCGAGCCACCGGCAGATCCCGGCCGTGACGACGCTCTTGCCCGCGTCGGACGTGGTGCCCGCGACCAGCAGCCCGCCGCCCTTGCGCCCGCTCATCCCCGCCTCCTTCGTGCGCGCCGGGCGCGCAGTGCGTGACCCGTGACGCGGCCCGCGGCGCAGACCGCCAGCGTCAGAAAGCCGACGCGGCGGGAGAGCCGCACGGCGCGTTCGATGTCGCCGAACTCCACGGCACGCCCTTCGGCGTTGAGGACCGGCCGGTGCTCGACCCGCCCGCCGTACGAGAGCGTTCCGCCGAGCCGGACACCGAGCGCCCCCGCGAACGAGGCCTCCACGGGCCCGGCGTTGGGACTGGGGTGCCGGCCCGCGTCGGCGCGCCAGGCGCGGACGGCCCCCCGGCCGTCCGCGCCCGCGAGCGCCGCGAGTCCGGCCGTAAGCCGGGCCCCGGGCCAGCCGGCCACATCGTCCAGCCGTGCCGAGGCCCAGCCGAACTTCCGGTACCGGGGCGAGAGATGCCCGACCATCGCGTCCAGGGTGTTGACCGCCCGGAAGCCCACCAGACCGGGCACGCCCGCCACGGCACCCCACACCAGGGCGCCGACCACGGCGTCGGAGGTGTTCTCGGCGACGGACTCGACGACGGCCCGCGCGATCTGCTGCTCGTCCAGGCTCTGCGGATCGCGGCCGCACAGATGCGGCAGCCGCTCCCGGGCGAGCTCCGCATCACCGGCCGCGAGCGCCCCGCCGATGGCCCGGGCCTCGCGCCCCAGCGATGTGCCCCCGACGACCGACCAGGTGGCGGCCGCGGTCAGGGCGACGGACGCGGCGGAACTGCCCCGCGCGCCGCGCGCGACGAGGGCCGCGGCGGCGGCCGCACCCCCGGCGCACAGCAGGGAGTGCAGCGCACCCCAGCCGCGGTGGTCACGCCACAACACACGCTCGACGGCCTCCGCGGCCCGCCCGAACGCGGCGACCGGATGTCCCCGGCGGGGATCACCGAGAAGCAGGTCGCAGGTCAGGCCGGCGATGGAGCCGTACACGAACACTCGGTCGGCACGCATGGGTTCAGGCCGGGATCTCGCCTCGGTGCAACCGTGAACTCAGGGCCGTACTCACAGCAGGAACGGAACCGCAGCCGGGCATGGCGATATGTCCTCACTCAGGGTGTCCGCGCCCTGGTTCGACGTGAACGGCGGTGAGAGTTCCTGGCTTCCGGGGACTGCTCCCCGGTGACAGTGGCGGGACCGCGCCGGATTTGCACCGGCTTCCTCTGCTGCCGCCGTAGATGGCCCCGGCAGTCCACCATGCCGCCCGAACGGCGTCAACTTGCCTTTGACCTGCGACGGGACAGTGTGCTGAGCCCCACACCCGAAAGCCGGGCCGGTCACCCCAAAGGGTGCCCGGCCCGGCTCTCGATGCGCGTGTTGACGCTGTGGCGTCAGCTGACGATGAGGTAGATCCCGTACGTCACCGCTGCCGCGCAGAGCGCGAAGCACACATAGGCGCCGGTGCGTGCCAGGACCGCCGAGCCTCCCTGCGCGGACGCCGATTCCTGCTTGCTCAGTCCCACCACGCCCAGGGTGAACAGACCCACCAGGGCCACGGTGGCGACGAGGCTCACGCCGAAGACGGAGCCGAGAGCTGCCCAGTCGATGCTCATGCTGTTTCTGTCCTTACACCGCGGCCGTGCGGGCCGGCTCGGATTCGGGGGCCGGAGCCGGGATGGTCGTCTGGATGTCCTGGGCCGGGGCCGGGGTGCCGGCCGGCGGCGGGGTGACGGCCGCGATGGCGGCGGTCACGACACCCGCGGGCTCGCCGTCCACGCTCGTGTCGTTGACGTTGGTGTGGTCGACCACCTGACGGCGGGAGACCAGCCAGATCGCGGCGCAGGAGCCGATCAGGAAGACCACGACGGCTGCCACGCCCCAGTCGCCCTGACGTGTGACGAGCTCCGAGCCCGCCGCCACCAGTGCGGCCGCCGGCAGGGTCAGACCCCAGGCGACGAACATCCGGGTGGCGGTGGACCAGCGGACCACGCCGCCCTTGCGGCCGAGGCCCGCGCCCATCACCGCGCCGGAGCAGGAGTGCGTGGTCGACAGCGAGAAGCCGAGGTTGGAGGAGGCGAGGATGACGCTGGCCGCGCTGGTCTGGGCGGCGAAGCCCTGCTGCGGCTGGAGGTCGGTGAGGCCCTTGCCCATGGTGCGGATGATGCGCCAGCCGCCCAGGTAGGTGCCGAGCGCGATCGCGATACCGGCGGAGAGGATGACCCACATCGGGGGGTTGGACCCGGGGGAGAGGACGCCACCGGCGACCAGGGCCAGCGTGATGATGCCCATCGTCTTCTGGGCGTCGTTGGTGCCGTGGGCCAGCGAGACGAGGCCCGCCGAGGCGATCTGACCGGCGCGGTAGCCCTTGGCGGTGGTCTTCTCGTCGGTGTTCCGGTTGATCCTGTAGGTCAGCCGGGAGGCGAGGTAGGCGGCGATGCCCGCGACCAGGGGCGCCGCGATCGCGGGGATCAGCACCTTGGTGACGACGGTGCCGCCGTTGACGCCGCTGACGCCGACCGAGGCGATCGTGGCGCCGACCAGTCCGCCCATCAGGGCGTGCGAGGAACTGGAGGGCAGGCCGATCAGCCAGGTGAGCAGATTCCAGAGGATGGCGCCGACGAGCGCCGCGAAGATGACTTCTGGGGTGATGCCTGACTCGGTGACGATGCCGCTGGAGATCGTCTTGGCGACCTCCACGGACAGGAACGCGCCGACGAGGTTGAGCACGGCGGACATGGCCACCGCGGTCTTGGGCTTCAGGGCTCCGGTCGAGATGGTCGTCGCCATCGCATTGGCGGTGTCGTGGAAACCGTTCGTGAAATCGAACACGAGAGCCGTCACGATCACGATCGCGAGCAGCAGCGTGATGTGTTCCATTTACCCAGGCAATCTATGGACGTCAGTGGCCAGTGGAACCTAGGAAACCTGAGTGAACGGAAGATGAACTGGGACGGGCTTTGTGGTGTCTCCAAGTGAGGGTCTGTGACTCCGCTTTCGGTCGGTGCCGCAAACAGGCCTCTCCGCGGCTCCGATCTTCGATTCCGTGATCTGCGTCACGCCCGGCCTCTCTGCCCCCGCGGCGGCCTGGCAGGATCGCCGCATGACCGATGCGGAGCGGCAGGAGACCATCGACCGGGCATGGCGCGACCTCGTGGCCACGGCCCGCAGGACGGCGGCGGAAGGCCTGGTCGTCGGCACATCGGGCAATGTCTCGGTACGGGCCGGCGACCTCGTCCTGGTCACCCCGAGCGGAGTGCCCTACGACCGGCTCACCCCCGAGGACACCGTCGCCGTCGACCTCGACGGCCACCAGGTGCTCGGCGACCTCAAGCCCACCAGCGAGCTGCCGCTGCATCTGGAGGTCTACCGAGGCACCCCGGCGAGGGCCGTGGTGCACACCCACGCCGTGCACGCCACGGCCGTCTCCACCCTCGTCCCCACGCTGCCGCCGATCCACTACATGACGGCGGCGCTGGGCGGACCCGTACGCGTCGCCCCCTACGCCCTCTACGGCTCGGACGAGCTGGCCGCGGCCATGCGGGCGGCCCTGGAGGACCGCACGGCCTGCCTGCTCCAGAACCACGGCACCGTCGCCTACGGCGACACCCTCGACCAGGCGTACGACCGCACCGCCCAGCTGGAGTGGATGTGCCGGCTCTGGCTGACCGCGTCCTCGGTGCCCGGCCGCACTCCCACCCTGCTCTCCGGCGCCCAGCTGGCCGAGGTCGGGGAGAAACTCCGGGGCTACGGCCAGGGCCGCTGACACCGGTGGCGTCCGTCCACTGGCAGGGCGGCCCGCCGGTACCGACACTGGAGCAGTGCGCCCGGCTACAGCGACGGCAGCGGCCGTCACCACTCTGATAGGTGCCGGCGCGGCCGCGTTCGCGGCCGGCCGCTACGCCAGCGACGCCGCGCTCAAGGCGCCGCCCGGCCGCCCGCTGCCCGGAGAGCCGAAGCTCACCGTGCACGCCGTGGCCGCCGGCCGGGTCACGCTCACGCGCAGCCTGGCCTCGCGGCGCCCCGGCAGATACGGGCTCGTCGGCCCCGGCATCCACGCCATCGTCGGCCCGGTGCTGGACGACGTGCCGCATGCGGCCGACACGCTCGTGCGCCGTCTGGAGCGCGTCGTCCTCGGCACCCTCGGTCCGGGCACCCGGGTCCGGATGACGCCGCAGCTGTACCACGGCAGTCCGCGGGAGGCGCTCGACATCGACTGCTCCGAGGTCAGCATCCCCGGCGAACTCGGCCCGCTGCCCGCCTGGTTCGTGCCGGGCATCCGCGGCACCTGGGTGATCGCCGTGCACGGTCTCGGCACCACCCGCGAACACCCCCTGAATCTGCTGCCGTTCCTCCGGAGCCAGCGCTGCCCGGTGCTCGGGCTCGGCTACCGCGGTGACCCCGACGCGCCCAGGTCCCCCGACGGCCTCAACCACCTCGGCGACTCGGAATGGCGCGACCTCGACGCCGCCATCCGCTTCGCCGTACGCCACGGCGCCGAACAGATCGTCGTCCACGGCTGGTCCACCGGTGCCTCCATGGCCCTGTACGCAGCCGCCAACTCCGGTCTGCGCGACCGGATCAGCGGCCTCGTCCTCGACTCCCCGGTCCTCGACTGGGAAGCCACCCTGCGCGGTCTGGCCTCCGCCCGCCGCACCCCCGCCGTCCTGCTGCCCCTGGCCGTCCGGGCCGCGCAGGGCAGGACGGGCCTGTACGGCGACCGGCTGCGGGACGTCGCCGACCCCGGCGCCCTGACGGCGCCCACCCTGATCTTCCACGGCCCCGACGACACGCTCGCGCCCTGGCAGCGCTCCCGCGACCTCGCGGCCGCCCGCCCCGATCTGGTCAGCCTCCAGACGGTCCGCGAGGCCCCTCACGCGGCCATGTGGAACGCCGGCCCGGCCCACTACGAAGAGGCGCTGCGCCGCTTCCTCACCCCCCTTCTGTAGGCGGCCCACCAGGTTCCGTTTGGGCTTTCGGGCATACAGCGGGAACACTGCTCCCTGTGACGTCCCGAAAGCCTGATGAGCAATTGGCGCGCAACTCCAGACTCCGTCTTGTCCGCCCGCGGTCACTGGCCGCCGCACGACGGGCCGTGACGACCCGGCGCACCCGGCCGGCGCCGAGGCCCCCCGAGGGCACACCCCCGCCCGCGGAGCTCGCCCGTCAGGCGCGGGCGGTCCTCGCGGACGCCGTCCGCATCGCCCGCTGGGCGGCCGTCGAAAGGGACCCCAGCACCGCTCCGCTCGCCGACCGGGCGCAGGAACGGGCCGCCGCCGCACTGGAGTTGACCCCGCTCCAGGTCCGCACCGGCTGGGACCGGGCCCGTCTCGCCGGTCTGGTCGAACTGCACGGCGACACCGCACGCCCCGGCTGGCGTCTGCGCGCCTGGGACCGCGACGACATGGCCGTACTGCGCGGCTGGGTCGCCCTCTTCGACGCCTGGTCGCTGATCCACCCGGCCCCCGCCGACGTCGCCCCCACCGCGGTGGCCGAGGTCGTCGAGGCCGTGCCCCAACTGCTCTCGCTCCTCCAGCTCTCCGCCGGCCCGGTCCTGGTGCCCGCGCTGCTCGACCTGCTGGAGCAGCGCGTCGCCGAACTGCGCGAGGAGCGCTGCGAGGTGCCGTACGGCCTCCAGGAGCAGCCCGTCCCCGCCGCCTCGGACGCCCCGCTGCCTCCGCTGCTCGACTGGGCCCTGGAGGGTCTGTCCGCCGTCGGCGCCCTGACGCTCGACGCGGGCAGCTCCGCGACGCTCACCCCGCTCGGCAACTGGGCGGTGTGGGTCAAGCTCGAACAGATCTGTGTCGCCGCCCAGAGCCCCGCCGGCAACATCGAGCAGTCGGCCGAGGACATGCTCCGCGGCTGCGCCCGCCTCACCCCGGGACCGGCCCGCGCCGAGTACCGCGCCTGGCTGGCCGCCCGTACGGTCTCCAGCGCCGTCGCCGAACTGCTCGGCGTCGCCCGCGGCGAGGACGCCCTGCTGCGCGGACTCGCCTTCGAGGCGCTGCGCGTCGTCGGCGCCCCCGCCGAGGGCGAGGTCCGTGCCGCCGCGCACGAGCCCTCCCTGCGCCCCTACGCGCTGCTGTGGCTCGCGGAGTACGACGGGGCCGACCCCGAGGACGCCGCCGAGGTCCTCACCCGGGAGGAAGCCACCTGGCTCTGGGTGGACACCGCGGCGGCCGTCGCCGACCACGGTGAGCCCCAACTCCTGCTGCGCCACCTCGACTCGGCGGTCCAGGGCACCGTCCCTGCGCTCCTGGACGAGGTCCGGGCCGGCGGCCACCCCCGCACGGTCCAGGTCCTGGTCGCACTCGCGGCCGCGCATCCGGACCCGGCACTCGCCAAGGCCGTGCGCAGGGCCGCGTTCCAGGTGCACACCGGCGGCGCCTGAGGGCTGTCCCGTCATCCCCGGAGGGGCCGGGACCCGGCCCCTCCGGTTACGCCGTCCCCGGTGCGTACGTGCCGAAGCTCCACACATTGCCCTCGATGTCGCGCGCCATGTAGTCCCGCGCCCCGTAGTCCTGATCGGTCGGCGGCATCACCACGTCCACCCCGTGCTCCACGGCCTTGCCGTGGTGCGCGTCGACATCGTCGACATGGACGAAGACACCCGCGGGCCCGGCGTCCGTCATCAGCTTGGCGAACTCGCCGCCGGTGCCCTTGCTGCCCAGCATCACCATGCCGTTGCCGTACATCAGCTCGGCATGGACCACCCGGCCGTCCTCGTCCTCGTACACCGCGTGCTCGGTGAAGCCGAAGGCCTCGGTGAGCTGCTTGATCGCGGCCTTGGCGTCCGCATAGACCAGGGTCGGACTGATGCTCGGTGACTGTGCCATTCCGATCACTCCTTCATGCTCGACGGTGGGGATGTGATCTGGGTCTCAGTCTGGCACCGGCCACCGACAACGCCCGGAGCCCCGCCAGGGCCGTCAGGCGAAGGTGTTGCAGCGCGCCATGTCACCGGTGCGGTAGCCCGTGTAGAACCACTGCTGGCGCTGCGCCGCCGAGCCGTGCGTCCAGGACTCGGGGGTGACGCGGCCATGGAACCTCTCCTGGATCCGGTCGTCGCCGACCGCGGCCGCCGCGTCCAGGCCGTCCCTGATGTCGGCGTCCGTCAGCGTCGTCAGCAGCGGCCTGCCGGTCCGCTCGTCGGGAGTGGTCGTGGCGTGGTGCGCCCAGACGCCCGCGTAGCAGTCGGCCTGGAGCTCCACCCGCACCGCGTTGCTGTTCGCGCCCTGCCGGCCGTCCTGGGCGCGCTGGAGGGTGCCCATCAGGTTCTGCACATGGTGGCCGTACTCATGGGCGACCACATAGGCCTGGGCGAACGGTCCGCCGGTCGACCCGAACTTCGTCCGCAGATCGTCGAAGAAGCCGAGATCCAGATAGACCTGCCGGTCGGCGGGGCAGTAGAAGGGCCCCACCGCCGCGGTCGCGGCCCCGCAGGCGGTGCCCACCTGCCCGGTGAACATCACGGTGCGGGCGTCGCTGTAGCGCCCCTGCCGTCGCGGGAACTCCGCACGCCAGTAGTCCTGCACGCTGTTGACCACAGCGACGATCCGGCAGTCCTCGCGGGTGTTGGCGTCCGACCCCCGCCGGCACGCCTGATCGACCTCGGCCTGGGTGGAGGCCGTCGGGGCCGGGGCGGTGTCGCCCGAGGAGAGGCCGAGCTGTTCGGGTCCGACGCCGAAGAACAGTCCGAGGATCAGCGCGATGAGTCCCGCGATGCCGCCGCCGATGGTCGCCCTGCCGCCGGGGACACGGCTGCCCCGCACGTCCCGGACCTCGGACGTGTCCAGATCGGCGTCGTCGTCGAACTGCATGAGCCACCACCCTCGGCTGCGCGGGCGTGGCGCCGGCCCGCCGCCGGCGCCACCTGGCGCCGAGTATTGATCATTCCGTGGCGACTCGCCCCTTTTGCCGCGATCGCGTCCGCGTGGGCCCGGCCGGGCCTCCCCGGGGGCCGTCGCCCCGCCCCAGCAGCGGCAAAACCACTTGCACCGCCCGGTTAGACTGGCCTCCATGGCCATTCTCCTTGCGCATTAGACGGCGTCGAAGCTTCCGCGACCGTCCCTTCCGCCGTCCACCCGCCCTGGAGTCTGTCCGTGATCACCGCTTCCGGCATCGAGTTGCGCGCCGGCGCGCGCGTACTCATCGAGTCCGCTTCCTTCCGTATCGCCAAGGGCGACCGCATCGGCCTGGTCGGCCGCAACGGCGCCGGCAAGACCACGCTCACCAAGTGCCTCGCGGGTGAGGGCATCCCCGCGGCCGGCACCATCACCCGCTCCGGCGAGGTCGGATACCTCCCGCAGGACCCGCGCACCGGCGACCTCGACACTCTCGCCCGCGACCGGATCCTCTCCGCCCGCGACCTCGACTCCGTGCTGAAGAAGATGCGCGAGAACGAGGACCGGATGGCGAACGGCCAGGGAGCCACCCGCGAGAAGGCGATGAAGAAGTACGAGCGCCTGGAGACGGAGTTCCTCACCAAGGGCGGATACGCCGCCGAGGCCGAGGCCGCCACCATCGCCGCCGCGCTCGGGCTCCCCGACCGGGTGCTCGGCCAGCCGCTGCATACGCTCTCCGGTGGTCAGCGCCGCCGGGTCGAGCTCGCCCGCATCCTGTTCTCGGACGCGGACACCCTGCTCCTGGACGAGCCGACGAACCACCTCGACGCCGACTCCATCGTCTGGCTGCGCGACTACCTGAAGACCTACCGCGGCGGCTTCATCGTCATCTCCCACGACGTCGACCTGGTCGAGACGGTCGTGAACAAGGTCTTCTACCTGGACGCCAACCGCTCGAACATCGACGTCTACAACATGGGCTGGAAGCTGTACCAGCAGCAGCGCGAGGCGGACGAGAAGCGCCGCAAGCGCGAACGCCAGAACGCCGAGAAGAAGGCCGCCGCGCTCAACTCCCAGGCCGACAAGATGCGCGCCAAGGCCACCAAGACCGTCGCCGCGCAGAACATGGCCCGGCGCGCCGAGCGCCTGCTCTCGGGTCTGGAAGACGTCCGCATGGCCGACAAGGTCGCCAAGCTGCGCTTCCCCGACCCCGCCCCCTGCGGCAGGACCCCGCTCACCGCCGAGGGTCTGTCGAAGTCGTACGGATCGCTGGAGATCTTCACCGATGTCGACCTGGCGATCGACAAGGGCTCCCGGGTCGTCATCCTCGGTCTGAACGGTGCGGGCAAGACCACGCTGCTGCGGCTGCTGGCCGGGGTGGAGAAGCCCGACACCGGCGAGGTCACCCCGGGCCACGGCCTCAAGCTCGGCTACTACGCCCAGGAGCATGAGACCCTCGACCCCGACCGCACGGTCCTGGAGAACATGCGCTCCTCCGCGCCCGACCTCGATCTGGTCCAGGTGCGCAAGACGCTCGGTTCCTTCCTGTTCTCCGGGGACGACGTGGACAAGCCAGCCGGGGTCCTCTCCGGCGGCGAGAAGACCCGTCTCGCGCTGGCCACCCTCGTCGTCTCGTCGGCCAACGTCCTGCTCCTCGACGAGCCCACCAACAACCTCGACCCGGCCAGCCGCGAGGAGATCCTCGGCGCGCTGCGCACCTACAAGGGCGCGGTCATCCTCGTCACGCACGACGAGGGAGCGGTCGAGGCGCTGGAACCGGAGCGGATCATCCTGCTGCCGGACGGCGTCGAGGACCTGTGGGGCAAGGACTACGCGGACCTGGTCGCCCTCGCCTGACCGCCGCCGGGGGCCCGCGGCCCCCGGTCCGGGGGTCTGCGGCGCACTGATCCACTCCGTATGGATCATTCGGCCGACACGTGATCCATCATCTGAGTGAGTGCGTCTCGTACTGCGGCGTGGCGCCGAGCGGATTGCCGCCGTCCGTGTCCCTGCCGGCGCCGGCGCCTGCCCACCCGTTCTGACCTGGCCGTTCTTCGGAAAGATCGGCCTGACGTGCGACTACGGACACTCGGAATCATGGGCTCCGGTCATGGCGACGGCCCCGCGCACCGCAAAGCTCGTCGTACGGACCTTGCCGAATGGGTGGCCAGGAAGCCCTCAAGGGGTGATCATGAGAAGTCCAGAGCGCACTTCCCATGAGGAGGCACGGGTGGCCGAGACTCTGAAGAAGGGCAGCCGGGTTACCGGCGCCGCGCGCGACAAGCTCGCGGCAGACCTGAAGAAGAAGTACGACTCCGGTGCGAGCATCCGGGCGCTGGCCGAAGAGACCGGCCGTTCCTATGGATTCGTCCACCGGATGCTCAGCGAGTCCGGAGTCACGCTGCGGGGACGCGGCGGAGCAACACGAGGCAAGAAGGCTTCGGCCTGACGACCTGGCTCCTTCGGTCCACCGGTTCCAGGCGGTGGCCACCCGGTCGGTCGGTTGTCCGACCGGGTGGTTACTGTGCAGTCGCTTAGCTAATCTGCACCTGACTGCACCTGAACCGGAGGCGCCCCCATGACTTCGCTCGACTCTGTGCTCGACAAGGACGGCGTACGGCTCACCGTCGAGGACGCTGTTGCCACGGTGACCCTGACCAACCCGGACAAGCGCAACGCCCAATCTCCCGCTCTGTGGCGGGCGTTGGCGCAGGCGGGTCGGTCACTGCCGGGCACTGCACGGATCGTGGTGCTGCGCGGTGAGGGCAAGTCCTTCTCCGCCGGTCTCGACCGGCAGGCGTTCACGCCCGAGGGTTTCGAGGGTGAGCCGTCCTTCCTCGATCTGGCACGGGGCTCCGACGCGGAGCTCGACGCTGTCATCGCCGAGTACCAGGAGGCATTCACCTGGTGGCGTCGTAGTGATGTCATCACGATCGCGGCCGTTCAGGGCCATGCGATCGGAGCGGGCTTCCAGCTCGCCCTTGCCTGCGATCTGCGGGTCGTGGCGCAGGACGTGCAGTTCGCCATGCGCGAGACCAGCCTCGGACTCGTCCCCGACCTCACCGGCACGCACCCCCTGGTGTCGCTCGTCGGCTATGCCCGCGCGCTCGAAATCTGCGCGACGGGCCGCTTCGTGCACGCCGAGGAGGCCGAGCGCACCGGGCTGGCCAACCTTGTCGTCCCCGGCGACGAACTCGACGGCGCCGTGCGCGACCTGGCCTCCGCACTGCTCGCCGCCCCGCGCGACGCCGTGATCGAGACGAAGGCGCTGCTCCAGGGCGTCCACGGCCGTTCCTACGAGGAGCAGCGCACCGCCGAGCGCGCGGCGCAGGCGCGCCGGCTGCGGGATCTCGCGGGTATCGGGGACTGATACCGGCCGGCCGGCCGTCCCCCGGGTGGGCGAGTCGGCCGCCGTGTGATTCCCGTACGACGCCGGCCTCGCCCTCTCCCCGGCCCGCCCGGCAATCCTGGCCTGTGCGGCCCCACCTCGACCGTGACGCGTCGGCGCTGGTTGCTGTCGTGACCTGGCGCATCTCCGGAGCGAAAGCGGGCATCCCGTCCTAATGTGGACACGAAGCCCGTAATCGCCCGGAAAGGACACACGGCGATGACTGAAACCGCGCCGAGGAACCGGCCCGACCCTCCCGGCAGAGATCTGTCCGGCTCGGGCGAAGAGCCGAGGAAGCCGTCGACGACCAAGCGTGGTTCCGGGGACCCCGCGTCCCGTGGACGCACCACCATTGCCGACGGTGTCGTCGAGAAGATCGCCGGACTCGCGGCCCGCGATGTCATCGGCGTGCACGCGATGGGCAGCGGGGCGTCCCGTACCTTCGGCGCCGTCCGCGACCGCGTACCGGGCAGCGGCCGCTCCAGCGCCAGCCGCGGCGTCAAGGCCGAGGTCGGCGAGGTGCAGACCGCGCTCGACCTGGACATCGTCGTGGACTACGGCGTCTCCATCGCCGACGTGGCCCGCGCGGTCCGCGAGAACGTGATCTCCGCCGTCGAGCGGATGACAGGTCTTGAGGTCGTCGAGGTCAACATCGCGGTCGGCGACGTCAAGCTGCCCGATGAAGAGGACGACGAGCCCGAGCCACGTATCCAGTAGAGGAGCCCACGATGAGCATGGCTGTGGTCGGCCTGATCGCCGGCATGGCGCTCGCCTTCGCCGGATACTTCGGCGGTTTCGGCGCGTTCCTGCTGGTCGCTGCCTTGGGGGCGGTCGGCTTTGTGGTGGGCCGGTTCCTCGAGGGTGACCTCGAACCCGGAGAGTTCTTCCGCAGTCGCGAGCGCGGCGACCGGCCCCGGTGACCGCCGTGGCCGCCGGTCCCGCCCCCGAAGGCGGGGGAAGCGTCGCAGCCGGCGAGCGCGGGGCGACCGTCATCGCCGACCGGGTCGTGGCGAAGATCGCCGCGCGCGCGGCACGCGAGGCGCTCCACGCCGTCCCGGAAGGCGGCAGTCCGCCGCATGCCTCGGTCATGGTGCACCGTGACATCGCGCGCGTGCGGGTGACCCTGGAGCTCGACTACCCCTCCGACATCGGAGCGCAGTGCGGAGCCGTGCGTCGCCGGGTCGCGGAGCGGGTAAAGGCGTTGGCGGGGATGGACGTGCCCGAGGTCGCCGTGCTCGTCGAACGGCTGCACTCGGTGCACTCACGCTCGGCCGGGCAGGGGAGGATCAGATGAGTGAGCCGGTACCGCCCGGGGCACCCGTGCTCGACCTCGACCAGTCCTCCTCGGCGGCGGCCTACGACCGCGCCGGTGCACCGGCGGAGGGCGACGGCGGCAGGGCAGGGCGCTTCTGGTCGGTGCGCAGGGTGCCGGCCGCACTGCTGGCGCTCGTCGTGCTCGGCGGGGCGGGCGTCCTGCTGTACGACGTCGCCGCCGTCCGTGCGGGCCGGCCGGGCATGCAGTGGCGCCGCGTCACGGCGGAGCGCCTCGCCACCTGGCAGGCCGACAACACCTGGGTGATGGTGGCCGCGTCCGTCGCGGTGCTCCTCGGCCTCGTGCTCCTGGTCCTCGCCCTGAGCCCGGGACTGCGGTGGCTGCTGCCGATGCGGCGCGAGGCCCCCTCCGTCCGTGCGGGCCTCGACCGGGAGGCGGCGGCCCTGGTGCTGCGCGACCGGGCGATGGAGGTGTCCGGGGTGCAGTCCGTACGGGTGCGGATGCGGCGCGGCAAGGTGTCCGTGCGAGCCCGCTCCCACTTCCGCGAACTCGACGACGTACGCCGGGACCTGGATGCCGCGGTGGGCTTCGGCATCACCGAACTCGGGCTCGCCAAGCCGCCGTCCCTGGCCGTGCACGTCGGCCGGCCGCCCGCGAAGAAGGGGTGAGGCACCGTGCTCCGGATCGTCAACCGGGTCCTGATCGGCCTCGCCGGCCTGGTGCTCGTGTGCCTGGGCGGAGGCGTGCTCGCGGCCGCGGCGGGCCTCGCGGTGCCGTCCTGGTGGCCCTGGGACGGACCGCACGACGTACTGCTCAGCGACGCCGACCGGGAGCGGTGGCGCGACGAGGGCTGGTGGTGGCCGGTGGTCATCGCCGTTCTCGCGCTGCTGGTGCTCCTGGCGCTGTGGCACTTCATCGCCCAACTGCGCCGCAAGCGCCTGGCGGAGGTCCTGGTCGAGAGCGGCGACGGCGAGGGCGCGCTGCTGCGGGGCCGGGCGCTGGAGGGCGTCCTGGAGCGCGAGGCGGAGTCCCTGGACGGGGTGGCCCGCGCCCACATCATGCTCAGGGGCAGCCGTACGGCCCCGGCGACGCGGGTGGGCCTCCTGCTGGAGCCCCATGCGTCCCCCCGTGAGACGCTGGCGCGCCTCACGGACGAGGCGGTCACCCACGCGCGCGAGTCGGCGGGACTGGAGTCGCTGCCGACGGAGGCCCACCTGCGCGCGGCGAAGCACACCCCGCGCAGGGTGTCCTGACGGCGGATCGGTCGGCCCGGGCGGTCAGAAGCCGTGGCGTGCGCCGCCGTCCACCGGGAGCATGATGCCGGTGAGATACGAGGCGGCGGGGGAGAGCAGGAACGCCGCCGTGCGGCCGAACTCCTCCGGGGTGCCGTAGCGCCGCAGCGGAATACGGGACTCGTTCGACGCGCGGGCCGCGTCCGCGTCCCCCGAGAGCGCGTCCAGCTCCCGCACCCGGTCCGTGTCGATCCGCGCGGGGAGCAGGCCCACCACACGGATGCCCTGCGGACCGAGCTCGTCGGCGAGGGACTTCGCGAAGCCCGCGAGCCCCGGGCGCAGCCCGTTCGAGATGGTCAGGCCGGGGATCGGCTCGTGGACCGAGCCCGACAGCACGAAGCCGATGACGCCGCCCTCGCCGAGCGCCGCCGCGGCGGTGCGCGCCATCCGCACCGCTCCGAGGAACACCGACTCGAACGCCGACTGCCACTGCTCGTCGGAATTGTCCGCGGCGAACCCGGGCGGCGGCCCGCCCACGCTGATCAGCACCCCGTCGAAGCGCCCGAAGTGCGCCCGCGCGGCGGCGATCAGGCGCTCCGCGCCCGACGGCTCGGCGTTGTCCACCGAGACCCCGACGGCGTTCGCGCCGAGCTCGGCCGCGGCGTCCGCGACCGTCTTCTCGTCGCGCCCGGTGATGACGACCTTCGCCCCGTCGGCGACCAGCGCACGCGCGGACGCGTTCCCCAGCCCTCGCGAGGCACCCGTGACGATGTAGACGCGGTCCTTCAGTCCAAGATCCATGGGCCTATCCTGCATCCTCGTCCGCGCTCAGCGCGAGAGCCGTGTGCACCAGAGCGATATGGCTGAACGCCTGCGGGAAGTTCCCCAGCTGCCGTTCCGAGACCGGGTCGTACTCCTCGGCCAGCAGCCCCACGTCGTTGCGCAGCGAGAGGAGCCGCTCGAACAGCTCCCGCGCCTCCTTCTCCCGCCCCGTCATCCGCAGCGCGTTCGCCAGCCAGAACGAGCACGCCAGGAACGCCCCCTCGTCGCCCGGCAGCCCGTCGACGGTGCGGCCCTCCGTGCTGTAGCGCCGGACCAGGCCGCCCTGCGTGCCGAGTTCGGCGCGGACCGCGTCCACCGTCCCGATCACCCGCGGGTCCTCGGGCGGCAGGAATCCCACCTGGGGGATGAGCAGCGTCGCGGCGTCGAGCTCCTTGGACCCGTAGTACTGCGTGAACGTGTTCCGCTTCGGGTCGTACCCCTTCTCGCACACCTCCCGGTGCACCTCGTCCCGCATGGCCCGCCAGCGCGACACGTCACCGCGCAGCGCCGGGTCCTGCTCCAGGGTCCGCACCGCGCGGTCCGCCGCCACCCACGCCATCACCTTGGAGTGCACGAAGTGACGGCGCGGACCCCGTACTTCCCACAGGCCCTCGTCCGGCTCACGCCACTTCGACTCCAGGAAGCCGAGCAGGCTCAGCTGGAGGTACCACGCGTGCTTCTCCGGCGCGAGGCCCGCCTCCCGCGCCAGGTACAGGGAGTCGATGACCTCGCCGTAGACATCGAGCTGGAGCTGGTCCACGGCGGCGTTGCCGATGCGCACCGGACGGGAGCCCGCGTACCCGGCCAGCCACGGCAGCTCCGTCTCGGGCAGCCGCCGCTCCCCGGACAGTCCGTACATGATCTGCAGGTCGGCCGGGTCACCCGCGACCGCCCGCAGCAGCCAGTCCCGCCAGGCCTCGGCCTCGTCCTGGTAGCCGGCCGCGATCATCGCGCCCAGGGTCAGGGTCGAGTCACGCAGCCAGCAGAAGCGGTAGTCCCAGTTGCGTACGCCGCCCAGCTCCTCCGGCAGCGAGGTGGTCGGGGCGGCGGCGATCCCCCCGGTCGGTGCGTACGTCAGCCCCTTCAGGGTGATGATGGAGCGGATGACGGCCTCGCGGTAGGGCCCCTTCATGTCGCACCGGTGGGCCCACTCCTCCCAGTCCGACACGCAGGACTCCAGTGCCTCGTAGGGGTCGACGAGGTCGGGCCGCGGCTCGTGCGAGGGATGCCAGGTGAGCACGAAGGCCACCTTCTCGCCCTCGCGGACCGTGAAGGAGGAGACCGTGCTGTACTGCTGGCCCCACGTCTTGACCTCGGGTTCGCTCCGCAGCCACACCGAGTCCGGCCCCGCGACCGCGACCCGGTGGCCGTCCTCCCGGCGCATCCACGGCACGATCGAGCCGTAGTCGAAGCGCAGCCGCAGCGTCGAGGTCACCTCGACCCGGCCGCTGACACACTCCACGATGCGCATCACATCGGGGGTGGCGTCCCGCTGGGGCATGAAATCGATGACCTTGACCGTGCCGGTGCGCGTCTCCCACAGCGTCTCCAGGACGAGCGAGTCCCCGACGTAGCCGCGCCGGGTACAGGTGCCCGCGCCCTCGGGAGCGATCCGCCAGTGGCCGTTGTCCTTGTCACCGAGGATGGCGGCGAAGCATGCCGCCGAGTCGAAGCGGGGCAGACAGAGCCAGTCGATGGATCCGTCCGTGCCGACCAGGGCCGCGGTCTGCAGATCGCCGATGAGCGCGTAGTCCTCGATGCGTAGGGTCACGCAGTGGCGTGTTCCCTCAGCGCGCGGCCGTTAAGCAGGCGGTATGCCCTTCCCCGAGGGGCCGTCAGACGTTCGCGGGCGCCGGCTCCGGCGTGCTCCGTGCCGCCGCGGTCCGCCGGTCCCGCATTTCCCTGCGGACGAGAATCACCCAGCCGACGGGTACCCCGGCGGTGAACAGCCACCACTGGACGGCGTACGCCATGTGCGCGCCGATCGACTGGTGGTCGGGTTCGGCGATCAATTCGGGGCTGCTCCCGGCCGGCTCGGGCGCCGACTGCTCCAGATAGCCGCCGAGCACCGGCCTGCCCAGCGCCTTCGCCTGCTGCGCGCTGTTGATCAGCATGATCTGGCGCGGCGGCAGACCGGCGAGGTCCTTGATGCCGCTGTCCTTCGTCGTCTCGTCCGCCTTGAGCCGGCCGGTGATCGTCACCGTGCCCCTGGCGGCCGGCGGGACGGTCGGGAAGGCCTGCTGGTCGGCCGCGGTGGGGATCCAGCCGCGGTTGACGAGGACGGCCCGGCCGTCGGCGAGCACCAGAGGGGTCAGGACGTGGAAGCCGACCCGCTCATCCGCATTGGTGCGGCGGCGGACGACGACCTCGTGCGCGGTGTCGTACGTGCCGGTGGCGGTGACGCGGCGCCAGTAGTCCGCGCGGGGAACGGTGTGCCCGGGGGAGGTGAGCTCGGTCACCGGGACCGGCTTCGCCTCCAGGTTCCGGGCGATCAGCGCGTTCTGCTCGACCCGCCGTTCATGGCGGTGCAACTGCCAGAAACCCAGCTCGACCATCGTGGGGATGAGAACGAGACCGATGAGGGTGAGGATCACCCACTGCCGGGACAACAGGAAGCGGTACACGGCTTCGACCGTACCCGCTGCGGCGCGGCGCCCGGACGGTGGGTCCCCGTCCGGGCCGGCTCCGCCGGACCTCACACCTTGTCGACGATGCCCACCTGTCCCTCCGCCCGGGCGCAGTGCCCGCCGCAGTACCAGTGGCCCCCGACCTCGACGCCCTGGCCGATGATCTGGACCCGGCAGTGCTCACAGATGGGCGCCATGCGGTGAATGGCGCAGGAGAAGCAGTCGAAGACGTGCACCGCGCCCTGCGCGTGCACCTCGAAGGACATGCCGTAGTCGTTTCCGCAAACCTCGCAACGTGCCATGCGCCACAGGGTGCGGGGCCCGGTCGCCGAAGCGTGGGCGGCACGCCCGGTCATCACCCGTCTGCCGGGTCCACATCCCGCAGCAACTGGGTGAACGCCGCCTCGTCGATCACCGGGGTGCCGTACGACTTCGCCTTGACGGTCTTGGAGGTGGCCGAGTCCGGGTCGTTGCTCACCAGCAGACTGGTGAGCCGGGAGACGCTGGTGGCGATGTGGAGTCCCGCCTCGATCGCCCGGTCCTCCAGCAGTTCGCGCTCCACCGAGGTGTCGCCCGAGAACGCCACCCGCATGCCCTGCTTGAGGGGCTTGTCCGCTTCGTACCGTCCGGGGTTGGGGTAGGGGCAGGCCGGGCGGCGGCGCGCGGGACGCCAGGTGCCCCGCCCGTAGGGCGACTGTCCGTACGACGGCTGATGGCCGATGCGCGGGGTGACGGGGGAGTCCGACCACTCGGTCAGCGGACGGCATTCGAGCAGCGGCAGCCGCACCCCGTCCCGGGCCGCGGTGTGCAGGCTCGGCCGGAAGGCCTCGGCCAGCACCCGCGCGTCGTCGAGCGCGTGGTGCGCCCGCTGCTGCACGACCCCGAAGTGCGCGGCGAGCGACGCCAGTTTGTGGTTGGGCAGCGGCAGCCGGAGCTCCTTGGCCAGGGCGATGGTGCACAGCCGCTGACGGGTGGGCGCCGTCTCCCGCGCGCGGGCGTACTCCCGCGCGATCATCGACCAGTCGAAGATGGCGTTGTGCGCGACGAGCACCCGGCCGTCGAGGCGTTCGGAGAAGTCGGCGGCGATGTCCCCGAACAGCGGGGCGCCTTCGAGTACATCGCTCGTCAGCCCGTGGATCCACACCGGTCCCGGGTCACGCTCGGGGTTGACCAGGGTGTACCAGTGGTCCTCGACTTCACCCCGGGCATCGAGGCGGTACACGGCAGCGGAGATTATCCGGTCGTCGCGGGCGAGTCCGGTGGTCTCCACGTCGACGACCGCGTATCCCCGGGGATACGCGGCCGGCCACGGTGCCGCTGTCGAGATGTCGTCGAGCATGGTCACAGAGAATACGGGCCGGGACTGACAACACCTGCCCGGGCGTCACCTGACCGTGTACCAGAACGCATGGCACCGGCCGGTGCGGGCCGCCCGGACGAGAGGCCCTAGGCCGGGTCCGCCTCGCGGAGCGGCGCCGGTGGCGCCGGCGGCTCGAGGAGTGCGCTCACCAACGCCCGTACCGATGTCTCGAACAGCTTCTCCGGGTCCGCCGGCCGCGAGAGCGCCCTCGCCAGCGCCGGGTCGTGCTCCGCGGTCCGGGTGTCCCACAGCTCCCCCCGGGCGGGGGACTGGACGGGCGCGCGGTCGCGGTTGCGTTCGACGAGGACGAAGCCGACGACCTGGTACTGCACGGAGCGCACCACCTCCGCGGCGCGGGCGCCGCGCAGCCCGGCCGCGTGCACCTCGTGGACGAGGGCCTGCTGCGCGGGGAGGAACATCCGGTCCGTGAGGCCGCGTTCGTGCACCATCGCGATCAGATGGGGCCGCTCGCGCAGCTCGCGGTGGAGGCGGCGGGCGACCGAGACGATGCGCTGCGCGGGGGTGCGGCCGGCGGGCCGGATCGCTCCCATCTCGTGGACCGTGCGCTCCACCAGCGCGTCCAGAAGGGACTCGCGGTTGCCCACGTGCCAGTAGATCGAGGTGACGGCCGTGCCGAGTTCGGCGGCGAGCTTGCGCATGGTGAGGGCCTGCGGGCCGAGCTGCCGGACGAGGGCGGCCGCCGCGTCGAGAACATCGTCACGGGTCAGCGCGGTACGGGTCATGGTGCCCTCAATTCTCGTGCCTGCACGGCTCTTTACCCTTCATCGGCTCCGGTGTAACTGTGTTACAGCCCGCTGTGCGGCGGACCCCCGGAAAGGCACTCCCAGGAAGGGCGGTACGACATGACACGCGTACGGTACGGCGCGCGCTCGGCGGCGGAGATCTCCGCCGCCCGCGCGGCAGGAACGAAGCTCCCCGACATCTGGTCGACGGGCGTCGTCGCGGTGTGGGAGAGCGATCCGGACGCGGTGGCCGCCGTACTGCCGCCACCGCTGGTGCCGGCCGAACGGCCGCTCGTACGGGCCGCCGTCAGCCGGGTGCAACTGCCCGGCTATCCGCTCGGCGCCGGTTCGGTCGCGGTATCGGCCCGGCACGACGGGCGCGAGGGCTGGTACCCGCTGGTCATGCCGATGACCCATGAACGCGCGCTGATCGGCGGCCGCGAGGTGTTCGGGGAGCCGAAGAAGCTGGGCGACGTCACCCTGGAACGGGACGGACTCGTCGTCCGTGCCGCGCTCGCCCGGCACGGCATCGCCTTCGTGGAGGTGCGCGGCGCCGTCGCCGGACCGCTCCCGTTGCCGGAGCCGGCCGAGAAGCTCGACTTCTACTTCAAGTTCCTGCCCGCCGTGGACGGTTCGGGGTTCGACGCCGACCCCGTCCTCGTGCACTGCGTCCGCCACGAGAAGGTCCGCAGACTGGAACGCCTCACCGGCGACGTGGTGCTCCGCGAGTCCATGTACGACCCCGTCGCCGACCTCCCCGTACACCGCGTCGTCGAGCTGACCATCGGCGAGAAGACCAGCGACCAGAAGGGCATGGTCGCCGGGCGGGTGAGCGCGCGGGAGTTCCTGCCCTACCTCCACCAGCGCTACGACGACCCGCAGCAGATCCTGGACGGCCCTCCCGCCGGGAGCGTCCGATGAGACTGACCGAAGGACAGGTCGCCGTGGTCACCGGCGCCGCCAGTGGCATCGGACGCGCGATGGCACGGCGGTTCGCCGCCGAGGGTCTCGCGGTGGTCCTCGCCGACGTCGAGGAGAGCGCCCTGCGCGAGGCCGCCGGTGAACTCGCCGGCGACGGCGCGAAGGTGCTCGCCCGGGTGGTCGACGTCTCCGACCGCGAGGCGGTGTTCGCGCTGGCCGACGCCGCCTACGAAGCCTTCGGCGCCGTCCATGTGCTCTGCAACAACGCGGGCGTCGGATCGGGCGCCGAGGGACGGATGTGGGAGCACGAGCCCAACGACTGGAAGTGGGCCTTCGCCGTCAACGTCTGGGGTGTCTTCCACGGCATCCAGGCCTTCGTGCCGCGGATGATCGCGAGCGGCGAGCCCGGCCACGTCGTCAACACCTCCTCCGGCGACGGGGGCATCGCCCCGCTGCCGACCGCTTCCGTCTACGCCGTCACCAAGGCGGCCGTCGTCACCATGACCGAGTCGCTGTACGCCCATCTGAAGGCGGAGAACGCCCGCGTCGGCGCCTCCGTCCTCTTCCCCGGCCCCCACATGCTCCGTACCGGACTGTGGGAGTCGCACCGCAACAGGCCCGCGCGCTATGCGAAGGAGCGGCCCCGCAGGACCCCGTACCGCACCCTCGGCCAGTGGGAAGCGGCGATGAAGGAGGCCGGGCAGGACGTGGCCTTCACCCCGGTCGAGGACGTCGCCGCTTTCGTCGTCGAGGGCATCCGCGCCGGCCGTTTCTGGATGCTGCCGCCGGGCGAGCACAGCGACCGGCAGATCCGCGCCCGGTCGGCGTCGATGCTCGACCGGACCGACCCCTCCTACCTCGAGCGCTTCATCCTGGATTGAGGACGTGTCATGACGGACCGGAACGACCCGTACCTGATCATCTCCTCCGACTGCCACGCCGGACTGCCGACGGAACGGTACCGGCCCTATCTGGACGCCCGGTTCCACCGCGCGTTCGACGAGTTCCTCGCCGGCCGGGACGCCCGGCGTGAGGACATGACACGCCTCGGCGTGCGCAACGAGGACTTCGCCGCCCGGTGGTTCAGCGACAACGAGGAGGGCCTGAAGGGAGGTTGGGACTCGGATCAGCGCATCAAGGAACTCGACGGTGACGGAATCGCCGCCGAAGTGGTCTTCCCCGACGCGGACGCCGTCGACAGCGGCACGGCCGCGCCCTTCGGTGTCGGGCTCGGTCTCCGCGGCGACCAGGACCCGGACCTCGGGATGGCCGGGGCCCAGGCCCACAACCGGTGGCTCGCCGAGTTCGTCGGCGAACACCCCGAACGGCACTGCGGGGTGGCGCTGTTGCCCGTCACGGGCGAGGTCGGGCGCGTCGTCGCCGAGATCCACCGGGCCAGGGAGTCGGGCCTCGGCGCCCTGATGATCCCCTCGATGTGGATGGACAAGGCCCCGTACCACGACCGGCGGTACGACCCGGTCTGGGCGGCCGCCGAGGAGACGGGCATGCCCCTCGTCACCCACTCCGGCGCGGCACCGCGCCACGAGTACGGCGACCATCTGGGCATCTATGTCTCCGAGGTCACCTGGTGGCCGGCCCGCCCGCTGTGGTTCCTGCTCTGGTCCGGAGTCTTCGAACGCCACCCGGGCCTGCGGTTCGGCGTGGCCGAGTCCGGCTGCTGGTGGCTGCCGAACCTGCTCTGGTTCATGGACCGGCTCTACCTCGGGGCGCACGGCGGCAAGAAGCTCTCTCCGTTCGCCGAACTGCGCCGCCCACCCAGCGAGTACCTCGACCGGCAGGTCTTCGTCTGCGCCACCAACACCAAGCGCCGCGAACTCGCCCAGCGGTACGAGATCGGCGTCGACAACATCCTGTGGGGCAGCGACTTCCCGCATCCCGAGGGCACCTGGCCGAAGACACGCGAGTGGCTGCGGAACACCTTCCACGACATCCCCGTCGCGGAGACCCGCCGGATGCTCGGACTGGCCGCCGCCGAGGTCTTCGGCTTCGACACCGCGAAACTGGAGCCCGTTGCCCGGCGTATCGGCCCCACACCGGCAGAGCTCGGCCAGTCCGCCGACCAGCAGGCCGTGGAGGCCTCCTGGGCGGCGTCGCGCGACGTGGGCCGGCACTGGCTGACCGACCACGACTTCCCGGTCCTGGGGGTTTCCTGATGCCCGCCGACCGCTACACCGTCATCTCCGCCGACTGCCACGCCGGGGCCGATCTCCTCGACTACAAGCCGTACTTGGAGAAACGCCACCACGACGACTTCGACGCCTGGGCCGCCACCTACGTCAATCCGTACGAGGACCTGCTCGCCGACACGGCCGACCGCAACTGGAACTCGGCGCGCAGGCTCGCGGAACTGGAGGCGGACGGCATCGTCGCGGAGGTCGTCTACCCGAACACCATCCCGCCGTTCTTCCCCAGCGCCTCGCTGATGGCCCCGGCGCCCACCCGCGAGGAGTACGAGCGGCGCTGGGCAGGACTGCGCGCCCACAACCGCTGGCTCGCCGACTTCTGCGCCGAGGCCCCCGGTCGCCGGGCCGGGGTCGCGCAGATCCTGCTGAACGACCCCGACGAGGCGGTGCGGGAGATCCGCCGCACCCGGCAGGCCGGTCTCACCGGCGGGATCCTGCTGCCCGGCACCCCGCCGGGCTCCGGACTGCCGGAGCTGTACTCGCAGACGTACGACCCGATCTGGGCGGTCTGCGACGAGCTCGGCGTGCCCGTCAACCATCACGGCGGGTCGGCGTCCCCGCCGCTGGGCGAGGAACCGGCGGCCCGGGCGGTCTTCATGGTGGAGACGACCTGGTTCTCGCACCGGGCGCTGTGGCATCTGATCTTCGGCGGTGCCTTCCGCCGCCACCCCGGCCTCACCCTGGTGCTGACCGAGCAGGGTTCCGGCTGGATCCCGGGCGTGCTCGACATGCTCGACTACTACCACGGGAGGCTGGTCGCGGCGGCGGCGCGGACGGCGACGGCCGAGTCCAAGTTCGGTGCCGGGCTCGCCGCCGCGATGGGCCGGGGGCCGAGCGAGGTCTGGCGGGACAACTGCTTCGTCGGGGCCAGCTTCATGCGGCCCCACGAGGTGCCGCTGCGTGACCGGATCGGTCTCGACAAGATCATGTGGGGCTGCGACTACCCGCACGATGAAGGCACCACCCCCTACTCCCGCGAAGGCCTCCGCATCGCCTACGCGGGTCTGCCGCCCTACGAGATCGCGGCGATGGCCGGGGGCAACGCCGCCCGGGTCTACGGCTTCGACCTCGGCCTGCTCGACCCGATCGCGGCGCGTGTCGGTCCGACGGCGCAGGAGATCGCCCGGCCGCTGGACGACGTCCCGCAGGGCGCGACCAGTCCCGCGTTCGCCCGGGGCGGGTCGGTGCGTGTGTGGTGACATCCGCGGTGGGAACCTCCCCGCATGAGTGGAGCGACTCCCCGAACGCCGCATGACGAGCCCCACGGCCGAGCACTCGGCTCGCGGCTGAACTGGCTGCGGGCCGCGGTGCTCGGCGCCAACGACGGCATCGTCTCCACCGCCGGTCTCGTGGTGGGCGTCGCCGGTGCCACCTCCGACCGCGACGCCCTGCTGACCGCCGGCCTCGCCGGCCTGCTCGCCGGTTCGATGTCCATGGCCACCGGCGAGTACGTCTCCGTGTCCACCCAGCGGGACTCGGAGAAGGCGGCGCTGACCCTGGAGAAGCGTGAGCTGCGCGAGCAGCCGGACGCCGAACTCGACGAACTGACCGGCCTGTTGACGGCCCGGGGGCTGTCACGGGAGGTGGCCAGGGAGGCGGCCGTCCAGCTCACCGAGCGCGACGCGCTGCGCGCCCACGCGAGCGTGGAGCTCGGTATCGACCCGGACGACCTGGCCGACCCCTGGCGCGCGGCCTTCGCCAGCCTGCTCGCCTTCACGACCGGGGCGCTGCTGCCCCTGCTGGCGATCGTGCTGCCGCCGGATCAGCTCCGGCTGCCGGTGACCGTCGTCTCGGTCCTGGTGGCTCTCACCCTCACCGGCTGGTGGAGCGCGCGGCTCGGAGACGCCCCCGCCGGCCGGGCGGTGCTGCGGAACGTCGGCGGGGGAGCGGTGGCGATGGCGGTGACGTACGGAGCGGGATCGCTGCTGGGCGCGGTGGGGGTCTGACGGGCGGTCCGCCGAGCGGCCGCAGGTCGGGACGCCCCCGGGGATGCACGACGGTCTGCTGACATCCCGTCTCGCATACTTGTCGGTAACACCATCTAGCCGTGCCCCTCACCCTGCCTCTACCGTGCACGCATGCCGCACCTGCCCGATGTCGTGCTGTGGTCGATACCCGCCTTCGTGCTGCTCACCGTCCTGGAGATGGTCAGCTACCGCCTCCACCCCGACGACGACGCCGCCGGATACGAGTCCAAGGACGCCGCCACCAGTCTGGGGATGGGGCTCGGGAGCCTCGCCTTCGACTTCTTCTGGAAGATCCCGATCCTGGCGATCTACACGGTGGTGTACGAACTCACCCCGGCCCGCGTGCCCGTCCTGTGGTGGAGCGTGCCGCTGATGCTGCTCGCCCAGGACTTCTTCTACTACTTCAACCACCGCGGGCACCACGTGGTCCGCATCCTGTGGGCCTGCCATGTGGTCCACCACTCCAGCCGGAAGTTCAACCTCAGCACGGCCCTGCGCCAGCCCTGGACGAGCCTGACCGTCTGGCCGTTCTATCTGCCGCTCGTCGCCTGCGGAGTGCATCCGGCCGCGCTCGCGTTCTGCTCGTCCGTCAGCCTGGTCTACCAGTTCTGGATCCACACGGAGCGGATCGACAAGCTGCCGCGGCCCTTCGAGTACGTCCTGAACACGCCCTCGCACCACCGGGTGCACCACGCCTCGCAGGGCGGCTACCTGGACCGCAACTTCGGCGGCATCCTCATCGTGTGGGACCGGCTCTTCGGCTCCTTCGCGCCGGAGACCGAGCGGCCCGTCTTCGGGCTCACCAAGAACATCGAGACCTACAACCCGCTGCGGGTGGCCACCCATGAGTACGCGGCCATCGCCCGCGACGTACGGGCGGCGGCCACCTGGCGGGAGCGGGCCGGGCGCGTGTTCCGCGGCCCCGGCTGGCAGCCGGCCGGCAGGGGGACCGCCGCGGCGGCACCGGCCCCGGCCCCGGCCCCGGCCCCGGAGAAGGTCGCCTGACGCGCACACCCCGGCCGGCGTCTCGGGGCCGTTCCCGCGGGCGTACCGTGAAGTCGGACAGTTGTCCGATCCGACTGATCAGCAAGGACCCGCAGCATGCGCGCCACCGTCATCCACGCCCCGCACGACATCCGCGTGGAGGAGGTGCCCGATCCCGCGGTCCAGCAGCCCACCGATGTGGTCCTGCGGGTGCTGCGGGCCTGTATCTGCGGCAGCGACCTGTGGGCGTACCGCGGTGAGAGCGCCCGGCAGCCGGGGCAGCGCATCGGCCACGAGTTCCTGGGCGTCGTCGAGGAAGCGGGCGCCGAGGTCACCGGATTCCGCCCCGGCGATCTGGTCGTCGCGCCCTTCGTCTGGTCCGACGGCACCTGCGAGTACTGCGCCGCCGGTCTCCAGACCTCCTGCCCCCGCGGCGGCTTCTGGGGCTCCGTCGGCTCCGACGGCGGCCAGGGCGAGGCGGTCCGGGTGCCGTTCGCCGACGGCACCCTCGTGAAGCTGCCCGCCGAGGCCGCGTCCGACGACCGGCTGCTCACGGCGCTGCTCGCGCTCTCCGACGTCCTCGGCACCGGCCACCACGCCGCTGTCGGCGCCGGCGTGACCCGGGGCACCACGGTCGCCGTCGTCGGTGACGGCGCCGTCGGGCTCTGCGGTGTGCTGGCCGCCAAGCGGCTCGGTGCCGAGCGGATCATCGCGCTGGGCCGTCACGAAGCCCGCACGGACATCGCCCGTACCTTCGGCGCCACCGATGTCGTCGCCGAGCGCGGTGACGCGGCCGTCGAGGCCGTCCGCGAGCTGACCGGCGGCGGCGCCCACGCCGTGATCGAGGCCGTCGGCACCGAGCAGTCGATGCGTACGGCCGTCGGCATCACCCGCGACGGCGGCGCGATCGGCTATGTCGGCGTGCCGCACGGCAGCGGCACCGGCCTGGACCTGAGCGTGATGTTCGACCGCAACATCTCGCTGCGCGGCGGGGTCGCACCCGTGCGCGCCTACATCCCCGAGCTGCTGCCGGACGTCCTGGACGGCTCCGTCGACCCGTCGCCGGTCTTCGACCTGTCGGTCGGGCTCGACGGCGTTCCGGCCGGCTACCGCGCGATGGACGAGCGCACGGCGCTGAAGGTCCTCGTCAAGCCCTGACCCACGGCCTGAGGAACGACGAGACATACGGAGGGGCCGGACGCGGTGATCGCGTCCGGCCCCTCCTGCGCTGCGACTACCGGCGAACCGCGTCCAGGGCGTCGGCGACGCCCGTTCCGTAGAAGCCGTTGTCCCGCTTGCCGCCGACGCAGACCGCGTCGACGGTGCCGTTGCCGTCGATGTCGTACGGGTTCGTGCAGGCCGTGTCGTCGGCCTGCCCGTACAGCATCGCCTTCACGGCGGCCGCCGAAGCGTTCAGGTGCTTCGACTTGATGAGCGCGACGACGCCCGCGACGTGCGGCGAGGCCATCGACGTACCGGCCTTGTAGCCGTAGCCGCCGTTCGGCAGCGTCGACAGGATGCGGCCGTCGACGGCCGGAGCCTCGGGCTTCTGGTAGATCGTCGAGTCGCCGCCGGGGGCGGAGATGTCGATCACGCCGTTGCCGTAGTTGGAGTACGAGGACTTCAGGTTCTTCGCACCGAGCGCGGAGACCGTGACGACACCCGGGATCTGGGTGGGAATGTCCAGGCACTCACTCGGGTCGATGACGCGCGTGCCCGGGGTGGTGTCGTTCGGGCTCGTCGTGTCCGTGAGCTCGTCCGCCGCCAGGTCCATCCGCGAGTTGCCGGCCGCGGCGACGTTCACCGCGCCCTTGCGCTCCGCGTACTTGATGGCGCGCGCGTGGGCGTCGATCAGCGCCTTCTGGTCGGCGTCGTTCTTGCAGTTGAACAGCCACGGGTCGGTGTAGTAGCTGTTGTTGGTCACGTCGACGCCGTGCTCGGCCGCCCACACGAAGCCGCAGACGACGGCCTCCGTGTAGAAGAAGCCCTCGGTGGTCGACACCTTGATGCCGGAGACCTTGACGCCCGGTGCGACACCGGTGACGCCGACGCCGTTCTTGGCCGCGGCTATCGTGCCCGCGACGTGCGTGCCGTGGTCGCTCTCGTTCGCGGCGGGCCGCCACGAACCGGGAGTGGTGTCGGGCTTGCCGGTGACACAGTTCGCCGAGGCGCGCGTGTCGAAGTTGGGCGCGAGGTCGGGGTGGGTGTCGTCCACGCCCGTGTCGATGACCGCGACCGTGACCTTCTTGCTGCCGAGCGACTTCTTGTGGGCCTGGTCCGCCTTGATGGCGGGAAGGTCCCACTGGAGCGGCTCGAGCGGGTCCTGGTCCGCGCCGGCCTTCGTGGCGGCGGCCTTGGCCTCGGCGGCGGTGAGCGGACGCTCCGACTCGATGGCCGTGTCGGTCGCGGCGGCGAGCGGCGCGGTACGCGTGGCACCGGCCGAGTCGACACCCCTGACCTTACGGATGGTCTTGGCGAAGTCCGGGTTCTGCGAGTGGACGACGATGACGCCTATCTGGTCGTAGGCGATCACCACCGAACCGCCGGCCTTGGCTATGGCCTTCTTCACCGACTTGGCAGTGCTGTGACCGCTCTTGACGTTCACCACGTACGACAGCTTCGGACCGTCGGTCGCCACCACCGCGGGCGTCTCGTCCGCCGGGGCTGCCGAGGCGGCTCCCGCGGGAAGGAAGCCGAGCGAGGCCGTGAGCGCCAGACCTGCGGGCAGGGCAATAACGCGCCGCCGTCTGGATCCCAGATGAGCCATGGGTTCTCCACATCATCCGTGACAACCGCCCAGACACCCGGTGCGCATGGGCGGGTACATGACCAGCGAAGCTATCGCCGATCTTGACCCTCATCAATGTGTTCGAGAAGAAAACCAAGAAGAAAAAGGCTGATGTTGAACCGGCCCGGCGTGCTCTCCGTGCCGTTGTCAGGGAGTGGAGCAACATCAAACCGTTCCCTGACAGCACGTTCTTTCTTGTCCATCCCCACCGCACCCGCGTCGCGAGGAGATTTCCGTGGCATCCGATGCACCGCCGCCGAAGGGCGGTTCGGACGGCAGTCCCGCCCAGCCCACGACAGAGCAGTTCGTCGAGGTGCAGGAGAGTCCGGAATTCGGCGAACTGCGCCGCACCTACCGCTCCTTCGCCTTCCCCCTGACCATCGCCTTCATCGGCTGGTACCTGCTGTACGTGCTGCTCTCGAACTACGCGGGCGGCTTCATGGGCACCAAGCTCTTCGGCAACATCAACGTGGCCTTCGTCTTCGGCCTCGCCCAGTTCGCCACGACGTTCCTCATCGCCTGGCTCTACTCGCGTTTCGCCGCGGCGAAGCTCGACCCGAAGGGTGAGGCGATCAAGTCCCGGATGGAGGCAGAGCTGTGAGCAACACCCTCCAGCTGGCGGCGGACAGCGCGACCACCGAACACCGGCCGCTGATCATCACCTTGTTCGCGCTCTTCGTGGTGGCGACCCTGGGTATCACCGTCTGGGCCGGCCGGCAGACCAAGAGCGCCTCCGACTTCTACGCGGGCGGCCGTCAGTTCACCGGTTTCCAGAACGGTCTGGCCATTTCCGGCGACTACATGTCGGCGGCCTCGTTCCTCGGTATCGCGGGTGCCATCGCCCTCTTCGGCTACGACGGCTTCCTGTACTCCATCGGCTTCCTGGTGGCCTGGCTGGTCGCGCTGCTGCTGGTCGCCGAACCGCTGCGCAACTCCGGCCGCTACACGATGGGCGACGTCCTCGCCTACCGGATGCGCCAGCGCCCGGTCCGTACCGCGGCGGGCACCTCCACCATCGTCGTCTCGATCTTCTATCTGCTCGCGCAGATGGCCGGCGCCGGTGTGCTCGTCTCCCTGCTGCTCGGCATCACCAGCGACGGCGGCAAGGTCGCGATCGTCGCCCTCGTCGGTCTGCTGATGATCGTGTACGTCACCATCGGCGGTATGAAGGGCACCACATGGGTGCAGATGGTCAAGGCCGTCCTGCTCATCGCGGGCACCCTGCTCATCACCTTCCTGGTGCTGCTGAAGTTCAACTTCAACATCTCCGACCTGCTCGGCACCGCGGCCGAGAAGAGCGGCAAGGGCTCGGCGTTCCTGGAGCCCGGACTCAAGTACGGCGTGACCGAGACCTCGAAGCTGGACTTCATCTCCCTCGGGATCGCCCTCGTCCTCGGCACCGCCGGACTGCCGCACATCCTCATCCGCTTCTACACCGTCCCGACGGCCAAGGCCGCCCGTAAGTCGGTCATCTGGGCCATCGGCATCATCGGCGGCTTCTACCTGATGACCATCGCGCTCGGCTTCGGAGCGGCGGCACTCGTCGGGCCGGAAGAAATCACCGCGTCCAACAAGGCGGGCAACACGGCGGCGCCACTGCTGGCCCTGCACATCGGCGGCGTCGATTCCGCCGGCGGCGCCATTCTGCTCGCGGTCATCTCCGCGGTCGCCTTCGCCACCATCCTCGCCGTGGTCGCGGGACTGACGCTCGCCTCGTCCTCGTCCTTCGCGCACGACATCTACGCCAACGTCATCCGCAAGGGACAGGCCACCGAGAAGGAAGAGGTCCGCGCGGCCCGCTGGGCGACGGTCGCCATCGGTGTCGTCTCCATCGGCCTCGGTGCGCTCGCCCGCGACCTCAACGTCGCCGGACTCGTCGCCCTCGCCTTCGCGGTCGCCGCGTCGGCGAACCTGCCCACGATCCTCTACAGCCTGTTCTGGAAGAGGTTCACCACTCAGGGCGCCCTGTGGTCCATCTACGGCGGTCTGACCGCCTCCGTGGTCCTGGTGCTCTTCTCGCCGGTCGTCTCCGGCAAGCCCACGTCGATGTTCAAGAACCTCGACTTCTACTGGTTCCCGCTGGAGAACCCCGGCCTCGTGTCCATCCCGCTGGGCTTCCTGCTCGGCTGGGTCGGCTCGCTGCTCTCCAAGGAGGAGCCCGACAAGGGCAAGTACGCGGAGCTGGAGGTCAAGTCCCTCACCGGAACCGGAGCCCACTGATCCGGTTCCCGTACGGACGGTTGTACGGGTCCACAGCGCGGCCGCGTCGTAGAGTCCTACGACGCGGCCGCGTCGTACCTCGTGACAATCGGGCCCCTACCGATGTCACAGCCCTGACGTAGGCTCGACAACAGAGAGATCCGCACAACAGATCCAGACAGATCCGTTCCGTTCCGGGGAGGGGGCCCACAGTGCTCATCGACACCTTTGACCGTGTGGCTACGGACCTGCGCGTTTCCCTGACCGACCGGTGCAATCTGCGCTGCACCTACTGCATGCCCGAAGAGGGACTGCAGTGGCTCGCCAAGCCCGATCTGCTCAGCGACGACGAGATCGTCCGCCTCATCCGTATCGCCGTGACCACCCTCGGTATCACCGAGGTCCGGTTCACCGGCGGCGAGCCGCTGCTGCGGCCCGGCCTGGTGGGGATCGTGGAGCGCTGCGCGGCCCTGGAGCCCCGCCCCCGGATGTCGCTGACCACCAACGGCATCGGACTCAAGCGCACGGCCGCCGCGCTCAAGGCAGCGGGCCTGGACCGCGTCAACGTCTCGCTGGACACCCTGCGCCCCGATGTCTTCAAGACGCTGACCCGCCGCGACCGGCACCGCGACGTCCTCGACGGCCTGGAGGCCGCCCGGGACGCGGGCCTGACCCCGGTCAAGGTGAACACCGTGCTCATGCCGGGCCTCAACGACGACGAGGCACCCGACCTCCTCGCCTGGGCCGTGGAGCACGACTACGAACTGCGCTTCATCGAGCAGATGCCGCTGGACGCCCAGCACGGCTGGAAGCGCGACGGCATGATCACCGCCGGTGACATCCTGGAGTCCCTGCGCACCCGCTTCACGCTCACCGCCGAGGACGACGGCGAGCGCGGCTCGGCGCCCGCGGAGCGCTGGCTGGTGGACGGCGGACCGCATCGCGTCGGCGTCATCGCCTCCGTCACCCGCCCGTTCTGCCGCGCCTGCGACCGCACCCGGCTCACCGCCGACGGCCAGGTCCGCACCTGTCTGTTCGCCCGCGAGGAGACGGACCTGCGTGCCGCGCTGCGCTCGGACGCGCCCGACGAGGAGGTCGCCCGGCTGTGGCGGCTGGCCATGTGGGGCAAGAAGGCCGGCTCGGGTCTCGACGACCCCTCGTTCCTCCAGCCCGACCGCCCCATGTCGGCGATCGGCGGCTGAGCCTCAGAGGTCACCCGACAGGCTCTCAGCGCTCGCCGGCCGCTCCGGCGTTCCGTTCCCACTCCTCGAGCGTCACGACGTCCTTGAGGAAGCCGCGCAGGTCGAGGAAGTGGGACAGATGCTCACGGTGTTCGTCGCACGCGAGCCAGGTCTTGCGGCGGTCCGGTGTGTGCAGCTTCGGGTTGTTCCACGCCAGCACCCACACCGCTGCCGTACGGCAGCCCTTGGCGGAACAGATCGGGGTCTCGTCACTCACCGGATCATTGTCCCCCACCGTGCCCTCACAAAGGCGACGCCGAGCAGCCACGGGGGGAGCTGCCCGGCGTCGGTCCGTCGCTCCGACGGGGGATGCGGAGCGCGTACGAAGTATGTCACGGGTAACGGGGTGCGAGGCACCGGAACTTCATGATTGATCTGAGCTTTTCCTGAGCTTGGCAAGCCCGGGGAATTCAGCCCCGTTCGCGCTCCGGAGTCTCTTTCGCAAAGGGCCCCGCACCGGCCTCGGATTCCGCCGAGGCGCTCGCCGAAGAGCTCGCCGAAGAGGTCGTCGAGGAGGTCGTCGCGGGAGGCGGGAGCATCGGCCGCGACGGTGCGGGCACGTACGTCGACGGCATCGAAGGGGCGTTCTCACGGCCCGCGTTGGCGATCACGACGGCCACATAGGGCAGGAGGATGCCGAGCACGAGGGCCACGATCGCCACATGACGTTCCACATTCCACAAGGTGGCGGCGAGAATCACGGAAATGGTCCGTACCGACATCGAGATCACATAACGCCGCTGCCGTCCGCGGACATCGTCGGCAAGACCCTGCCGGGCCCCGGTGATCCGGAAGACCTCTGCGTTCGTCTGCTTCCGCATCACGATCACCACCCGATTTCCCTGCCGGACGCTCCCTGGTCCTGACCCCGTCCACGGTACGCCGCCGTTCCGTCGGCTACGAGAGGGGGTCGGGTGGACGCGCGCAGGGCGATGCCGGGTGCCGTGCACGGATGGCGTCGCCCGACATGCGCGGTATGCGGGATGGGCCGAGACTGGCGGCGTACCTGCTCGCAGAGCCTGACAAGGAGGCAGCCATGGGCTGGTTGTGGGCCATCATCGTCGGATTCGTGCTGGGCCTGATCGCCAAGGCGATCATCCCGGGCAAGCAGCACAGCCCGCTCTGGCTGACCACCATTTTCGGCATCATCGGCGCCCTGATCGGCAACGCCCTGGCGCGTGCCTTCGGCATCGCGGCCACCCCGGGCATCGACTGGGGCCGGCACGCGCTCCAGCTGGGAGCGGCGATCGTGATCGTCTTCCTCGGTGACATGGCGTACACCTCGGTACGCGGCAGCAAGAAGGAACGCGCCTGACCCGGAACGGGTCCCCTCGGCACCGCGGTCGCCGGCCGGGCTGACAGACAGCCCGGCCGGCGGCCGTGTCAGGCCGTGGCCACCTCGACGGCGGCGAGGTTCTTCTTGCCGCGGCGCAGGACCAGCCAGCGGCCGTGCAGCAGATCCTCCTGGCCGGGGACCGCGTCCTCGGCCGTGACCTTGGTGTTGTTCACGTAGGCCCCGCCCTCCTTCACGGTGCGGCGGGCGGCCGACTTGCTGGGTACGAGACCGACCTCGGCGAACAGATCGACGACCGGCGCCAGCTCGGCGACCCGGGCGTGCGGCAGCTCCGAGAGAGCGGCACGCAGCGTCGGCTCGTCGAGCTCGGACAGATCGCCCTGACCGAACAGCGCCTTGGAGGCGTTGACGACGGCGGCACACTCGTCGGCTCCGTGCACCAGCGTGGTCAGCTCCTCCGCGAGCGCGCGCTGGGCGGCGCGCGCCTGCGGACGCTCCTCCGTCAGCTTCTCCAGCTCCTCGATCTCCTCGCGGGACCGGAAGCTGAAGATCCGCAGGAACTTGGAGACGTCACGGTCGTCCGCGTTCAGCCAGAACTGGTAGAAGGCGTAGGGCGTGGTCCGCTCCGCGTCCAGCCAGACCGTGCCGGACTCCGTCTTGCCGAACTTGGTGCCGTCCGCCTTGGTGATCAGCGGGGTGGCCAGCGCGTGCACCACGGCCTCCGGCTCGACCCGGTGGATCAGGTCCGTCCCCGCGGTGAGGTTGCCCCACTGGTCGCTGCCGCCGGTCTGCAGCGTGCAGCCGTACCGCCGGTTCAGCTCCAGGAAGTCCATGCCCTGAAGGATCTGGTAGCTGAACTCGGTGTAGCTGATGCCCGCGTCCGAGTTCAGCCGCCGGGCGACCGCCTCCTTCGCGATCATCTTGTTGACCCGGAAGTACTTGCCGACGTCCCGCAGGAAGTCGATTGCCGACAGACCCGACGTCCAGTCCAGGTTGTTGACCATGGTCGCGGCGTGCGGGCCGTCGAAGTCGAGGAAGCGCTCGATCTGCGCCCGCAGCCGGTCCACCCAGCCCGCGACGACCTCCGGCGCGTTCAGCGTGCGCTCGGAGTTCGGCTTGGGGTCGCCGATCAGACCCGTCGCCCCGCCGACCAGACCCAGCGGGCGGTTCCCCGCCAGCTGGATCCGGCGCATCGTGAGGATCTGGACCAGATTGCCCAGATGCAGGCTGGGTGCGGTCGGGTCGAAGCCGCAATAGAACGTGACGGGACCGTCCGCGAACGCCTTGCGCAATGCGTCCTCGTCAGTGGACAGGGCGATCAGCCCGCGCCACTGCAGCTCGTCGACGATGTCCGTCACTTCTCTCGCGTCTCCTTCGGTGAATGCGTCTGTCCCTACAGACGCCTCCGAGGTTATACGCCCTGGCTGACCGAACTCATATTGAAATCGGGGACCCGGAGCGCGGGCATCGCGGCCCGGGTGAACCAGTCGCCCCACTCGCGCGGCAGCGTCTTCTCCGTCCGGCCCGCCTCCGTCGTGCGCGAGAGCAGATCGACCGGTGACTCGTTGAAACGGAAGTTGTTCACCTCGCCGACCACCTCGCCGTTCTCGACGAGATAGACGCCGTCCCTGGTCAGACCCGTGAGCAGCAGCGTCGCCGGGTCGACCTCACGGATGTACCACAGACAGGTCAGCAGCAGCCCGCGGGCGGTCGCCGCGACCATCTCGTCCAGCGACCGCTCGCCGCCGCCGTCCAGGATCAGGTTCCCGGCGCCGGGCGCCACCGGCAGGCCCGTCAGGGCGGCACTGTGCCGCGTGGTCACGAGATGCTCCAGCTTGCCGTCGCGCACCCACTGCGTCGCCGGCAGCGGCAGACCGTTGTCGAAGACCGAGGCGTCGTCCCCCGAGGCGTGCGCGATCACGAACGGCGCCGACTCCAGGCCCGCCGCGTTCGGGTCGCTGCGCAGCGTCAGCGGCAGGGGGGAGAGCGTCTCGCCGACGCGGGTCCCGCCGCCGGGCTTGGAGAAGACCGTACGGCCCTCGGCCGCGTCCCGGGCCGTCGACGACCACAGCTGGTAGATCAGCAGGTCGGCCACCGCGGTGGGCGGCAGCAGGGTCTCGTAGCGTCCTGCCGGCAGCTCGATCCGGCGCTCGGCCCAGCCGAGGCGCTGTGCCAGCTCCTCGTCCATGGCCGCCGGGTCCACGTCTTTGAAGTCGCGCGTGGAACGGCCGGCCCACGCGGACCGCGAGCGGTCCGGGGACTTGGCGTTCACCTCCAGCGTGCCGTTCGGCTGGTCGTGCCGCAGCCGCAGGCCGCTGGAGGTGCCGAGATAGGTGCTGGTCAGCTCGTGATTCGCGAAGCCGTACAGCTCCCGCCCGCCGGCCCGGGCGCGGGCGAACGCTTCGCCCAGCGCCGGCGCGAAGTCCCCGAAGACGGCCGACGAGGTCTCCACGGGAGCGTCGGTGAAGTCGGGCGACGCCTCGACCCCGGAGACCAGCGGCTGGGCGTCCTCGGCCGGACCGGACGTACGGGCGGCCTCCTCGGCGGCCCCGACGAGTGGTTCGAGGTCCGCGGCGGTGACGGCGGAGCGGGAGACGACACCGGAGGCGGTGCCCTCCTTGCCGTCGACGGTGGCGATCACCGTGAGGGTGCGGCCGCGGGTGACGCCGTTGGTGGTGAGGGCGTTGCCGGCCCACCGCAGATTGGCGGAGGACTGCTCGTCGGCGATGACGACGCAGCCGTCGGCGGTGGACAGCTCGAGCGCGCGCTCGACGATCTCGTGGGGCTTGGTGTGGCGATTCGTCGACATCAGCGTCCGGCCTCCTGCGTGGTGTTGAGACTGTGCGTGCCCGGGGTACGCCCCCCGGGGCCCCGGCGGATCGTGCCGCGCCCGCTCATCGCCCGGCCTCCTGCGTCGTGTTCAGACTGTGCGTGCCCGGGGGACGACCCCCGGACCCCCGGCGGATCGTGCCGCGCCCGCTCATCGCCCGGCCTCCTGCGTCGTGTTCAGGATGTTCACACCGCGGAACAGGGCGGAGGGGCAGCCGTGGGAGACCGCGGCGACCTGGCCCGGCTGGGCCTTGCCGCAGTTGAAGGCGCCGCCCAGCACATATGTCTGCGGGCCGCCGACCTGCTCCATCGAACCCCAGAACTCCGTCGTCGTCGCCTGGTAGGCGACATCGCGCAGCTGACCGGCCAGCCGGCCGTTCTCGATACGGAAGAACCGCTGACCCGTGAACTGGAAGTTGTAGCGCTGCATGTCGATCGACCACGAGCGGTCGCCCACGACGTAGATCCCGCGCTCCACCCCGCCGATCAGATCCTCCGTCGACAGCCCGCCGGCCGCCGGCTGGAGCGAGACGTTCGCCATCCGCTGGACCGGCACATGAGCGGGGGAGTCCGCGTACGCACAGCCGTTGGAACGGCCGAGGTCCGTCAACTTCGCGATCCGGCGGTCCAGTTGGTAGCCCACCAGGGTGCCGTCCTTGACCAGGTCCCACGACTGCGCCTGCACGCCCTCGTCGTCGTACCCGATGGTGGCGAGTCCGTGCTCGGCGGTGCGGTCGCCGGTCACGTTCATCACCGAGGAGCCGTACGCCAGCTTGCCCAGCTTGTCGAAGGTGGCGAACGAGGTGCCCGCGTACGCCGCCTCGTAGCCGAGCGCCCGGTCCAGCTCGGTGGCGTGGCCGATCGACTCGTGGATGGTGAGCCAGAGGTTCGAGGGGTCCACCACGAGGTCGTAGCGGCCGCCCTGCACGCTGGGGGCACGCATCTTCTCCGCGAGCAGTTCCGGGATCTGCTCCAGCTCGGAGTCCCAGTCCCAGCCCGTGCCGGTCAGATACTCCCAGCCGCGCCCCACCGGCGGCGCGATGGTCCGCATCGAGTCGAACTCACCGGTCGTCTCGTCCACGGCGACCGCGGTGAGCTGCGGATGCAGCCGCACCCGCTGCTGTGTGGTGACCGTGCCAGCGGTGTCGGCGTAGAACTTGTTCTCGTGAACGGTGAGCAGCGAGGCGTCCACATGCGCCACGCCGTCCGCCCGCAGCAGGCGCCCGCTCCACTCGGCGAGCAGCGCGGTCTTCTCCTCGTCCGCTACCTCGAAGGGGTTGATCTCGTACGCCGAGATCCACGTCTTCTCCGCGTGCACCGGCTCGTCCGCAAGTTCCACACGCTCGTCGGAGCCGGCCGCAGCGATCACCTGCGCCGACAGCTTCGCCATCGCGACCGCCTGGCCCGCGACCCGGGCGGCCCCGTCCATGGTCATGTCGACCCCCGAGGCGAAGCCCCAGGCGCCGCCGTGCACCACCCGCACCGCGTACCCGAGGTCCGTGGTGTCCGATGAGCCGGCCGGCTTGGCGTCGCGGAGCCGCCACGCCGCGCTGCGTACGCGCTCGAAGCGGAAGTCGGCGTGGTCGGCGCCGAGCGCCCGCGCCCTGGCGAGCGCCGCGTCGGCGAGCGCCCGCAGCGGCAGTGCCGTGAAGGCTTCGTCGATGGTATGAGGCACGAAATGTCTCCTGTCGTCGAGACGGGTCGCCCCGATCATGTCGCGCCGGGGTGGCCGTTGCCCAGCGTCTTTCTGTAGGGACCCGACAGTGACTCGAACGAGGCGCTGTCAGGGCCCGATTCTCCGCGAAGGGGATGGGACCGATAGGTTTTCGCATACCAGACCGCTATCGAAAGGGTGATCCGTTGAGCCGCTCGGTTCTCGTCACCGGAGGAAACCGGGGCATCGGCCTCGCCATCGCCCGCGCGTTCGCCGATGCCGGCGACAAGGTCGCGATCACGTACCGCTCCGGCGATCCCGCCGCCCTGCAGAAGGACGGCTTCCTGGCCGTCAAGTGCGACATCACCGACGCCGAGCAGGTGGAGCAGGCCTACAAGGAGATCGAGGAGAAGCACGGTCCGGTGGAGGTGCTGGTGGCCAACGCCGGTGTCACCAGGGACCAGTTGCTGATGCGTATGTCCGAGGACGACTTCACGGCCGTCCTCGACACCAACCTCACCGGCACCTTCCGCGTCGTCAAGCGCGCCAACCGGGCCATGCTGCGCGCCAGGAAGGGCCGCGTCGTCCTGATCTCGTCGGTGGTCGGCCTGCTCGGCTCCGCGGGACAGGCCAACTACGCCGCCTCCAAGGCCGGCCTGGTCGGCTTCGCCCGGTCCCTGGCCCGCGAGCTCGGCTCGCGCAACATCACGTTCAACGTCGTCGCGCCCGGCTTCGTCGACACCGACATGACGCAGGCGCTCACGGACGACCAACGCGCCGGCATCGTCTCGCAGGTGCCGCTCGGCCGTTACGCGAAGCCGGAAGAGGTCGCCGCCACGGTGCGCTTCCTCGCCTCCGACGACGCCTCGTACATCACTGGAGCCGTCATCCCCGTTGACGGCGGATTGGGCATGGGTCACTGATCACATGAGTGGAATCCTCGCCGGCAAGCGCATTCTCGTCACGGGCGTCCTCACGGACGGTTCCATCGCCTTCCACGCGGCCAAGGTGGCCCAGGAGGAGGGCGCGGAGGTCATCCTCACCGGATTCGGCCGCCTCACCCTCGTCGAGCGCATCGCGAAGCGGCTGCCCAAGCCCGCCCCGGTCATCGAGCTGGACGTCACCAACCAGGAGCACCTGGACGGTCTCGCCGACAAGATCCGTGAGCACTCCAGCGACGAGTCGGGCCTCGACGGCATCGTGCACTCGATCGCCTTCGGCCCGCAGGGCGCGTTCAACTTCCTCGAGGCGAGCTGGGACGACGTCTCGACCGCCGTCCAGGTCTCGGCGTACTCGTACAAGTCGCTGGCCATGGCCTGCCTGCCGCTGATGCAGCGTGGCGGCTCGATCGTCGGCCTCACCTTCGACGCGACGATCGCATGGCCGAAGTACGACTGGATGGGCGTGGCGAAGGCGGCGCTGGAGTCCACGAACCGCTACCTGGCTCGTGACCTCGGTGCGCAGAACATCCGCTGCAACCTGGTCTCGGCGGGTCCGATCAAGTCGATGGCGGCGAAGTCGATCCCGGGCTTCGAGGAGCTCGCGGACGTCTGGAACCACCGCGCCCCGATCGGCTGGGACCTCTCGGACCCGGACCCGGCGGGCCGCGGTGTGGTGGGCCTGCTGTCGGACTTCTTCCCGCGGACGACGGGCGAGGTGGTGCATGTGGACGGCGGCGTCCACATGATGGGCGCGTAGGACGCCTTCGGCGTCGGCGTGCGGGGTGCTGTCCCGCGGGCCGGCTGCTGTGAACGCCGGGCAGCCCGCGGGTGCGGGCTCCCCGGCGTTCGTTGTACGCGGACGCGGCGGGGCGCCGGGCTCTGCTCCGGACTGCCGGTAGCCGCAGGACTGTCCCTCGCCCAGGGCGGGAGGTGGCGCCGGCTGCGCCCCAGGGGCCGATGGGCTCGGCCCCGGCTCGGCTCGCCGTGGACCGCTGTCGACGGGGCCGGGTGACGTCGTGCGGGCCCTGCTGCTTCGGCCCGGCCGGTCGGCGCCGGTGCTGGTCCCTGGCTCTCGTCCGAACGCCTGTTGCCCGCCGAGGGTCGCTGCGACGGCGGGTGGTTGCTGTGCGCTGTTGCTGTCCTGGCACCGCGCTGTCCTGCGCGGTGGCGGCCGTGCTGTTTCGGCCCGGCCGGTTGGCCCCGGTGCTGGTCCCTGATTCATCCCGCCGCCCGCCGAGGGCCGTTGTCGACGGGGCCGGGTGACGTCGTGCGGGCCCTGCTTTGGCCCGGCCGGTTGGCCCCGGTGCTGGTCCCTGGCTCATCCCCGCCGCCCGCTGCCTGCCGCTGTCGCCGCGACGGCTGGCGGTTGCAGTGCTCTGCTGTCCTGGCCCTGCGCCGTCCCCGGCCGTGTCGCTTCGGCCCGGCCGGTCGGCGCCCGGAGGCTGGTCCCTGGCTCTCGCCGCCGCCCGTTGCCCGCCGTGGACCGCTGTCGACGGGACCGGGTGACGTCGTGCGGGCCGTGCTGCTTCGGCCCGGCCGGTCGGCCCCCGCCCGAACCCCCGCTGCCTGCCGATGGTCGCCGCGACGGCTGGCGGTTGCCGTGCCCTGTTGCTGCCGTGGCCCTGCGCCGTCCCGGCCTTGCCGCCTCGGCTCGGCCACCGGCCCGCGCTCCTGCCGGCCCGAGTCCGGCTGCCCGCCGTCCACGCCCGGCGGGTGCGCCGCTGCTTCGGCTGTGGGCCACTCGCCGTCGCCATGGCCGGCTGCCCGCCGTACCGATGGCACACCCGGGCCCGCTTGGCTTCCGCGGGTCGCTGCCCGTCATTCCCGGCTTGCGGCGTCCGGGTGACGCTGTTCCGGCACCGGTCACCGTGTCAGGCCGCCTGTTGCCCCGGGCCACGACCCCGCCGAAGCCGCTGCCGCCCCGGCGCCCGCCTCGCGCCAGGCCCTCCGTTCGCCCGACCCGCACGACCGCAGCCCGTAAGCCACGAGCAGCGCACACCCCCGTTCGGACCCCGACGCCGCGCGGTTTCGCCGGATCACAGGGACTCTGGAGAAGCAATCCCCCTTGTGGTGCAGCCGCGGCGATTGCGCCGCCGTACGGCCGAGGAGGTCCTGCTCATGCGTACGAACTGGCGCTCGGCGCCCGTGCTTGCAGCGGTGACACTCCTCCTGTGGGTGACTCCGGACGCGTTCTCCCAGCCTCACCGGCCCATGTCCAAGCCCGCTCCCGCGCCCCCTGTGCCCGTCTACGCGGCCGACTGCCGCACCGTCGTCGAGGGCTCGCAGGCCACCGCCTTCTGCCACAATCCGTACCCCGCCGTCGACCGGGTCCGGTTGCACATCGAGTGCGAGCGCTGGTGGGACATCGACGTCGACGGTTCTCCCGCCGACATCGCCCCCGCTGGGTACGTCGAGATCACCGACCGGTGCTGGAAGGAAGTCCGTTCCGCCTGGGTCAGCCACCAGCCGCAGGCCGCCCCCTGAGGCACAGGAACGGATAGCCCGCCGCCTCCGCGGCCGCCGTGTCGCCGTCGCCCGCGCGGATCGCCTCGACGAGGCGGGCGTGGTCCATGTGGTTCTCCGGGCGCAGCTCGGCGCCCACGTCGTCGCGCAGCCAGTCCCTGAGCAGATCGCCGAGGTCGGCGTACAGCTCGCTGAGCACGTCGTTGTGCGAGGCGGCCACCACGGCCAGGTGGAATGTCGCGTCGACCGCGACGAACCGCTCCGCCTCGCCGGTCGCCCACGCCTCCTCCCGCCGGGCCAGCAGCGCGTCCAGCTGCTTCAGATCGCGTTCCGTACGGCGTTCCGCGGCCATCCGCGCCGCAGAGGACTCCAGCGTGGAGCGCACTTCCGCGATGTGCCGCGGACTGGCGTCGGCGAAGCGCCGGTGCATCACGCCCGCCAGTTCGCTCGTCGCGAGCACATAGGTGCCCGACCCCTGCCGGATGTCCAGCAGACCGTTGTGGGCGAGTGCGCGGACCGCCTCGCGGACGGTGTTGCGGGCAACGCCGAGCTGCTCGACGAGCGCGGGCTCCGTCGGAATCCGTGAACCGACCGGCCACTCGCCCGAGGTGATCTGATTCCGCAGCTGCGCGATCACCTGGTCGGTGAGCCCTGAGCGCCGGGGAGAGGTCAGCGACATCGTGCTCCTTGCTCGGAACCGGTTGTCCGGGATTGGACAACCAATCATCCCATGATTCTATGATGGCCTCATGCCGGACGAGACACAGACCCAGACCCCGAGCGAGTCGCAGGCCCAGCCCCTGCCTTCGAGGCCCGCCGCCACGGACCGTACCGCCGCGGCACCCGGAACCCGGCTGGGAACCGTCTGGATCACCCGGCTCGTCATGGCCGCCATCGTCCTCGCGGCACTCAACCTCCGTCCCGCCATCACCAGCCTCGGCGCCCTCCTGGAGGAGACGCGGGACGGTCTGCAGATGAGCGGCAGCGTCGCCGGCGTCCTCACCTCCGTACCGCCGCTCTGCTTCGCCGTCTTCGGGATCGCGGCCCCCCGTCTCGCCCGCCGTTTCGGACCCGGCGCCGTCGTCTGCGCCGGCATGGTCGCCATCGCCGCCGGGCTGCTGATCCGCCCGTTCGCCGGCGGTACGCCCGGCTTCCTGGCCGCCAGCGCACTCGCCCTGATGGGCATCGCCGTCAGCAACGTCCTGATGCCGGTGATCGTCAAGCGGTACTTCCCCGACCGCGTCGGCTCCATGACCGGCCTCTACTCCATGGCCCTGGCGCTGGGCACCGCTCTGGCGGCGGCCGCGACCGTGCCCATGACCGAGGCGCTCGGCGGCAGTTGGCGTACCGGCCTCGCCGTCTGGGCCCTGGTGGCCGTCCTCGCCGTACTGCCCTGGGTCGCCCTGATCCGCGACCGCAGCCCCGCCGCCGAGCGCGAGCGGGCCGACGCCGCGGCCGGCTCCCGTCAGGCGCCCGCTCCGAAGATCACCCGCAGCCCCACGGCCTGGGCGCTCGCCTGCTTCTTCGGGCTCCAGGCCACCGGCGCGTACATCACGATGGGCTGGATGCCGCAGATCTTCCGCGACGCGGGGGTCTCGGCCTCGACCGCCGGAGTGCTGCTCGCCGTGACCATGGTCATGGGTGTGCCGCTGGCGTTCGTCATCCCGCGGCTCGCCACCCGGATGAAGAACCAGGGTCCGATCGTGATCGCCCTGGGCCTGTGCGGACTGACCGGCTACGCGGGGCTGTTCTTCGCCCCGGCCGCCGGAGCCTGGGCCTGGGCGCTGCTGCTCGGGATATCCAACTGCGCCTTCCCGCTCGCCCTCACCATGATCGGCATGCGGTCCCGGACCGGCGCCGGCGTGGTACGGCTCTCCGCCTTCGCCCAGTCGACCGGTTATCTGATCTCGATTCCCGGGCCCCTGCTCGTCGGGGTGCTCTACCAGCACAGCGGTGGCTGGGGGCTGCCGATCGCGCTGATGGCGGGGCTGCTCGTGCCACAGATCGCGGTCGGTGTGCTGGCCGGCCGGGACCGGACGATCGAGGACGAAGCGGTCGTGCGAAACTGAACCCATGCCTGTGCTCGATCCGAACCCCCCGAACGGTCAGAAGAAGCTTCTCCTCGTCTTCGGCGCGATGCTCGCCGTGACCGTGGTGATCGGCGTCATCGCCTCCATCGCCTCTCCCTGACACGGTCGTTGGCCTGCCGCGCTTCGATGGTGGTGCTAGCACCACCGTCCCCTAGGGGGCCAGGGTCAGGGTGAAGTGGGTGGGTCACCGGATGGGCCGCCGGACGCATGATCCGTAGGTTTGAGGTCATCAGCCACAGACCCCACGGAGGCGGCCATGCCGGCCCACACGCAGTCCCCGTCACGGACCAAGGGCAGCGTCGACATCCGGCTTCCGTGGTGGGCCGTGGCGCTCCCGATGCTCGCCTTCGTCGTCCTGCTCGTCGTGATCGCCGATCCGGCGCAGGCACACGCCGCGAACGGCGACCCCGCGATGGGACGCATCCTCGAGCACATCCGGCACACACTCGCACGCTGACGGAATCACTCGTGGTGGGGCAGCCGGTCAACACCCTGCGCCCGTTGGCGCATTTCATGCGAAGCTGGAGTGCATGAGCGTCGCCACGTCGTCCGGTGGCACACCCCCCGGACCCCCCGAATCCCGCAGGATCGTGCTCCTCCGGCATGCGAAGGCCGACTGGCCGGAAGTATCCGACCATGAGCGCCCGCTCGCCGACCGCGGCCGCATGGATGCCCCGGTGGCAGGCCGCAGGCTCGGCGAAACCGGAATCGCCTTCGACCTGGCGCTGTGCTCGACGGCGGCCAGAACCCGTGAGACGTGGAAGCTGGCGGTGCACGAGCTGCCGCACCGCCCGAAGACGGTGTACGAGGAGCGTCTGTACGACGCCTCGCTCGGTGACCTGATCGCGCTGCTGAACGAGACCGACGACTCGATCAACGACCTGCTCGTCATCGGTCACAACCCCGGTATGCACGCGCTGGCCGACGCCCTCGCCGGCAAGGCGGAAGGGGATGCGCTCGCCCGTATGACCCAGAGCGGTTTTCCGACGTCGTCGTTCGCCGTCGTCGGGTTCACCGGCTCCTGGAAGTCCCTGGAGCACGGGGTCGGCACCCTGCTCGAGTACTGGGCGCCGCACGACTGAGCCGCGCTGGACCGCCGGCTGTCCGTGTCGACACCCGGCCGGAATCGACGGAGGCCGGACGACGGCCCCGCGGCCCATCGGGCTGTGCCGGGGCCGTAGTTCGGTCCTTCGGCTGCGGACGCGCCGCCGAGGAACCGTGCCCCACCTGCCGGGGTGGCCGGTTATCGTTCCGGCATTCTCGGTGACGTGTTGCCGGTGACCCAAGGGGAGGGCTCCATGAGCAGCGGCGAAATCAGCAGCAGAACACACGAGGGATTCCCGGCCGACGAACGGGCCGCGATGAAGATCACGCCCAGGAGCTGAAGAAGGCGGCCCGCCGCAGTTCGCGCGCGGACAAGGCGGCGGAGGCGGCACGGGACGTGATCGCGAAGATCGCGGAGATGCAGGACTCGGACCGGGCCATGGCCGAGCGGGTCCATGCCGTCATCACCGGCAGTGTCCCGGCCCTCGCGCCGAAGCTCTGGAACGGGATGCCCGCCTACGCGCTGGACGGCAAGATCGTCTGCTTCTTCCAGAGCGCGGAAAAGTGCACGGCGCGCTACGCGACGCTCGGGTTCAGCGACCAGGCGAAACTGGACGAGGGCACGATGTGGGCGGCCGGATTCGCCCTGACCGAGGTGACACCCGAGGTGGAGACGCGGATCGCGGCGCTGGTGAAGCAGACGGTGGGCTGAGGCCCGGTCGGTACGCGGGCGGTTTTGCAGTCTCGCGTGCCCGCCCCGCTCGGCGCTCGGCGGAGTGGACCGCAGCGCCCCAGCAGCAGACGAGAGGCCCCGGCACACCGTGCCGGGGCCTCGGCCGTCTCCGGCCCGCCCGCTCACCTGCGCCGCAGCGTGTGCCGCCGACGCCCGCAGCTCAGGACCCAGGGCCCAGGCTTCAGTGCTCGGCGTTCGGCTCGTCCGCCGCCTCGACCTCTTCCCTGGTGATCCCCAGCAGATACAGGACCGTGTCCAGGAACGGCACATTGACCGCGGTGTGTGCGGCCTCGCGGACCACCGGCTTGGCGTTGAACGCGACCCCGAGCCCGGCCGCGTTGAGCATGTCCAGATCGTTGGCACCGTCGCCGATCGCCACCGTCTGCGCCAGCGGTACGCCGGCCTCCGCCGCGAACCTCCGCAGCAGCCGCGCCTTGCCCGCCCGGTCCACGATCTCGCCGATCACCTTGCCGGTGAGCTTCCCGTCGACGATCTCCAGCGTGTTGGCCGACGCGAAGTCCAGCCCCAGCCGCTCCTTGAGGTCGTCCGTGACCTGGGTGAACCCGCCGGAGACCACGCCCACTTGGAAGCCGAGCCGCTTGAGCGTACGGATCAGGGTGCGTGCGCCCGGCGTCAGCCGTACCTCCGCGCGCACCTTGTCCACGACCGAGGCGTCGAGCCCGGCCAGCAGCGCCACCCTCGCGTGCAGCGACTGCTCGAAGTCCAGCTCGCCCCGCATCGCCGCGGCGGTGACCTCGGTGACCTTGTCCTCGCAGCCCGCGTGGGCCGCGAACAGTTCGATGACCTCGTCCTGGATGAGCGTGGAGTCGACATCCATCACGACGAGGCGCTGGGCGCGGCGGTGCAGACCCGCCGACACCACCGCGACATCGATGCCGATACCGGCGGCCTCGGTCGCCAGGACCGTACGCAGGGCCTCGGTCTCCACGCCGGAGACGGCGAACTCCACGGCGGTGACCGGGTACTTCGCGAGCCGGAAGATACGGTCGATGTTTCCACCGGTGGACGCGATCCTGGCCGTTATGGCCGCGGTCGATTCGGCGGTCAGCGGGTGCCCGAGCACGGTGACATGGGAACGTCCGCTGCCGCGCGGCCGGTTGTCACCGGTGCCCGAGATGATCTCGGCCTGAAGTTTCAGCGACTCGGCCCAGCTGTGGACGGTGGACCGCAGCTCGCCCTCCGAGGTGCCGCCCGCGGTCGGGGCGGTCACCAGCGCGCACAGCACGAGGCGGCCACGGGAGACGACCTGCTCGATGTCGACGACGTCGACGGAGAAGGCGGCGAGGGTGTCGAAGAGACCGGCCGTGATCCCGGGACGGTCCTTCCCGAAGATCTTGACGAGAAGGGTGCGTACGTCGGAAGTCTGCGATGCGCTCATGGTGGTTCCACCGTATCGGGCCCGGACGACGGCGAGACGTCGCGTCCCGAGGAGCGGACAGGCGTCCGACCCGGTGACCGGCTATCTGCCGGACTTCGGCGGCCTGGGCGGCGGCGGGCCGTCCTCCTGCTCGGGCGGGGGCCGGCGGCGCGGCGGCAGGGGAGGCATGGGTCCCGCGACCGTCGGCGCGCCGTGGATCTCCGGAGGGCCACCACGGTCCCTCTCGCCGGCAGCCCCTGCCGGGCGAGCGCCGGGATCCTTCCCCGGAGAAGAGCCCGGGCCGGGCGGAGGGGCGTCGCCGCCCCGCGAAGGTGCCCCTCGGCCCTCCGAATCCCGGCCCCACGCATCCCGGCCCTCCGCATCCCGCCCCCACGAAGCCCGGTCCCGCGCGGCCCCGCCCTCCACAGGCGCGTCGCGGACCTCGGGCGGCAGGCGCAGATATGGGTTGGTGTCGGGGTTCGGCGGCCGGTACGGGGACGCCGGCCGGTACGGCCCCGGCCCCTCGCTCACCCCGGCCGCCACGGCACCTTCCTCCCGCCGGCCGCCCCGGGTGACGTACACCAGCAGCGCCCCCGCCCCGCCCGCGGCGGCTCCCCATGCCGCGCCCAGCACCAGCGCCATGTCCGCCCGGCCGTGCAGCTCGATGCCCGCACCGAACGCGTCGAAGCCGAGGACCGACAGGGACGCGTCGGCGGACACGTCCGTCAGCCACACCAGCAGCGGCAGCGTCAGGGCGCCCACCACGGCGAGCCGCACCGTGCAGCGGCCCGCGAAACCCGCCGCTCCCCGGCGGCCGACCGGTGTCCGGGACGCCGCCAACACCCCGGCGTACAGCATCATCACGGCCGTCGCCACCGCGAGCAGCCACACCCGCCCGTCCAGTTCGGCGAGCCTGCCCACGGTCGCCGGCTCGTCCGCCGAGATCCGCAGGAACTCGTCCAGGGGGTCCGGCAGCACCTTCGCCAGTTCACCCGTGGCCTCGCCGTCCCACGGCACGAACAGCCCCAGCGGGACGCCGAGCCACACCCCGTTGGGGGCGCCGAGCAGTGCCGCACCCGCGATCCGTTTCGGGTGGTCGTCCCCCACGGCCGCGTAGGCCGCCGCCGCGTACCCCGCGAGCACGGCGACCAGCATCACCGCGACCATCGCCGAGGCCGCGGGACGGATGTGCCGCCGTACCGCCTCCCACAGCGCGCCGCTCGGCAGCGGGGCTCGCCGGCCGGCGAGCAGTGCGACGACCAGCACGCCGATCACCCACAGCAGCGCGCCCGCCAGCGAGTCCGCGGTGTTCACGCTGAACCCGACGGCCGCCTCCGCGTCCACCAGGTCCCCGATGCGGTCCGGCAGCAGCCCTCCGATGTCACCGATGTCGCCGAGTCCCGGCACCTCGATTCCGCCGTCCCCGCCGGTTCCCGGGATCGCGCCGTCGAGCCCCAGCTCCGCGCCGTCGATGGTGATGACGTCATGGCCCGCCCACGCGAGCCCGCCGACGGTCGCGACGAACAGGAGGACCACACCGCCCGCGCGAGCGCCGAGTTCACCTCCCGAGATGTGCGGACCGGCCCGCCGCAGAGAGCGTAGAAAGACGTACGCAAGGAGCAGGGCACCGAACAGACCCACCCCAAGTGGCGTGAAGTCGACGGCCGTTTCGGCCGTCGCGCCGTCGAGTCCGAACGCGGACACATCACTGCTCGGCGACACCGAACCGTTCACGGCGAGCACCACGACGGCCGCCGTCATCGGGCCCAGCGAGGCCGATGCGTCGGCGCCGAGCAGATGCAGGCCGAGCGCCGCCGCCCCCGCCATGCCCACCAGTGCCCAGCTCACCGCGGCTATCGACGACAGCACCACATCGACCCAGGGCACCTTGTCGTCGCTGCCGGTCGCGCTCATCCCGGACCCCCCGATCCCTGCTGGGTTTGACCCAGTTGTCCCCAGTCCAGCATGATCCGTGCCGACTGATGGGTGCTTACCACTCTCCGGGGGTGTTTCTCCTCCGTCAACGGGCAACCGGGACGGGGTCTTCACATGGCCCGACTTTCGGATACGGGACCGCGCCTGAAATAGTTCCCCACGATGTTCGCCATCCCTAGACTCCCTGTGATGGGGGTAACTCGGGGGACAACTAGTGGGGCATGGAGTGCCGGAACTCGTACTGGAATTGAATGGAAGGACCTGGACGCTCGATCCGTCCAGGTCGTACACCCTCGGACGTGATCCGCAGGGTGATCTGGTGATCGACGACGCCAGGGTCTCGTGGCGGCACGCCAGCATCAGCTGGGGCGGCCGCAGTTGGGTCATCGAAGACCACGGCAGCACCAACGGCACGTATGTCCAGGGCCAGCGGATCCATCAGATGGAGATCGGTCCCGGCTCGGCCGTGCACCTGGGCAACGCCACCGACGGACCGCGACTGAATCTGTCCGGTGCGGCGGCGGGTGCCTACAGCGCACAGGGGGCGGCGTCCCAGCAGGCGGCAGCTCAGCAGGCTCCGGCCCAACAGCAGCCGCCGCAGCAGCAGTGGCAGCAGGCTCCGGCGCAGAATTGGCCCGAGCCGCAGCAGGCACAGGTCCCGCACCAGCCCGGTCCGGGCGGATCCGGCGGCGCGGCGGGGGCGCCACCGGTCTACGGCGACCGCAGCCCGACCACGTTCCACCAGCTCTCGCTCGGCCGCGTGATGCGTATCGGCCGTGCGCTGGAGAACGAACTGGTGGTCTCCGACCTCCAGGTCTCGCGCCACCACGCCGAGTTCAGCTCGCACCCGGACGGCCGCTTCGAGATCCGTGACCTCGGATCCCACAACGGTACGTACGTCAACGGTCAGCCGATCGCCAAGTCCGGTACGGCCCTCATCGGCCCGAACGACATCGTCGGCGTCGGTCACTCGACGTTCCGTATCGTCGGCGGCCAGCTCGAGGAGTTCGTCGACACCGGCGAGGTCTCCTTCTCCGCCCGCCACCTCACGGTGACGGTCGACGGCGGCAAGCAGATCCTGCGCGACGTGTCCTTCGGCGTGCCGGAGAAGTCGCTGATCGGTGTCATCGGCCCCTCGGGCTCGGGCAAGTCCACCCTGCTGAAGGCGCTCACCGGCTACCGGCCCGCCAACCAGGGCGACGTGCTCTACGACAACCGGAGCCTCTACAAGCAGTTCGCCGAGCTGCGCCAGCGCATCGGTCTGGTCCCGCAGGACGACATCCTGCACAAGGAGCTCACGGTCCGTAAGGCGCTCAGGTACGCGGCCAAGCTCCGCTTCCCGGGCGACACCGCGAACGCGGAGCGCGAAGCCCGTATCGACGAGGTGCTGCGCGAGCTCAAGCTCGACATCCACAAGGACAAGAAGATCACCTCGCTCTCCGGCGGCCAGCGCAAGCGCGTCTCGGTCGCCCTGGAGCTGCTGACGAAGCCGTCGCTGATCTTCCTGGACGAGCCGACCTCCGGTCTCGACCCGGGCATGGACCGCGATGTGATGCAGCTGCTGCGCGGCCTCGCCGACGACGGCCGCACCGTCCTCGTGGTCACCCACTCCGTGGCCGAGCTCCAGCTGTGCGACAAGCTGCTCGTCATGGCTCCGGGCGGCTCCGTCGCGTACTTCGGTCCGCCGGAGGAAGCGCTCAACTTCTTCGGCTACAGCACCTGGGCCGATGTCTTCTCGGCGTTCGAGAACTACCGCGACTACGACTGGGCGGGCCGCTGGCGCGGTTCGCAGCACTACCAGATGTACGCGGCCGACATCGACGCCGTGGCCGCGCAGCCGGTGAACCTGGTGACGCAGCAGAGCAAGCCGCCGAAGCCGCAGAGCTGGGGCTCCCAGCTGGTCACGCTGGTCCGCCGCTATGTGTCGGTGATCGCGTCCGACAAGGGCTTCATGGCGCTGATGCTGATCCTGCCGGCGGTGCTCGGCGCGGTCAGCCTGCTCATCGACCCGGACAAGGGTCTGCTGCCGAACGTGAACGCGCAGACCGGCCGGATCATCCCGAACGGCACGGCGACCACGGTCCTGCTGATCCTGGCGGTCGGCGCGTGCTTCGCGGGCGCCGCCAACTCGGTCCGTGAGCTGATCAAGGAGCGGGTGATCTACGAGCGCGAGCGCGCGACAGGTCTGTCACGCTCCGCGTATCTGATGTCCAAGGTGATCGTCCTGGGCATGATCACGGTGCTCCAGGGTGCCCTGGTCGGCGCGATCGGCTTCTCCACCCGTGAGCTGCCCTCCGAGGGTCTGGTCATGGGCGGCGCGGTGATGCTCGAACTGTCCGTGCCGATCATGGCGCTGGGCTTCACCTCGATGATGTTCGGCCTGATCATCTCGGCGCTCGTGAAGACCGCCGAGAAGACCATGCCGCTGCTGGTGATGTTCGCGATCATCCAGGTCGTGTTCACCGGGTGTCTGTTCATCCTGCACGGCACCATCGGTGTCAACGAGTTCTCGTATCTGATGCCGTCGCGGTGGGCGGTCGCCGCCGCCGGGGCCACGCTGGACTTCAACAAGATCAGCCCGAACCCCGACGACCCGACCAGCACCGACCCGCTGTGGGACCACGAGGCAGCGGCCTGGGGCATGGACATGGCCGCCCTGCTCGCCCTCGGAGCCTTCTGCGGCTTCCTCGTCGCGCGCTTCCTGCGCCGCCACGAGCCCGAGGTCATGCGCAAGTAGACGGAACCGGAACGCGCCCGAGGGCGGCACCCCGCATGGGGTGCCGCCCTCCGGCGTGTGGGTCGTCAGCCTCAGTAGGCGCTGTTGACGTTGTCGATCGAGCCGTAGCGGTCGGCGGCGTAGTTGGCCGCGGCGACGATGTTGGCGACCGGGTCGTACTGGCTGTGCTTGGTGCCGGCGACGTGGTACGCGTCGAAGGTCGGCTTGATGACCTGGAGCAGGCCGATCGAGGGGACGCCGTTGATCGCGTTGATGTCCCAGTTGTTGATGGCGTTCGGGTTACCGCTGGACTCGCGGATGATGTTCTTGTGCAGACCCTGGTAGCTGCCCGGGATCTTGTGCTTCTTCATGATGTCGAGCGACTCGCGGATCCAGCCGTCCAGGTTGTTGGCGTAGACGGGCTTGCGAGCGGCGGCACGGCTGGCGGCCTGGTCGGCCGCCCGCTTCTTCGCGGCAGCCTCGGCGGCGGCCTTCTTCTTCGCGGCAGCGTCGGCAGCTGCCTTCTTCGTGGCGGCGGCCTCGGCGGCCGCCTTCTTCGCCGCGGCGTCGGCCGCGGCCTTCACCTTGGCCGCGGACGCCGACTGGTCGGCGTCGAGCGACAGCGTCTTCGGCGCGTCGAGGGTCATCGCCACCGGGGCGATCTTCTGCGCGGCCTGGGGCTCGGCGACGGCGACGGCGGCGTCGCTCTCGCCGGCCGGGGCGAGGGAAAGGGTCAGAGCGGCGACACCGGCGGCGGCGATACCGGCGATCGAGACCTTGCGGGTCTTGGTCATACGGGTGCTGAACGCAGACATATCGTCGTACCTCTTCGAGTAGCGGAAGTCGCATCAGGCCGGAGCGGCGCTGCGCTCTACGGCGGGCGACGGCTGCAATTCTTAGCGCCAGCAAAAAGCCCTGGCAAAGGTGTGACGTACGATCCGCGATAGTGGATCAGGGGTCGGGCAAATCGCCCGTATGCCCATTCATCCCCTGATCAAGTGCCCTTTTTGTATCCACTAGTCTGCTTCGTAAGTGATCTGCGTCCTATGCGCGGGCTCACATGGGAGGGCAAACCGTTTCACCATCCGTTGCTTCAGCAATGCAAAGAGTGAGTGCTTTCCGCGGGCAGGAGGAGATGGATGTCGCCGAACTCGTGCCATAGATAGCGGCGTTCGAGCGCCTCGCCGTACGCCCGCCCCAGAGCCTCACGCCCGGCGATCGCCCCCAGCATCAGCAGATGCGAGGCCTCGGGCTCGTGCAGCCCCGTCAGCAGCCCGTCGACGGCACGCACCCCCCGCTCGGGCGTGACCACGAGATCGGTCCAGCCCGATGCCGCCCGCACCACCCCGTCGGGGCCCGTCGCCGACTCCAGGGCCCGTACGGCGGTCGTGCCGACCGCGAGAATCCGCCCGCCGCCCGCCCGTGCCGCGTTCACCAGCCACGCCGTCGCCGCGGGCACCTCGAAGCGCTCCGGGTACGGCGGCTCGTGGGCCTCGGCGGAGGCCACCCCGGTGTGCAGGGTGAGCGGTGCGAACTGCACCCCCCGGCTCACCAGCTCCGCCACCAGCCGAGGTGTGAAGGGCCGGGCGGCGCTCGGCATCTCCGCCGAGCCGGTGCCGTCGGGGGAGGGGAGCGCGAACACGGTCCGGTACGCGGACAGCGGCTGGTCCCCGGCCGTGTACCCGTAGCGGATCGGCCTCCCGTGGCGGCGCAGCAGCCCCGGCACGGCCACGGACACCGACGCCCACCACAGCCGCACGCCTGGCGGAGCCAGCGGCTCCTCCAGCACCAGATGCTCGCCGCCGGGCAGCTTCACGCGCGCGCCCGCGGGCCCGCCCGCGCGCGGAAGAGTGCTGCCCCCGCCGTCGGGGGCCCGAAGCTCCACCGCCCACCGGCCGTCGTCCCCACGCGTCGAGAAGTGGACGACGACCGCTTCGCCGCCGAGGCGGCCGTTGACGGCGGCCGGCAGCGTGGCGGAGGTGTTGACCACCAGCACGTCACCGGCCCGCAGCAGGCCGGGCAGATCCCGGAATGCGTGATGGGTCACCCGCGTCCCCCGCGAGACCATCAGCCGTACATCGTCCCGACCCGAGCCGCGCACCTCGGCCGGCACCCTCGCCGAGAGCTCCTCCGGCACCCGCAGCGTGTCCAGCACGGCGACCCCTTCCCCCTCCGCGGCCCCACGGCCGCCCCTCATACGGACCCCAGCAGCGCCGGCGCCCCGTACCGGCCGCTGACCGGACGCTCGTCCAGCAGCCGCAGGAACCCCGGGACCACCGAGACCGGATCCGGGCGCGGGCCGTCGTCTTCCGGCACCGCCGACGCGTACAGATCCGTCCGCATGTCACCCGGGTCCACGGCCCAGACCCGCAACCCCGGCTCCTCGACCCCAAGAACCGCGGTGAGGTGATCCAGCGCCGCCTTCGACGCCCCGTAGCCGCCCCACGTCTCGTAGGCCTCGCAGGCCGCGTCCGAACTCACCGCGATCACCGTCCCCGCGTCGGACGCCCGCAGCAGCGGCAGCGCTTCCCGGACGAGCCCCAGCGCGGCCACCACATTGGTCTCCAGCGCCGCCCGCAGCCCCTCCAGCGGCAGGGCCTCCAGGCGCACCAGCGGCTCCGCCCCCAGCGCACTGGCATTGCTCACCAGCAGATCGAGCCCGCCGAGCCCGCGGGCCGCGGCCACCAGCTCCACGCGGTGCGCAGGATCGGTCACATCACCGGCCACCGCCACGACCCGCGTCCCGTGAGCGGCCACCCGCCGCGCGCTCTCCCTCAGTACGTCCTCGGTCCTCGCCCCCAGCACGAGGTCCCAGCCCCGCTCCGCGATAGCCGCCGCCAGGGCGTGCCCCAGCCCTTTCGAAGCACCCGTGATCACTGCTACCGGCATGACGTCCATCCCCTTGTCCGCGTCGATGCCCTCACCGTAGGAACGCGACCTGCCCCGCCACCTCGTGCGCGGGACCCCTCCCTGCTCGGCTCTTCGACCTAGGGCCTCTCGTGCGTTGTCCACGCGAACGGCCGGCGAGGACCTAGGTCTCCCGGCCCGGTCGACTGCGTCCGCGGGCCGATACGGACCGTCACACCCCGCGGGTACGGTGAGCTCATGAGCCACCGACCACGCTCCGGCCTCGCGGCCGTGAGCACCGCGCTCCTCGCCATGAGCAGGCATCTCGAGGTCCGCGACGTGCTGAAGACGATCGTCGCCTCGGCGCGGGAGCTCCTGGACGCGGAGTACGCGGCACTGGGCGTCCCGGACGACCACGGCGGCTTCGCACAGTTCGTGGTCGACGGGGTCAGTGACGAACAGTGGAAGGCGATCGGACCGCTGCCCCGGCAGCACGGCATCCTCGCCGCCATGCTCCGCGACGCCAAGACCGAGCGGCTCGGCGATGTGCGCAAGGACCCCCGCTTCGAGGGCTGGCCCTCCGCCCACCCGGACATGTCCGACTTCCTCGGTCTGCCCGTGAAGGACGGCGACGAGACCATCGGCGCGCTCTTCCTCGCCAACAAGCGCTGCCCGAAGCCGGACGGCGGCTGCGGATTCACCGAGGAGGACGAGGAACTGCTGGCGATCCTGGCCCAGCACGCGGCCATCGCCCTGACCAACGCCCGGCTCTACGAGCGGAGCCGCGAACTCACCATCGCCGAGGAGCGCTCGCGCCTCGCCCACGAACTGCACGACGCCGTCAGCCAGAAGCTCTTCTCCCTGCGGCTCACGGCCCAGGCCGCCGCCGCCCTGGTCGACCGCGATCCGGCACGCGCCAAGGGGGAGCTCCACCAGGTCGCCTCGCTGGCCGCCGAGGCCGCGGACGAACTGCGCGCGGCCGTCGTGGAGTTGCGCCCCGCGGCGCTGGACGAGGACGGGCTCGTCAACACGCTCCGTACGCAGATACAGGTCCTCGACCGGGCCCACAGCGCCCGGGTCACGTTCGACACCTGCGGGGTCCGGGCCCTGCCCGCGGCCCAGGAGGAGGCCCTGCTGCGGGTCACCCAGGAGGCCCTGCACAACGCACTGCGGCACTCCGGCGGCGACCGGGTCGACGTGGTCTTGGCCCGACGCGGCCAGGGCGCGGTCCTCAGCGTCACCGACAACGGCGCGGGCTTCGAGCCCCGCACGGTCCGCCGGGCCGGCCGCCACCTGGGCCTCGTCTCGATGCGTGACAGGGCGGGCGGGGTCGGGGGAACGCTCACCGTGCAGTCCGCGCCCGGCAAGGGCACGACGATCGAGATGGAGGTCCCCGGTGGCTGACAGGACTATTCGCGTGCTGCTGGTCGACGACCACCAGGTGGTCCGCCGTGGGCTGCGCACCTTCCTCGAGGTCCAGGACGACATCGAGGTGGTCGGTGAGGCGGGCGACGGGGACGAGGGCGTGGCCCGCGCGGAGGAACTGAAACCGGACGTCGTCCTGATGGACGTGAAGATGCCCGGAACCGACGGCATCGAGGCCCTGCGCAAGCTGCGTGACCTCTCCAACCCGGCCCGCGTGCTGATCGTCACCAGCTTCACCGAGCAGCGCACCGTGGTCCCCGCCCTGCGGGCCGGCGCTTCGGGCTATGTCTACAAGGACGTCGACCCGGAGGCCCTCGCCCGCGCCATCCGCTCCGTCCACGCGGGCCATGTACTGCTCCAGCCCGAGGTCGCGGGCGCGCTGCTGTCCCAGGACGAGCCGGGCAACGGCATGGGCCGCGGGGGTTCGCTCACGGAGCGCGAGAAGGAGGTGCTCGGCCTGATCGCGGACGGCCGGTCCAACCGCGAGATCGCCCGCGCGCTCGTCCTGTCCGAGAAGACCGTCAAGACGCATGTCTCGAACATCCTGATGAAGCTGGACCTCGCGGACCGCACACAGGCGGCGCTGTGGGCCGTACGGCACGGATTGACCAATTGATCGGATCGTCGCGCTCCGGTCCGAGATTCATACTGTCGGGTGTATGTCACCCGGACGGCGCATCCTGATCGTCCGTGGGGCGTTCTCCATGGCGTGCTGCGGCGGCCGGCCGCAGCGAATGTCCAGGAGGATTTTCGAAGTGATGAACCTGAAGAAGGCCGCTGTCCTGACCATCGTCGCCGGTGGCATCGTCGCCGCGGGCGCGGGGGCCGCGTCGGCGTCCGACGGCGGCGCGTACGCCGACGGCAAGGCCGTGGGCTCCCCGGGCGTCGCCTCGGGCAACCTGATCCAGGCCCCGATCCACATCCCGGTGAACGCGGTCGGCAACAGCATCAACGTGATCGGCGTCCTGAACCCGGCCTTCGGCAACCTGGGCCTGAACGGCTGACACCCCTTCGCCAACGCCGGCGGGCGCGAATGCCCGCCGGCGTCGGCGCGCTCGGATACGAGGTCCGGGGCGGAGCCCCGCGTACGGGCTGCACCACTGCCGTACCCGAGGCGCCCCTTTCATCGTCGGCGTGCTGGGGCACCGATACTCAGCCTCGCCGGCGTTTGAGGCGCGGGGTCCGGGGCGGAGCCCCGTGAAGAACCGGGGCTGCACCACGTGCCGCACCTCAACGCCCCGACGGCGAGGCAAGCCTCGCCATCGCCGGGGCGCTGGGGTACCGAAATTCAGCCTCGCCGGCGTTTGAGGCGCGGGGTCCGGGGCGGAGCCTCGCGAGAAGCCGGGCCGCACCACCCGCCCCACCCCAAGCCCCCCGCACACCCAGGGGCCCGGGGCACGCCCCGCAGACAGGGGGCCCGGGGCACACGCCCCGCAGACAGGGGCCCGGGGCACACGCCCCGGCACAACCCCTACCGCTCCCGCTCCTCCACATACGCGTTGTACGCCGCCACCTGCGCCCGCCGCGCCACCCTCTCCACCGGCCGCAGCGCCTCCCCCCGCGCCGCCATCTCGGACGCGCTCACCGCACCCCCGTGCCCCTTCTCGTACGCCACCGAGACCAGCAGCGCGATCCGCTGAGCCAGCTCCAACACCCGCGCCGCCCGTGGCGGATACCCGGGCGCGAGCGTCTCCCGGCCCCGGTCCGCCCGGGCCCGGTACGCGTCGATCGCCGCCTCGGCCACCGGTCCGGACGCCGCCACATCGAGCCGCGACAGCACCTCCGTCGCCTCCCGCAGCGCCTCCGCCAGCTCCCGCTCCGCCTCGCCGAGCGACGGAACGTCCGCGGGCGGTGCCTCCCGTACCTCCAGGCAGTGCCAGACGACCTCGACGTGCACATCGCCGGCCGGCCCCGCCTCGGACACCTCCGGCACGAGCCCGTACGCCGCGCCGTACCCGACGACGGCCTCCTCCGCGTCGAGCGCCCGCGCGTTGAAGGCGGGCGGTCCGCTGAGCCCCAGCGGATGCCCCGGCGCGGGCAGCGCGACCCGGAAGCCGGTCACCCCGAGCCCGCGCAGTCGCCCGAGCGCCAGCGTGAGCCCGACGGGCCCGGCCTCGCCCGGAAGCCCCTCCACCCGGTGCAGCGCGTCCTCGCCGACGATCGCGAGAGCCGCGTCGTCCGGTGATACATGTCCGGCCAACAGGGCGTTTCCCCATGCCGCCAGTCGTCCTGAGCGTGGTTCCGAAAGCATGGACCCAGCCTAGGGACCGGGCCGGGGGGCGGGGGTACCCGGCCGGTGGCGTAGGTTTTCCCTGGGAGCTGTGCCCACAGGTGCATAAAAGCCCCCTATGACCTCAAGACGATTGCATGGGGAGACAACGCGCTCATGAGCGATGTACTGGAGCTGGTGGACGTATCCGTGGTCCGCGACGGACGCGCTCTGGTGGACGACGTCTCCTGGTCGGTCAAGGAGGGGGAGCGCTGGGTCATCCTCGGCCCCAACGGCGCCGGCAAGACGACCCTCCTGAACATCGCGTCCAGCTACCTCTTCCCGACCACCGGCACGGTCAGGATCCTCGACGAGCGCCTCGGCGGCGTGGACGTCTTCGAGCTCCGCCCCCGTATCGGCATGGCCGGCATCGCCATGGCCGAGAAGCTGCCCAAGCGGCAGACCGTGCTCGAGACGGTCCTCACGGCCGCGTACGGCATGACAGCCACCTGGCACGAGAACTACGACGCCGTCGACGAGGAGCGCGCCCGCGCCTTCCTCGACCGGCTCGGGATGACCGACTACCTGGAGCGCAAGTTCGGCACGCTCTCCGAGGGCGAGCGCAAGCGCACCATGATCGCCCGCGCGATGATGACCGACCCCGAGATGCTGCTCCTTGACGAGCCCGCGGCGGGACTGGACCTCGGCGGCCGTGAGGACCTGGTGCGCCGTCTCGGCCGCCTCGCCCGTGACCCGTACGCCCCCTCGATGATCATGGTCACGCACCATGTCGAGGAGATCGCCCCGGGCTTCACCCATGTCCTGATGATCCGTCAGGGCAAGGTGCTGGCTGCCGGTCCGATGGAGACCGAGCTCACCTCCCGCAATCTCTCCCTCTGCTTCGGTCTCCCGCTGCTCGTCGAGCGCAACGGCGAACGCTGGACGGCCCAGGGCCTTCCGCTCGGCTGACGGCTGACGGCTGACGGCTGACGGCTGACGGCGCCCGCGGCCGCCCTGTTCCGCGCGGCCCCGGTCCGGCGCCACTCCCCGACGGCACCACCCCGCTGCCCACGCTCCACCGCGGCCCCTCCAACACCGCAGTGCCGCCCGCCCGTTCGCTGCCGACCTGCCTCGCCCCCTGTCCCGAGCACGACCTGCCGATCTACCATGACCATGTGGAAATCGACGCGTGGGTGTGGTGGCTGATCGGTGCGGTCGGACTGGGCATTCCGCTGGTTCTGACGGCGATGCCCGAGTTCGGGATGCTGTCCGCCGGAGCGGTCGCCGCAGCCGTCGTCGCGGCACTCGGCGGCGGCACGGTTGCCCAAGTCCTCGTATTCGCCGTGGTGTCGGTGGCCCTCATCGCGGTCGTCCGGCCGATCGCGAGCCGCCATCGGGCTCAACGCCCCCAGTTCGCCAGCGGAGTCGACGCACTGAAAGGCCGTCAGGCGGTTGTCCTGGAGCGAGTTGACGGCAATGGTGGCCGCATCAAGCTCGCGGGTGAGGTCTGGTCGGCGCGTGCCCTCGACGCCGATATGAGTTTCGAGGCCGGCCAGCAGGTCGACGTCGTCGAGATCGACGGCGCGACCGCGGTCGTGATGTGACGGAACGAAGCCGAACGCCCAACACCCCAGGCCCAGTTCTGGGAAACTCGATCATCTGCACCATCCGGCAGCGAAGGGCACAGGGAACACGATGCAACCGATCATCATCGTCCTGATCATTCTGGTGGTGCTGGTCTTCATCGCCCTGATCAAGACGATCCAGGTCATCCCGCAGGCCAGCGCAGCCATCGTCGAACGCTTCGGGCGCTACACCCGCACCCTGAACGCGGGTCTCAACATCGTCGTCCCGTTCATCGACTCCATCCGCAACCGCATCGACCTCCGTGAACAGGTCGTGCCGTTCCCGCCCCAGCCGGTGATCACCCAGGACAACCTGGTGGTCAACATCGACACGGTCATCTATTACCAGGTCACCGACGCCCGGGCCGCGACCTATGAAGTCGCCAGCTACATCCAGGCCATCGAGCAGCTCACCGTCACCACCCTGCGCAACATCATCGGTGGCATGGACCTGGAGCGGACCCTCACCTCCCGCGAGGAGATCAACGCGGCCCTGCGGGGTGTGCTCGACGAGGCCACCGGCAAGTGGGGCATCCGCGTCAACCGCGTCGAGCTCAAGGCCATCGAGCCGCCCACCTCCATCCAGGACTCGATGGAGAAGCAGATGCGCGCCGACCGTGACAAGCGCGCCGCCATCCTCACCGCGGAAGGCATCCGCCAGTCGCAGATCCTCACCGCGGAAGGTGAGAAGCAGTCCGCGATCCTGCGCGCCGAAGGTGAGGCCAAGGCCGCCGCCCTGCGCGCCGAGGGCGAGGCCCAGGCCGTCCGTACGGTCTTCGAGGCGATCCACGCCGGCGACCCGGACCAGAAGCTGCTCTCGTACCAGTACCTCCAGATGCTCCCGAAGATCGCCGAGGGCGATGCCAACAAGCTCTGGATCGTGCCCAGCGAGATCGGCGACGCCCTCAAGGGCCTGTCCGGAGCCTTCGGAAACCTGGGCAGCGGCGGAGGCCCCGGCTTCAACACCGGCAAGGAGCGGCGCGAAGAGCCCCCCGTGAGCTGACGCGCACCCCCGCTCGGACACGGGCGGGGCATCGGGCATGATCGGTGCAGCAGGCACCGATCAGCGAAGGGCACAGCGTGACCATCTGGGAGATGCTCGCCGTCTTCGCCGCGGGCATCGGCGCCGGCACCATCAACACCATCGTCGGCTCGGGCACGCTGATCACCTTCCCGGTGCTCCTCGCCACCGGCCTGCCCCCGGTCACCGCGACCGTCTCCAACGCCCTCGGCCTGATCCCCGGCTCCGTGAGCGGGGCCATCGGCTATCGCGCCGAACTCACCGGCCAGCGCAAGCGCGTCCTGAGGCTGAGCGCCGTGGCCGCGATCGGCGGCGTCAGCGGAGCCGTACTCCTGCTGACGCTGCCGTCCACGGCGTTCGAGACGATCGTGCCGGTCCTCGTGGGGATCGCCCTCGTCCTGGTCGTTCTCCAGCCCTGGATCGCCAAGGCCGTCCAGCGTCACCGCGAGCGCCACGGCACCCTCGCCCGCCCCGACGGCGGCCCGCTCCTGCTCACCGGACTGCTGCTCGCCAGCGTCTACGGCGGCTACTTCACCGCGGCCCAGGGGATCATCTACCTCTCCCTGATGGGCATGCTGCTGGACGACAGTCTCCAGCGCCTCAACGCCGTCAAGAACATCCTGGCCGCCGTCGTCAACAGCGTCGCGGCGATCTTCTTTCTCTTCGTCGCCCACTTCGACTGGCAGGCCGTGCTGCTGATCGCCGTCGGCTCCGCCATCGGCGGCCAGGTCGGCGCCAAGATCGGCCGACGGCTGCCCCCGGCCGCCGTCCGCGCGCTCATCGTCGTCGTCGGCAGCGCCGCCATCGTCCAGCTGGTGCTGCGCTGACACACCGGAGCCCGCCCCGGTCGTCCCGGGACGGGCTCCCACATCCTTCCGCCGCCTACGCGGCAGGCTGAGCCGCCAGCCACTGCGGCAGCTCGGCGCGCTCACCGGCTCTCATGCCCAGCAGCATCGCGTCGGCCGGCGACGGCACGAACGGCTGGTGCAGCAGCGGCATCCCCGCCTGCTCCGGCGTACGGTCCGCCTTGCGGTGGTTGTCCTCGGAGCACGAGGCCACCGTGTTCAGCCAGCTGTCCGCGCCACCGTGCGACCTCGGCACCACGTGGTCCACGGTCGTCGCCCGTCTCCCGCAGTACGCGCACCGGTGCTGGTCCCGTATCAGCACACCCCGTCTCGACCACGGTGCCTGTCTTCGGAAGGGCACCCGTACGTATCTGCAGAGCCTGATCACCCGGGGCACGGGGAGATCGACCGCCGCCGCGCGCACACGGAGTCCGGGGTGGGCCTGCTCGACGACGGCCTTGTCCTGGAGCACCAGCACGACCGCACGGTTGAGTGTCACCGTCGACAGCGGCTCGAAGCTCGCATTCAGTACCAGCGTGTCCCGCATCCCGCCCACCTCCCGTTCACCGGCCCGGCCCTGTTCGGCGGGCTCTGGGCTTGGATCAACTCTGGCCGGGCGCGCCGAGATGGACAACGCAATAAAAGATGCCCTGCCCTGATCTCTCCAAGACCAGGGCAGGGCAAACAACAAGCGAACGGTCAGTGCTCCGCGGGAGCCTCGTACTCACCGATCAGCTGTGCACGGGCAATCGTGTGGAACCGCAGATTGAATCCCACGACCGCGGGCGAGACATCCGCGTCCGGACCGAGCTTCTCGCTGTCCACGGCGTACACGGTGAACACATAGCGGTGGTTCTCACCGGCCGGCGGAGCCGCGCCGCCGAAGTCCCGCGACCCGTAGTCGTTACGGACCTGAACGGCACCGTCGGGCAGCCCCTCGAACTTCCCGCTGCCCGCACCCGCCGGCAGTTCCGTGACCGACGCCGGAATGTCGAAGACCACCCAGTGCCAGAAACCACTGCCCGTGGGCGCGTCCGGATCGAAGCACGTCACGGCGAAGCTCTTGGTCTCCGCCGGGAAGCCCTCCCACCGCAGCTGCGGCGAGGTGTTGCCCGCCGCCTGGACCTGGGCATCCTTCAGCACCGACCCCGGCTCGATGTCGTCGCTCACGACCGTGAACGACGGCACCTCGGGATGAAAATCGTGCGGAAGGGGTGCCCTCTTGAGCTCGGTCACGTCTGAACCTCCGATGCGGCTGTCCTGTTGAAGCTCTGCCGATCCGACCCTAGGGCCAGTCGTCCGGATCAGCCCGGACGGCAGCACCTAGAGCCAGTTGCGCCGACCGCCGACATCGGCGAGCCACTGGTTGAGGTACGCACTCCAGTCGGTCGACTGGAAGTCGTGGTGCCCCACCTTGAACGCCTTGTACGAGTCGCTGCTCTCGCTGAACAGGCCCGGCTTCTTGTCCATCTCCAGGATGACGTCCATCTCACGGTCGTCGGCGACGAAGGTGAGCTCGACCTGGTTCAGCCCCCGGTACTGCTGCGGCGGGAAGAACTCGATCTCCTGGTAGAACGGCAGACGCTGACGCGTGCCCCGGATGTGCCCGCGCTCCATGTCCGCGCTCTTGAAGCGGAAGCCGAGCTGGATGAACGCGTCCAGGATCGCCTGCTGCGCCGGCAGCGGGTGCACATTGATCGGGTCCAGGTCGCCCGAGTCCACGGCGCGCGCGATCTCCAGCTCCGTGGTCACACCGATGTTCATCCCGCGCAGCTGCTGACCGGCGACGCTCGTCACCGGCGTCTCCCACGGAATCTCCAGCCCGAACGGCACCACGTGCACCGCGCCGGCCTTCACCTCGAAGGCGCCACCGAGACGCTGCTTGGTGAACTCGATGTCCTGCTTGACCTCCTGGTCACCGCCCTCGACCTCGACGCGCGCCTGGAGTCCGACGGACAGCCCCTCGATCTGCTGGTCCACCGAACCGCCCTGGATACGCACCTCGCCCTGGACGACCCCGCCCGGCACGACGTTCTCCTCGGTGAGCACTGTCTCGACGGAGGCGCCGCCGGCGCCCATACTCGCGAGCAGCTTCTTGAAGCCCATGTCCACTCCTTCTAGGTCCTGACCCCTACATACGCGCCCACGACCGTAGCCGGTTCCCCGGGTACCCTCGGACGCCATGATCGAGAGCCCCGACCGTACGCCGTTGTCGCGGGAGTTCTTCGACCGCCCTGTACTGGAGGTCGCACCCGAACTCCTCGGCTGCACCCTCGCACGCCACCACGACGACGGTTCCATCGAACTGCGCATCACCGAGGTGGAGGCGTACGCGGGGGAGCTCGACCCCGGTTCCCACGCCTTCCGCGGCCGCACCGCCCGCAACGACGTCATGTTCGGACCGCCCGGTCACGCGTACGTCTACTTCACCTACGGCATGTGGCACTGCCTCAACGTGGTGTGCGGCCCGGTCGGCCGCGCCGGCGGTGTCCTGCTGCGAGCCGGTGAGGTACTGGTAGGCGCGGAGCACGCCCGCAAACGTCGAATCTCGGCCCGTCATGACAGAGAACTGGCCAAGGGGCCGGCCCGTCTGGCCACGGCACTCGACGTCGACCGCACCCTCAACGGTGCGGACTTCTGCGCCGACGGTCATTCACCCCTGACCCTGCTCCCCGGCAACGCCCCTGCCCCTGACCAGGTCCGCAACGGTCCGCGCACGGGCGTCGGCGGCGACGGAGCCCACCACCCGTGGCGCTTCTGGATCGACGGAGACCCCACGGTGAGCCCGTACCGGGCACACACGCCGCGCCGCAGGGCAACTTGACTCGGCCTCCCGAGACGCCTAACGTAGCCCGAGCCGCTTGAGACAGGCCCTGCTGTTCAGCAACCTGAAGCGGCCACCCACTACAGACGACCAGCCCAGAACGGGTTCGATTTCGGCATGCCGAAATCCTGCCCCGGTTACTCGATTATGAGCAGCCAAGGGAATCGGTTAACGTAGTGAATGTGCCGAAAGGCAAAAGGCCTTCCAACGGCCACTGGATCGAATTCCACACCGGAAACGGAACGGAAAGAGTCTGGTAAGGTTGGAAACGAAGGGAAGCGCCCGGAGGGCCCGGAAACGGGAACAAAGGAAGCGTCCGTTCCTTGAGAACTCAACAGCGTGCCAAAAGTCAACGCCAGATATGTTGATACCCCGTCCATCTTCGGATGGCGAGGTTCCTTTGAAAGTCCTGCCGGCCCTTGTGGTTGGTAGGCAATGACACAGCGAGGACGCTGTGAACAGTCGGTCTTATTCCGATCGGCTGTTCCGCTCTTGTGGTGTTCATCCCGATTACGGGAAAACATTCATGGAGAGTTTGATCCTGGCTCAGGACGAACGCTGGCGGCGTGCTTAACACATGCAAGTCGAACGATGAAGCCCTTCGGGGTGGATTAGTGGCGAACGGGTGAGTAACACGTGGGCAATCTGCCCTTCACTCTGGGACAAGCCCTGGAAACGGGGTCTAATACCGGATAACACTCCTTCCTGCATGGGGAGGGGTTGAAAGCTCCGGCGGTGAAGGATGAGCCCGCGGCCTATCAGCTTGTTGGTGGGGTGATGGCCTACCAAGGCGACGACGGGTAGCCGGCCTGAGAGGGCGACCGGCCACACTGGGACTGAGACACGGCCCAGACTCCTACGGGAGGCAGCAGTGGGGAATATTGCACAATGGGCGAAAGCCTGATGCAGCGACGCCGCGTGAGGGATGACGGCCTTCGGGTTGTAAACCTCTTTCAGCAGGGAAGAAGCGAAAGTGACGGTACCTGCAGAAGAAGCGCCGGCTAACTACGTGCCAGCAGCCGCGGTAATACGTAGGGCGCAAGCGTTGTCCGGAATTATTGGGCGTAAAGAGCTCGTAGGCGGCTTGTCACGTCGGATGTGAAAGCCCGGGGCTTAACCCCGGGTCTGCATTCGATACGGGCTAGCTAGAGTGTGGTAGGGGAGATCGGAATTCCTGGTGTAGCGGTGAAATGCGCAGATATCAGGAGGAACACCGGTGGCGAAGGCGGATCTCTGGGCCATTACTGACGCTGAGGAGCGAAAGCGTGGGGAGCGAACAGGATTAGATACCCTGGTAGTCCACGCCGTAAACGTTGGGAACTAGGTGTTGGCGACATTCCACGTCGTCGGTGCCGCAGCTAACGCATTAAGTTCCCCGCCTGGGGAGTACGGCCGCAAGGCTAAAACTCAAAGGAATTGACGGGGGCCCGCACAAGCAGCGGAGCATGTGGCTTAATTCGACGCAACGCGAAGAACCTTACCAAGGCTTGACATCGCCCGGAAAGCATCAGAGATGGTGCCCCCCTTGTGGTCGGGTGACAGGTGGTGCATGGCTGTCGTCAGCTCGTGTCGTGAGATGTTGGGTTAAGTCCCGCAACGAGCGCAACCCTTGTTCTGTGTTGCCAGCATGCCCTTCGGGGTGATGGGGACTCACAGGAGACTGCCGGGGTCAACTCGGAGGAAGGTGGGGACGACGTCAAGTCATCATGCCCCTTATGTCTTGGGCTGCACACGTGCTACAATGGCCGGTACAATGAGCTGCGATGCCGCGAGGCGGAGCGAATCTCAAAAAGCCGGTCTCAGTTCGGATTGGGGTCTGCAACTCGACCCCATGAAGTCGGAGTTGCTAGTAATCGCAGATCAGCATTGCTGCGGTGAATACGTTCCCGGGCCTTGTACACACCGCCCGTCACGTCACGAAAGTCGGTAACACCCGAAGCCGGTGGCCCAACCCCTTGTGGGAGGGAGCTGTCGAAGGTGGGACTGGCGATTGGGACGAAGTCGTAACAAGGTAGCCGTACCGGAAGGTGCGGCTGGATCACCTCCTTTCTAAGGAGCACTTCTTACCGGATCTTCGGATCAGGTCAGAGGCCAGTACATCGGCGAATGTCCGGTGCTGGTTGCTCATGGGTGGAACGTTGACTATTCGGCACGGCTCAGATGATGACTGTTAGTACTGCTTCGGCGTGGAACACAGGATTCGACTGGTCGTGCCGGGCGCGCTGTTGGGTATCTGAGGGTGCGAGCGTGAGCTCGTCCTTCGCGATGCCGGCCCCAGTGAACTCGCTGTTTTCAGCGGGGTGGTGGGTGGCTGGTCGTTGCTTGAGAACTGCACAGTGGACGCGAGCATCTGTGGCCAAGTTTTTAAGGGCGCACGGTGGATGCCTTGGCACCAGGAACCGATGAAGGACGTGGGAGGCCACGATAGTCCCCGGGGAGTCGTCAACCAGGCTTTGATCCGGGGGTTTCCGAATGGGGAAACCCGGCAGTCGTCATGGGCTGTCACCCGCTGCTGAACACATAGGCAGTGTGGAGGGAACGAGGGGAAGTGAAACATCTCAGTACCCTCAGGAAGAGAAAACAACCGTGATTCCGGGAGTAGTGGCGAGCGAAACCGGATGAGGCCAAACCGTATGCGTGTGATACCCGGCAGGGGTTGCGCATGCGGGGTTGTGGGATCTCTTTATCATCGTCTGCCGGCGGTGAGACGAGTCAGAAACCGTATGGATAGGCGAAGGACATGCGAAAGGTCCGGCGTAGAGGGTAAGACCCCCGTAGCTGAAATTCATGCGGCTCGTTTAAGAGACACCCAAGTAGCACGGGGCCCGAGAAATCCCGTGTGAATCTGGCGGGACCACCCGTTAAGCCTAAATATTCCCTGGTGACCGATAGCGGATAGTACCGTGAGGGAATGGTGAAAAGTACCGCGGGAGCGGAGTGAAATAGTACCTGAAACCGTGTGCCTACAAGCCGTGGGAGCGTCGCGCAAGGAACTTGTTCCTTGCGTCGTGACTGCGTGCCTTTTGAAGAATGAGCCTGCGAGTTTGCGGTGTGTTGCGAGGTTAACCCGTGTGGGGAAGCCGTAGCGAAAGCGAGTCCGAATAGGGCGACTTAGTAGCGCGCTCAAGACCCGAAGCGGAGTGATCTAGCCATGGGCAGGTTGAAGCGGCTGTAAGAGGTCGTGGAGGACCGAACCCACCAGGGTTGAAAACCTGGGGGATGACCTGTGGTTAGGGGTGAAAGGCCAATCAAACTCCGTGATAGCTGGTTCTCCCCGAAATGCATTTAGGTGCAGCGTCGTGTGTTTCTTGCCGGAGGTAGAGCACTGGATAGGCGATGGGCCCTACCGGGTTACTGACCTTAGCCAAACTCCGAATGCCGGTAAGTGAGAGCACGGCAGTGAGACTGTGGGGGATAAGCTCCATGGTCGAGAGGGAAACAGCCCAGAGCATCGACTAAGGCCCCTAAGCGTACGCTAAGTGGGAAAGGATGTGGAGTCGCAGAGACAACCAGGAGGTTGGCTTAGAAGCAGCCACCCTTGAAAGAGTGCGTAATAGCTCACTGGTCAAGTGATTCCGCGCCGACAATGTAGCGGGGCTCAAGCGTACCGCCGAAGTCGTGTCATTCCAGCATATAGGGCCAACGCCCGCTGGGATGGGTAGGGGAGCGTCGTGTGCCGGGTGAAGCCGCGCCGGAAGGCAGTGGTGGACGGTTCACGAGTGAGAATGCAGGCATGAGTAGCGATACACACGTGAGAAACGTGTGCGCCGATTGACTAAGGGTTCCTGGGTCAAGCTGATCTGCCCAGGGTAAGTCGGGACCTAAGGCGAGGCCGACAGGCGTAGTCGATGGACAACCGGTTGATATTCCGGTACCCGCTTTGAAACGCCCAATATCGAGCCCATTAATGCTAAGCCCGTGAAGCCGTTCCGGACCCTTCGGGGAAAGGAAAGTGGTGGAGCCGGCGATCCAAGGTGGTAGTAGGTAAGCGATGGGGTGACGCAGGAAGGTAGTCCAGCCCGGGCGGTGGTAGTCCCGGGGTAAGGGTGTAGGCCGAGGGGTAGGCAAATCCGTCCCTCGTTAAGGCTGAGACCTGATGCCGAGCCGATTGTGGTGAAGTGGATGATCCTATGCTGTCGAGAAAAGCCTCTAGCGAGTTTCATGGCGGCCCGTACCCTAAACCGACTCAGGTGGTCAGGTAGAGAATACCGAGGCGTTCGGGTGAACTATGGTTAAGGAACTCGGCAAAATGCCCCCGTAACTTCGGGAGAAGGGGGGCCATCACTGGTGAGAGGACTTGCTCCTCGAGCTGGGGGTGGCCGCAGAGACCAGCGAGAAGCGACTGTTTACTAAAAACACAGGTCCGTGCGAAGCCGTAAGGCGATGTATACGGACTGACGCCTGCCCGGTGCTGGAACGTTAAGGGGACCGGTTAGTACGCTTTCGGGCGTGCGAAGCTGAGAACTTAAGCGCCAGTAAACGGCGGTGGTAACTATAACCATCCTAAGGTAGCGAAATTCCTTGTCGGGTAAGTTCCGACCTGCACGAATGGCGTAACGACTTCTCGACTGTCTCAACCATAGGCCCGGTGAAATTGCACTACGAGTAAAGATGCTCGTTTCGCGCAGCAGGACGGAAAGACCCCGGGACCTTTACTACAGTTTGATATTGGTGTTCGGTTCGGCTTGTGTAGGATAGGTGGGAGACTGTGAAGCGGCCACGCCAGTGGTTGTGGAGTCATCGTTGAAATACCACTCTGGTCGTGCTGGATGTCTAACCTGGGTCCGTGATCCGGATCAGGGACAGTGTCTGATGGGTAGTTTAACTGGGGCGGTTGCCTCCCAAAGGGTAACGGAGGCGCCCAAAGGTTCCCTCAGCCTGGTTGGCAATCAGGTGTTGAGTGTAAGTGCACAAGGGAGCTTGACTGTGAGACCGACGGGTCGAGCAGGGACGAAAGTCGGGACTAGTGATCCGGCGGTGGCTTGTGGAAGCGCCGTCGCTCAACGGATAAAAGGTACCCCGGGGATAACAGGCTGATCTTCCCCAAGAGTCCATATCGACGGGATGGTTTGGCACCTCGATGTCGGCTCGTCGCATCCTGGGGCTGGAGTCGGTCCCAAGGGTTGGGCTGTTCGCCCATTAAAGCGGTACGCGAGCTGGGTTTAGAACGTCGTGAGACAGTTCGGTCCCTATCCGCTGTGCGCGTAGGAATATTGAGAAGGGCTGTCCCTAGTACGAGAGGACCGGGACGGACGAACCTCTGGTGTGCCAGTTGTCCTGCCAAGGGCATGGCTGGTTGGCTACGTTCGGGAGGGATAACCGCTGAAAGCATCTAAGCGGGAAGCCTGCTTCGAGATGAGTATTCCCACCTCCTTGAGAGGGTAAGGCTCCCAGTAGACGACTGGGTTGATAGGCCGGATATGGAAGCCCAGTAATGGGTGGAGTTGACCGGTACTAATAGGCCGAGGGCTTGTCCTCAGTTGCTCGCGTCCACTGTGTGGTTCCCGGGTTGCGAACAGTCGCACCGGTTGAACCAAGTTTCACTACTTAATTGAAAAGTGTGCTTGTTCGCTAGAACCCGATAGGGTTTCGGTGGTCATAGCGTTAGGGAAACGCCCGGTTCCATTCCGAACCCGGAAGCTAAGCCTTTCAGCGCCGATGGTACTGCAGGGGGGACCCTGTGGGAGAGTAGGACGCCGCCGAACAATCTTTAAGGACCCGTGGTCCAGCGTTCACGCTGGACCACGGGTCCTTTTTGTTTTGCCTATTTTTTCGAAGCGCGTCCGATGGCCGGCTGCGCGAGAATGACTGCAGTACCCGAAGACAGGAGTCACGCCGATGTCCACCAACTCTCCAGACGATCGTCCGGAGCGCGAGCCGCGTCGCAGGGACGGTGGTGACCGAGGCGGTTTCCGCGGCGGCCGTGACGACCGGGACCGTGGGCCGCGACGTGACGATGACCGCGGTGGAAACCGCGGACCTCGCCGTGAAGACGACCGGGGCGGCCGTCCCAACTCCGGTGGTGGCGGCGGCTTCCGCCGTGACGACGACCGTGGTGGCCGCCCCAGCGGTGGTGGCTACGGGCGCCGTGACGACCGGCCGAGCGGTCCGCGCCGTGATGACGACCGCGGTGGTCGTCCCAGCAGCGGTGGTGGTGGCGGCTTCCGCCGCGACGACCGTTCCGGTGGCGGCTACGGTTCTCGTCCCAGCAGCAGCAGCGGTGGTGGCTTCCGTCGCGATGACCGCCGTGACGACCGTTCCGGCGGTGGCAGCGGCGGCGGTTACGGGCGTCGTGACGACGACCGTGGTGGTCGTCCCAGCTCCGGTGACCGCGGTGGTTTCCGTCGTGACGACCGTCGTGATGACCGACGTGACGACCGGCCGAGCGGGCCGCGTCGCGACGACGACCGCGGTGGGTACCGCGGACCTCGTGACGACCGTGGGTCCCGGCCGGCCGGCGGTGGTGGCTACGGTCCCCGTCGTGACGACCGTGGCGGGCGCCCGAGCAGCACTGGCGGTGGCGGTGGTTTCCGTCGCGATGACCGTCGCGACGACCGACGTGACGACCGGCCGAGCGGGCCGCGCCGTGACGACGACCGCGGTGGCTTCCGCGGGCAGCGTGACGACCGTGGGTCGCGGCCGACCGGTGGCGGCTACGGGCGTCGTGACGACGACCGTGGTGGTCGTCCCAGCTCCGGTGACCGTGGTGGTTTCCGTCGCGATGACCGTCGTGACGACCGTCCCAGCGGTGGTGGCTACGGTCGGCGCGACGACCGCCCGAGCGGTCCGCGTCGTGACGACGACCGTGGGTCGTCCCGCCCCAGTGGTGGTGGCGGCTACGGGCGTCGTGACGACGACCGTGGTGGTCGTCCCAGCTCCGGTGACCGTGGTGGTTTCCGTCGCGATGACCGTCGTGACGACCGTCCCAGCGGTGGTGGCTACGGCCGGCGTGATGACCGCCCGAGCGGTCCGCGCCGTGACGACGACCGTGGGTCGTCCCGCCCCAGCCATGGCGGCGGTGGCGGTGGCTACGGACGCCGTGACGACCGTCCCAGCGGTCCCCCGCGTCGTGACGACCGCGACCGTGGTGGATACCGCGGGCAGCGTGACGACCGGCGTGATGACCGGGGTGGGTACCGCGGCTCCCGTGACGACCGTCCCAGCGGCGGTGGCTACGGCCGTCGCGACGACCGCGACCGGGACCGTGGCGACCGCGAGCCGATCAAGCGGCTCCCGATTCCCGACGACGTCACGGGCGACGAGATCGACAAGGACGTGCGCCAGGAACTCCAGAGCCTGCCGAAGGGCCTGGCCGAGGACGTGGCGAGGAACCTCGTCATGGTCGCCAACCTGATCGACGAGGACCCCGAGCAGGCGTACGCCTACTCCAAGATCGCCCTGCGGCTCGCTTCCCGTGTCGCCGCCGTGCGCGAGGCTGCCGGCTTCGCCGCGTACGCGACGCAGAAGTACTCGGAGGCGCTTGCCGAGTTCCGTGCCGCCCGGCGGATGACCGGCAGTGTCGAGCTGTGGCCCGTCATGGCGGACTGCGAGCGCGGTCTCGGCCGGCCCGAGCGGGCCATGGCCATGGCCGGCGAGCCCGAGGTGCAGAAGCTCGACAAGGCCGGACAGGTCGAGATGCGGCTGGTCGCGGCCGGGGCGCGGCGGGACATGGGGCAGATCGATGCCGCCATCGTGACGCTGCAGAGCCCTGAGCTCGCCTCCAACTCCGTACAGCCCTGGACCGCGCGGCTTCGTTACGCCTATGCGGACGCGCTGCTGGCGGCCGGACGTGAGGGCGAGGCGCGTGAGTGGTTCGCCAAGGCGCTTGAGGCGGACAAGGACGGCGCCACCGACGCGTCCGACCGGCTCGCCGAGCTGGACGGCGTGGAGTTCGTCGACGCGGATGACGAGCACGACGAGCACGACGCGCAGGACGCCGATCACGGCGACCTGAGCGGCGCGACCGCAGTGCGTGTCGCCGAGGCCGACGAGCAGGACGACCTGAGCGACGATGTCGTCGACGCGCAGGCGGACGACGCCGACGAAGCCGACGATGTCGACACGCACACGGACGCGGACATCAGCACCGACACCGACACCGAGGGTGACAAGTCCTCGTAGTCGTCAGCGATGACAAAAGGGCGGCACCCCTCGTGGGTGCCGCCCTTTTTGCTGTCGTCTCCGTGTGACGTCACGCCTATACGCGCGTCACTCCAGGGTCAGGCTCCGCAGCACCAGGCCCGTCGCCGGCTTCGGGCCGAACGATGTGGACTTCCGGGGCATCGTGACGCCCTCGCGGGCCAGGTCCCGTACGACCTCCTCGCGTACCGGATGCATCAACACGGCAGTGCTGTCGTGGCGTTCGGCCTGCACCACGGCCGCTGCGGTGTCGTGGATGTACGCAATGTGCTCCGGCGCGTCCGGGATGCTCCAGAGGTGGTCCAGCAGCGTGGAGTGCAGAACCGCCGCGTCCAGGGTGCGCCACGCCTCCGGGCGGTCCGTGCGGACCGTACGGGACAGCAGCTCGGGATCGGGGCGGTCGACGAGATGGAACGAACCGTCGCCGGCGAGGAGGAAGGCGTTGCCCTCGGCCGCCGCCTCGGCCAGGGCTGCCGTCGCCTCGGCGAGCGGGACATCCAGGCGCCGGACCCGGAAGGCGCCGTTCAGGGACGCGAGAGCCTTGCGGACCGGGAGCCGGTGCAGCAGCCGGTGGATGGCGCGTACACGCAGGGGGTAGCGGGCCGTGTCCACCAGCAGGACGAGGCCGTAGCTCCACGGGCTGGGAGCGTCGTGCTCGGAGTTCAGTTGCAGATAGGTCGCCCAGCGGTGGTGGCCGTCGGCGATCAGGGCCTGGCGGTCGCCCAGGTCGCTCCGGATCTCCGCGAGGTCGCCAGGGTCTGTCACGGACCACAGGCGGTGGCTGAAGCCGTCCTCGGTGGTCGTCGACAGCAGGGGGGAGCCCAGGACGGTCCGCTCGATGACGGCCGTCGCGCCCGTCGCGTCGCCCATGCTCCGATAGGTGAGGAGCAGCGGCTCCAGATTGGCGTCCGTGGTGCGCATCAGGTCCGTACGGTCCGCCACGATGTCCGGCATGACGTCCTCATGGGGCAGGACGACCCCTTCGGACGGCTCGGACAGGGCGAGCGCGCCGATGATGCCGCGCTGGAGGATGTCGTCCTGGCGCTGCTCGTACACATAGAGCGCGGGCTCGGGGTCCGGGGCCAGGACGCCCTCGTCCAGCCAGCGGGACAGGGTCTGGGCGGCCAGCCGGTGGCGGGCCCCCGCGCTGTCCGCCTGCGGCAGGATGAGCCGGACGATGTTGTACGGGTCCGCGGACTCCAGATGGTGCAGTCCGTCGGGCCTGACGACCACGTCGTAGGGCGGCGAGGTCACGGCGGCCAGACTGCCGACCCGCTCGGGGACGTATCGCAGTCCACGGAAGGGGATCAGGCACAGACCGTCGTTGGCCGCGGGACCTTCGCTGTTCATTCGAGCATCGTATGTGCGTTGCCCGATGCGCGATGATCGGGGGAGTGACACGGACGAAGGAGCGGAAGCGAATGAGCCAGCCCAGCAGGACCCGGCCGAGCGGAAGCGCGACGGCGCTGAGCGAGGCGTACGACACCGCTCTGCTGGACCTGGACGGTGTCGTGTACGCGGGGGGCGCGGCCATCGCGCACGCCGTGGAATCGCTGCTGACCGCGCGGGACGGGGGCATGCATCTGGCGTATGTGACGAACAACGCGCTGCGCCCGCCGGAGGCCGTGGCCGAGCACATCACCGAGCTGGGAGTGCCGGCGGTGGCCGAGGATGTCATCAACTCCGCCCAGGCCGTCGCCCGGCTGATCTCCGAGCAGGTGCCGGCCGGGTCGCGGGTGCTGGTCGTCGGTGGTGAGGGGCTGCGGGTGGCGCTGCGCGAGCGCGGTCTGGAGCCGGTGGAGTCGGCGGACGACGACCCGGCGGCGGTCGTGCAGGGCTACGGCGGCCCGGACCTGGCCTGGGGCCGGTTCGCGGAGGCCTGCTACGCCATCGCGCGGGGTGTGCCGTGGTTCGCGTCCAACACCGACCTGACGATTCCGAGCGGACGGGGGATCGCGCCCGGCAACGGCGCGGCGGTCGAGGTCGTCCGGATTGCGACGGGTGCCGAGCCTCAGGTGGCGGGCAAGCCCCTGCCGCCGATGCACAAGGAGACGATCCTGCGGACGGGCGCGACGAAGCCTCTGGTGGTGGGCGACCGGCTGGACACGGACATCGAGGGTGCCCACAACGGCGGTGTGGACTCGCTGCTCGTGCTGACCGGGGTGACCGACGGTGCGCAGCTGCTGGCCGCGCCGCCGCAGCACCGGCCGACGTACGTGGACGCCGACCTGCGCGGGATGCTGACGGGGCAGCCCGAAGTCTCCGCGGACGGGGACGGGTTCACCTGCGGCGGCTTCACCGCGTCCGTACGGGACGAGGAGCTGGCGCTCGACGGTGAGGGTGAGCCGCTGGACGGGCTGCGTGCCCTGTGTGCGGCGGCGTGGACCCGAGCCGGGGACGGCACCTGCACCCTCGACGCGGGCAAGGCGCTGTCCCGGCTGGGTCTGTAGAGGCTCTGGGGCCGTAGGGCCGTCGCCGTTCGGACTCCCCGCCGCGCGTGGGCGGGGGAGTCCGCTCAGCCGCTGAGCTTCTTCGACGAGGTGATGGCGGCGGCCAGTTGCTCCAGGACCGGCGCGTAGCCGAGGTAGCTGTAGCGCTCCTCCATGGCCCAGGGCACGGTCTGGCCCGCCTTGACGGCGGGAAGCCGTGCCCAGGTGGGCTTCTTGGCGAGTTCCTTGGCGGGCAGGGCGCTGGAGCGGTTGTCGATCATGATGAGGTCGGCGTGGTACCTGCCGGCGTTCTCCCAGCTGAGGAACTCCCAGAAGCCCCACTCGTCACTCTTCTTGCCCTCGACGAACTCGATGCCGAGATCCTTGAAGTAGTTGAGGTCGCAGTAGGAGTCGGGCACGGCGACGTACATCTGCTCGGCATCGCCCGTCATGGCGAGGACCTTGAGGCCGCGCTTGGCCTCCGCGGCCTTCCGCAGGGTCGCCTCGGCCTTGTCGAAGCGCGCCCGGGCGGCGGTGACCTGCTGGGCCTTCAGGTCGGCGCCGAGTGCCGCGGCGAGGTCGGTGACCCGCTTCAGCGGCTCGCGCAGGGAGCGGTGGGCGCCGGCGATACCGACGGTCGGCGCCAGGGCCTCGATCTTCTTGCTGCTCTCCTCCGGCACGAACCACAGGGCGGGCGGCGGGAACATGTTGCTGATCAGCAGGTCGGGCTGGAGCGCCGCGTACTTCTCCACGTTGAACTCGCCCCAGGCCTCGCCGAGGCTGGTCAGCTTCGCGACATCGAGGTTGCCGGCCTGCGGGTTGGGCTTGCCGTTCACCGGCTTGCTGGGTCCGAAGACGCCGGTGCACTCGATGCCGTAGTCGTGGAGCGCGGCGGCGGTGCTGACAAAGGCGACAAGGTTCTTCGGCGTCTTGTCGGTCCTGACGACCTTTCCGCGGTCGTCCTTGAAGCTCCAGGGCCCGCTGTCCGCGGTTCCGCTTGCGACGGGCTTCTTCTCGCTGCCGCCGCAGCCGGCGAGCAGGGCACCGAGGCCGAGGGCGCCGGTGGCGGTGAGCAGCCCGCGTCGGCTGAGGCCGCCGCGGGGCGCGGGTGTCGCGGACTCGTACGGCTGGGCGGGTACGGAGCGGTTCGGCACAGGGAGTTCCCTCGTCTCAGAGCGAATGCGAGGGTAGGCTAACCTAACCACGTGTTGGTCGACAGTCCCCCCAAACAGAGCGCGGAGCCGCAATCCGCACCTGCGTCCCGGAAGCGCCATCTCCTGCGCGCCACGGGGCTGCTGGTGGCCGTCGGTGTCCTGCTGCTGGTCTGTGTCGCGAGCATCGTCGTCGGTGCCAAGTCGATTCCGCTTGCCGATGTCTGGCACGGCCTCTTCGACAACCAGGGCTCGGGCAACGATGTGATCGTGGCCGATGTGCGCGTACCGCGGACCCTGCTCGGTCTGATCGCGGGCGCCGCCCTCGGTCTCGCCGGCGCGGTGATGCAGGCACTCACCCGCAACCCGCTGGCGGAACCGGGACTGCTGGGGGTGAACGCGGGTGCCTCCGCCGCCGTCGTCTCCGCCATCAGCTTCCTCGGCGTCACCTCCCTCACCGGATATGTCTGGTTCGCGTTCCTCGGCGCCGGTGTGGTCTCCGTTCTCGTGTACATCCTGGGCGGCAGCCGCAGCGCAACTCCCGTACGGCTCGCGCTCGCCGGAACCGCCGCCACCGCCGCGCTCTACGGATACATCAACGCCGTACAGCTGCTGGACTCGGCCGCGCTCGAACGGCTGCGGTTCTGGACCGTGGGCTCGCTGGCCTCCGCCGACATGGAGACCATCGGCAAGGTCGCGCCGTTCATCGGTGCCGGTGTGCTGCTCGCCCTGCTGCTCGCCCGGCCGCTCAACGCCATGGAGATGGGCGACGACACCGCCCGCTCGCTCGGCGCGCACCTCAACCGCACACGCGCGCTGTCGATGCTGGCCGTGACCCTGCTGTGCGGGGCGGCGACCGCCGCCTGCGGCCCGATCATCTTCATCGGGCTGATGATTCCGCACCTCGTGCGCTCCATCACCGGCCCCGACATGCGGTGGATCCTGCCGTACGCGACCGTCCTCGCCCCTGTGCTGCTGCTCGGCGCCGATGTCGTCGGCCGGGTCGTCACCCGCCCCGCCGAACTCCAGGTGGGCATCGTCACCGCCCTGATCGGCGGACCGGTCTTCATCCACCTCGTACGCCGCAAGAGGATGGCCCAGCTGTGAAAGCGATACGCACCCCGGGCGGGCTCTCCGTCCGGACCGACCCGAGGGCCGTCGCGGTCGTCCTCGTTCTCACCGTGGTCACCCTCGGCGCGGGAATCGTCCTCATCGGCAGCGGAGACTTCCCGATCGCGCCCGGTGATGTCGTCGCCACGCTGCTCGGGAACGGCACGGCCGCGCAGGAGTTCATCGTCCAGGACCTGCGGCTGCCCCGCGCGCTCGTCGGACTCCTCGTCGGTGCCTCCCTCGCACTGAGCGGCGCGATCTTCCAGACCATCTCCCGCAATCCGCTCGGCAGTCCGGACGTCATCGGCTTCGGTCAGGGCGCGACCGTCGGGGCGCTCACCGTGATCGTCATGTTCCACGGCAACCCCCTCGCCGTGGCGGGAGGCGCCATCGTCGGCGGACTGGTGACGGGAGTCGCCGTCTACGTGCTGGCGTGGAGGCGCGGCGTCCACGGCTACCGTCTCGTCCTCATCGGCATCGGTGTGGCCGCCATCCTCACGGCCGTCAACCACTACCTCGTCACCAAGGCCAGTCTCATCGACGCCACCCGGGCCACGCTGTGGATGACCGGGTCGCTCGACGGCCGTGACTGGGCCCAGTTCTGGCCGCTGCTCGCGGTCTTCGCGGTCCTCGTGCCCCTGGTGTTCGTGTACGGCCGGCCGCTTCGCCTGCTGGAGATGGGCGACGACGCCGCGTTCGCGCTGGGCGCCCCCGTCGAGCGCACACGCGTCGTCCTGATGGGAGCCGGCGTGCTGCTGATGGCGGTCGCCACGGCCGCCGCCGGCCCGATCGCCTTCGTCGCGCTGAGCGCGCCTCAGCTCGCCCGTCGGCTCACCCGCTCGCCCGGGCCCAACCTCGCCGCCGCCGCCGTGATGGGCGCCGCGCTGCTGCTCCTCGCCGACTGGACGGCGTCCACGGCGTTCGGCGACCGGCAACTGCCGGTCGGAGTGGTGACGGGTGTGCTCGGCGGCTGCTATCTGCTGTGGCTGCTCGTCACCGAACGCAAGGCGGGACGCATATGAAGGACCGTTCGCCCGCGACCACGCCCACGCGCGCCGAGGCGGGTACGAACCCCGTGACGCCCGTGAACCCCCGATCCAGGAGTACGACCACCATGCAACGTCTCACCGCGGAATCGGTCACCCTCGGCTACGACCAGCGCGTCATCGCCGAAGACCTGTCGGTCGAGATCCCCGACAACTCCTTCACGGTCATCGTCGGACCGAACGCCTGCGGCAAGTCGACATTGCTGCGTGCCCTGTCGCGCATGCTGAAGCCCTCGCAGGGGCGGGTCCTGCTCGACGGACAGGTCATTCACTCCCTGCCGGCGAAGAAGGTCGCCAGGACCCTCGGACTGCTGCCGCAGTCCTCCATCGCGCCCGACGGGATCACGGTCGCCGACCTCGTCGCCCGCGGCCGCTACCCGCACCAGGGCCTGCTGCGCCAGTGGTCGTCCGAGGACGAGCGCATCGTCCAGGAGTCGATGGACGCCACCGGTGTCGGTGAATTGGCAGAGCGCTATGTCGACGAACTGTCCGGCGGACAGCGCCAGCGCGTGTGGATCGCCATGGCACTCGCGCAGCAGACCCCGCTGCTGCTCCTCGACGAGCCGACGACGTTCCTCGACATCCAGCACCAGCTGGAGGTGCTCGACCTCTGCGCCGAGCTGCACGAGGAGCAGGGGCGCACGCTGGTCGCCGTCCTGCACGACCTCAACCAGGCCGCCCGCTACGCCACCCACCTGATCGCCCTGCGCGAGGGACGGGTCGTCGCCGAAGGAGCGCCCGGCGACATCGTCACGGCCGAGCTGGTCGAGCAGGTCTTCGGGGTGAAGAGCCAGGTCATCGCCGACCCGGAGTCCGGGACACCGCTGGTGGTGCCCGCGGCCCGCAGGCGTGCCGCGGTTGCAGGCGCGGTTACAGCAGTGTCCTGAGGCGGATCAGATCGCGGAAGCCGGCCTCCAGCCTGACCCGGCCGGAGGCCCACGCCTTCGCGAAGTTCAGCTCGCCGTTCACCATCGCCACCAGGTCGTCCCCGGTCATCGCGAGACGGATCTGCGCCTTCTGGGGCGGGGGTCCGTCGACCGTGTCCACGACCTCGATCCGGCCGCCCTCCAGGCGGCCGGTGAACGTCACGTCCAGATCCCTGATGTGGCAGCTCAGGGAACGGTCGAGCGCGGCCGCGCTGCGCACATCACCATTCGCCTGCGCCAGGTTGTCCGAGAGCTTCTTGAGTGCGCTGCGGCACTCCTCCGTCGTCGCCATCGTGATCGACGGTACCGCAGCGCTTCGCGGTAGCGTCTGGGCATGAGCGACTCGATGCCGGGCCCGCACGCCCGGATGATCCAGGAGCAGGGGAACGACGGCGCCCCACCGGCCCCGGGAGCCGCGGAGCAGGCCCCGGACATCTCCCCGGACCAGGTGCCGGAGCAGGAACCGGTAGTGACGGCCGGGCACGAGCGGGACATGCCGGCCGGGCACGAGCAGGAGCACGAGTCCGAGCAGGAGCTCGAGTCCGGGCGGGAGCACGCGTCCGAGCGGGACGCCGCGACCTCTGCGACCTCCGCGTACGAACCCGCCGCGCCCTCGCCCCTCGGTGTCCAGCGCGTGCCCACCGGCAACGCCGAGGTCGATGCCGGGCTCGAGCGGCTCGGTGATGCCGACCACCTCCCGGCGGACGGACACCTCGCGGTGTACGAGGATGTACACCGAGGGCTGCGCGACGCGCTGACCGCGCTCGACGCACGCCCGGCGCCCGCACCTCAGGCGCCCCCGCCGTCACCCCCGTACAACTACAGGAGCTGAACCGAACGTGGCAGGAGTGGCCCGCCGCCGTCTTGACGCCGAGCTGGTACGCCGCAGCCTGGCGCGCTCTCGCGAGCACGCCAGCCAGCTGATCGCCGCGGGGCGGGTGACCGTCGGAGGCAATGTCGCGACGAAGCCCGCCACCCAGGTCGAAACGAGCGCCGCCGTCGTCGTGTCGGCGGACGACAACGACCCCGAATACGTTTCACGCGGTGGGCACAAACTCGCCGGGGCGCTGGCGGCCTTCGTACCGCTGGGTCTGCGGATCGAGGGACGGCGGGCCCTGGACGCGGGAGCGTCGACCGGGGGATTCACCGACGTCCTGCTGCGTGCGGGCGTCCGCGAGGTGGTCGCGGTGGACGTCGGATACGGACAACTCGCCTGGTCTCTGCAAAGTGATGAACGCGTGAAGGTCAAAGACCGTACGAATGTGCGCGAGCTGACGCTCGGCACGATCGACGGTGAGGCGGTGGACCTGGTGGTGGGAGATCTCTCCTTCATTCCGCTGGGCCTCGTCCTGCCGGCGCTCGTCCGGTGCACGGCCCCGGACGCCGATCTGGTGCTGATGGTCAAGCCGCAGTTCGAAGTCGGCAAGGAGCGCCTCGGCAGCGGAGGGGTCGTACGCAGCCCCGAACTGCGCAAGGAGGCTGTGAGGACCGTGGCCGGCAAGGCCGCGGGACTCGGTCTGGGCGTACTGGGTGTCACCGCCAGCCCGCTGCCCGGACCCTCCGGGAACGTCGAATACTTTCTGTGGCTCAGGGCCGGCGCGCCCGAGCTCGATCCGGCGGACGTCGATCGTGCAGTTGCGGAGGGACCTCGTTGACCACACCAGCAGCGACTTCAGGACGCACCGTCTTCCTGCTCGCCCACACCGGCAGGCCTGCGGCGATCCGCAGCGCCGAACTCGTCGTGCAGGGGCTGATGCGCAACGGTCTCGGTGTGCGCGTGCTGCAGGCCGAGGCGGCCGATCTGCCGCTGCCGCCGTCCGTCCAGACCGTCCCCGAAGCGACACCGGGCGTGCTCGACGGCTGTGAGCTGCTGATCGTGCTCGGCGGCGACGGGACGCTGCTGCGCGGCGCCGAGTTCGCCCGGGCCTCCGGCGTGCCGATGCTGGGCGTCAACCTGGGGCGCGTCGGATTCCTGGCCGAGGCGGAGCGCGACGACCTGGACAAGGTCGTCGACCGCGTCGTCACCCGCGCCTACGAGGTCGAGGAGCGGATGACGATCGATGTGGTCGTGCACCGCAACGGCGACATCCTCCACGAGGACTGGGCGCTGAACGAGGCGGTCGTGCAGAAGGTCTCGCCCGACCGCATCCTGGAGGTCGTCCTGGAGATCGACGGCCGGCCGGTGACCGGGTTCGGCTGCGACGGCGTCGTCTGCGCCACCCCGACCGGCTCCACGGCATACGCCTTCTCCGCCGGTGGCCCCGTGGTGTGGCCCGAGGTGGAGGCGCTGCTGATGGTGCCCATCAGCGCGCACGCCCTGTTCGCCAAGCCGCTGGTGACCTCGCCGACGTCCGTCCTCGCGGTGGAGGTGCAGGCGCACACCCCGCACGGCGTGCTGTGGTGCGACGGGCGACGGACGGTGGAGCTGCCACCGGGCGCCCGGGTCGAAGTACGGCGCGGAGCCGTTCCGGTCCGGCTGGCCCGGCTGCACCACGCGTCGTTCACGGACCGCCTGGTCGCCAAGTTCGCGCTGCCGGTGTCCGGTTGGCGTGGCGCGCCCCATTGACGCCTCCGTGACGAGGACCCCGGAACCGCCGCTCGCGGCCCGGGAGAGTGAATCCGACACCGGGGTCCGTCGCACGGGCGGCCCCGGACCTCGTAAGGTCGTGTCCGTGTTGGAGGAGATGCGGATACGGTCGCTCGGCGTCATCGACGACGCGGTCGTCGAGCTGTCACCCGGTTTCACCGCGGTGACCGGTGAGACGGGCGCGGGCAAGACCATGGTCGTCACCAGCCTGGGGCTGCTGCTCGGCGGGCGCGCCGACCCCGCCCTGGTGCGGATCGGCGCGAAGTCGGCGGTGGTGGAGGGGCGCATCGGTGTACCCGCCGGAGCCCCCGCCGCCGTACGGGCCGAGGAGGCCGGGGCGGAACTCGAGGACGGCACGCTGCTCATCAGCAGAACCGTCTCGGCGGAGGGACGCTCCCGCGCGCACATCGGCGGCAGGTCCGTGCCGGTGGGTGTGCTGTCCGAGCTCGCCGACGAGCTGGTAGCCGTCCACGGGCAGACCGACCAGCAGGGGCTGCTGCGCCCGGCGCGGCAGCGCGAGGCGCTCGACCGGTACGCGGGCGGGGCCGTGTCCGGACCCCTCACGAAGTACGCGGCCGCCTACCGCAGGCTGCGGTCCGTCGCCACGGAACTCGACGAGCTGACCACACGCGCCCGCGAGCGTGCCCAGGAAGCCGATCTGCTGCGCTTCGGGCTGAACGAGATCGCCGGTGTGGAGCCGCGCGCCGGCGAGGACGTGGAACTCGCCGCGGAGGCGGAGCGACTGGGCCACGCGGAGGCGCTGGCGTCGGCCGCGTCGGTCGCGCACACCGCGCTCGCCGGCAACCCCGAGGACCCCGAGGGCGTCGACGCCACGACCCTCGTCGCGGGCGCCAACCGTGCGCTGGACGCCGTGCGCGCCCACGACCCGGCACTCGCCTCGCTCGCCGACCGGATGGGCGAGATCTCCATCCTGCTCGGCGATGTGGCCGGTGAGCTCGCCGGATACGCGGACAACCTGGACGCCGATCCGCTGCGGCTGGCCGCGGTGGAGGAGCGCCGGGCCGCGCTGACCGGGCTGACGCGCAAGTACGGCGAGACCGGTGAAGGCATTGCCGCCGTGCTCGCCTGGTCCGAGGAGAGCGCGGGCCGGCTCACCGAGCTGGAGGGCGACGACGACCGGATCGGCGAGCTGACGGTCGAGCGGGACGCGCTGCGCGGAGAACTGTCGGGTCTGGCACAGGCCTTGACGGACGCCCGTACGGAGGCGGCGGCCCGGTTCGCCGAGGCCGTCACCGAGGAGCTGGCGTCCCTCGCCATGCCGCACGCACGCGTGTCCTTCGCGATCGGGCAGACCGAGGACCCGGAGGGCGTCGAGGTCGGCGGCCGGACGGTGGCCTACGGCCCGCACGGCGCCGACGAGGTGGAGCTGCTGCTGGCCCCGCATCCGGGCGCCCCGCCGCGGCCGATCGCCAAGGGCGCGTCCGGGGGTGAGCTCTCCCGGGTGATGCTCGCGGTCGAGGTGGTCTTCGCGGGCACGGACCCCGTGCCGACCTATCTCTTCGACGAGGTCGACGCGGGCGTGGGCGGCAAGGCGGCCGTCGAGATCGGCCGGCGTCTCGCGAAGCTCGCGAAGACGGCGCAGGTAGTTGTGGTGACGCACCTGCCGCAGGTGGCGGCGTTCGCGGACCGGCAGCTGCTGGTGGAGAAGACGAACGACGGCTCGGTGACCCGCAGCGGTGTCACCGTCCTGGAGGGCGAGGACCGGGTCCGGGAGCTGTCGCGGATGCTGGCGGGCCAGGAGGACTCGGAGACGGCTCGGGCCCACGCGGAGGAGCTGCTGGCGACGGCGCGGGCGGACGGCTGACGTCCGGGTCACGGACATCGGCTGCCCGGCGATCGGGGACCCGGCCGCGGGCCGTACGGTGGTGCACCGAGGAGCGGGAGCTCGTCACCCGCCTGGGTGAAGACCATCACGGGCTGCCGTGGTGCGACACGGGAACGACACCCGGACGGTGCCGGAACGTGCGTACGGGCTGGCATCCTTGGCGGGTGACACAGCTGCGTACGGTCCAGGTCCTGGGCGGCGGCAGCGCGGGCAGCAGCGCGCACGTCCGGTCGCTGGCCTCGGGGCTGGTGGCGCGGGGCGTACGGGTGACGGTGTGCGCGCCCGCCGGACTGGAGCACCTCTACGACTTCCCGGGCGCCGGGGCCCACTTCACGCCGGTGCCGCGCCGCAGTGACCCCGCCGCCGTCGGGGCTCTGCGCGCCGCGTGCGCGCGGGCCGATGTGGTGCACGCGCACGGGCTGCACGCGGCCGTACGCGCCTCGGTGGCCCTGAGCGGTCTGCGGGTGCCCCTCGTCGTCACCTGGCACAGCCGCCCGGACGCCGACGGACCGCGCGGGCCGTTGCTGCGCCTGCTGGAGCGAAGGGCCGCCCGCGCGGCGGCGGTTGTGCTCGGCACCTGTTCCGAACTGGTCGACCGGGCCCGTTGGCACGGCGCCCGGGACGCCCGCCTCGCGCCGGTCGCGTTGCCCGCGCCGCGTCGCGCCGAGAGCTCGGAGGGCAAGGCCCGGGCCGAACTGGGCGCGGTCGACCGGCCGTTGGTGATGGCCGTCGGCTCCCTCGCTCCGCAGCGCGGATACGGCACGCTCCTCGACGCGGCCGCGCGGTGGCGCACCGTCGATCCGCTGCCGCTGGTGGTGATCGCGGGGGAGGGGCGCGAGCGGGCCGCGCTCCATCGGCGTATCGAGGCGGAGGGCCTGCCGGTGCGGCTGGTGGGCCGCCGTGACGACATCGGCGATCTGATCTCCGCGGCGGACGTGGCGGTGCTCCCCAGCCGCTGGGAGGCACGTGCCCTGCTGGCCCAGGAAGCCCTGCGCGCGGGCGTGCCCCTGGTCGCGACAGCAGTCGGCGGCGTCCCGGAACTCGTCGGTGACGCGGCGGAACTGGTGCCCTACGGCGACGGGGACGCGCTCGCGGAGGCGGTGACCCGGCTCCTGCGGGATCCCGTGCGGCGGGACGAGCTGGTGGCCGCGGGCCGCGCGCAGGCGGCGACCTGGCCGACCGAGGACGAGACGATCGCGCAGGTGCTGAGCGTGTACGACGAACTGACGGCGGACCGGGCGGGCTGAGTCCCGAACGGGCCGGACTGAACCGAGAAGTGGTCGGGCTGAGCCCCGAACGGGCCGGGCTGAGCCCCCCCGCGGGAGCCGGGCTGAGCCCCGAAACGGGCCGGACTGAACCGAGAAGTGGTCGGGCTGAGCCCCGAACGGGCCGGGCTGAGCCCCCCCGCGGGAGCCGGGCTGAGCCCCGAAACGGGCCGGACTGAACCGAGAAGTGGTCGGGCTGAGCCCCGAACGGGCCGGGCTGAACCGAGAAGAGGCCGGGCTGACCCCCGAACGGCCCGGGAGTGCGGCCCGCCCCGCCACCGCGTCACCTCACGGCAGATGCCGTCTCGCCCCCAGCGCCAGGCTCAGCGCCAGTACCGTCTGAGGGTCGTCCAGGTCCGTGCCCAGCAGCTCGGAGATGCGGGCCAGCCGGTTGTACAGCGTCTGGCGGTTCAGATGCAGTTCACGCGCCGTCTCCGCCTTCCGGCCCGCGTGCGCCAGAAAGGTCTCCAGCGTCGGCAGCAGCGGCGGGCGCGAGGTGGCGTCGTGGTCGCGCAGTGGGCCGATGGCGCGCTCCACGAACGCGGCCAGGTCCGGATGGTCCCGCAGCCGCCACAGCAGCAGGTCGGTGTCCAGTCGGCGTGCGTCGTACCAGGGCCGGTCGCTCAGTCCCTGGGCGGCCGTCGCCGTCTCGGCCGCATGGCGCAGACCCGCCGACGCCGCGGCCCAGCCGCCCGCGACGCCCACGACCACGACCGGCGGGTGGCCGCCCGCGCGTTCGAGCCCGGCGCGTTCCACACCGGCCCGCAACGCCACCGCGACCCGGTCCGCGACCGCCGTGCGTTCGGACTCGGTGCGCAGCCCCAGCAGCAGCGGCACCCGGCCCTCGACCGGCCGTACGCCCAGCAGGACGGGCACGCCCACCACGGACAGTTCTTCCAGCACGGCGCGGGCGAGCAGCGCCCAGTTGCCCGACGGCGACAGTTCGGGCGCCAGGCGCATCACGACCGGCAGCAGCGGTCCGTCGCCGGGCTTGAAGCCGAGCACCCGTGCCTGGGCCGGTGCGTCCTCCGCGGTGATGCGGCCCTCGGCGAGGTCGGTGAGGAAGTCGCCCCGGCCGCGCGCCGCGAGCTCCTCCTCCTGCCGGGCCTGCATCAGAACCACGGCCAGCAGCCCGGCGGCCCGTTCCGCCGCCATGCGGTGGACCGTCAGCAGGGGGGAGCCGACCGCCGGCACCACCAGCCGCGCGCGTACCGAGGCAGCGCCCTGACCTCCGCCGGGCACATCCACCAGGACCGTTCCCGCCGGCGGGCTCTCGCGCGCGGCGGGCTGTCCGCGCAGTCCTTCCCACACCTGGAGGGGCTCGGCGCCCGCCTGGCCGGACCCGGAGCCCGCCGCGTACAGCAGCTGGCCGTCGGCCGTCTCCAGGAAGACCGGGTTGGCGGTGAAGTCCGCGAGGATGCGCAGCACCTGGGGCACCCCGCCGCCGCCGAGCAGCACCTCGGTGCACCGCCGGTGCACGTCCTCGGCCCGCCGCAGCAGCGCGTAGTGCCCGTTGACGATCTCGGTGTGGACCTCCTCCGTCACCGAGACGAAGGGGACCTCCCGGTGCAGCTGCACCAGGGGGAGCCCGGCCGCGCGGGCGGTGTCCACGATCGCGGCGGGCAGCCGGCTGAAGCGGGGGCCGAGCTCCACCACGAGGGCGGCGATGCCGCGGTCCGCCAGCTGCCGTACGAACGCGCGCTGCTCGGCGGGCCGGGTGCCCAGCCCGAGGCCCGTGGTGAGCAGCAGCTCGCCGCCCTTCAGCAGGGAGGCGATGTTCGGCACCTCGCCCGCGTGCACCCAGCGGACCGTCCGCTGCAGCCGTTCGGCCCCGGCGACGACCTCCGGAAGGCCGGAGCGCAGCCCCGGCAGCTCCAGTGCCCGGCGGACGGTGATGCCGCCCTGGGGCTCGCCTTGCGTCTCCACTGACGGTCGCCTCGCGCTTCACTCGGCAGTACGGGAGCTTCGGACGCTACCTGGCCGGGGGATCGCCGCACATCACCCGGGTCCCGCAGTCCCGCAGTCCAGCAAGGGGCGCGGTCACACCGCGGGCTGCAGCGGCTTGATGTTGTGGTTGAGCCGGAACACGTTGTCGGGGTCGTACTCCGTCTTCACCGCCGCCAGCCGCCGGTAGTTCTCCTCGCCGAAGGCGGCGAGGACCCTGTCCTCGCCCTCCAGCCCGATGAAGTTGAGGTAGACGGTGCCGATCGACCAGGGCCGCATGCCGGAGCGGACGTCACGGACCCACTCGACGGCCCGTTCGTCGTCGGCCGGACTCTCCCAGATCCCGAAGGGGTGCACCGCCCACGGTGCCGTGCGCCAGGGCAGGGGATGGTCGCCGGGGCCGGCGGCCACGGCACCGCCCATCGGGAACAGGATGTGCTGCGAACTGGAGGGGACGGGCATCGTCCCGGCCCGGGCGGTGAAGGCGTCGACGGCCGCGTCCGGGAAATCGGCCAGATACTCGGCCGACCAGTAGTTCCGCTGTCCGGGCGGATCGTCCAGCATGCACTGGAGCTCCGCGTACGGGAGTTCGGCGATGAGCTCGGCCTCGCGGGGGAGCGCCAGCAGCGGCTCGGCCACGTTGCGTGCTTCCATCTCGGGTCCCGCGTAGGTGATCAGCAGGATGCAGGTCAGCTTGCCGACGAGATGGTCGGGCACGAACGGCTCGGGCGGGCCGGTGAGATAGAACAGGCCGCCGCCCAGCTCGTCGGGCGCCGAACCCAGGAAGTCGCGGTAGGCGCGGGCGACTTGGAGTCCGTCCTCCGGCCGGAACAGCAGCATCATCATCGACATCGCCGGCAGGGGGTGCAGCTTCAGCGTGATGGCGGTCGCCACCCCGAAATTCCCCCCGCCGCCGTGCAGGGCCCAGAACAGCTCCGGGTTCTCGTCCGCACTGGCGTGGACCGTGCTGCCGTCCGCCGTCACCAGCTCGACGGCGACGAGATTGTCGCAGGCGAGCCCGAACTTCCGCTCCAGCCAGCCCGATCCGCCGCCGAGTGTGAAGCCGCCGACGCCGGTGGTGGAGGCCCGGCCGCCGGTGGTCGCCAGATCGTAGGGCTGGCAGGCCCGGTCGAGGTGGCTCATCGTGGCTCCGCCGCCGATACGCGCCGTACGCTCCACCGGGTTGACGATCACGGTGTGCATCCGGCGCAGGTCCACGACGATCCCGTCGTCGTTGAGCGCCATGCCGGCGACGCTGTGCCCGCCGCCGCGTACCGCGATCTCGAGGTCGTTCTCGCGGCCGAAGCGGATGGCCCGGGCGACATCGGCCCCTGTCTCGCACTGCGCGACGACCGCCGGGTGCCGGTCGATCATTCCGTTGAACACGGCGCGGGCCTCGTCGTACCCGGGATCACCGGGGGCGATGGCATCGCCGGTCAATTGCTGACGGAGGCCGCCCAGTGCCGCCTCCGCGATGGCGTGGGGCGCCATGGCAGGCCCCCTTCCGAGGGCTGATCAGGACCATTTCATCGTAGTCCCGTTCGGCGGAGCCCGATCGGTGAACGGGCTCCGCCGGTCCTGCCGGGGGCGGGTCAGCCGCCGTACGCGCCGGAGGCCGTCAGCCGCAGCGCGGTGTCGATGAGCGGCACATGGCTGAAGGCCTGCGGGAAGTTGCCCACCTGCCGCTGGAGCTTGGGGTCCCACTCCTCCGCCAGCAGTCCCAGGTCGTTGCGCAGCGCGAGCAGCTTCTCGAAGAGCTTGCGCGCCTCGTCGACCCGCCCGATCATCGCGAGGTCGTCGGCGAGCCAGAACGAGCACGCGAGGAACGCACCCTCGTCGCCCGCGAGACCGTCGACGCCCTCCTCCTCGCCCGCGGTCGGATAGCGCAGGACGAACCCGTCCTCCGTCGACAGCTCGCGCTGGATCGCCTCGATCGTGCCGATGACCCGCTTGTCGTCCGGCGGCAGGAAGCCCATCTGCGGAATCAGCAGTAGCGAGGCGTCGAGCTCCTTGGAGCCGTACGACTGCGTGAAGGTGTTCCGCTCCTGGTCGTAGCCCTTCTCGCAGACGTCGCGGTGGATGTCGTCCCGCAGGTCGCGCCACCGGTCCAGCGGGCCGTCGGCGTCGCCGGACTCGATCAGCTTGATGGTGCGGTCGACCGCGACCCAGGCCATCACCTTGGAGTGGACGAAGTGGCGGCGCGGTCCGCGCACCTCCCAGATGCCCTCGTCCGGCTGGTCCCAGTGCTTCTCCAGATAGCGGATCAGCTTGAGCTGGAGCAGCGACGCGTAGTCGTTGCGCGCCAGGCCCGTCATATGGGCCAGGTGCAGCGCCTCGGTGACCTCGCCGTACACATCGAGCTGGAGCTGATGGGCCGCGCCGTTGCCGACCCGGACCGGCTGGGAGTTCTCGTAGCCGGGCAGCCAGTCCAGTTCGGCCTCGCCCAGCTCACGTTCGCCGGCGATGCCGTACATGATCTGGAGGTTCTCCGGGTCGCCCGCGACGGCACGCAGCAGCCACTCGCGCCAGGCGCGGGCCTCCTCGCGGTAGCCGGTGCGCAGCAGCGACGACAGGGTGATCGCAGCGTCGCGCAGCCAGGTGTAGCGGTAGTCCCAGTTCCGTACGCCGCCGATCTCCTCGGGCAGGGAGGTCGTCGGGGCGGCGACGATCCCGCCGGTCGGCGCGTAGGTCAGCGCCTTCAGCGTGATCAGCGAGCGGACGACGGCCTCGCGGTACGGCCCGTGGTAGGTGCAGTGCTCGACCCACTCGCGCCAGAAGTCCTCCGTCGCCTCCAGCGACCCCTCCGGGTCCGGCATCGCCGGCGGGGTGCGGTGCGAGGGCTGCCAGCTGATGGTGAACGCGATGCGCTCGCCCGGGGCGACCGTGAAGTCGGAGTACGTGGTGAGGTTCTTGCCGTACGTCTCGGTCGGGGAGTCGAGCCACACCGAGTCGGGTCCGGCGACCGCGACCGTGCGCCCGTCGACCTTGTGGACCCAGGGCACCACGCGTCCGTAGCTGAAACGCATCCGCAGCGCGGAGCGCATCGGCACCCGTCCGCTGACACCCTCGACGATCCGGATCAGCTGCGGGGCGCCGTCACGCGGCGGCATGAAATCCGTCACACGGACCGTGCCGCGTGGGGTGTCCCACTCCGATTCGAGGATCAGCGAGTCGCCCCGGTAGCGCCGGCGGTCGGCGGGCGGGGGGTCGGCATGTGCGGCGTGAGCCGGTCCCAGTCTCCAGAACCCGTGCTCCTCGGTCCCGAGCAGGCCGGCAAAAATGGCATGCGAGTCGAAGCGGGGGAGGCACAACCAGTCGGCGGTGCCGTCCCTGCAGACCAGTGCAGCGGTCTGCATGTCTCCGATGAGTGCGTAATCCTCGATGCGCCCGGCCACGTGTTTCTCCAGTCGAACGGCCACTTCGCCCCGGGGGGCGCTTACTGCGGTCAAGGGTCGTTGACGAGCAAGGTGTCCCGGGAATGGGGGTACCTCCCGGGCGCAGCTTTGGGGAAGGGCGGTAATCCTGTCGTTACCACGGCCACCCGCCGCCCACCACCACCCTGCTCGATGCGCTTCGCGCGTTCCCTCTGCATCGCTCGGCAGAGCGAGTGTCCGAGCAGGATACGACGCACCTCAATGATCCGCGCGACGGTCTCGGCAACGCGGGTCCGCCGAACGGGTGAGCCAAGGGTGAGTCGCTGGTGAGCGGGGTACGCGTGTGACGGCGCGTGGCCGGAAGCAGCCTCCCCTGGTCGCTGATACCCTGGTACCCCGTGGACCGGTGGCCGTCCTGTGCAGAACGAAGGCCCCGAAACCGCAGCTGCCGGCACCCCTGACCACCTGGAAGGGATGCCGGACACGCATATCACCTCGCGACCACGGGAGCCCCCTCTTGTCGATGCCGGCACGAGCCACGTCATCCTCGACGACCAAGCACATCTTCGTCACCGGGGGTGTCGCCTCCTCCCTCGGCAAGGGCCTGACGGCCTCCAGCCTGGGTGCGCTGCTCAAGGCGCGGGGCCTGCGGGTCACGATGCAGAAGCTCGACCCGTACCTGAACGTCGACCCCGGCACGATGAACCCGTTCCAGCACGGTGAGGTGTTCGTCACCAACGACGGCGCCGAGACCGACCTGGATGTGGGCCACTACGAGCGCTTCCTCGACGTCGACCTCGACGGCTCGGCCAACGTCACCACCGGCCAGGTCTACTCGCAGGTCATCGCCAGGGAGCGGCGCGGCGAGTACCTCGGTGACACCGTGCAGGTCATCCCGCACATCACCAACGAGATCAAGCACCGCATCCGCCGCATGGCGACCGACGACGTCGACGTCGTCATCACCGAGGTCGGCGGCACGGTCGGCGACATCGAGTCGCTGCCCTTCCTGGAGACCGTCCGCCAGGTCCGCCACGAGGTCGGCCGGGACAACGTCTTCGTCGTACACATCTCGCTGCTGCCCTACATCGGCCCGTCCGGCGAGCTGAAGACCAAGCCGACCCAGCACTCCGTCGCCGCGCTGCGGAGCATCGGTATTCAGCCGGATGCGATCGTGCTCCGCGCCGACCGTGAGGTGCCGACCGCCATCAAGCGCAAGATCTCGCTGATGTGCGACGTCGACGAGGCCGCCGTGGTGGCAGCGATCGACGCCAAGTCGATCTACGACATCCCCAAGGTGCTGCACACCGAGGGACTGGACGCCTATGTCGTACGCAAGCTGGACCTGCCGTTCCGCGACGTCGACTGGACCACGTGGGACGACCTGCTGGACCGGGTGCACAACCCCGACCACGAGGTCACCATCGCGCTCGTCGGCAAGTACATCGACCTGCCCGACGCCTATCTCTCGGTGACCGAGGCGCTGCGCGCCGGCGGTTTCGCCAACAGGGCCCGCGTCAAGGTCAAGTGGGTCGCCTCCGACGACTGCAAGACTCCGGCGGACGCCGCGCGGCAGCTCGGCGACGTCGACGGCATCCTGATCCCCGGCGGCTTCGGCGACCGCGGTGTGAACGGCAAGGTCGGCGCGATCACCTATGCCCGGGAGAACAAGATCCCGCTGCTCGGCATCTGCCTCGGCCTCCAGTGCATCGTGATCGAGGCCGCGCGCCATCTCGCGGAGATCCCCGAGGCCAACTCCACCGAGTTCGACGCCGCCACCGCCCACCCGGTGATCTCCACCATGGAGGAGCAGCTGGCGTACGTGGAGGGTGCGGGCGACCTCGGTGGCACGATGCGCCTCGGTCTGTACCCGGCCAAGCTCGCCGAGGGCTCGATCGTGCGCGAGGTCTACGGCGACGAGCCCTACGTCGAGGAGCGTCACCGTCACCGCTACGAGGTGAACAACGCCTACCGCGCGGAGCTGGAGAAGAAGGCGGGCATCCTGTTCTCGGGCACGTCCCCGGACAACAAGCTCGTGGAGTACGTCGAGTACCCGCGCGACGTGCACCCCTACCTGGTGGCCACCCAGGCGCACCCGGAGCTCCGCTCGCGCCCGACTCGCCCGCACCCGCTGTTCGCGGGACTGGTCAAGGCCGCGGTGGAGCGCACGCAGGGCGCGTAGTCGCAGGCGATACGGTGGACCGGGGTACGCATTCCTCACGGGGATCCGTACCCCGGTTCCATCGGGGTACGTGGCCGCTCGCGGCCCGGCCCGGCGCGAGTACAGCGGGAGGACGGCGGCATGACGATCAAGGACACCCCCGAGGAGTGGCAGGTCGTCGCGACCGCGACCCCCTTCGAGGGCAAGAAGACCAGTGTCCGCGCGGACGACGTGGTCATGCCGGACGGCGCGGTGGCGCGCCGCGACTACCAGGTGCATCCGGGCTCCGTCGCGGTCCTCGCGCTCGACCCCGACGACCGCGTTCTCGTACTGCGCCAGTACCGGCACCCCGTGCGCCAGCGCCTCTGGGAGATCCCGGCCGGCCTGCTGGACGTGCCCGGTGAGAACCCGCTGCACGCCGCCCAGCGCGAGCTGTACGAAGAGGCGCACGTCAAGGCCGAGGACTGGCGGGTGCTGGTCGACGTCTACACCACGCCCGGCGGCTGCGACGAGGCCGTCCGCATCTTCCTGGCCCGTGACCTCTCGGCCGCCGAGGGCGAGCGCTTCGAGGTCGAGGCCGAAGAGGCCGACATGGAGCTGGCCCGGGTGCCGGTGCAGGAGCTCGTCCGCGACGTGCTCGCCGGCGATCTGCACAACAACTGCCTCGTGGTGGGCGTCCTTTCGCTGGTCGCCGCCCGCGACGGCGACGGCCTCGACTCGCTGCGTCCGGCCGAGGCTCCGTGGCCGGCCCGCCCCTTCGACGCCTGATCGTCAGTCAGTCCCACTATCCGACTGTCCAATTGATCCGATCGGGCGACCGGTCGGGCATGCTCCACCCGGTTCGTCGCAGAGCGTGAACTAGGCTCGGAACGCCCGTGCGGAGCCCCTGCGGGCTCGGCTTGTGCGCGGACTGGACGGGAGCGTGGCCCGTGACGGATCAGGCGGTGGACTCGAGCGGACGGGCCGACGCGGCCAGGGGCCAATTCTTCGGCAGGCAAAGGGAGTTGAAGGCCCTCAGGGCCGACATCGAACGCGCCGGACTGGACACCATCGCCGGTCGCAAATCTCCCCGCGCACGGGTTCTGCTGATCGCCGGCCGGCCCGGCTCCGGGCGGACCGCGCTCGCCGAGGAGCTCATCGGCCGGCTGACCGCGGCCTATCCGGACGGTGTGCTCCGCGCCCGGCTGACCGAACCCGGCGGACGGCGGGTCCCCATCGAGGAGACGGCCCGCGATCTGCTCGACACGCTCGGCGTCCCCTCGCCGCCCGGGGCCGACGAGGACGAACTGTCCGGCATGGTCCGCGACACGCTCGCGGGCCGCCGGGTCGTGCTGCTGCTCGACGACGCCGCCGACGCCGAGCAGGTCGACCCGCTGCTGCCCGACAACCCCGACTGCCTGGCCGTGGCCGTCGCCGCGGGCCCGCTGACCGGCATTCCCGACGTACGGCCCTGCACCCTCGGCGGAATGGACGCCAAGGCGGCGATCGAGCTGCTCGGCTCCTTCACCGGATCGGTGCGGATCACCGTGGATCCGCAGGCTGCCGAGACGGTGGCGGAGGAGTGCGGGGGCCTTCCCGCGGCGCTCCTCCTGGTCGGAGGCTGGCTCGCCGCCCGGCCCAAGGCGTCGGTCGCCGACGCGACGAAGCAACTGCGGGCCGTGCCCGACGACGACGAACAGCCCCAGGGCGCCCGGCCGCTCTCCCGGGCCTTCCGGCTGGCGTACGGATCGCTGAATCCGACGAACGCCCGGATGCTGCGACTGCTCGCCCTCGCCCCTGCCGGGGTCGCCGACGCGCACACCGCGTCCGCACTGAGCGGGTGCGCGGTGGAGGACGCGCAGCGGGCGCTGGACGAGTTCGTGCTGCTGGGCCTGCTCCGCCCGGAGGGCAGCCGCTACCGGGTGCCCGGCTCGCTCGCGCCGTTGCTGCGGTCCCTGATGGAGTCGCAGGACAAGCCCGCCGAGGTGCAGCTGGCGCGGGCGCGGATGCTGGAGCGGACCGTCCGGCAGCTTCAGGCGTGCCGAGCCGTCACCGAGCCCGAGGGCTCCCCGGCACGCAAGATGCTGGCCGGGCTGCCGCGGGCGATGCGCTTCGCGAACACGTCGGCCGCCGAGAAGTGGCTGCGGTCCCGGCAGCCCGTGCTCCTGGCCTCCGCCCGGCTCGCGGTGGAGGACGGCGGACTGGACACGCTGGCGCGCAGACTGGTCGCCGCACTCGTCCGGGCGCTGGCGGCACATCGCGGCACCGAGGCCGCCGCCCCGGAGCTCTACGGCCTGCACCAGCTGGTGCTCGGGGTCGCCGAGCGGCGCGGACTGCACCGGGAGCAGGCCGCCGCCCTGCTGAATCTGGGCGATCTGGACGCGCAGACCGGGCGTACCGCGGACGCGCTGGCGCGGTACCGGGCCGCCCTGGACGCCGGACGGGCCGCGAACGACATGTACGCGACCGGCCGCGCGATGGAATCCGTCGGCGGTGCCTACCAGGAACTGGGGGACTGGCACCGGGCCGCCGACTGGTTCGGCCGGGCGCTCGCCCAGTGCCAGGGCCGCGGGGAGCGCGCGGACGAGGCACGGCTGTACGGCCGCCTCGGCGCGGTGCACTCCTACGCCGGCCTCTACGGCGAGGCGCTGCGCAACTGGCGCGCCTCGGTCGCGGGCTACCGCAAGGTGGGCGACCTCGCCTCCCAGGCGCGTTCGCTGAGCGAGGCGGCCCGTGTCCAGGAGTACGCGGGCCGGCCGGAGGAATCCCTGCACACCTGCCGGCAGGCGGTCGAGTGGGCCCGCCGCGCCGGGGACGACCGGCTCCAGGCAGCGCTGCAGCTCAGACTGGCCGACACTCTCGACCGGCTGGGCGACCCGGCGGCGGCCCGTGTGCACCGCTCCACTGCCGAAATGTTGCTCAACGACGAGGGTTCTGCCTACGAAATCCGTAGTGCTTCGGCTCAAGATTAATGCTTTGTAAGGCTAGACAGGGAGAAGTCCTTCATTAGACTGGCTCCGCCGCGGTCGTTCTCGTGGTGTCTCTGGATGCCCCCGTGTGTCCGGGTAAGTATGGAAGTAAGCCCCTGTATCCCCTGAGCCAAGGACCGTGATCGACGTGAAGGTCGGCATCCCCCGCGAGGTCAAGAACAACGAGTTCCGGGTGGCCATCACCCCCGCCGGCGTGCATGAGCTGGTGCGCCATGGCCACGAGGTCGTCATCGAGCAGAACGCCGGTGCCGGCTCCTCGATCACGGACGTCGAGTTCGTCGCCGCCGGTGCGCAGATCCTGCCCACCGCCGACGAGGTCTGGGCCACCGCCGACCTGCTGCTGAAGGTCAAGGAGCCCATCGCGGAGGAGTACCACCGCCTGCGCAAGGACCAGACGCTCTTCACGTACCTGCACCTCGCCGCCTCCCGCGACTGCACGGACGCGCTGCTGGAGTCCGGCACCACCGCCATCGCGTACGAGACGGTCGAGACGGCGAACCGCTCGCTGCCGCTGCTCGCGCCGATGTCCGAGGTCGCGGGCCGGATCGCTCCCCAGGTCGGCGCCTACCACCTGATGCGTCAGGTCGGCGGCCGCGGTGTGCTGCCCGGCGGTGTCCCGGGTGTCGCCGCCGGCAAGGCCGTCGTCATCGGCGGCGGTGTCTCCGGCTGGAGCGCCACCCAGATCGCGGTCGGCATGGGCTTCCACGTCACCCTGCTCGACAAGGACATCAACAAGCTCCGCGAGGCCGACAAGATCTTCGGCACCAAGGTGCAGACGATCGTCTCCAACGCCTACGAGCTGGAGAAGGCGGTCGTCGAGGCCGACCTCGTCATCGGTGCCGTTCTCATCCCCGGCGCCAAGGCGCCGAAGCTGGTCACCAACGAGCTCGTCGCCAAGATGAAGCCCGGAAGTGTCCTTGTCGACATTGCGATCGACCAGGGCGGCTGCTTCGAGGACTCCCACCCGACCACGCACGCCGAGCCGACCTTCCAGGTGCACAACTCGGTCTTCTACTGCGTCGCCAACATGCCGGGCGCCGTCCCGAACACCTCGACGTACGCCCTCACCAACGCCACGCTGCCCTATATCGTGGAGCTCGCGAACCGCGGCTGGGCCGAGGCGCTGCGCCGGGACCCGGCGCTCGCGCTGGGCCTCAACACCCATGATGGCCAGGTCGTTTACGGTCCGGTCGCCGAGGCCCACGGCCTCCAGAGCGTCGAGCTGAGCGCCCTTCTCGGCTGAGAGTCAACGCACACCGTCAACATCACGCCCCCGGCCGGATCTTGCAGAGCGAGGTCCGGCCGGATGCGTGTCCGAGGCCTTTGCGGCACTCGCTCAACTCGCGTCGAACGTAACCCTTTAACCGATTCGCGCACCCTCGAAACCAGAGCGCCGGGTTGCGGCGGAAGGTCTGAGCACCCTTGACAGAAGGGTGTTCCGTTGCCGACACATCGGGCCGGGTCCGGTTGATTGTGTTGCTGCGGAGCGGTGACACGCCATAGAGTCGCCAACCGTCGGCATGGTGCCACGCTGACCTATCGATAAGTTTCCTGGTCACGTCCAAGGAGGTAAGACGACTTGTGAATGAGTCGACATTTACTCCCGGGGGTGGTCAAGCAGGAACGCATCCCCTACGCCCCGCGGGCGTGGGGGTGCCACCAGTGCCGGGCCAGGGCCCGTCTTCCGGGCTCGAAGCTGTCGGCTCCGTCGCTGTCCGCACTTCCGCGACACACCAGGACTCCACGCACATGACGACAGCCCACACGATGAAGACGATGGACGGCCAACACGTGAACGCCATGGCCGGCAACGAGAGTGGCCGAGAGTCCACCCACTTCGCCGCCTACGAGGAAGTCCCTGAAGGGCACTTCTACGACCCCGACGCCGAGTACGAGCCCGATCCCGAGTACGCGGCCACCCTCGCCCCTGACGCCGCGCGTCAGCGCCGCGAGCGGATCGGCCCCACCGGGCGGCCGCTGCCGTACTTCCCGATCCCGGGCCCGCTGACCGATCACGGCCCCGCGAAGATCATCGCGATGTGCAACCAGAAGGGCGGCGTCGGCAAGACCACGTCGACCATCAACCTGGGTGCCGCGCTCGCGGAGTACGGACGGCGCGTCCTGCTCGTCGACTTCGACCCGCAGGGAGCCCTGTCGGTCGGCCTCGGCGTCAACCCGATGGAGCTGGACCTCACCGTCTACAACCTGCTCATGGAGCGGGGTATGGCGGCGGACGAGGTGCTGCTGAAGACCGCGGTTCCCAACATGGACCTGCTGCCGAGCAACATCGATCTCTCGGCCGCGGAAGTGCAGTTGGTCAGCGAGGTCGCGCGCGAGTCGACGCTCCAGCGCGCGCTGAAGCCCCTGATGGCCGACTACGACTACATCGTGATCGACTGTCAGCCCTCGCTCGGTCTGCTCACCGTCAACGCGCTGACCGCCGCGCACAAGGTGATCGTGCCGCTCGAGTGCGAGTTCTTCGCGCTGCGCGGTGTGGCACTGCTGACCGAGACGATCGAGAAGGTCCAAGAGCGGCTCAACCCCGACCTGGAGCTCGACGGCATCCTCGCCACGATGTACGACTCCCGCACGGTGCACAGCCGTGAGGTGCTGGCGCGCGTGGTCGAGGCGTTCGACGACCACGTCTACCACACGGTCATCGGGCGCACCGTGCGCTTCCCGGAGACCACGGTCGCCGGCGAGCCGATCACCACGTACGCCTCCAACTCGGTCGGTGCGGCCGCCTATCGCCAGCTCGCCAGGGAGGTGCTCGCCCGGTGTCACGCCGAGTGAGTCTGCCCGGGGCCGACGAGCTGTTCCGTACGACCGGGGGCATGGCGCTGAACTCGTCCTCCCCGCGCAGGCAGGCGAACGGCGAACCGCGGGTGCCCGCACCGGCGGGGGAGAGCGACCCGGTGGAGACGGCGGACGCGTCCGCCTCACCGGCGTCGGCCTCACCGTCGTCGTCGGAGGAGCACTCGGCCGCCGAGTCCGACGCGGGCGACGAAGGACGGGCCCGGAGTACCGACGACGCCGAGGCCAAGCGCCGGCCCCAGGAGGCCGCGGCCGGTGCGCAGCCCCGCCGCTCCAGGGGAGGCCGCGGTGCGAACCGCCGCCCGAGCGGGCGCGAACGGCACGACGAGAAGATCACGGTCTATGTCTCGGCCGAGGAACTGATGGACCTCGAGCACGCGCGGCTGGTGCTGCGCGGCGAGCACGGACTGGCCGTCGACCGCGGGCGGATCGTCCGCGAGGCGGTCGCGGTGGTGCTGGCGGATCTCGAGCAGCGGGGCGACGCGAGCATCCTCGTGCGCCGGCTGCGCGGCCGCTGACGGTAGCCTCGCGCTGCCCCTGCCTGCTCCTTCCGCCCCTGGACCACGATGCCGCCGCCCGCTGACCCCGCCCGCTCGTCCCGCCGCGCTCTCGGCCGGGGCCCGGGGTCGACGCGTCCGCCGGGCGATGCGGGGGCGGGGTCCTGGGGGCCGGCCGGCCCGCTGCCCGGCGATCCGGAGGCGGCGCCCGAAGCGGCTGCGGAGCCCGACACCGAGACGTACGCGCCCGAGCCGGTTGCCGAGGCTCTCATCACCCCCGAGCGCGTGCCTGATGCCGGGGCGCCCGTCGCCCCCGAGCGCGTGTCTGATGTCGAGGCGCCCGTCGCCCCCGAGCGGGCACCCGTCACCCCCGAGTCCGTGCCCGGCCCGGTGGCCGGGTCCGTGCCGGTCACGGAGCCCCTTGCCGAGGCTCCCGAGCCCGATGACACGCCCGTCGCCCTGGACGCCTCCCTCGCGCCCCCGGCGCACGGGCCCGGGCACGCGGCCACGAAAGTGCTCCCGACCCCGCACAGCGCGCCCGGCGGCCTCTTCGGGGACGTCCTGGACGAGACGGCCGCCCCGCCCGGAGCCGCGCCCGCGGTCCCGGCGCCCGTCGGGCCCCCGTCCGGCGGTCAGGAACCGGATCAGCCGGACCAGCCGGACCAGCCGGCAGAGCCCGAGCCCGACGACGGCCGGTTCAAGGTCCGGCTCGCGAACTTCGAGGGCCCCTTCGACCTGCTGCTCCAGCTGATCGCCAAGCACAAGCTCGATGTGACCGAGGTCGCCCTGTCCAAGGTCACCGACGAGTTCATGACGTACATCCGCGCCATGGGCAACGACTGGGACCTGGACCAGACCACCGAGTTCCTCGTGGTCGCCGCGACCCTGCTCGATCTCAAGGCCGCCCGTCTGCTGCCGTCCGCCGAGGTCGAGGACGAGGCCGATCTCGCGCTGCTCGAAGCGCGGGACCTGCTCTTCGCCCGGCTGCTCCAGTACCGCGCGTACAAGCAGATCGCCGAGATCTTCAGCGTCCGGCTGGACGCCGAGGCCCGCCGCTACCCGCGGACCGTGGGGCTGGAGGCACACCACGCCGAGCTGCTGCCCGACGTGGTCATCAGCATCGGCCCCGAGGGCTTCGCCAGGCTGGCCGTGAAGGCCATGCAGCCCAAGCCCCGGCCGCAGGTCTACGTCGACCACATCCACGCCCCGCTGGTCAGCGTCCGCGAGCAGGGTGAGATCGTCGTCGCCCTGCTCAAGGAGCGTGGGCAGATCAGCTTCCGGGAGCTCGCGGACGACGCCGCGGACACCCTCACCGTCGTCGCCCGCTTCCTGGCCCTCCTGGAGCTCTACCGGGACAAGGCCGTCGTCCTCGACCAGGAGGACGCCCTCGGGGAGCTCCTGGTCACCTGGACGGGCGGCGACGCGGAGGCGACCGTCACCGACGAGTTCGACCGAGCACCCGAGATTCCTGAGGAGAAGGCGTGAGCGACCTCAAGCCCGCCCTCGAGGCCGTTCTGATGGTGGTGGACGAGCCCGCCACCGAGGAGCACCTCGCCAAGGTCCTGGAGCAGCCGCGCAGGGCGGTGGCGGACGCTCTGCGGGAGCTGGCCGACGAGTACACCGTCCAGGGCCGCGGCTTCGAGCTGAGGCTCGTGGCGGGCGGCTGGCGCTTCTACTCGCGCGCGGAGCACGCCGACGCCGTGGAACGCTTCGTCCTGGACGGGCAGCACGCACGCCTCACGCAGGCGGCGCTGGAGACCCTCGCGGTCGTCGCGTACCGTCAGCCGGTCAGCCGTTCGCGGGTCTCCGCGGTGCGCGGAGTGAACTGCGACGGCGTCATGCGCACCCTCCTTCAGCGCGGTCTGGTCGAGGAGGCGGGCGCGGAACCCGAAACAGGTGCGATCCTGTACAGGACGACGAACTACTTTCTGGAGCGGATGGGCCTGCGCGGCCTGGACGAGCTCCCGGAGCTCGCGCCCTTCCTCCCCGAGGCCGAGGCGATCGAGGCCGAGACGCTGGAAGGGGTGCCGTCGTTCGATCCGGATGCTCCGGACACCGACGAAGACGACAAGACGACGGAACTTTGATGCGAAGCAGCGGCAACAACAGCAGCGGGCGCGGCAACTACCGGGGTGCCGGCAACAACCGCGACGACCAGCAGAAGCGCTCGGGCAAGCCCCGGCCCGAGGAGCGCCGCTACGACGTCGGTGGTTCCTCCGAGGCGCCGAAGAAGGGGCGGGGAGAGGGAGCCCGCGGCGGTGCCAAGGGCGGTCCGAAGCAGTCCCCCCAGCGAGGCCGCGGGCGGACCGCCCCCTCGCGTTCGCGTGAGTACGACGCCCGGACCGAGGAGCGCAACCGCGAGCGCTACGCGAACAAGCCCGAGGTGAAGACGCCCAAGACCTTCCCCGGCGCCGAGCAGGAGGGCGAGCGGCTGCAGAAGGTGCTGGCCAGGGCCGGTATGGGCTCGCGCCGTTCCTGCGAGGAGCTGATCGACTCCGGCCGGGTCGAGGTCAACGGCCAGGTCGTCGTCGAGCAGGGTGTCCGGGTCGACCCGGAGAAGGACGAGATCAAGGTCGACGGACTGACCGTCGCGACCCAGTCCCACCTCTTCTTCGCGCTGAACAAGCCCGCGGGTGTCGTCTCCACGATGGAGGACCCTGACGGCCGTCAGTGCCTGGGCGACTACGTCACCAACCGCGAGACGCGGCTGTTCCACGTCGGACGGCTGGACACCGAGACCGAGGGCATCATCCTGCTCACCAACCACGGTGAGCTGGCCCACCGCCTCACCCACCCCAAGTACGGGGTGAAGAAGACCTACCTGGCCGCGATCCAGGGCCCGCTCCCGCGTGACCTCGGCAAGCGGCTCAAGGACGGCATCCCGCTGGAGGACGGCTACGCGCGCGCCGACCACTTCCGCGTGGTGGAGAACACCGGCAAGAACTACCTGGTCGAGGTCACCCTCCACGAGGGCCGCAAGCACATCGTCCGCCGGATGCTGTCCGAGGCGGGCTTCCCGGTCGAGAGGCTCGTGCGGACGTCGTTCGGGCCGATCGGTCTCGGCGACCAGAAGTCGGGCTGGCTGCGCCGTCTGACGAACACCGAGGTCGGCATGCTGATGAAGGAAGTCGGCCTCTAGCAGCACCCGTTGCGCCGGAGCACTCGGGTCCGCAACGCAACGCACGCAGAGCCCGCGGCAGTTGATGCCGCGGGCTTTCGTCGTTCCCGGGGGCCGCCACGCCTTGTGGGACCAGCCCGTCTGCCTTTATAGTCAGAGTGACCATTAAGGAGGCGGGCGTGAGTCTCGCGGACATCGTCGAACCGTTGCAGCAACCGCTGTTCACCGTTCTGGACACCCCGGTGAGCTGGACCGAGGTCCTCGGCTTCGGAAGCGGCGCACTCTGCGTCTGGCTCGTCGCCCGTCAGCACCTCGCCAACTGGCCGATCGGCATCGCCAACAACCTCTTCTTCATCGTTCTCTTCGTCCAGGCCGGGCTCTACGCCGACGCCGGCCTGCAGATCGTCTTCATCACCCTCGCCGTGTACGGCTGGTGGACCTGGACCCACGGGGGTGGACCAGGCCGCGACGTCCTTCCGGTGCGGCGCACGAGCCGCACGGAATGGACGTGGCTGTGCGCGGCGGGGGTGGTGGGGACCGCCGGGCTGACGCTCCTGCTCGCCCGCGCCACCGACTCGACCGTCCCGTTCTGGGACGCGCTGACCACCGCCCTGTCGCTGATGGCGACATACGGGCAGTGCCGCAAGCGGGTCGAGTCGTGGTGGCTGTGGATCGCGGCCGACGTCGTCTACATTCCGCTGTACGCGTACAAGGAGCTGTATCTGACCTCGCTGCTCTACATCGGGTTCATGACGCTCTGCGTGCTGGGACTGCGCAACTGGTCGCGTGATCTCGCGGCCGTGCCCCGCGCGCCGGTCGGGGCCAGGGCATGAGCCGGTACGGACACGGCCTCGTCCTCGGGAAGTTCTATCCGCCGCACGCGGGCCACCACCACCTCGTGACGGCCGCGGCCGACCGGTGCGAGCGGCTCACCGTGCTGGTCTGCGCCTCCGCGGTCGAGTCGATCCCGCTGGCGGAGCGCGTGGCGTGGATGCGCGAAGTCCACCCGGACGTAACGGTCGTCGGCGCCGTCGACGACATCCCGGTGGATCTGAACGACCCGGACGTGTGGGAGGCGCACATGGCGGTCTTCCGCGCCGCCGTACCCGAGCCGGTGGACGCGGTCTTCACCTCCGAGACGTACGGCGAGGAACTGGGCCGCCGGTTCGGCGCCGAGGCGGTGTGCGTCGACCCCGACCGCACGCTCTTCCCCGTCTCCGGCACGGCTGTGCGCAAGGACCCCGTCGGCTCCTGGGACCTGCTGCGGGCCCCTGTCCGCGCGGCGCTCGCCCGGCGCGTCGTCGTGCTCGGCGCCGAGTCGACGGGCACCACGACGATGGCCCGGGCGCTCACGGACCACTACCGCAGGCGCGGCGGCGTCTGGTCCCGCACCCAGTATGTGCCGGAGTACGGGCGGGAGTTCAGCGAACGGAAGCTGGCCCGGCTGCGCTCCGCGCGGCCGGGAGCCGACTGGAGCGAGGTGTCCTTCTCCTCGGACGAGTTCCCGCTCATCGCCCGGCGGCAGACGGAGCTGGAAGAGACGGCGGCCCGCGCCGGATCTCCGGTGCTGTTCTGCGACACCGACGCCTTCGCCACCACGGTGTGGCACGAGCGCTACCTCGGCGCCGGCCACGACGAGGTGGCGCGGATCGCCGCACGCGGCAGACAGCATCTGTGGCTGCTCACCGACCACGAAGGTGTGGACTTCGAGGACGACGGACTGCGCGACGGGGAACATCTGCGACCGTGGATGACCGGCCGCTTCGCCGACGAACTGCGGCGCACCGGCCGGCGTACCGTCCGACTGCGCGGCCCGCACGAGCAGCGGCTCGCCACCGCCGTCGCCGCCGTCGACGCCCTGCTCGACGCGGGCTGGGACCTCGCCGACCCACTCCCGGAGCGCCGCTGATGCAGGACTACGACCCGGGAGCCTTCCCTCCCTTCGCCGTCACCGTCGACCTCGCCGTCTGCACGGTCCGCGAGCAGCGGCTGCACGTCCTGCTCGTCAGGCGCGGCGAGGACCCCTACAAGGGCGCCTGGGCCCTGCCCGGCGGCTTCGTGCGGCCCAGGGAGTCCGCCGAGATCGCCGCGCGCCGCGAACTGGCCGAGGAGACCGGGCTGTCGCAGCGGACCGTGGAGCACCTCCACCTGGAGCAACTGCGCACCTACAGCGATCCGGACCGCGACCCGCGGATGCGGGTGGTGTCCGTCGCCTACACGGCCCTGCTGCCCGACCTGCCGGAACCACGCGGCGGCGGGGACGCGGCCCACGCCCAGTGGATGCCGCTCGCGTCCGTGTCCCCGCTCGCCTTCGACCACGACCGGATCCTCGCCGACGCGTACGACCGCATCGGCGCCAAGCTCGAGTACACCTGCCTGGCCACCAGCTTCTGCCCGCCCGAGTTCACCCTCGGCGAGCTCCAGCAGGTGTACGAGACGGTCTGGGGCGTCGAGCTGGACCGGCCCAACTTCCGGCGGAAAGTCCTCACCACACCCGGCTTCGTCGAAGCCGTCGAGGGCGCGCCGCGCCGCACCGGCGGCCGGGGGAAGCCGGCCGCGATCTACCGGGCCGGTGCCGCATCGGCCCTGCACCCTCCACTCCTGCGACCGGAAGGACGGCAGCCATGACCACGCTGAGGACCACGAGGACCGTCACCAAGCAGGCCGCGACCGGCTCGCTGATCGGACTCGCGATCGGGGACGCGCTCGGCTTCCCCACCGAGTTCAACGACGTACCGCAGATTCTCGCCAAGACCGGACCCTGGCGGGAGATGCAGCTGCCCGGGCCCGCCATCGTCACGGACGACACCCAGATGACCCTGGCCCTCGGCCGGGGCATACGCACCGCCATGGACCGCGGACTGCTGGACGCCTCCCGTATGGCCGGGCCGGTGCGCAAGGAGTTCGTCGACTGGTACCACTCACCGGACAACAACCGCGCCCCCGGCCGCACCTGCCTCGTCGCCTGCGAGAAGCTCGACAGCGACCGCCCCTGGCAGGAGGCCGGCCAGATCGGCTCCAAGGGCTGCGGCGCCAACATGCGGGTCGCGCCGGTCGGTCTCGTACCGGGACTGAGCGAGGAACAGCGGGCGGGGGCGGCCCAGTTGCAGGCGGCGCTCACCCACGGCCACCCCACCGCGCTCGCGGCCTCCGACCTCACCGCCCGCGCGGTGCACCTCCTGGCGCAGGGCGGCGAACCGATGGGCCTGGTGGGCCAGCTCCGCTCGTACGCCTACGAGAGCCGCAGCCGCTATCACGAGCGCTGGCTCGGCAACCTCTGGACCTACTCCCACGACCCGACGCCCCAGGCTTTCATCGCCCGCGGCTGGGACGAGTGCCTCCAGGCGCTCGAACGGCTCGCCACCGCCCTGCGCACCACCAACCCCGAGACCGACCCGTGCCTCGCCACCGGGGACGGCTGGATCGCCGAAGAGGCCCTCACGACCGGGCTGCTGTGCTTCCTGCTCTTCCCGGACGAGCCGGCCACCGCCCTGCGCCGGGCCGCCTGCACCCGGGGCGACTCGGACTCCATCGCCTGCCTCGCCGGTGCCTTCGCCGGGGCGCACCTGGGCGCCGGGGCGTGGCCCAAGGAATGGTCGGAGCGGATCGAGTACCGCAGCGACCTGATGTCCCTCGGAGCGCTCTGGGATTCTTGATCCATGACTGCCCCACTCGACCTGGACCTCGGCCCCGTCGTCGCCGAACAGCCCGACCCCCTGCTCTTCGCCACCGTCTCGGGGGCGCACCTGTACGGATTCCCGTCCAAGGACTCGGACGTGGACCTGCGCGGCGTCCATCTGCTCCCGGTGACGGAGCTCGTCGGGCTGCACGAGCCCGAGGAGACCCGGTCCCTGATATGGGACCGGGACGGGACCGAGATGGACCTGGTCACGCACGACCTGCGGAAGTTCGTCCGGCTCATGCTGCGCCGCAACGGCTATGTGCTGGAACAGCTGCTGTCCCCGCTGGTCGTCCACACCGGAGCGGCCCACGACGAGCTGGTGGCCCTCGCGCCCGGTGTGCTCACCCTCCACCACGCCCACCACTACCGGGGTTTCGCGTCCACGCAGTGGCGGCTCTTCGAGAAGACCGGCGAACTCAAGCCGCTGCTCTACACCTTCCGCACCCTGCTGACCGGCATCCGTCTGATGCGCAGCGGCGAGGTGCAGGCACATCTGCCCACGCTGCTCGACGAGGTCGCGGCTCCCGCGTACCTGCCCGACCTGATCGCGGCCAAGGCGGACGCCGAGCACGGTCTCGCCTCCGGCGTCGACAAGGACAGGGCCCGGGCCGACGTCGAAGCGCTGCACCTCGTCCTCGACGAGGCGCAGCAGACCTCACGGCTGCCCGACGAGGCCTCCGCCCATGCCGCCCTCGGCGCGCTCGTGGTGCGGGTCCGGCTGGAGGGCTGAGGCCCGCCGGACCCGTACGAGGAAGTCCTCGACGCGGGCGCGGTCCGGCTCCGGCGGCAGCGGTGTGCGGAGCGCCGCCTCATCGGCCTCGTCGGCAGTGCGGGCCATCCACGACGCGATCTCGGGCCAGCTGAACTCGCCGTGCTTGACGGCCAGCAGACGTTCCCGCTCCTCACCCACGTCGAGGACGAGTTCCCCGGTGCGCAGCAGGTCCCGGCAGGACGCGAGCAGCCGCAGCAGGTGCATCGCGTGCTTCCAGCGCGGTGCGCCGTACCGGCGGACGTCCGACTCCAGCTTCTTTTGCTGGCCCTCGGCGTAGCGCACGAACGTCCGGTGGACCTCGCGGGACAGGAACGCCGCACGCAGGGCGAGCAGTTCACGCCCGGTGTCGTCGATGCGCTCGATGTGCGGGGAGTGCAGACACTCCAGGATGTTCGGGTTGGCGCGCAGGGCCAGATCGCAGAATCGCTCCAGCTCCCAGGAGAACTGTTCGGCGGCCGGGCCCTCGACATGGGTCGGGGGCTTCTCGAAGCGCCAGTGGAGCGGGGTGGGTGCGACGAACACACCGCGCCGGTCGGTGTCGCTGTCCTCCGTCGCCAGGCCAAAGGCGCGCGAACCCATGACACATGAGTAGATCGTGTGATCGCGCACCAGCTCATGCGGGGTCATGCGGCACAGGCTACGTGAGCAGGATCGTCTCCCCGGAGACGGTGATCTGCTTGGGCGGCAGGGGCTTCGTGGCCGGTCCCTTCGCCACCGACGCGTCCGCGACACGGAACCTGCTGCCGTGGCAGGGGCAGTCGATGGTGCCGTCGGCCACCTTGTCCACGGTGCAGCCCTGGTGGGTGCAGATGGCGGAGAAGGCCTTGAACTGACCGGACGTCGGCTGGGTGACCACGACCTTCTGGTCCGCGAACACCTTTCCGCCGCCCACCGGGATGTCGGTGGTCCGGGCGAGCTCCTCACCGGCCGGCGCCGAGCCCGCGGGCGATTCTCCGACTGCGGTCGTCGCACCGGGAGAGGTCGGCTGCTCGGACGCGGCCGCGCCCTCGTCACCGTTCTCGCCGCACCCCAGCATCAGTCCCAGAGCACCTGCCGTGCCTGCCGTCAGCACCGTACGCCGCCGTGCGTCCATGGCCCGTCTCCCTCCGTCGTGACCCCGACCGTGAGCCATGAGCATCTTGGCGCTGAATGCCGCCGGGAAGAAGCAACCTGCCGGTGCGTACCCGATCCCGCCGGTGCCGTACGCCCGACAGCCCAACGCGTACCGCCAGGGCGTGCACCGAGGGTCACACCCAGGGGGTGAGTTCCCGCGCGTGGCCGTCCGCGTCGCGGCGTACCGCGAGCACCGCTGTGACCGCGGAGCGCTCGACCGGCCCGTACACATGCGGGAACAGCATGTCCTCCGAGCCTTCCCAGCGGACCTCGGCGCCGAGCCCCGCCTCGTCGATCTGGAGAACCAGCAGATCGGGCACGTCGCGGTAGAGGCCGTCGGCGATCACGAGCGCCGCCGGGCCGTCGGGCGAGCAGTGCACGAAGCCCTCGGAGACCAGCGAGGCAGGGGCGTACGGACGGTCGACGTCCGTCGTCCATTCGTCCACGGGTACGACGTGAAAGAGCATGCGCCAGTTGTAGCGCAGAGCGGTGGTACCCGGTCCGTCGCGGAAGGTCCCGAGTGGCGACCGCATGTGATCCGGGTGACATTGACCGGGCCTCACCTCTGCGGAACCCCACCGAACCTCACCGAAGGGCACCACCATGGCGGGTAACGACCTCGGCAGTCTTCTGGGCGGCCTCCTCGGCGGCGGTCAGCAGGGCGCCGGCTCCGGCGGCGCCGCGAACATCCTCGGCGCCCTGATCAGCGCGCTCGGCAACAGGAACGGCGCTGCCGGCGGCAGCCCGCTCGGCGGGCTGGTGGACATGCTGACCAAGTCCGGCCTGGCCGACCATGCCCAGTCGTGGATCGGTACGGGGGCCAACCAGCCGGTCAGCGGCGTGCAGATCGCCGAGGCGGTGCCGGAGGCGACGCTGCAGAAGGTCGCCCAGGACGCCGGGGTCACACCGCAGCAGGCCGCCGAGCAGATCGCCCAGGTGCTGCCGCAGACGGTGGACAAGCTCACCCCGGACGGAGCGGTGCCGCCCGCGGGCCAGTCCATCGAGGACCTCATCCGGCAGCAGCAGCTCTGACCGACGGCACACGGCGGCTCCGGCGCTCGCGGCCGCGGGCGCCTCCGACGTACCGGCGGCCCGTCTCGGAGGGCGGTCGTGGCGCTCCCGCGTCCGGCCGCGTGACTACGCTGAACGGAGCACTCGCACAGGTTAGGAGCACGAGGTGGCGGTACGAGCGGTCCGCGGGGCGGTCCAGCTGGAACGGGACGACGCCGGACACATGGACGAGCAGGTCAGTCAGCTGCTCACCGCCGTGCTGGAGCGCAACGGACTGGTCGCGGACGATCTGATCAGCGTCTGGTTCACCGCCACCCCGGATCTGCACAGCGACTTCCCGGCCGCCGCGGCGCGCAACCTCGGCATCGTGGACGTACCGCTGATCTGCGCGCAGGAACTGGACGTCGTCGGCGCGATGCCCCGCGTCGTACGGATACTGGCCCATGTCGAGTCCCACCTCGACCGGTCCGAGATCGCGCACGTCTACCTCGGCACCGCCGCCGCCCTGCGCAAGGACATCGCCCAGTGAGAACCGCTGTCGTCATCGGAACCGGTCTGATCGGCACCTCGGCGGCGCTCGCGCTGGCGGGCCGGGGGATCGCCGTCCATCTCGTCGACCACGACCCGGAGCGTTCGCGTACGGCCGCCGCGCTCGGCGCCGGTACGGACGCGCCGCCCGAGGGGCCGGTCGACCTCGCCATCGTCGCCGTGCCGCCCGCCCATGTCGCCGCCGCGCTGGCGGAGGCCATGCGGGCCGGGACCGCCCGCGGCTACCTCGACGTGGCCAGCGTCAAGGGCGGACCACGGCGCGAGCTGGAGGCACTCGGTCTCGATCTCCGCTCGTACATCGGCTCCCACCCGATGTCGGGCAAGGAGCGCTCCGGTCCGCTCGCCGCCACCGCCGACCTCTTCGAGGGCCGGCCCTGGGTCCTCACGCCCACCCGCGACACCGACACCGAGGTCCTCAACCTCGCCCTCGAACTGGTCGCACTGTGCCGTGCCGTCCCCGTGGTGATGGACGCCGACGCCCACGACCGCGCGGTCGCGCTCGTCTCGCACACCCCCCAGCTGATCTCGTCGATGGTCGCCGCCCGCCTGGAGGAGGCCGACGAGACGGCCGTACGCCTGTGCGGCCAGGGCATCCGCGACGTGACGCGGATCGCCGCGTCCGACCCCCGCATGTGGGTCGAGATCCTGTCCGCGAACCCGGGGCCCGTCGCCGATGTGCTCGCCGGAGTGGCCGCCGATCTGGACGAGACGGTCCAGGCCCTGCGTGCCCTGCAGTCCGCCGACGAGTCCAAGCGGCAGGGCGGTGTCGAGGGCATCGAGGACGTCCTGCTGCGGGGCAACGCGGGCCGCGCCCGCGTCCCGGGCAAGCACGGCGCCGCACCGGCCTCGTACGAGATCGTCGCCGTGCTGATCAGCGACCAGCCGGGCGAGCTGGCGCGGATCTTCGCGGACGCCGGCCGGGCCGGCGTCAACATCGAGGACGTCCGGATCGAGCACGCGACCGGCCAGCAGGCCGGCCTGGTGCAGCTGATGGTGGTCCCGGCGGCGGCTCCCGTCCTGGCGGCCTCGCTGCGCGAACGCGGCTGGTCGATCCGGCAGTAGCGGGCTCCCCGAACCGGGTGATCCGGGCTCCGCCATCCGTGTGTCAGGGCGGCGCCCGGCAATCGGTAACCTTGTTCGGGGCTCCTCGGCATTCCGCCGGCCCTCTCCGCAGACCAGGAAAGGTGTCCGACACCGTGGAATCCGTGATCGTCGCCATCGACGGCCCCGCCGGCACGGGCAAGTCGAGCACGTCCAGGGCGGTGGCAGCCGCGCTCGGGCTGAGCTACCTGGACACCGGTGCCCAGTACCGGGCGATCACCTGGTGGATGATCACCAACGGTGTCGACGTCGACGACCCCGCGGCGATCGCCATGGCGGCCGGCAAGCCCGCGATCGTCTCCGGCACCGACCCGGAGGACCCGACGATCACCGTCGACGGTGTGGACGCCGCAGCCCCCATCCGCACCACGGAGGTCAGCGCCAGGGTGAGCGCGGTCAGCGCCGTCCCCGAGGTGAGGGCCAGGATCACCGAGCTCCAGCGCTCCATCGCCGCGTCCGCCACGGGCGGCATCGTCGTCGAGGGCCGCGACATCGGCACCACCGTCCTGCCGGACGCCGATCTGAAGATCTTCCTGACCGCGACGCCGGAGGTCCGTGCGGCCCGCCGCAGCGGCGAGCTCAAGGGCTCCGACGTGGCGGCCACCCGGGACGCCCTGATCAAGCGGGACGCGGCCGACTCCAGCCGCAAGACCTCCCCGCTCGCCAAGGCGGACGACGCCGTCGAGGTGGACACCAGCGAGCTGACCCTCCAGCAGGTCGTCGAATGTGTCGTCACCCTCGTCGAGGAGAAGCGGGCGGCCCGGTGACCCTGCCGTCCGAGCGCGGCGCCGCCGTCGGGCGCCGTATCGGGATCGGGCTGATGTACGGGCTGTGGAGACCGCGGGTGCTGGGCGCCTGGCGGGTTCCCGCGACCGGGCCCGCCATCCTGGCCGTGAACCACTCCCACAACATCGACGGGCCGATGCTGATGGGCACCGCCCCCCGGCCCGTGCACTTCCTGATCAAGAAGGAGGCGTTCGTCGGTCCCCTCGACCCGTTCCTGCTGGGAATCGGTCAGCTGAAGGTGGACCGGTCGACCGCCGACCGCACCGCGATATCCAACGCGCTCGGCGTGCTGGAGACTGGGGGTGTCCTCGGCATCTTCCCCGAGGGCAGCCGCGGAGAAGGAGACTTCGCCTCGCTGCGCGCGGGGCTCGCCTACTTCGCCGTACGCTCGGGGGCTCCGATCGTCCCGGTCGCGGTGCTGGGAAGCAGTGAGCGCGGCGGACGGTTGATACGACAGCTGCCCCCGCTGCGCAGCAAGGTGGACGTCGTGTTCGGGGACGCCTTCGAAGCGGGCGACGCCGGCGGGCGCCGTACGCGCAAGGCGCTGGACGAGGCCACCGTACGGATCCAGGAGCGGCTGACAGCCCACCTGGTGAATGCCAGGCGCCTCACCGGGCGCTAGGCCAGACTTGAGTAGTGGATCGCGCGATCCATCGATGAACGAGGAACGGACTTCATGAACGACCAGCACGACCACGGAGCGCTCGGCGATGCCGAGTACACGGAGTTCATGGAGCTCGCCGCGGAAGAGGGCTTCGACGTCGAGGACGTCGAAGGTGCCATCGAGGAGGCCGGGCACGGCCCGCTGCCCGTCCTCGCCGTCGTCGGCCGCCCCAATGTCGGCAAGTCGACCCTGGTGAACCGCATCATCGGCCGCCGTGAGGCCGTCGTCCAGGACAAGCCGGGCGTCACCCGCGACCGCGTCACCTACGAGGCCGAGTGGGCGGGCCGCCGCTTCAAGGTCGTCGACACGGGCGGCTGGGAGCAGGACGTCCTGGGGCTCGACGCCTCCGTCGCCGCCCAGGCCGAGTACGCGATCGAGGCGGCCGACGCGGTCGTCTTCGTGGTCGACTCCACCGTCGGCGCCACGGACACCGACGAGGCCGTCGTCAAGCTGCTGCGCCGGGCGGGCAAGCCCGTCGTGCTGTGTGCCAACAAGGTCGACGGGCAGAGCGGCGAGGCGGACGCCACCGCGCTGTGGTCGCTCGGTCTCGGCCAGCCGCACCCGGTCTCCTCGCTGCACGGCCGCGGTACGGGCGACATGCTCGACGCCGTCCTCGAGGCCCTGCCCGAGGCCCCGGCCCAGACCTTCGGCAATGCCGTCGGCGGCCCCCGCCGCATCGCCCTCATCGGCCGCCCGAACGTCGGTAAGTCCTCGCTGCTCAACAAGGTCGCAGGCGAGGACCGGGTGGTCGTCAACGAGCTGGCGGGCACCACCCGCGACCCGGTCGACGAGCTGATCGAGCTCGGCGGCATCACCTGGAAGTTCATCGACACGGCCGGTATCCGCCGCCGTGTCCACCTCCAGGAGGGCGCGGACTACTACGCCTCCCTGCGGACCGCCGCCGCGGTCGAGAAGGCGGAGGTCGCGGTCGTCCTGATCGACGCGTCCGAGTCCATCAGCGTCCAGGACCAGCGGATCATCACCATGGCGGTCGAGGCCGGCCGTGCCATGGTCGTGGCGTTCAACAAGTGGGACACCCTCGACGAGGAGCGCCGCTACTACCTGGAGCGCGAGATCGAGACCGAGCTCGCCCAGATCGCCTGGGCGCCCCGGGTGAATGTCTCGGCCGTCACCGGCCGGCACATGGAGAAGCTGGTCCCGGCGATCGAGACGGCGCTCGCCGGCTGGGAGACCCGGGTCCCGACGGGACGGCTGAACGCCTTCCTCGGTGAGATCGTCGCCTCCCACCCGCACCCGATCCGCGGCGGCAAGCAGCCCCGCATCCTGTTCGGCACCCAGGCGGGCACCAAGCCGCCGCGGTTCGTCCTCTTCGCCTCCGGCTTCCTGGAGCACGGCTACCGCCGCTTCGTGGAGCGCAGGCTGCGCGAGGAGTTCGGCTTCGAGGGCACCCCGATCCACATCTCGGTGCGGGTGCGGGAGAAGCGCGGCCGCAAGAAGTGACGCGCTGACATGACACGACAAGGGCGCTGCCCCCGACCGGTGAACGGTCGGGGGCAGCGCCCTTGTCACGGCTGCGGCGTCAGATGCCCCGACGCGGGGCCGGCGGCAGCGCCGCCGGGTAGGGGTTGCCGCCGTGCGCGCTGCTGCCGGGGTACGGCGGCCAGCCCCCGCCCGGATGGACGGGCTGGGCGGCCGCGGCGAAGCCGGAACCGCGGCTGCTGCTGAGCCCCGTGCCGAACGCCTTGAAGCCGAGGTCCTCCTCGCCACTGCGGTCGCCGGGCAGGGTCCGGAACGACCTCCGGTACTCCGAGTACAGCGCGTCGTAGATGGGCGTGGGCGAACCGGACGCCTCGCGCGCGGGGCGCATGGAGGGGATCTGGCTCGTGTACGGCTGGCGGGAGGGGTCGTATGTGTGCACGTACCTGCAACGACCTACGACCCCGCCCGTCACGCGTCCGGCGTCCCCCGCCGGGATCAGGTGCCCGCGAGCGGCATCGCGGCGGCCACCAGACGGCCGCCGGCCGCCGCCTTCTCCAGCGCCTCGCGCAGCAGGTCCTCACGCGGCTGCTGCCCGATCGAGCCGACCGGCGCGGCGAACACCAGCACCGTGTGCGACTTGTTGGCGGCCGCTCGCCAGCCATCGGTCACCTGGAGCGGCTGGTGGGCCTGCCACCAGGCGACCGGGCTGCCGCCGCCGGTGCCGGGCTGGAGCACGGCGTGCAGCTGTCCCATGGCGATCAGCACGGACCAGCCGGCCAGCAGCCCGGGCCGGTGGTTCACGTCGGAGATCGGCACGAAGCCCTGCTCGATGAGCAGCGGCAGGAAGTCGTCGCCGCCGTTCCCGGTGGTGCCGGGGCGGGCGATCGGGGCCGTCGGCTCGACCACCAGGGCAGGGTGCAGCTCGCCGTCGATGAGCACCAGACCGCTGGTGATGCCCAGGACGGCCTGTCCCGGGGTGGTCTGCGGAGCGGGCTCCTCGGCGGTGATGGACCGCACGGCCCCCTGCAGCTGGTCCTCGGTGACCTGGACGACCTGCGAGGGGATGCAGGTGGCGTGGGCGAAGGCGAGTACGGCGGTCTCCTCACCCACGAACAGGACCGTGCTGGTGCGCTCCTGCTCGGAGTCGCCCGGGGTGCGGCAGGAGGTGCAGTCGTAGCTGCCCGGGGCGTTCTCGCCGGCGAGCAGCCGGTCGGCTTCTTCGTCGCCGATCTCGGCGCGTACGTCCTCGCTGACGTCGAGCATGCGCGGCACGGGTGGCTCCTCGGACTTGATCACGGATGCCGGGCGGGTCCCGGCTCATGAAGGGTTCAACGGGTTATCCGGGGCCGGGGTCACGCAAAGGAGGGACGTAATCGAACCGTCCGGCATGCGGACACGAACGGGTGCGGGCGTCCGGCGGACCGTTCCGGGCGGCGGGCGGAGGTCCGACCGGGTGGGCGTGAAGGCGTTCCGTGCGCGGCGGCGGTGGTCGGGGGAACCGACTGCCTAGCGTGACCCCGATGCGGACAATTCAGTCATTTTCGACCGCTGTTGCGGCCCTGCTGCTGGCTCTCGTACCCCAGGGCGGCGCCCAGGCGGCGGCCTCGGACGCTCCAGCCCCGGCGGCGACTCCGGCGGCCCCGGTCACATCGGCGGCCACTCCTGCTTTCGCCTGCGCGGCGACCGGCTGGCCGTGGAACTGCGTCGCCGAGTGCGAGAGCGGCGGGAAGTGGAACACCAACACCGGCAACGGCTACTACGGCGGGCTCCAGTTCTGGCACCCGACGTGGAAGGCCTTCGGAGGTCTCGCGTACGCGCCGCGCGCCGACCTCGCGACCCGCGCCCAGCAGATCAAGGTCGCCGAAGAGGTGCTCCGCGTCCAGGGGTGGAAGGCCTGGCCCGTCTGCTCGAAGCGGTACGGCCTCAAGGGCCGGGCCCACACCGTCCAGCCCGGGGACACCCTCTCCGCCATCGCCACGCGCTTTCGCGTGAAGGGCGGCTGGCAGGCGCTGTACACCGCCAACCGGACGGTCATCGGCAACTCTCCGGACCACCTCACGGTCGGGATGATGCTGACCCTTCCCGGGTGAGCCGCGGGCTCGCGCCGAACGCCGCTGGGCACTCCGGCAGTTGACCGCCGCACCGCGCATGCGGACAGAAGCTGTCCGCATGCGCTGGCAGACTCACCCCCATGTTGGAGACCTCGGCACGTCTGCTGCGCCTGCTGTCCCTGCTCCAGGCCCACCGCGAATGGTCGGGCGCCGACCTGGCCGACCGGCTCGGCGTCACGCCGCGTACCGTCCGGCGCGACGTCGACCGGCTGCGGGAGCTCGGCTATCCCGTCAACGCCAGCCCCGGCACGGGCGGCGGCTATCAGCTCGGCGCGGGGGCCGAGCTGCCTCCGCTGCTGCTCGACGACGAGGAGGCGGTGGCGGTCGCCGTCGGGCTGCGCACCGCCGCGGGCAACGGCATCGAGGGCATCGGCGAGACCTCGGTGCGCGCGCTGGCCAAGCTGGAACAGGTGCTGCCCCATCGGCTGCGCCGCCGCGTCGGCGCCCTCAACGCCTTCACCGTCCCGATGCTGCGCGCGCCCAGGTCCCGGGTCGACGCCTCCGTCCTCACGGAACTCGCCAACGCCTGCCGGGACAGCGAACGGCTGCGCTTCGAGTACCGCGACCACAGCGGCTCCGTCAGCCGCCGTGCCGTCGAACCGCATCGGCTGGTGTGCACCGAGCGCCGCTGGTACCTCGTGGCCTGGGACCTGGAGCGCGGCGACTGGCGCACGTTCCGCGCGGACCGCATCACGCCCACACCGCCGCACGGCCCCCGCTTCGCCCCGCGCACCCCGCCGGCCGAGGATCTGGCCGCGTACGTCTCCCGGGGCGTCTCGACCCGCGCCTACGCGGTGCAGGCCGTCGTCCGGCTGCACATGTCGGCGGAGGAGGCGGCCCGGATCATCGGTCCGTCCGACGGTGTTCTCGAGGCGGTGGACGCGACGAGCTGCCTGCTGCGCACCGGCGCGGCCGGCCTGGAGGTGATGGTGATCCATGTGATGCTCCTGGGCGTCGACTTCGAGGTGGTCGAGCCCGAAGAGCTGACGGAGCACATCAGGACGCTGCGGGACCGTCTCTCCCGGGCTCTGGGCCCGGCCGGCTGACGGCGTCGTGCGGAGCGCCCGGCAGGCTGTGACGCACCTTTTTGCCCATCGGCCGGAGACCGTTCCGGGCGAGCTCGGCGCGTATCCGGAGCGCCGTCACGGGCCGTGATGCTCGCGCGCCCCGGCGCTCCGACAGGGCGCCTCCGGGCCTCGTGCATGTACGGCCGGAAGGCGGGGTACGCGATCCGGCAGTGGGCATCGGGTCACGCGTACACGCTGGGGATTGTGTAAGGGAGCGGTGAATTCTTCACGGTCCGTCAATTCACTCCCGCCTTTCGTCCCGGGTTATTCGACCCGGGAATTGAGCGTGTCCGAATGGTTGTCCGCAATTACTGCGGACGCCGTCCTGGACTGCACGTTCGAGTGACAGGGTTTGCGCTGAACGTGTGTCGTGATCCTGTGACAGAAGCGTGACCGGTGGGGTACGTGGGGTGGCTACGGCGTGTTGCGCGCTCCGCTTCCGTCACCGTCCGCTGCCGCCTACGGTGGATGCCATGGCATCCATACCGAGCCCCTCAGCCCAGCCCGACGACGACGCCGACGCGTATGTCGGCCTCTCGGCGGAGGGCGCCGAACAGCAGGCCCGTGAGCGCGGCTGGACCACGGTCCGGGCGCTGCCCCCGGGGTCGATCATCACCATGGAGTACCTGGTGGGCCGGCTCAACTTCGAGGTGGAGGGCGGCACCGTCAAGCGCTGCTGGGTGGGCTGAGCCGCCCGCACGGCCGCGGGAGCCCCTCAACTGCCGCACAGCGCGCGGAAGCCGGGCAACGGGCCCAGCGGGGGCCGGGAAGCCCCCGTTGCCCCTCCAGGAAGCCCACGACGCCCCGTGACGCGGCTCATGCGACCCGTACGGCCGCGGAGTTACGTACGGCACCGAGACGCACGCCATGAACTCGTCAGGCCCAGAAGTGCCCACGGAAAAGGCCCCGACCGGATCGGTCGGGGCCTTCGCCGTGTTCGACGAGCGGTGGTCCGGCAGGCGGATCAGCCGCCCGTGGCGGGCCGAGAGGTGGGCGGACGCCGGCTGCCCGAAGGTGTCACCGGTGTCCGCTCGGAACGCATGCTGTGCGAGTGCGGTCGCTGGGTGTGGGTGAGCTGGGTACCCGGCCTGCTCGTGGGGGCCGACGGGCCGCCCACCGCGGCGACCGGTTCGCGGTCCGCACCGTCCTGCCGGCCTCCACCGCGCTGGGGGTGCATCCCCGGCCGCGGGCCACCGGCCGCCACCGGCAGCGAGGGGGCGAGACGGCGACGCGCGCGCCACTGCTCGCGGAGGTCGAGGACGAAGGCCTCCGCACGGCCGATCAGCGGCTCGCACCAGGGCAGCGCGAGCAGGATCAGCAGTCCGGCGGCCCAGCCGAGCAGGACATCGCTCAGCCAGTGCGTACCGAGGTACACGGTGGTCAGGCCGACACCGAGCGAGACGGTGGCGGAGAGCGCCGACAGATAGCGGCGGGCCCGCGGAGTCGTGGCCAGATACGCCAGGATTCCCCAGGTCACGACCGCGTTGGCGGTGTGGCCGGAAGGAAATATATCGCCGCCCGCGAAGAGCTCGGGGGATCCGATCTCTGTCGCGTAGTGAGGGCCGAGCCGGCCGAGTCCGATCTTGACGGCGCCCACCGTCACATTGAGCAGCAACAGCGAGACGCCCAGGGCGAGGAGGGGCCGCAGCGTGTGCTGGCGCCAGGAGCGCCAGCCCAGCCAGGCAGCGACCATCACGGCCGTGGGGCCGCGTTGGCCGAGGACCACGAAGTAGTCGAGAAAGGCGTGCAGCTCGGGCCACTGCTGGTAGGGCCGGAACAGCATGACTTTCCAGTCGATGATCACCAGCCAGCTCGACGCCAACACGGCGACGACGATGGCGAGATAGAACGCAGACGTCCCGCCGAAGAGGGCGAGACGGATGCGGCTCATCCGCGGGATCTCTATCTTCGGCGGTTCCGGCTCCCGGTCCAGGCGGGCGAAGATGTCGGTACGCACCCAATCGACGTTACAGCGAGTGAGTGCGCGACTAGGCCGATCCAGCGTCTTTGTGATGACGATGTGATGTGGAGTATGTCTCAGACTCCGGCTTTATTCCTGGCCAATTCGGAAATCCCGGAGGTCACCCACGCTATTGCTCGGGAGGGCGTGTCGCGGCCTCATTCCGCCGGGCAAATTCTCGTTCATGACCTGCCCGTACGGATTTTTCCCCTCGTTCGGAAGAGGGCATGATCCATTTCCTCCGGGGCTGCCGGGCGTGGCGTACGCCACACGTCCACGGCCGAAGTGGTGAGAGATGGACCACGCGCCACCGGCCTGAACTCGCGTACGCTGACGGCTCACTCGCCTCGATGCCGGACCGCCTTGAGGGATCACCCCGTCCCCGGCTGGCCCGCCGAACGCGAGGGACTCACTGGGAGGTAGTACATGTCCGGGACGATCACGGCCGTGGCACGCCTGCGTGCCGCCGCCGGCGGTGCCAACCGCTGGGTCGTCCTCGTCGTCCTCTGCCTCAGCCTGCTGCTCGTCGCGCTGGACGCGACCGTGCTGCACGTCGCGGTGCCCGCCGTCACGGAGGATCTGCGCCCGAGCGGCGTGGAACTGCTGTGGATCGTCGACGCCTATCCCCTCATCTGCGCCGCACTGCTGATCCTCTTCGGCACCCTCGGCGACCGCATCGGCCGCCGCAGAGTGCTCCTGCTCGGTTACGCGATCTTCGGCATCGCGTCCGCCGTCGCCGCCTTCGCCGCCACCCCGGACATACTCATCGCCGCACGCGCCCTGCTGGGTGTCGGCGGCGCGATGATCATGCCCGCGACGCTCTCGATACTCCGTGCCGTCTTCCCCGACCGGCGGGAACGGGCGATGGCGATCGGCATATGGACCGCGGTCGCCGCGGTCGGCGCCGCTACCGGGCCGGTCCTCGGCGGCTTCCTCGTCGAGCACTTCTGGTGGGGCTCGGTCTTCCTGATCAACATCCCGCTGATGGCGCTGATCCTGCCCATCGGCCGGCTGCTGCTGCCGGAGTCCCGGGGGAACACGGACGGCCCGTGGGACGTGCTGGGCGCCCTGCTCGCCGCCGCCGGAGTGCTCGGCGTCGTCCTCGGGGTGAAGCGGCTCGGTGTCGGGCACGGCCTGCTCGACGCCCGGACGGTCGGTCCGCTGCTGATCGGCGCGGTGCTGCTGGTGCTCTTCGTCCGGCGGCAGCGGCGGCGCGAGCACCCGCTCATAGACATCCGGATGTTCGCCCGCGCCACCTTCTCCACCTCCGTCGGCTGCATCGTGCTGGCCATGCTGGCGCTGGTCGGCCTGGAGCTGATAGCCGTCCAGTACCTCCAGCTGATCCTCGGGCTCAGCCCGCTGGAGACCGGGCTGCGGCTGCTGCCGCTCACCTTCGCGGCGATGGCCGCGGGCGCGACGGGCTCGTCCACCCTGCGCCGCATCGGCCCACGCGCGATGGTCGGCTGGGGCTTCGTGCTCACCGCAGCGGCCGTCCTGCTGCTGGTGATGATGGGACAGCACGACCGGCCCTGGCTGCTCACCACCGGATTCGTGCTGCTCGGCTTCGGCCTGCAGACCACGCTCTTCGCGGCCTACGAGTCGATGCTCAGCGAGGCGCCGCAGGAGCACGCGGGCGGGGCTGCCGCGATCGGGGAGACGTCCTACCAGCTGGGCGCGGGCATGGGCATCGCGCTGCTCGGCAGCATCATGAACGCGGCGTACGCGCCCGCGTTCAGCTCGCTGCCCGGGGTGCCGGCGTCCGCGAGCAATGCCGCCTCCCATTCGCTGGGCGAGGCGTACCAGGTGTCCGACCGGCTCGGCGGGGGCGCGGGGGAGACACTGCGCGAGACCGCGCGGCACGCGTTCGTGGACGGTCTGCATGTCACGCTGCTGGTGAGCGCCGGTCTGCTGCTGCTGGGCGCGCTGGCGGCGCTCAAGCTGCCTCGGGTCATGGACTGCTCGACGGCCGAGCAGTGCCCGCGCCCCCGGCGGCCGGACGTGTCGATCCCGGCGAGCCGTGAGCCCGTCGAGGCGACCGGGTCTGGACGCGCGGCACACTGAGTCGTACCGTCGGGCGGAGCTGGTAACTAACACTGCTAGTTTTCTTCATCCGCTCTGTCAGCGCTGCCGGAGGCCCTGAATGTCCGCACCCGCGAAGCCGCGTTTCGATGCCGGCGATCCGCTCGGCATCGACGATCTGCTCGACCCCGAGGACCTCGCGGTCCGCGACACCGTCCGCAGCTGGGCCTCCGACCGGGTCATGCCGTACATCGCCGACTGGTACGAGCGCGGCGACCTGCCCGGCATCCGCGAGCTGGCACGTGAGCTCGGCTCCATCGGCGCGCTCGGCATGTCGCTGAAGGGCTACGGCTGCGCGGGAGCCAGCGCGGTCCAGTACGGCCTCGCCTGCCTCGAACTGGAAGCGGCGGACTCCGGCATCCGCTCCCTGGTCTCCGTACAGGGCTCACTCGCCATGTACGCGATCCACCGCTTCGGCTCCGAGGAGCAGAAGCAGCGCTGGCTGCCCGGTATGGCGGCCGGCGAGATCATCGGCTGCTTCGGCCTGACCGAGCCCGACCACGGCTCCGACCCGGCGGGCATGCGCACCTACGCCAAGCGCGACGGCTCGGACTGGGTGCTCACCGGCCGCAAGATGTGGATCACCAACGGCTCGGTGGCCGGTGTCGCCGTCGTCTGGGCGCAGACCGACGACGGCATCCGCGGTTTCGCCGTGCCGACGGACGTCCCCGGATTCTCCGCCCCGGAGATCAAGCACAAGTGGTCGCTGCGGGCGAGCGTGACCAGCGAGCTGGTCCTCGACGAGGTGCGGCTGCCCGCCGACGCGGTCCTGCCGGAGGTCACCGGTCTGAAGGGCCCGCTGAGCTGTCTGACCCACGCGCGGTACGGAATCGTCTGGGGCTCCATGGGCGCCGCCCGCGCGAGCTTCGAGTCGGCGCTCCAGTACTCGCGTACGCGTGAGCAGTTCGGCCGCCCCATCGGCGGCTTCCAGCTCACCCAGGCCAAGCTCGCGGACATGGCCGTCGAGCTGCACAAGGGCATCCTGCTCGCCCACCATCTGGGGCGGCGCATGGACGCGGGAACGCTGCGCCCCGAGCAGGTCAGCTTCGGCAAGCTCAACAACGTGCGCGAGGCGATCGAGATCTGCCGCACCTCGCGCACCATCCTCGGTGCGAACGGGATCTCCCTGGAGTACCCGGTGATGCGGCACGCGACGAATCTCGAATCGGTGCTCACCTACGAGGGCACCGTCGAGATGCACCAGCTCGTGCTGGGCAAGGCGCTCACCGGCCTCGACGCCTTCCGGTGAGCCGGGACCTCGGGTCCCCGGACGCCGGTCGGGCCTGCCGGCCGGCGAACGCCTCGCTCAGCTCTGGTTGAAGAAGCCGTCCTGCGAGCGGCCCGGGGCCTCTCCGCTGACGACCTGGGTGTCCGACGGGCTCAGCAGGAAGACCCGGGTCGCCACGCGCTCGATGGAGCCGCGCAGGCCGAAGGTCAGTCCGGCGGCGAAGTCCACCACGCGCTTGGCGTCCGAGGGCTCCATGGACGTCAGGTTGACGATGACCGGGACACCGTCCCGGAACAGCTCACCGATACCGCGGGCGTCCCGGAAGCTGGAGGGCGACACCGTGGCGATCCGGCGTCCCTCTTCCTGGGCGGACTCGGAGGCGACGCGCACCCGCGGGTCGGTGACCCAGGCGTTCTCACCCGTCTCCGCACCCTCGGCGTACTCGTCGTCGTAGTAACGCTCGTCGCTGTCCTCGACGAGTCCCAGCCAGGCGCTCGCCTTGCGCACAGATCCCATGGACGCCTCCTTCCACTGCAGTCCGCTCACTGCGGTCTTCCGTCTTCCCTATCCCTATGGTCGTCCATAATGCGGATCGCGCGCCAAGTGGATAGTCGCCGCGCGAGGGATTCGTGACGGTACTGGCACAGAAGATGTGGCGATTCGTCAAGATTCCTCCTGTGTACGGGGCATGTTCGGCCCAAAATATGAAGTTCGGGCCAGATGGGTGACGTCGGGGACGTACGGGTGAACGGATCGCTCGATACGATGCGTGCCGCACTGTCGAACGGCTCTCGGGGGAACGTCGTGTTCGGAATCGTCAGGCCATGCAGCCACCGTCTCGGGGACGGGCTCAAGGCCGAGTGGATGGCCCATCTCTGCGGTCTGTGCCTGGCACTTCGTGCCGACCACGGCCAGTTCGCCAGGGTCGTGACCAACTACGACGGCCTGATCGTCTCGGTTCTGACGGAGGCTCAGGCCGAACGCACTCCCGCGACCCGGCGCACGGCGGGCCCCTGCCCGCTGCGCGCGATGCGCACCGCATCCGTGGCCAAGGGCGAGGGCGCACGCCTCGCGGCCGCCGTCTCGCTGGTCCTCGCCTCTGCCAAGGTGCGCGACCACGTCGCCGACCGGGACGGGATGTTGGCCCGCAGGCCGGTGGCCGCCGCCGCGCGCCGGGTCGCCACCGGCTGGGACCGGGCAGGCGCGCGTACCGGCGCGGCGCTCGGCTTCGACACCGCGGCCCTGGTCGACGCGGTCGACCGGCAGACGGGGATCGAGGCGCTCGCCGGCCCCGGAACCCCGCTGCTCACGGTCACCGAGCCGACGGAGACGGCGACGGCCGCCGCCTTCGCGCACACCGCGGTACTCGCCGGACGCCCGGAGAACGTGGCCCCGCTCGCCGAGGCCGGGCGCCTCTTCGGACGCCTCGCGCATCTGCTGGATGCCGTCGAGGACAGGGAAGCTGACGCGGCGTCGGGTGCCTGGAACCCGCTCACCGCGACCGGCACCTCGCTCGCCGAGGCCCGCCGCCTCGCCGACGACGCGGTCCACGGCGTACGGCTCGCGCTGGCCGACGCCCGCTTCACGGACGACAAGCTGGTGCATGTGCTGCTCGCCCATGAGCTGCGGACGTCGGTGAACCGGACCTTCGGTACGACGACCTGCTCGCACCAGGGGCACGGCACACCGCAGGGCCCGCAGAACCCCTACCAGGGCGGCGGTCAGGGCCCGTACGGCAACAACCCGTACGGCAACAACCCCTACGGCGGGAATCCTTACGGCGGCGGGAATCCGGGCGGCCCGGGCCACCCCGGCGGCCCCGGCGGTCCGCCGCGGTTCGGCGGCGAACCGACCCCGCCCAAGCGGCGCGGGCTCCTCGCCGGCTGCGCGGTCTTCACCGGACTCTTCTGCACCTGTCAGATCTGCTGCGCCAAGGAGTACGAGGGGCCCTGGTCGCGCAAGAAGCGTGAGGGCTGCTGCCGTGACTGCGACTGTGACTGCTGCGACTGCTGCAGCTGTGACTGCTGAGGACGCGACCTCCGCGCGGAGCGCGACGGCTCCGCAGGGGTGCACGGCCGCACGGGGTCGGTCCCGCACTCCCGTACGGGGCTTCCGAGCCGGTGTGAAAGGTTGACGGCATGAGCACGGACGCACAGCAAGCGGGTCAGGACGGGAACGAGCCGCAGAACTGGCAGAAGTGGCACGAACAGCGCGTCGGTTCCGTCTCCGCGCCGTACGGACCGCTCTCGCTCACCGGCACGCACTGGTTGGGCGACCACCCGGACGGGCGACTTCCGGCCGTCCCGGGAAGCTGGGTGCCGGACGGCGACGGGGTGGTGCTCACCGCCGGACCCGAGGACGTTCTGACCGTCGACGGCAAGCCCTTCACCGGCTCGATCCGTCTCACCGCCGACCACGCGCCCGTCCCCGAGTCCCGGGTCGCGCACGGCCGGCGGCGGCTGGTCGTGCTGCGCCGCGAAGGGCTCTGGGCGGTACGTGACTTCGATCCCGACTCACCGGCGCGCCGGGCGTTCGAGGGCATCGAGGCGACGGCGTACGACCCTCGCTGGGCCGTGCCGGGGACCTTCCGGGCCTACCCGGAAAGCCGCAGTGTGCGGGTGGAGAACGCCGACGGGCGGGAGCGCGGTCTCGGCCTCGGTGGCGAGATCACGTTCCCCCTCGACGGCATGGAGCACTCCCTGCGGGTGGCGGTCGAGCAGGACGGTTCGCTGTGGGCCGTCTTCGCTGACGCGACCAGCGGGAACGGTAGCTACCGCTTCCGCTTCCTGCGGCCGCCCGCGCCCGCAGCGGACGGCACGGTGACCGTCGACTTCAACCGCTCGCTGCTGCCCCCGTGCGCCTTCGCCGACCACTTCATCTGCCCCTTCCCGCCGCCGGGGAACACGCTCGCGGTGGAGATTGCCGCGGGGGAACGGAACCTCCGCGACCGCTGACCCGTCCTACCGGCCGGACGCATGTGCCGCAGCCCCGGAGGCGCCCCAGCCGCGGGGCCATGAGTCGTGTGTGCCCGCAGCGGCCGAAAGGCGCCCTTGCGCCGACAGTTGACGGCCCGAATACTCCCGAACAGCGCTTGTCAGGAGCACGGTATGTCCGTTAGTCGGACGGTGCTTCATGGCTGCGCCTCACGGGCCCCGAACCCCACTACGGGAGCCCCCGATTCCCCTCGGGAGGAACGACAAGTGAGGATCAAGCGCACCACCCCCCGCAGTGCCACGGCGAGACGTACCCGCCTTCTCGCCGTCTCCACCGGTCTGGTCGCCGCCGCAGCACTGGCCGTCCCCGCGGCCAACGCCGACCAGTCCCAGACGTTCAGCGCAGCCGAGCTCACCTCCGCGAGCGACGCCGTCCTCGCAGCGGATGTGGCCGGCACCGCCTGGAACATCGACCCTGCGACGAAGAGCCTCGTCGTCACGGCCGACAGCACCGTCTCCCAGGCCGAGATAGCGAAGATCAAGAAGGCCGCCGGAAGCAACGCCGACGCCCTCCGTATCGAGCGCACCCCCGGTGTCTTCTCCAAGCTGCTCGCCGGCGGCGACGCGATCTATGCCTCCAGCTGGCGCTGCTCCGCGGGCTTCAACGTCCGCAGCGGCAACACCTACTACTTCGTGACCGCCGGTCACTGCACCGACGGCGCGGGCACCTGGTACACCAACTCCGCCCGCACCACCACCATCGGCCCCACGGCCGGATCCAGCTTCCCCGGGAACGACTACGGCCTGGTGCGCTACTCCAACACCTCGCTCGCCCACCCGGGCACCGTCGGCAGCGTCGACATCACCAGTGCCGCGAACGCCACGGTCGGCATGTCGGTGACCCGCCGAGGCTCCACCACGGGCACCCACAGCGGCAGCGTCACCGGTCTCAACGCCACGGTGAACTACGGCGGCGGCGATGTCGTCTACGGCATGATCCGCACCAACGTCTGTGCCGAGCCCGGCGACAGCGGCGGCCCGCTCTACTCCGGCAGCAGGGCCATCGGCCTGACCTCCGGCGGCAGCGGCAACTGCTCCTCCGGCGGTACGACCTTCTTCCAGCCGGTCACCGAGGCGCTCAGCGCCTACGGAGTCAGCGTCTACTGACGCGCGGCGACTGAACCGTCCGGGTCGAGCCCTCGTCCGTATGAAGGACGGGGGCTCGACGCGGCTCTGTCATCTGAGACGATGTCAGGGCGTCGGGCGCGGGAGATACGGGGGTCGCGTGGCAGTGAAACGCATCGGAGTGACCGGCCACCGAGACATTCCCGCCGAGGCCCGGGACCACGTGCGCGCGGTGATGCGCGCCGCGCTCTGCGGACACGACGGCTCGATGGAGGCGCTCTCCAGTCTCGCCGTCGGCGCCGACCAGCTCTTCGCGGACATCGCCCTCGACTGCGGCGCCGAACTGACCGTGGTCATCCCGAGCGGCGACTACGCGGACGGCTTCACCGACCCCGGCGAACTGGCCCGTTTCCAGCAGCTCCGCGGCCGCGCCGCGCGCGAGATCCAGCTCGCCTTCCCGCACTCGACGGACGAGGCCTATTACGCCGCCGGCGCCTACATCGCCGACAACTGCGACCGTTTGCTCGCCGTCTGGGACGGCTGTCCGGCCCGAGGTCTCGGGGGCACGGCGGACATCGTCAGCTACGCCCGTGACCGGGGAAAGCCGGTGACCGTCATCTGGCGCGAGGGCCTGCGGCGCAGCTGATGACGCCGAGGCCCCCGGTGCTTCATCGACGGCGGCTCAACTCCCGTGCCGTACCAGCCAGTCCGTGTGCTGGGGCGACACGATGCGTTCCGTCTCGTACACCGCGGACGGCCATTGGGCGTCGGTGACCGAGGTCTCCATCGCCGTGTGCATCGTGGCCAGGTCCTCCTCGACCAACGAGTGGGCGGCGATGAGGGGTTGATGGCGGCGGATCTCGCTCCAGGCGAGACAGGCCGCCGCGGCCGCCGACAACAGACCGCCCACATTGACCGACACGGCGAGCGAGAAGGTGTGCAGCAGCGCGAAGAACAGGGCCAGCAGGGTGAGCAGTCCGATCGATGCCGACCACAGCCGGGTCGCACGGCGGGAGATCTCGGCGCTGCGGTGGTACCAGTTGCGTTGCTCGATCAACCGGTCCCGGACGTAGGTCTCCTTGCGTACGGTGTAGGGCTTGGCGCGGAGCCGTCGCATGGCAGGCGTGATGAGTTCGGCCGCCGCGAGGTCGCTCCCGCCCGTGCGCGGGTCCTCCCAGCCCACCTTCACCAGTTCCCGTAACCCCTCCTCCAGCCGGGCGACGAACAGCTCGTCGGCGTCGGTGGCCCGGGCGTCGAACGGGGTGCCGTGTACGGAGTACCGCCAGCACACCGATTTGATGAACTCCGCCGCAGAACGGTTGAGTTGCCATTGCGACTTTGCTCGACGGCGTGAGGAACGGTAACCGAGCACGAGAACCCCCATGTACGCCAACGCGCTGAGTGCGCCGGGGAGTTGAAACGTGTCGCCGAGCTTCAGGGACGACGGCAGCGTCGCCACGGCGGCTCCCACGACCAGGAGCAGCAGTTGGTAGCGGGTGGAGCCGACCGCCTCACGTTGCCTCGATATGGCTATGGCATCCGAATGATGGAAGAGATCGGGCAGATCGGTGTTACGGAACACCATGCTGTGCAGTGGGCCGGTAAACCCGGTCATACGCCCCCCTGTCTGCAGTTTTGCCTTCACTCTTTAGACGGAATCGCTCGTTCCGCCCTCTGCTGCGAGAATGTGATGCAACTCTTCTCTTCCGCGACCACAGCTTGAGTTGCTGAGGGTCGCCATGAGAGTAAAGTCGTGCCGCCGGCACTGCAATGGTGCGTGGTATCTGCGCTGTACACAACACAAGGACGGCCCCCATGACGATGCAGACCTCGCGGTCATTCGCTGCTGCGAAGAAGAACCGCATCCCGTTGGCCCAGATCGATGTCCGTGGTGGGGATGCCGCCAAGAAGCTGGCGAGGGTCATGCCGGCCGCCGCTGACCGTACCGTGCGTATCTCTTCCTTCAACTCCGCGCTCTAGACTGGCGGAATGACTGGACCCCTGGTCCCATTCCGCGAGATCGTATTGAAGGTCCACAGCAGATGTGATCTTGCATGTGACCACTGTTATATCTACGAACACGCTGATCAGAGCTGGCGTACCCGCCCCAAGGCAATCTCTGACGAAGCCATTTCCTGGACAGCTCTGCGACTGGCCGAGCATGCCAAGAGTCATGCCCTGCCCTCCGTGTCAGTGATCCTGCACGGAGGGGAGCCTCTGCTCGCGGGGCCCGAACGACTGCGACGCATCTGCGAGGAGCTCACCGCCGCCCTCGACCCCGTCGCCTCTCTCGATCTGCGGATCCACACCAACGGCCTCCAGCTCAGCCACCGGTATCTCGAGCTCTTCGCCGCGTACGACGTCAAGGTGGGTATCTCCCTCGACGGCGACCGTGTCGCGAACGACCGCCACCGCCGCTTCGCGGACGGGCGCACCAGTCATCCCCTGGTCCTGCGGGCCGTCGATCTGCTCCGCGAAGAGCGTTACCGCCACCTCTACCTCGGTCTGCTGTGCACCGTCGATGTGGCCAACGACCCGGTCGCCGTCTACGACGCCCTCGCCGAGCTCGAACCCCCGCGCATCGACTTCCTCCTGCCGCACGCCACCTGGAACGACCCGCCGGCCCGCCCCGACGGATCGCCCACCGCCTACGCCGAGTGGCTGCTGAGGATCTACGACCGCTGGGACGGACAGGGCCGGAAGGTTCCCGTACGGCTCTTCGAGTCGGTGTTCTCCACCCTCGCCGGCGGCCCCAGCCTCACCGAGTCACTGGGCCTGGCCCCCACCGACCTCGTCGTCGTCGAGACCGACGGCACCCTGGAACAGGTCGACTCGCTCAAGAGCGCCTACGACGGCGCGGCGGCCACTGGATTCGACGTCTTCTCGCACGCGTTCGACGATGTCGCCGCCCACCCCGGCGTCCGGGCACGCCAGCTGGGCCTGGCCGGAGTGAGCGCCACGTGCCGCCGGTGCCCGGTCGTCCGCTCCTGCGGCGGCGGCCTCTACACCCACCGCTACAGCTCGCGGAACGACTTCGACAACACCTCCGTGTACTGCGCCGACCTCGAAGCGCTCATCCGCGGTATCGAGCAGCGCGCCGGCGCCGGGGCCGTGCCGGCCGCGGTCACCGAGCCGGGCGCGCTGATGGCCGAGCACCAGGACGTGACGCGCACGCTTCTCGCCGAGCTCAACGAGGAGCTGGGCGGCCGCGGGGGCGAGGCCTGGGCCGAGGCATGGGAGTTGACCTGCGCTCTGGAGGACCGGGGCGACCTGCTCGACGAGGTCTTCGGCCACCCGTACACCTACACCTGGCTCCAGGACACACTGGCCGCCCTGCGCGAGGAACGGCCGGGGGCACTCGCGCTCGCCCTGCGGCTCCCGTCGTACCTCGCCGCCGCACTTGTCACCGGGCGGGACGCCACACCGGTCCGGCTCTCCCACGAAGGCGGCAGGCTCCGGCTGCCCACCCTCGGTGAATTACGGCTGCGCGGCACGGCGGACGACGGCAGCGCCGAGGTGCGGGCCGTCGAGGAGGGCTTCCTGGTCGCCGTCGACGGCGGGCAGTCGCGGCTTGTCCGCCTCGATGGCCTGCACGGTGAGGGAAGCGACTGGCGGCCCGTGCGCACGCTCGGCGGCGACGGGGTCCCGCTCCTGCGGCTGGACGACATCGACCCGTACCGCGACTGCTTCGGCGCACCCGTGCACGGGCGGCTCGACGCCCGCGCGACGGCCGTCTGGGACGAGCGGCTGACCGAGGCCTGGGCCGTGCTGGCCGATGCCGCGCCGCAGCAGGCCGCGGAGGCCGGCGAGTGTCTGAGCACGCTCACCCCGCTCCTCTCCGGCGAGGCGTCGCTGCGGGCACACGGCTTCGGAGCGCTCGGCCTCGCCCTGCCGGAGACGGCCGGGGGACTGGCGGTCGCGCTGCTGCGCGGCTTCCGCCGGGCGAAACTGCACGCGCTTGTGGAGGTCACCGATCTCCATGCACAGGACGGCTGGTGGAGCCATCCCGCGCCCTGGCAGGACGAGGAGGTCCCGGTGTCCGAGCTGCTCGCGGGCGCGTACGAGAGGGTGGGCCTCGCCCCCTTCGACCCCGAGGGGGCAGATCAGGCCATGCGTGCCCTCACCACCCTGGAGAGCGCACCGGAGCTCACGGTGAGCGGGCACCGGCTCCTCGACGAGCTGCGCAAGGAGTGCGGCCGTGGCTGATGCGGGGGACCGGTCCTTCCTGACCCGTGCGGTGCGTGAGCTGGGCGTGGAGCAGGGCATGACGCTCCTGGTGCACGCCTCGCTGCACGCCACGGGCCTGCACGCCGAGGCGCTGCGGGACGCACTGCTGGAGGCCCTGGGGGAGGACGGCACACTGGTGGTGCCCGCGTTCACCGCCGGGAACTCCGACACATCGCCCGCGTACCGCGCCCGGGTGCGGGGCATGACACCCGAGCAGTCGGCAGCCTTACGGGCGGACATGCCGGCCTTCGACCCGGTCCATACGCCGGCCCAGGGGATGGGCCGGTTGGCCGAGGCGGTGCGGACCGCCGAAGGGGCCGTCCGCAGCTCCCATCCGCAGACCTCTTTCGCGGCCGTGGGACGGCGTGCCGCGGAATTGCTCGCCGGACATCCGCTGACCTCGCACCTCGGTGAGGACTCACCCCTCGGCGCGCTCTATCGCGCGGGGGCGCACGTTGTGATGATCAATGTGGATTTCGCCGTGTGCACTTCGTTCCATCTCGCCGAATACCGGACCGGAGCACCTCTGCGCACCTACCGTTGTGTGGTGCAGCGTCCGGGTGGGGGTAAGGAATGGACGGAGTACACGGACGTCGAACTGGACGACAGTGATTTCGACGCGATCGGTGCCGCCTTCACCTGGGGTATGGAACAGAAAGGACAACTGGGCGGAAGACCTGCGCGGTTGTTCTCGATCAAGGACGCGGTCGACCACGCAGTGAGCTGGATGACCGAAAAGCGCTGTTGATTGACTGAACGTCCGGGGGATGGAGTGTGTCGGGCTCCGGAATGATTAATCAGTTCGCATCTCTCAGCGATGCCGGCAGTGGATGCGGGCGTTCACACAGGACGGGGGTCGTGTGTCGGAATCAGGGCAACGGGCGGCTGACCATCGGCCGTACTTCTTTCTGAGTTACGCGCATACGCCGCGGTACGGGGCAGGCGGCCCGGACCCCGACATGTGGGTGGAACGGCTCTTCCGTGACCTCTGCGGTCATGTCATGGCGATGACGGATCTGCCCGCCGGCGCTCCCGCGGGCTTCATGGACCGGGAGATCCGGTCCGGAGAGGGCTGGTCCGAGCGGCTCGGTGAGGTGCTCGCCACCTGCCGGGTGTTCGTGCCGCTGTTCTCGCCGCGGTACTTCGCCAGCGAGATGTGCGGCAAGGAGTGGTACGCCTTCGCCCAACGGGCCATCTACCACCAGGCCAAGAGCAACCGCTCCGCCGAGGCGATCGTGCCCGCGCTGTGGGTGCCGATGCCGCCGGAACAACTCCCCGGCCCCGCCGAGCGGTTGCAGTTCAACCACCGAGCCTTCGGCGACCGGTATGTCACCGACGGCCTCTACGGTCTGATCAAGCTGCGGATATTCGCCGAGGAGTACGAGGCGGCCGTCTACGAACTGGCCAAACGGATCGTCAGTGTCGCCGACACTACGCGCGTCGGTTCCGGCAGCCCCGTCGACTACCGGCATGCACCCAGCGCGTTCGGCAAACCCACCGGCGGCCCCCGTCCGATGCATCTGACGGTCGCCGCGCCCACGAGCCACGATCTGCCCGAGGGCCGGGCCCCCGACTACTACGGCAAACAGTCGCAGGACTGGAACCCCTACCACCCGGACTCCGCACGACCGCTGGCGTACATGGCCCAGGACCTGGTGCGCTCCCTCAACTACCAGGCCACCGTCTCGTCGTTCGACCACGAGACGCCACCGGACATCAGCCTGCCGCCCACCCGGCCGGAGATACTCCTGGTCGACCGCTGGGCGCTGGAGGACGACGAACGGTGCGGGCGGCTCGCCGCCTTCGACGCCCAGCCGCGGCCCTGGGTGAGCGTCGTCGTGCCGTGGAACCGCGAGGACCCGCAGAGCCGGATATCCGAAGCCGCGCTCGTCGAGAAGCTGGAGCGCACGATGCCGCACCAGATGCAGCAGGGCCGGGCCGCCTGCCGGGCGGCCGCCCGGGGTGTGTTCAGCATGGAGGCGTTCGGGCAGATCCTGCCGCAGGTCGTCGAATCGGCCGCCCAGGAGTATCTGCGGCACGCCGCGGTCTATCCACCCGCCCAGCCGCCCGGATCGGGACGCACCGAACGGGTCAGACTCCGCGGGCCCATGGCCGAGCACGGCACCACCCAGTACGCCCCGAAGACGCGTGGAATCGTTCCCGATGCGGAGGACACGGATGACAGCCAGTCGTGACGGGCGCATCGTCACCTTCTATTCCTACAAAGGAGGTACGGGCCGCACGATGGCCCTGGCCAACACGGCCTGGATTCTCGCCGCGAACGGCAAGCGGGTGCTCGCCGTCGACTGGGACCTGGAGGCACCGGGCCTGCACCGGTTCTTCCACCCGTTCCTCGACCCCTCCACGCTCGGCGCCACCACCGGTGTGATCGACCTGATCACCGAGTACGCCTGGGCCGCGATAACCCCTGACACCGGCCGCCGTGACGACTGGCACACGGACTACGCCCGGATCCAGCCGCACGCCGTCTCGCTCACCCCCGAGAGCCTCGGCTGGGAGTTCCCGGACGGCGGCACGCTCGACTTCGTCTCCGCCGGCAAGCAGAACCGCGAGTACTCGGCGACCGTCTCCACCTTCGACTGGGACAACTTCTACGACCGGCTCGGCGGCGGCCTGTTCTTCGACGCGCTGCGCGAGGACATGAAGGCCAACTACGACTACGTCCTCATCGACAGCCGTACCGGCCTCAGCGACATCGCCGACATCTGCACCGTCCATCTGCCCGACGTACTCGTCGACTGCTTCACCCTCAGCGACCAGTCCATCGACGGCGCTGCCTCGGTGGCCCGGCAGATCGACGAGCGGTACGGCGGCCGGGGCATCAAGATCTACCCGGTCCCGATGCGCATCGACGAGGGCGAGAAGGAGAAGGCGGACGCCGGACGCGCGCTCGCCCGGCTGAAGTTCGACCGCTTCCCCACCGGGCTGAACAGCGAGGAGTCCACCGCCTACTGGGGCGCGGTGGAGATCCCGTACCGGCCGTACTACGCGTACGAGGAGACGCTGGCCACCTTCGGCGACGAGGCGGGGCTCACCAACTCCCTGCTGTCCGCGTTCGAACGGCTCACCGCCGTCATCACCGAGCAGCAGATCACCTCGATGCCCACGGTCGGCGAGGACGTCAGACTCCGCATCAGGGACGCCTTCACCCGGCGCCGGCCCGCCCTGCCCGCCGACCTCTTCCTCAGCTATGTCGCCGAGAACCGGATGTGGGCGGACTGGGTCGAGTACCGGCTCACCCGCGCCGGGTTCCGGGTCGTGCCGCGTGACGTCTCGGCCGAGCGCGACCCGGCCACCGACGACACGCACCCCGCCGAACAGGCCGCGCGCACCGTGGTCCTGCTGTCCAGCGCGTATCTGAAGTCCGCGCGGGCGGTGGAGGTCTGGCAGCGGTCCGCGGCCGAGGACCCCGGCGGCGGCCGGCACCATCTGCTGCCGGTCCGCGTGGGCGATGTGCGGCTCACCACGCCGTACATCGACCGCAACCCCGTGGACCTCTTCCGGCTCGACGAAGTGAACGCGACCAACGCCCTGTTGCGCGCACTCGACCGCCCCGTCCAGCTCCCCGACAGCGGATCGCCGGGCCCGCGCTTCCCCGGCACCGTCCCGAAGATCTGGAACGCCCCGCCGCGCAACCCCGGATTCACCGGACGCTCCGTGGTGCTGGAGCGGATGCGCGACCAGCTCGGCGGCGGCATGGCGGTGGCGGCCGTGCTGCCGCAGCCGCAGACGCTGTACGGACTCGGCGGCGTCGGCAAGACACAGGTGGCCCTCGAATACGTCCACCGCTTCATGGCCGACTACGACCTGGTCTGGTGGATCTCCGCCGAACAGAGCGACGACGTGATCGCCGGCCTCGCCGAACTCGCCGTACGGCTCGGCGCGCAGGGCGGCGAGGACATGGCGGCCGCTTCGCAGGAAGCCATCGACCTGCTGCGGCGCGGCGTGCCCTCGTCCCGCTGGCTGCTCGTCTTCGACAACGCCGACGACCCCGAGCAGCTCAAGCGGTTCTTTCCGCCGCAGGGGCCCGGGCACATCCTCGTCACTTCCAGGAACCAGACCTGGTCGCAGTACGGCGACGCGCTGCCCGTCGACGTCTTCCTGCGCGAGGAGTCCATCGAGCACCTCCAGCGGCGCGCCCGCGGACTGGGCATCGAGGAGGCCGACCAGGTCGCGACCGCGGTCGGTGACCTGCCGCTCGCCGTCGAGCAGGCCGCGGCCTGGATCGCGGAGACCGCCACCCCGGTCAGCGCCTATCTGGAACAGCTCAGGGAGCAGGCCGCGAGCGTGCTCGCGCTCAATCAGCCCGCCGGATACCCCGAGCCGGTCGCCGCGACCTGGAACGTCTCCATCGAGCGGCTCAAGGAGCGCTCACCGGCGGCGGTCCGTCTCCTCCAGCTCTGCGCCTTCTTCGCACCCGAGCCGATCTCCGCGAACCTCCTCTACAGCAAGGAGATGATCGACGCGCTCAAGCCGTACGACTCCTCCCTCCAGGAGAAGCTGGTGCTCGGCCGGGTCATCCGGGAGATCGGCCGGTTCGCGCTGGCCAAGGTCGACCAGGTCTCCAACAGCATCCAGGTGCACCGGCTGGTCCAGGCCGTCATCCGGGCACAGCTGACGGAGGAGGAGCAGCAGGACGCCCGGCACGCCGTCCACCGGGTCCTCGCGGGAGCCCGGCCCGACGACGACGAGCCGATCGACAACCCCGAGACCTGGGCGCGGTTCGCCACCATCTGGCCCCACCTCGGCCCCTCGGAGGCCCGGTACTGCAAGGAGCCGGAGACCCGCCGGCTGATCATCGACCGCGTGCGCTACCTCTGGAAGCGCGGCGACTGGATGACCGCCGCGACACTCGCGAACGACGTACGCGAGACCTGGCGCGACATGCTGGGCAACGACGACCTCCAGTACCTCTACCTCCGCTTCCACCTCTCCAACATCTATCGCTCCCAGGGGCGTTACGTGGAGGCCAAGGAGCTCGACGAGGTGACCCTGGAGCGACAGCAGGCCGTGCTCGGCGAGTCCCATCCGCACACCTACATGACCACCAGCGGCCTCGCGATGGACCTCGGCACCCTGGGCCAGTACGGCAGGGCCATGGAGCTGGCGACCGAGGCGCACGAGGGATTCAGCCAGATCTTCCACGAGTCCCACCCGCGGACGCTCGCGGCCGCCAACAACCTTGCGCTGAACCTGCGCATGGTCGGCCAGTACTCCCGCGCCCGTGAGATCGACCAGGAGGTCTTCGACCGGCGCACCGAGGTGCTCGGCCCGGAACACCCGTACACCCTGTCCTCGGCCATGAACCTGGCCCGGGACCTGCGGGAGATCGGCCGTTACGAGGACTCGGTCACGCTTCTCAGCCGGACCTACGAGCTGTACAAGGAGCAGCTGGGCCGGACCTTCCCGGGCACCCTGGCTGCTGCCAAGTCCCTTGCGGTGTCGCTGCGCAGGGCCGGCCGTCTCGAGGACGCGCGGCGGCTGACCACGGCCACCCGCAACCGCTACCGCGCCCGGTACACCTCTGCCAACCCGGACTCGCTGGCCTGCGACCTAAACCTGGCGGCCGACCTGTTCGCCGCGGGGGAGCCCGTCGCGGCCAGGGATCTGGCGCAGGAGGTCGTCGACCAGTACCGGAAGGCGCCGGGGGAGAGGCACCCGTACACCCTCGCCGCCATCAACAACCTGGGCATCTTCCAGTGGGGCTGCGGCGATCCGGAGTCCGCGGAGCAGTTGCTGCTCAAGGTGACGAGGACGATGAGGGAGGTGCTGGGAGAGAGCCACCCGCACGCTCTCTACAGCACGATCAACCTCGCGAACGCGCTGGCGGACCTGGGCGGTCTGGAAGAGGCCCTGGAGATCGAACAGCGGACCGTGGCCCGGCTGCGGGACGTCCTGGGCGCCCACCATCCGGAGGTGCTGGGCGTCGCCTCCAACCTGGCGGTCACCCTCGGGATGCTCGGCCGCAAGGACGAGGCGATGCAGCTGCGGTCCGAGACGGTGGCGGAGCTCCAGAGGCTGCTGGGCGAGGATCACGCGCTGACGCGGATCGCGCGGGACGAACGCCGGGTGCACCGCGACCTGGAGCCGCTCGCCGTGTGAGCGGTCCTCGTGCACCGGCAGGGCGGAGACTTCGCCCTGCCGGTGCACGAGCGCGGCACGGTCCGAACGGGTCGGTTCTAGTTCAGCAGCCAGGTCAGGATCCGGGGCAGCGCGTGCAGGGCGTCGAAGTGCGCCGCCGTCGGTTCCAGGACCGCCGTCGCTCCGGGGATGCGCTGCGCGAGCCAGCGTGAGTGCCCCACCGGTGAGAACACGTCTTTCTCGCCGTGCCAGAGCATCACTTCGCCCTTGATGTCGGCCGGGTCGAACCCCCACGGGCTGCAGAAGGCCAGCGCGTCGTCGATCCAGCCGTACGCCGATGCGCGCAGCGCCTCCTGGTAGTTGCGCAGCAGCATGGACCGTACGCCCGCGTCCGCCACGACCATCCGGTCCGAGTCGGTCAGCTCCCGGCGCAGATCGTCGAGGAGCCGGATCGGGTCCTTCCTGATCTCGGCGGACCGCAGGATGAACCGTGCCGTGAGCCCCGCGGGGTCGTCCGACGCGAAGGTGTACTCCAGGACGTTGGACGCGGCCATGCCCTCGAACCAGTCGAGCCCGTCCGCGTCCCGGGGCGCGAGGGTGACCAGCGCCGCGGTGCGGGTGACCCGGTCCGGCATCAGCGCCGCGCAGGCCAGCGCGTGGGGCGCGCCGCCCGACCGGCCCACGACGGCGAACCGCTCCAGCCCGAGTTCGTCGGCGATCGCCCGGACGTCCTCGGCCACATCCGCGACGGAGCGCCCGGCCAACCGGTCCGAACCGCCGTAACCGGGACGGTCGTACGCGATCAGCTGGGTACGGCGCTGGTAGAGGACCATGCCGCGCGGGGCCGGGCCCAGCCGGCTGCCGGGTGTGCCGTGGAGCAGGAACACGGGCTTGCCGCGTGGATCCCCCAGCCGCTCCACCACCAGATGCCGCCCGTCCGACGCGCGCACCCGACGTCGCACCCCCGCCCCCTTCGTTCAGTGCCCGTACAAGAGTGCCCCGTACAAGCAAGGTGAGCCTTTGGCATTCCCCAACCGTTCGATGATTACCCATCAGAGCGTGTGACCGGGGCTCCCTTTGCGGCCAGGGGGGAGCTACCTTCGAAGAGGCACTGCATGCCGGTCCGCATCGCACCCCAGGGGGGCCCGTGATGATCGAGGCACTGGTGACGGCCGGCGCGACCGTCGCGTGCGCGGGAGTCGTCTATGTGATGGCGGCCGCCCGGGTGGTCAAGCAGTACGAGCGCGGGGTGGTCTTCCGGCTCGGAAAGCTCAGGCCTTCCGTACGCGGCCCTGGATTCACCCTGATAGTCCCGGGCGTGGACCGGCTCCGTAAAGTCAATATGCAAATCGTGACGATGCCGGTTCCCGCGCAGGACGGCATCACCCGGGACAATGTGACGGTCCGGGTCGACGCGGTCATCTATTTCAAGGTGATCGACCCTTCCGACGCGGTCGTGCAGGTCGAGGACTACCGCTTCGCGGTCTCCCAGATGGCGCAGACGTCCCTGCGTTCGATCATCGGCAAGAGCGATCTGGACGATTTGCTCTCGAACCGGGAGCAGTTGAACCAGGGGCTGGAGCTGATGATCGACAGCCCGGCGGTCGGCTGGGGTGTGCAGATCGACCGGGTGGAGATCAAGGACGTGTCGCTGCCCGAGACGATGAAACGGTCCATGGCACGCCAGGCGGAGGCCGACCGTGAGCGCCGGGCCCGGGTGATCAACGCGGACGCGGAGCTCCAGGCGTCGAAGAAGCTGGCCGAGGCGGCGGGCGAGATGTCGAAGGAACCGGCGGCGCTGCAACTGCGGCTGCTCCAGACCGTGGTGGCGGTCGCCGCGGAGAAGAACTCCACCCTGGTGCTGCCCTTCCCGGTGGAACTGCTCCGCTTCCTCGAACGGGCCCAGCAGCCGCTGCCGGTCCCCCCTGTCGAACCCGCTCCCGCTCCCGCGGCGACCCCTGCCCCGGCGACTCCTTCTGCTCCCGCGAGTGCCCCTTCTCCTCCTGCCGTCGGTCCGGCAACAGGCCCCGAGGGGTCGGAATCAGGACAGGACTAGTCCTCACCCACTGCCCACGGCGTGATTGCTCGCCGTACATGTGCTGTTCGCGAAACGGAATGACCAGGGTCGACGTTTGCTGTGAAGGCGTTGTGAACGCCTCCGCGTTGTCGTGTGCGCGTCCTGAAGTCGACCTTGTGTGCTACCGATTGGTATCGGAATAGTGGGCGCCCCATCCTCCGTGTTCCGACACCCCACATGTCGGGACGCGGCCCCCACAGGAGGTTGAAGTTGAAGCACCGACGCAATCCCAAGAGAAAAGCCGCGATAGCGGGCGGCGCCGTCGTCGCACTCGTTGGAGCGGGCCTCACCTTCCAGAGTGCGAACGCCAGTGACAACACCGAGCAGTTCACCGCGAAGAAGCTGTCGGCGACCGCGGCCGGAAACCTCGCCAACACGCTGAGCGTGAAGCTGGGCGGCGACGCGGCGGGCACGTACTACGACGCCGACGCCAAGACGCTCATCGTGAACGTCATCGACGACGCTGCCGCCAAGGCTGTGCGCGACGCCGGCGGCAAGGCACGCGTCGTGGAGAACACCCTCGCCGAGCTGAAGAGCGCCCGGCAGACCCTCACCACCAAGGCGACCATTCCGGGCACCTCCTGGGCGGTCAACCCGGTCACCAACAAGGTCGTCGTCACCGCCGACCGTACGGTCAAGGGCGCGGCGCTGACCAAGCTGAACCAGGTCGTCAAGGGCCTGGGCGGCAAGGCGGAACTGAAGAAGACCGCCGGTGAGTTCAAGCCCTTCATCTCCGGCGGCGACGCCATCCACTCGGGCGGCGGACGCTGCTCGCTCGGCTTCAACGTCGTCAAGGACGGCGAGCCCCACTTCATCACCGCCGGACACTGCGGCCAGGCCGGCAGCCAGTGGTCCGACTCCGCGGGCGGTGCTCCGATCGGCGAGATGGTCGACTCGCAGTTCCCGGACAACGACTTCGCGCTCGTCAAGTACAGCGGCAGCACCGAGCACCCGAGCGAGGTGAACCTCTACAACGGCAGCTCGCAGGCCATCACCAAGGCGGGCGAGGCCACCGTCGGCATGCAGGTGCAGCGCAGCGGCTCCACCACCCAGGTGCACGACGGTGAGGTCACCGGCCTCGACGCCACCGTGAACTACGGCAACGGCGACATCGTCAACGGCCTCATCCAGACCACGGTCTGCGCCGAGCCCGGTGACAGTGGCGGCTCGCTCTTCGCGGGCGACACCGCAGTCGGTCTCACCTCGGGCGGCAGCGGTGACTGCTCCTCGGGCGGCGAGACCTTCTTCCAGCCGGTGCCCGAGGCCCTTCAGGCCTTCGGGGCCGAGATCGGCTGACGCACCACTCTGTGAGCCATGAGGCCCGGGTCACCCCTCAGGGGTGGCCCGGGCTTTGCTCATGCCGCTCGTGTTCCCCGCCTCGTCCGCCGGCCCCTCGCCTCCCGCCGGTTCCTTCTTCTTCCGCTTCCGCCAGGAACGCGGCTTCTGCGTCTCAGGCTGCTCTCCGCGCAGAGCCTGCCGCGCGGCCCAGAGGACGGAGACCAGCGGAACCGCCACCACCGCACCCACCACTCCCGCCGCGATGGCCCCGCCGACGACCGAGAGTGCCACCACCACCGGGTGCAGCCGGACCGCCCAGCTCATCACGAGCGGGTGCAGCAGATGCCCCTCGATCTGACCGATGATCACGATCAGCGCGACGACGACGGCCGCGATCACCGGCCCTTCGGACGCCAGTGCCACCACCGCGGCAACGGCCAGCGCGATGGGGGAGCCGATCAGCGGAATGAAAGCGGCGAAGAATTCGAGCAGGGCCAGGGGCACGGCCAGCGGTACTCCGAGGGCGAACAGGGCCACGCCCACCAGGATGGCGTTGGTCGCCGCCACCAGCACGATGCCGTGTGTGTATCCGGTGAAGGTCCGCCAGCCCGCCCGGCCGGCCAGCGCCACCCGGTCCCGGGCCCCCGCCGGCAGCTGTGAGCAGAACCAGTTCCACTGCCGGTCGCCCGACTGGAGGAAGAAGACCGAGCAGAAGAGCGCGAGCGCCAGCACGGTGAGCACCTGCACCAGCCGCCCGGCGCCGCTGAGAGCGGTACTGATCAGGGTGGACCGGTGGCTGGACAGGAACTGCCCGATCCGGGACTGGAGATCGGTGAGCGCCTCGGGGTTCAGCCGGAACGGAGGCTGCTCCAGCCAGCGCTCGATCCTGCCGATCCCGGCGCCGAACTCCTCCTGGAGCACGGCGCGTTCACCGGCGACCGTCTCGCCGACGAGGGCCAGGACGCCGAGGAGGACGATGATGCTGCCGAGCAGGGACACGGCGACGGCGATCGCCCGCGGCATCCGGCGGGCCAGCAGATCGGCGATCGGCCGGAGCATCGCGGTCACGACCAGACCGAGGAAGACGGCCACGGCGATCTCGTGGAAGCGCCCGAGGATCGAGAAGACGGCGTACACGAGCGCGCCGACCACGAGCACACGCCAGGAGTACGCGGCCGCGGTCCGCAGCGCGGGGGACACCGGTGGTCCGGAATTCCGGCCGGTTCTCCCGTTCCGGCCGGGCGGAACGGCCGGTCCGCGGGAGGCCCGGCGAGCGGCGCGGATCCGCGGGCCCCGCTCTCCGGACGGCCGGGCGGGGGACGGAGCCCCGGGCCGGGGACCGTTGCCGGGCTGTGTGTCGCCGCGCTCTGGCGGTCCGAGTCGTCCGGGCATCGGCTCGCCTCAGCCCATGGTGCCGGGACGGCCCGCGGTGGCCGCCCTTCCGGCTCGGTCCCGCCGGCTCCCATCGGCTCCGCCGCTCGCGGCCACCTCCGCACCGGCCCCCGTGCCGCCGGGGCGGAACACCGCGGCGGCGATCGTGAGCGCCGTACCCGCCACCGCCCACACGGCGAGCACCAGCATCGGGACGCCCGCGCCGTTGCCCCTGAAGTACGCGATCGAGCGGGCGGCGTAGGTGCCCGCGCCCGGCGGCAGTGCGGGTCCGATGGTCCGCCAGAACGCCGGCAGCAGCGGATGGGGATACGCGCCGCCCGCACTCGGATTGCCGAGCACGACCACCAGCAGGATCGCGATGCCGATGCCGATGACGCCCACGAGGCCCTGGAGGGCGAGCGTGATCGACCCGACCGCGAAGACCAGCAGCGTGCCGAGGCCCCACAGGGCAGGAAGGCCGCCCGGCAAGGCGTCCAGGACGGGGCCCGCGATCACGGATCCCAGCAGGCCGGCGAGGATTGAGTACAGCAGCAGGGCGCCCAGCCGGATCACGGCGCGGGATCCGTTGGCGGGCCGTGCGCCCGCGCTGATCGCGAGGATCGCCGCGCACAGATAGCCGCCCACGCACCATCCGACGACCAGGTAGAACGACGAGAGCCCGCGGGCGTCGCCCGGGGTGCCGGGGACCACGTCCACCACCGTCAGGGACCTGCGCTGCCCCTTCTCGGCCGCCGTGACGACTTCGGTGATCGCCTGGGAGAGCGAGGCGCCGCCGCCACTGGCAACCAGCAGCCGGGCGGTGCCATCGGGACCGAGGACGAGTGCGCCGTCGATGTCCCGGTTCCGGATCTGTTCGACCGCCGCCGTCTCGTTCCGGACCGGCCGGGGGTCGATCGGCTGGCCCGGCAGGGTGGAAAGCCGGTACAGGACCTCGTCGGAGACCTGGCTCGAATGCGCCGTGACGGCCAGCGGGACCCTGTGCGGCGCGGGTGCGTGGAAGGCGCCGATGTACGACGTGATGAAGGCCAGCTGGATCGCCAGCACCCCGAGGACCAGGAGTGCGGCCCGTGCGCTCACCGCGTCCTTGAGCTCGCCGAGGAATCCTCCGCGAGGGTCGTCCGATGTGCGCGTCATGGCCTCCACGCTGGGTCTCGCCCCGTGTTCCCGCAGGTGGGGCGGGTCCGAATGGCTGATGCGCGCCATGTCGTACGTATGTTCGAAACTTGGTCTATGGTGGAGGAGGGGGAGGTGAGACGGACTGATCCAGGAGGTGTGGGTGCCCGGGTTCACGCATCTGCACACCGTTTCCGGGTTCTCCCTGCGGTACGGGGCATCGCATCCGGAGCGGCTGGCCGCGGGTGCCGCCGAGCGGGGTATGGACGCCCTTGCGCTGACTGACCGCGACACCGTCGCGGGCGCGGTCCGCTTCATCAAGGCCTGCGGGAAAGAGGGGGTCAGGCCGCTGTTCGGGGTGGACCTCGCGGTGGGGGAGCGGGCGCGGCAGGAGGGGCCGACCGAGCGCCGGCGTGCTCCCGTGCGCGGTGGTGCCTTTCTCGACGAGTCCGCTCCGCGGGCCGTCTTTCTGGCGCGGTCCCGCCGGGGCTGGGCCGAGCTGTGCCGACTGGTGACCGCCGCGCATGCGGCGGACGACGGTCTTCCGCTGCTGCCCTGGAACGACAGTCACGGCGACGATCTGACCGTTCTGCTCGGGCCCGCGTCCGAGATCGGCCGGGCGCTCGCCGCGGGCCGCCCCGACCGAGCGGCCACGCTGCTCACACCCTGGCAGGAACGTTTCGGCAATGGGCTGCGCCTCGAAGTCGTCCACCACGGACTCCCGGGCACCGGCCCCGGCTCCCTGCGGCACGCCGCACGCACCCTCGGCTTCGCCGCCGAACACGGCGTACGGGCCGTGCTGACCAATGCCGTCCGCTACGCCGACCCCGGCCAGGGCCCGGTCGCCGACGTCCTCGACGCGGCCCGCCGCCTGGTGCCCGTCGACCCGCGCAAGGGTCTCGACAGCGGGGAGCGCTGGCTCAAGGGCCCGGACGCGATGACCGCGCATGCCGAGCGGGTCGCCGAGGCGGCGGGCTTCCGCCGGGACACCGCGCACCGGCTGCTCGCCATGACCGAGGAGACGGCGGCCGCGTGCCGGGTCGACCCCGAGGGCGACCTGGGGATCGGCGCCGTCCACTTCCCCGAACCGCATCTGGTCGGCGCCGCACGGCGCTCCCCGCAACGGGTGCTGGCCTCCCGCGCCGCCGCCGGCATGGTGCTGCGCGGCTACGACAACCGCCGCGACTACTGGGAGCGCATGCACCACGAGCTCGACATCATCGCGTACCACGGCAACGCCACGTACTTCCTGACGGTCGCTCAGGTCGTCGACGACGTCAAGAAGATGGGCATCCGGGTAGCGGCACGCGGCTCCGGGGCGGGCTCCCTCGTCAACCATCTCCTCGGCATCGCGCACGCCGACCCCGTCGAACACGGCCTGCTGATGGAGCGCTTCCTCTCCACCCGGCGGCGGGTGCTGCCCGACATCGACATCGACGTGGAGTCCGCCCGCCGGATCGAGGTCTACCGTGCGATCATCGACCGCTTCGGCGAGGAGCGGGTCGCCACCGTCGCCATGCCCGAGACCTACCGGGTACGCCATGCGGTACGCGACGTGGGCGCCGCGCTCTCCATGGACCCGGCCGAGATCGACCGCATCGCCAAGTCCTTTCCGCACATCCGCGCCCGTGACGCCCGCGCCGCCATGGAGGAACTGCCCGAGCTGCGCGCCCTCGCCGCCGAGAAGGGGAAGCACGGACGGATGTGGGAGCTGGTCGAGGCGCTGGACGCGCTGCCGCGGGGGATCGCCATGCACCCGTGCGGGGTGCTGCTCTCGGACGCCTCGCTCCTGACCCGTACCCCGGTGGTGCCCACCAGCGGGGAGAGCCTGCCCATGGCGCAGTTCGACAAGGACGACGTGGAGGAGCTCGGGCTGCTCAAACTCGACGTCCTCGGCGTACGGATGCAGTCGGCGATGGCGCACGCGGTCGCCGAGGTGGGGCGGGCGACGGGGGAGAAGGTCGACATCGATGCCGTACCGCCGGGCGACCCGGACACCTACCGGCTGATCAAGTCCACCGAGACGCTGGGCTGTTTCCAGATCGAGTCGCCGGGCCAGCGGGATCTGATCGGCCGGCTCCAGCCGTCGACCTTCGACGACCTGGTGGTCGACATCTCGCTGTTCCGGCCGGGCCCGGTCGCGGCCGACATGGTGCGGCCGTTCATCGAGGCCCGGCACGGCCGGGCGCCGGTCCGCTATCCGCACAAGGACCTGGAGAGGCCGCTGAAGGAGACCTACGGAGTCGTCGTCTTCCATGAGCAGATCATCGAGATGCTGGACATCATGACCGGCTGCGGACGGGACGAGGCCGACCGGGTGCGGCGCGGGCTGTCCCACCCCGAGTCGCAGGGAGCGATCAAGGTCTGGTTCGCCCGGCAGGCGGCGGCCAGGGACTACACCGCCGACGTGATCGCCCGCACCTGGGAGATCATCGAGGCCTTCGGCTCGTACGGTTTCTGCAAGGCGCACGCGGTGGCCTTCGCCGTGCCGACCTATCAGTCGGCATGGCTCAAGGCGCACCACCCGGCGGCCTTCTTCGCCGGTCTGCTCACCCATGACCCGGGGATGTACCCGAAGCGGCTGCTGCTGGCGGACGCGCGGCGGCGCGGAGTCCCCGTACTGCCGTTGGACGTGAACCGGTCGGCGGTCGCTCATCAAATCGAACTGGTGTCTGAAGAGGGGCGCGAGGCCTGGGGGTTGAGGCTCGCCCTCTCGGACGTCCACGGCATCAGTGAGGCCGAGGCGGAGCGCATCGCGAACGGCCGCCCCTACTCCTCGCTGCTGGACTTCTGGCAGCGCGCCCGCCCCGGCCGCCCGGTCGCCGAACGGCTCGCCCAGGTCGGTGCGCTGGACGCCTTCGGCGCGAACCGGCGCGACCTGCTGCTGCATCTCGCCGAACTCCACCGCGGACAGCGCGGCAAGAGGGTCGGCGGGTCCTACGGCAGTCAACTCCCGCTCGGGCAGGGGGAGAAGACCGCCCCCGTCGGGCTGCCCGACCTCGGTGACGCGGAACGCCTCAGCGCCGAGCTCGGCGTCCTCGGCATGGACGCCTCCCGGCATCTGATGGGTGATCACCACTCCTTCCTGAAGGAGCTGGGAGTGCTCTCGGCCCAGCAACTGCGCTCGGCGAAGCACGGGCAGACCGTGCTGGTCGCGGGTGCGAAGGCGGCCACCCAGACACCGCCGATCCGGTCCGGGCGCCGGGTCATCTTCAGCACGCTCGACGACGGCACCGGCCTGGTCGACCTCGCCTTCTTCGACGACAGCCACGCCGCATGCGCCTACACCGTCTTCCATTCCTGGCTGCTGCTGGTGCGCGGGGTGGTGCAGCGGCGCGGTCCGCGCAGCCTCAGCGTGGTCGGCGCGGCCGCCTGGAACCTCGCCGAACTGGCGGAACTGCGGCGGACGGGAGGCCTCGACGCGGTCGCGGCACGGCTGACCGCTCCCGTGGAGGGCGACGGGCGGGCCCCCGCCGACAACGGGCGCCGGATCCAGCTGTCGACCGGCTACGAACTCAACCCCTGGGCGGACCTTCAGCCGCCGGGTGAGCAACAGGCGGCAACGGGGAGGAAGTTGTGGCACCAGAGTCCCGGGAGCGCCGGATGAACCAGAATCCCCCGAGCCCCGACCGGCCGGACGCAGGGCAGGGAGCCGGAGCCGGCGGACCGTACGGCCGTGCGGCGAGCGTCCTGCATGTGCGCTGCGCCCCGGCGCTCCCCGAGGACGAGTACCGGGCGGTGCTGGAACTGCTGCGGGAGTTCTCTCCCGTCGTCCAGGCCATCCCGCCCTCGGCTGCGCTGGTGCAGGCCCGGGGAGCGCAGCGGTACTTCGGTGCGGATGCCGTGCGGATCGCGGAGATGGTGCGGTTGCGCGCGGTGGCCCGGCTGGGCACGGACGTACGGATCGGGGTGGCCGGCACCTGGGCGGTGGCGGCGATGGCCTCCGCCCGGGTACCGGAACCCGGCGGCATCGTGGCGGTGCCCGAGGGCGGGGTGGACGAGTTCCTCGCGCCGCTGCCGGTGGAGACGCTGCACGGCATCGGCTCCCGGCAGGCCGAGGCGCTGCACGCGTACGGCCTGCACACCGTCGGCGCGCTGGCCGCCGTCCCGCAGGGTGTCGTCGAACGGATCCTGGGCCGGCGGGCGGGACGGCAGGCCGCGGAGCGCGCCCGCGGTGTCGACCCACGTCCCGTCACGCCCAAGGACCTGCCGCCCGCGGCCGCCGTCCGTCACCGGTTCACCGGGCACGAGCTCGACGGCGCCCTGGTCAGGGCCGCGCTTCTCGATCTGGTGGTACGGCTGGGCGCGACCCTGCGCGACCGCCGTCAGGCCGCCCGGGCGCTGTCCTTGAAGCTCCAGTTCGCCGGTGGCACGCACTGGGAGAAGACCCGGCGGCTCCCCGAACCGTCCGGCCACGACGAGGATCTGCGGACCGCGGCGTACCGGATGATGGACGCCGCCGGACTCCAGCGGGCCCGGCTGACGGGCATGGTGCTGCGCGCCGAGGACCTCACCGAGGCCGAGAGGGTGGCCCGGCAGATCTCGCTCGACCCGGTGCGGGAATCCCGTCTCACGGCGGAGGTGGCTGTCGACCGGGCGAACGCGCGGTTCGGCGCGGGCACGGTGCGGCCGGCGGCCACGTTCCGCAGGGCGTCGTAGGGGCGGGGCGGGGGAGCGCGGGGCGGGCGCGGGGCGGGTGCGGGGGCGGGCCAACCTCCGGCGCCGATGCCGGACTTCGCCTCTCGCGCCGCGGACATCCCTGCGCGGCCCATGCCGCTGCCCGGACCCGCCGGCCCCGGGCCCCTGACCTCCTGGCACCCGAACCCCCTGGCCCCGGTCCCGGCCCGGACTCAAACCTGCCACCGGAGCGGATGGTGTACCACCGCCGCGCCCGTCCGCTGTGCCGTGTGCCGCCGCTGACCGGCGGAGATCGCTTATTGACACAAGTTCAGTTTTTACCGACGCGTAACTTCCCAGTCGCGGTTACTCGTGCGTAGTTTTGTCGTGGGCACCACAAATCCAGCCATCGCTACTCCCTTGAGCCGCAAGGAGATTGCCCGATGCTGCCCTGGAAACGTGCACTGAGACCCCTTGCCGCCCTGCTGCTGGCCGCCGCCGTCAGCCTGACTCCCGCAGCCGCCGCCCACGCCGATTCGGCCACCGCCGACACCGCCACCGCATCGGCACCCCACAGCGGTTGGAACAACTACAGCTGCAAGCCCTCCGCCACCCATCCCCGCCCCGTCGTTCTCGTCCACGGAACCTTCGGGAACTCGATCGACAACTGGCTCAGCCTCGCTCCGTACCTGGTCAAGCGCGGCTACTGCGTCTTCTCACTCGACTACGGGCAGCTCCCCGGCGTGCCCTTCTTCCACGGCCTCGGCCCCATCGACAAGTCCGCGGAGCAACTCGACACCTATGTCGACAAGGTGCTCGCCGCGACCGGCGCGGCCGAGGCGGACCTCGTCGGCCACTCCCAGGGCGGCATGATGCCGCGCTACTACCTCAAGTTCCTCGGCGGCGCCGACAAGGTGAACGCCCTCATCGGCCTGGCGCCCGACAACCACGGCACCACGCTGTCCGGCCTCACCGCGCTCCTGCCGTACTTCCCCGGAGCCGAGGACCTGCTCAGCTCCGCCACCCCGGGGCTCGCCGACCAGATCGTCGGCTCCGCCTTCCTGACCAAACTCAACGCGGGCGGCGACACCGTGCCCGGCGTGCGTTACACCGTCATCTCCACCCGCTACGACCAGGTGGTCACGCCCTACCGCTCGCAGTACCTGGACGGCCCGGGCGTCAAGAACGTCCTGGTCCAGGACCTGTGTCCGGTGAACCTGTCGGAGCATCTCGCCATCGGGCTGTTCGACCGGATCGCGTACCACGAGGTGGCCAACGCCCTTGACCCGGCGAACGCCCGACGCACGACCTGCGCGTCCGTCTTCAGCTGACACCGAAGAACGGACGCGCAGTTTCGCCACCCGGCGAGGGATGCTCAGCGGCCGTGACGGCCGCCTGCCGTCGCCCTGCGCCGGGCCGTGCCGAACAGTGCGGCCGCACCGAGAGCGAGGGCGGCGGCGCCCCCGATAGCGATGTACGGGGTGCTGCTGTCACCACCGGTCTCGGCGAGGTTCTCGCTGCCCGAGGTGCCCGGGGCAGCGGCGCTGTTCGGCTCGGGGGCGTTGTCCCCGGCCTGCTCGGCCTCCTCGCCGGCGGCCTGGCCCGCGGGCTTTTCGCCGGCCTCCTCGCCGGGCGCTTCCGTGCCGGTCTGCTCGGAGCCCTTGCCCGCCTCGTCGTGCCCGTCGCCGCCGTGACCGTTGTGGTCCACGGTCGACTTGTCGGCACCGTCGGCTATCTCCTCCTCGGAGGGCGCAGCGGCGGTCGGGGCGCTGCCGGCGCCGCCGTTGTCCTGCCCGAACACCACGTCGGAACAGGTGTAGAAGGCCTCGGGGGAGTCCGAACGCTGCCAGATGGAGTAGACGAGGTGGCGGCCGGACTTGTTCGGGACGACACCGTCGAAGACGTACTCACCGTTGACCAGCTTCGGGTCGGTGACCTTCGCGAACGGCTTGGCCTCCAGGTCCGACCACTTCAGCGGCTTCGTCGGGTCGTACCCGTCCTTGGTCAGGTACAGCTCGAAGGAACCCTTGTGGGGCGCGGTCGCCTTGTAGTGGAAGGTGCGGTTGCCGGCCGACATCTTGCTGGAAGGCCAGTCACCGCGGGGCAGATCGAGCCCCTTGTACTTGTCGCGGCCCGCGCTGCACAGCTTGCCGTCCGGGATCACCTGCTGGTGATTGCCCGCGGCGTTGGCGATGTTGACCTCGTTCCAGTCGTACAGGGGCTGCGTACCGCCGGCCGCGACCGCAGCCTTGCACGCCGCGGAGACCGGACTCTCCGGCCCCTCGGCGAAGCAGGCGGACACCCGGCTGACCGGGTCCGTCATCGAGCCGTGGGCGAAGGCCGGAGCGGCGGAAAGCCCGGCGATCACGATCGGCGCGACGCCGAGTGCGGCGAGCGTGGTGACCTTACGGCGAGCGGTCATGGTGGCGTTCTCCTCAAGACGGACACATGGGGGGGATCCCAGGGCGGGCCCGGACGGGCGGCACAACCCCCCGTGGCTCAGCGGCACCGACAGTCCGAACCAGCCCCGGCGATCAGCAAGCTAGCCCTTCGACGAGCCGAAATCGCCTGCTGGGAGGGGATGGAGGGGATCCTTATGGTCGCTTTAAGGAGGCGGTAAGGAGGGGCTGAGGAAGGCTGCGGAGAGCGCACGTCTGACCACGAGGTTCATCGCTGGGCCGTCCGTGGTCGTCCGGCGCAGGTCCACCTTGTGCTGCTGCGTTTGGCTCCCTGTTTGGCTCCCCATGGGCCGTGGTCTCGTGTCGGCAAGGGTGCCGTCCACGATCAGCATCGTGTCTCTACGGAAGCGGCTCCGCAGCCGCAGCGCGAGCGAGGGCCTGAGTTGGCTCACGATCCGGCCCGGGGCCGACTTCGAGAGCCCGAACAAGGGGCCGCTCCCGCAAGGTCAGGTTCGTCCGCCAGTACGCCGCAACCAGCAACGCCCCGTCCTCCAGCGGCAGAGACGGCCCCTGCAGACAAGGGGCGGACCTCCGCGTCGCGGCACGGTGATCAGCCTCCCGAACTGCTTCGGACTCAGCCCGGAGTACGGCGCAATCCATGACGGCTCCGACGCCGTGATCACAGCCCCACGTGAAGATCATCCCCGTGGCTCCGCACGCCCAGGGACTTGCAGCCCGTGACTCTGCCCGGCCCGAGGTCAGTACAGCCAGCGGTCCAAAAGCTCTGGCCAGAGAAACCCCTCGTAGCCGTTGAAGGCCGCCGGGTCGATCTCCCTCAGCTCCTCGGCCAGCCGGTGCAGCTCGGCGAAAGCTCGCTCTTCCTCCTCTTCGGAAAAGTGCTCCTCGGGTCCGTCCGGCTCGCTGAGAAGCTCTGAGACGGTGACGCGACTGCCGTAACAGTGAAGGACGTCGAGCCACACAGCGACACCCGAGTTTGCGAACCATGCCTCCCCGTCCGGCATGACGAAGTAGACCGCTCCGGTCTCCGGCTCAACACCGAACCACGACCGCTCAACCGGCGTATGGGGGTCGGTGTCCTCCGTGAGGCGGTAGAGCGGACCACGCGACGTGCGCAGGACCGGATCGGCCTCGCTCTGCATCACGACCCGCTCGATGAGGCGCGGAGCCACCGGGATGCCCACCTCGACGAGCTGCGTCTTCATGGACTCGGGGATGGATCCGCCAGCCGGCCACGATGTCCCGTCCGACTCGCGCGACACGACCCGGACCGGCCCACTCGGTCAGCCGGTCGTACGTCGCCATCGAACGATCCTCTTCCATCGGCTGCGGTCCTGACCCTACCGAGACCGAGCCGGTCTCAGGCCAAGGCAGGACCACCTTTTGTCGGACAGCCCTTAGCGAGCGCCAGCGCGAGGTTGAGGACTGTCTCCGGGCCGGCTCCTCTTGGAGCGCCGTTACGGCATCGCCGCCTATCCGGCGTCAGGCAACTCGACTTGCCGCAGTCGCGTCGACTCCTCGGACTCCTGCCGCTCTGCCTTCCGCCCATTCTCAACACGCACCATCGTCAACCATGGCCACAGGTCGGGCAGCGACTGAGCAGCGCAGGCCAGACGGTGCTCGATCCGGCAGCGCTGGAATGGATCGGGCGGACACACCCCGTACACGGTCACCCGTCCATCAGGCAGCACGATCCACCGATGCTCAGCCGGCACCCGATGCGCCAACACCGTCAACTCCGGCTCCAGCAGCACCCAGTCCTGCTCCAAGGTCGGCACGCGATCCTGCGGTAGCCCGCAGGACGAGCACCGGAACTTCCCGCCGGCAATACGCCGTGCCCGCTCGTCAGAAACCCCCATGGAGCCAGCGTCCGCAGACATCAGGCACATGCGAAGAGTGCGAATCGGACGGGAGGCACGTGACCAGGCGACGCCACCGGGACGTGAGACGCACCGACAGGTGCACGGTGCAACCGGAGGACACGGACGGCCAGGCCGAGAAGCACGCCGTCGAGGTCCGTGGCACCTGGATCGCGACCCGATACGGAGCACCGACCGGGGGATGGTCACGGGATGGCCACTACTTCCACGTATTCTTCACATGTTGCTCTGCGGGGCACTACGGTCACTCCACCCGAAACGCCGCAGGGGGATGAGATGGCCAACCCGTACACCGCTCCCATACCGCCGACACCGCGCCCGCCGGGCACCCGCCCGCTCCACAAGCGAGTTGTCGTCTGGATCGGCGGCTCGGCCCTGCTCGTCGCGGGCGCGCTCATCGGTTCCACGGGGGACGACGGGCAAAAGCCCGTCGGGGCCAAGGTCAAGCCCGCGACGACGATCACCGCGACTGTCACAGCCACGCCCGAACCCGGCCCGACCGTCACCGAGACCGTCAGAGCCAAGGCGAAGCCCGCCCCCGCCGTCACCGTCACCAAGACCGCTACCGCCAGGGCCGCCGACACGGGCAGCAACAGCAGCAACAGCAACAGTCAGGACAGCACCGGCACGTGCACGATCGTCTCCAACGCGGGGAATTGCTACTCGGCAGGACAGTTCTGCCGGAACAGCGACCACGGAGCCGTCACCACCAACGCGAGCGGCACGAAGATCAAGTGCACCTACAGCTCAAACGCATGGCGTTGGACCTACATCTGACGAAACACGCCACAACCCCATGAGGCGCGTCCATCGGGTGACGTCGCGCGCTGGGCACAGGCCATGCCGATGGTCCGTCACCCCGAAGCATTCCGGCCGCCCGCCCACCGCGTACGCGGCGATCCGGACAACCCGCTCCCCGCGCCCGACACCCCCGCGCGTGCCACCCCTCCGGCCGTCCCGGCGTTTTAGGCTCGGGCCGCAGGAGTAGACGCCGAGCAAAGGAGCCGTCCGTGGCCTTGAGCCGTGAAGAGCGTGAGCAGTTCCTCGCCGAGCCCCATGTCGCGGCGCTGGCCGTGGACGAGGGGGAGAAGGAGCGAGCGCCGCTGACCGTGCCGATCTGGTATCAGTACGCGCCCGGTGGTGACATCTGGATCATGACGGGGCGCGACTCCCGGAAAGGGCGGGCCATCGCGCAGGCAGGGCGGTTCTGCCTGATGATCGACCGCTTGGAGCCCACCATCCGGTACGTCTCCGTCGAAGGGCCCGTCACCGAGACGATCCCCGCCACCCGAGAGCTTCTTCAGGAGATCTCGGCACGCTATCTGCCGGCCGACAAGGTCGACGCCTACGTCGACATGGCCTGGAAGAGCCACGGCGAGCAGGTGGTCATCCATATGCAGCCGCAGCGCTGGGTCAGCTCGGACCTCGGCTCACTCTGACGGACCGGGCGGAGGGCCCTCGGGTCCCCGCCGGCGGGACCGCCTGCCCGGGCGCGCACGGTCCGGGCGGGCGAGGCCCCCGCGCCAGAGTCCGGGCGGGCGAGGCCCCCGTGTTGTCCGGGCGGGCGACCGGCACACGGTCCGGGCCCCCGGCCTCAGCCGCGTCCAGGCGGTCCCGCCCTAAGCCGCCCCCCAAGCCCCTCCGCCGCCACCGCCTCAGCCCCCCGTCAGGCGGTACCGTCGCTCCGGCCGGCCCGTGCCGCCGTAGCGCAGCGTGACCTCCGCCCGGCCGACCGCGGCGAAGTACTCCAGGTACCGGCGCGCGCTCACCCGGGACAGCGAGCCCGCCTCCGCGCACTCGGACGCCGACAGATCGCCCGCGTGCTCCCGCAGGATCCGCTCCACCAGTTCGGCCGTGTGCGGGGCCAGTCCTTTGGGCAGTTCGCGCGAACCCGGCGGCCGGGTGCCGAAGATCTGGTCGACGTCCTCCTGCCGCGCCTCGCCCAGCCGGTCGAAGCGGGACCGCAGCGATGCCACGTGTCGCAGCTGCTCCTGCAGTGCCGCCTGGTTGAACGGCTTGATCAGATAGTGCAGCGCCCCCGCGCGCAGCGCCGCCCGCACCAGGCCGGCGTCCCGGGCGGCCGTGATGAACAGCGCGTCCACGCTTCCCCGCGTCTCGTCGCGCTCCTCGGCCGCCCGCAGCTCGCGCAGCACGCTGATCCCGTCCATGTCGGGCAGATAGATGTCGAGGAGCACGAGCTCGGGCCGCAGACGCTCGGCCGCGCGCAGCGCTTCGGCGCCGCTGTGGGCCACACCGACGACCCTGAAACCTTCCGTCGCGGACACATAGCGGCTGTGCAGCTTGGCGACCATGAAGTCGTCGTCCACCACCAGCACGTTCATCACGCCGTCACGGTAGGACGTGACCACAAGGACCACAACGTCCGTTGATTGCGGAAGGGAGACAGCTTCTCAACGCGCAGGCAACATGTGGGCCACTTCACACTCCCACCACCGAGAGGCGGCTCCCGTGCGATTGCGCACTCCCCTCGCCCTGCTCGGGGCAGCGTTGCTGGTGCTCGTGGGGCCGCCGCTGCTCTCCGCGGGGAAGGGTTCCGACACCGGTACCCAGATCCCGGGCCTGCGCTTCATGGTCCCGAACACACCCGGCGGCGGCTACGACATCACGGCCCGTACGGCGGCCAAGAACGCCGAGGACGCCGAACTCACCCACAACGTCGAGGTGTTCAACCTGCCCGGCGCGGGCGGCACGGTCGGACTGACCCGGCTCGTCGGCGAACGCGGCAACGGCAGGCTCGCCATGTCCATGGGACTGGGCGTCGTCGGTGCCGTCCACACCAACAAATCGCCCAAGACGCTCGCCGACACCACCCCGATCGCCCGGCTCACCGAGGAGCCCGACATCGTCGTGGTCTCCAAGGACTCGCCGTACAAGACGATCGGGGACCTGCTCGCCGCCTGGAAGAAGAACCCGGGCAAACTGCCGGTCGGCGGCGGTTCGTCACCCGGCGGGCCCGACCATCTCGCGCCGATGCTGATGGCGCAGGCGGCGGGGATCGCGCCCCGGACCGTCAACTACGTCCCCTTCGACGGCGGCGGCGAACTGCTCGCCTCGATCCTCGGCAACAAGGTCGCCTTCGGTGTCTCGGGCGTCGGGGAGTACCTCGACCAGATCAAGGCCGGTGAGCTGCGGCTGCTCGCCGTCACCGGCCCGAAACGGGTACCCGGACTCGATGCGCCCACGTTGCGTGAGGCCGGGCTGGACACGGAGTTCACCAACTGGCGCGGCATCGTCGCCCCGCCCGGCCTCTCCGACGCCGAGCGCGACAAGCTCGTCGCCCTGATCAGCGAACTCCACGACTCCGAGCAGTGGAAGGAGTCGATGAAGAAGAACGGCTGGGACGACGCGTTCCTCGCCGGGGAGAAGTTCGGCGACTTCCTCGACGCGCAGGACAAGAGCGTCGACTCGGTGCTGAAGGAGCTGGGACTGTGACCACCACGGACACCACAGAGGCACCGGGGCCCCGCCGCTCCTGGCTGCGCGATCACTCCGAACTGGGCGTCGGCGTCCTGCTGCTGGCCATCGGTGTGCTCGTCCTCACCGACGCGCTGACCATGGACGTCGACATCGCCCAGCGCGGGCCCGTCGGACCCAGGACCGTGCCGCTCGTCGTCGGCATCGGCCTGGTGCTCGTCGCCGTACTGCTCACCGTCGACGTCCTGCGCGGCGGACGCGGGGAGGCGGAGGGCGGCGAGGACATCGATCTGTCCGAACCGAGCGACTGGCGCACGGTACTGCTGCTGGCCGGAGTCTTCCTGGCCTTCGCCGTGCTCATCGGGCCGGTCGGCTTCCCCATAGCCGGAGCACTGCTGTTCTGGGGCGCCGCCTTCGCCCTCGGCAGCAGGCACCTCGACCGCGACCCGCTGATCGCCGCTGTCCTCTCCCTCCTCACGTACATCGTGTTCAACAACATGCTCGGTGTCCCGCTGCCGGGCGGTCCGCTGATGGAGGTGCTGTAGATGGACTCCCTCAACTCCCTCATCGACGGCTTCGGCACCGCGCTGACCCCGATCAATCTGCTGTGGGCCGCGATAGGCGTGCTGCTCGGCACCGCGATCGGGGTGCTGCCCGGCATCGGACCGGCCATGGCCGTGGCCCTGCTGCTGCCGGTGACATACGGGCTCGAGCCCACCGGTGCGTTCATCATGTTCGCGGGCATCTACTACGGCGCGATGTTCGGCGGCTCCACCACCTCGATCCTGCTGAACACCCCCGGCGAGAGCGCCGCCGTCGTCGCCGCCATCGAAGGCAATCCGATGGCCAAGGCGGGCCGCGGAGCACAGGCGCTGGCGGCCGCGGCCGTCGGCCACTTCGCCGGCGGCATGATCGGCACCATCCTGCTCGTCGTGCTCGCGCCGACCGTCGCCGAACTCGCGGTGGACATCGGCGCACCCGACTACTTCGCCATCATGGTGCTGGCGTTCATCGCGGTCACGTCCGTCCTCGGCTCCTCCCGCATCCGCGGTCTGGCCTCGCTGCTGATCGGCCTCACGCTCGGACTCGTCGGCCTGGACCAGATGACCGGACAGCAGCGGCTCACCTTCGGCTCGCTGCAACTCGCCGACGGCATCGACGTCGTCATCGTCGCCGTCGGACTCTTCGCCATCGGCGAGGCCCTGTGGGTCGCCGCCCATCTGCGCCGCAGCAGCGGCGAACCCATCCCGGTCGGCCGGCCCTGGCTCGGCAGGTCGGACGTCCGGCGTACCTGGAAGTCATGGCTGCGCGGCCCCGTCATCGGCTTCCCGTTCGGTGCGATCCCGGCCGGTGGAGCGGAGATCCCGACCTTCCTGTCGTACGTCACCGAGAAGCGGCTGTCCAAGCACAAGGAGGAGTTCGGCAAGGGCGCCATCGAAGGGGTCGCGGGGCCCGAGTCGGCGGCCTCGGCGTCGGCCGCGGGCACCCTGGTGTCGATGCTGACCCTCGGTCTGCCGACCACCGCGGTCGCGGCCGTGATGCTGGCCGCGTTCCAGCAGTACGGGATCCAGCCCGGCCCGTTGCTCTTCGAGCGCGAGCCGGACCTGGTGTGGGGTCTGATCGCCTCGCTCTTCGTCGGCATGGTGCTGCTGCTCGCGCTGAACCTGCCGCTGGCGCCCGTGTGGGCGAAGCTGCTGCGCATCCCGCGCCCGTACCTGTACGCCGGCATCCTGTTCTTCGCCGGTGTCGGCGCGTACGCGGTCGGCGGCGAGGCGCTCGACCTGGTCATCCTGCTGATCATCGGCCTGATCGGCTTCGGGATGCGGAGGTACGGACTTCCCGTGCTGCCGGCGGTGATCGGTGTGATCCTCGGCCCGGCCGCCGAACAGCAACTGCGGCGCGCGCTCCAGATCAGCGACGGCAGTGTGAGCGGCCTGGTCGACACGCCGTTCTCGGTGACGGTGTACGCCGTGATCGTGATCCTGCTGGCGTGGCCGCTGATCAGGAAGGTGATCCCCGGACGCGGTCGCACCGCGGCATGACGGAACGGATGCGCCCCGCCCTCGGCCGTGTCAACGGTGACGGGCGGGGCGCATCGCCGGCTACACCTCGCCGTACCGGGCCGACAGCTCGGCCAAGGCGCCCTGCCGGGCGAGGAGTTCGAGCTCATCGAGCGCCCTGACCGCCTGCGCGGCGGCCTCGGGATCGCGCCCGGCGAGCCCGCTGTCGGCGAACTCGTCCTCGTCCAGCCGCAGAATCGCCGATCCGTCGGCCGACACCCACAGATCGAGATCCAGGTCCTCCACGCTCAGCTCGCCGTCCACGAGCCGCGCGGGCCTGGTCACATCGCAGTACCAGCCCTTGAAGGTGCCGTCGCCGGTGCGGACCTCCTTCACCGCGTACCACCGGTCGCGCCAGTAGTGCTCGGTGAAGACGTCGCCCGGCTCGAAGCGGACGAAGCCGAAGTCACGCACTCCGCCGGACGCCCAGGCCGCGCGGACCACGAGATGGGTGCCGTCGTCGGCGATCAGGTCCGCCGGGTAACGGATCTTGGTGGCGCCCGCCTTGACGAGCCGTACCTCAACCGAGGCTGCGGGCATGGCGTACCTCCGTCGCACAGATCTCGTAGCCGAACCAGGTGTTGACCGCCAGCATCGGTCCGTTGTCGGCGTCGTTGCTGGTGAACGCCTCCGTGTAGCCCGCGGCCCGGGCTCTGCGCAGCGAGTCGGACTTGGCGAGCTTGGCGAAACCGCGCCCGCGGTGGGCGCGCAGCGTGCCGGTCATGCCGGAGAGATAGCGCGTACCGCCGTCCGACTGGGCGGCGGTGAACGCGGCGACCTCGCCGTCCACCATCACGACCGTGCTGAGCTCGTGGTCGAGCAGCGGATGGTGCCAGGTGTGGTTGAGCCAGTCGTCGTAGTCGTCGAAGTCGACGGAGATGTCACCCGGCTCGTCGGACGTGGTCTCCGCGTCGGCCCGGAACATCGGCCGCGGGTCGGCCGCGAAGTCCGCGACCGTACGCAGCTCGACGCCCGCCGGCAGCGGGGGCGGGGGCGGCAGTGTGCCGTTCGCCAGGTCCAGCCGCTGGAAGTGCGCCGAGCGGGACGGCCGGTAGCCGCGGTGCTCGGCGAAGGCGCGCGAGGCGGGTTCGTCGGCCACCCAGGCGTACGCGGTCGCCGCGCCGACGCCGGCCAGATGCTCCTCGGCGGTGCGCAACAACAGGCCCCCGACGCCATGACGACGGTGCCCGGGCAGGACCAAGGGCGCGACGGACGACACCCCCGGCTCCGTCGCGTCGTACGCCACGCCCGCCGAAGCCGTGCCGACGATCTCCCCGTCCCGCTCGGCGACCAACAGCCGGTGGTGCTTCGCGGGGTTGGCCCTCTCCACGTCGAACAGGACGGCCTCGGGTGTCGTCACCTCGTACGGCAGCACGGTACGCGCCACCCGGCACACAGCGGGTGCGTCCTCGCGGCGGAAATCACGGACGATCACAGTCATGGTCGCCGACGCTACGCGCGCGCCCGGACGTGTCGCCTCCCAATTTCCGCCGGTGGGGGAGAATCGGAAGGGTGACCTTGAAGATCGCCATCGACGCGGACTCCGCGACCGCCCCGTACGAACAACTGCGCGCGCAGATTTCCGCCCGGGCCCGGTCCGGGCGGCTGCCTGTCGGGTACAAGCTGCCCACCGTGCGCGGGCTGGCGGAGGAGCTGGGGCTGGCGTCGAACACGGTCGCCAAGGCGTACCGCGCGCTGGAGGGGGACGGGGTGATCGAGACGCGCGGGCGGAACGGGACGTTCGTGGCGGCTGCGGGGGACGCCGCCGAGCGGCGGGCCGCCGTGGCGGCGGGGGAGTACGCGGCGGAGGCACGGCGCCTCGGACTGACGCGGGCGGCTGCGGAGGCCGCCGTCTCGGACGCGCTGCGCGCGGCGTACGGCACCTGAGGTCCGCGGCGGCGCGCCCGGAAATCTCCGCGAGGCCGGTCCGGAGGCCGGTCGCGACGTCGGTCCGTGACGTCGGTCGTGACGTCGGTCCGTGACGTCGGTCGGGAGGCCGGTCCGGGGCGGCGCGTCCGGAAATCTCCGCGAGGTCGGTCCGTGACGCCGGTCGGGAGGCCGGGGCCGAGATGTCAGTCGCGACGCCGGTCCGGGACGCCGTCCCTAGAGGTACAGCCCCGCGTCCACGCCCTGCTGGTTCGGGACCGACGCCGGGCTGTGGCCGCGGCGCAGGGCGTACAGCTCGGCCAGGGTCGCGCCCTCGCGGCCCACGCCCTCCTCCGTGCCCAGCCAGTTCACCGCCTCCGTGCGGGTCAGCGAGCCCACCTCGATGCGGGCCAGACAGCGGCCCGGGCGGACCACCGCCGGGTGGAGGCGCTCCAGGTCCTCGTTGGTCGTGACGCCCACCAGGACGTTCCGGCCCTGTCCGAGCAGCCCGTCGGTGAGGTTGAGCAGTCGGGACAGTGCCTGGCCCGCCGTGTGCTTGGCCTCGCCGCGGATCAGCTCGTCGCAGTCCTCCAGGAGCAGCAGCCGCCAGCGTCCCTTGGCGGTGCCGTCGTCCTCGCCGATCGCGATGTCCATCAGATAGCCGACGTCGTTGAACAGCCGCTCCGGGTCCAGTACGCAGTCGACCTGGCACCAGTCCCGCCAGGACCGGGCCAGCGTGCGCAGCGCGGACGTCTTGCCCGTGCCCGGCGGGCCGTGCAGCAGGAGCAGCCGGCCCGCGATGTCGTCGGGCGTCACCTTCATCAGCCGGTCCATCGCGTCGGCCACCGGCGCCGTGTAGTTGGACCGCACCTCTTCCCAGGTGCCGGCGGCGATCTGGCGGGTCGTGCGGTGCGGGCCGCGCCGCGGGGAGACGTACCAGAACCCCATCGTCACGTTCTCCGGCTGCGGCTCGGGTTCGTCCTCCGCGCCGTCCGTCGTCGCCTTGAGGATCTTCTCCGCCAGCTCCTCGCTGACCGCCGTCACCGTGACATCGGCCCCGCGGTTCCAGCGGGACACCAGCAGGGTCCAGCCCTCGCCCTCGGCGAGCACGGCACTGCGGTCGTCGTCGCGGGCCGAGCGCAGCACGGTGGCCGACGGCGGCAGCAGGGTGGCCCCGGACTTGACGCGGTCGATGGAGGAGCTGTGGGAGTGCGGCTGCTCGCCCGTCGCGAAACGGCCGAGGAACAGCGCGTCGACGACATCCGACGGCGAATCGCTGTCGTCGACGTTGAGCCGGATCGGCAGTGCGTCTTGAGGCTGTGCGGACATGGGGCCCATGATCCGTCACCGGACCTGTCCGCGCACGGTGTTTTGACCGGTGGCGCGTTCCGGTGGGGCCGCGCCCGGTGGTGGCATCAGGTGCGGGCCTCCCGGAGCAGTGTCACGGCCCGGCGTGTCCTGCGCACGACGGCGTACCCCTTGGTGAGGGCACGGTCCCTGGCGAAGTTCCTGGCGACGGCCCGCCCTTCGATCAACTGCTCGAACTCCGCGATGTCCGTGCTGCGCCGTACGGTCACGCGTTCCAGGGCGTACGGGCCCTGGGCGCGGCGGGCGAGTGCGTTGCCCACGGCGAGCGACTGGGTGAAGCCCGCCTCCCGGACCGTCCGCCGTACCCGGCGGCTGGAGTAGCCGTAGGGGTAGGCGAAGGAGACGGGCGGCCCGCCCAGTTCACCGGCGATGATGTCGCGGCAGCGGACGGTCTCGTACCGCAGCCGCTCGTCGTCGAGCTGGTCCATCTGGGGATGGGTGTGGGTGTGGCCGCCGATCTCCGTGCCCGCGGCGGCCAGTTCACGCACCTGGTCCCAGTCGAGCATCGTGTCGAGCGCGCCGCCCTCGTTGTGTTCACCGCGCAGCCAGCCGGTCGAGACGAACAGCGTCGAGGTGAATCCGTGTCCGGCGAGGACGGGAAGGGCGTGCCGGTGCACGCCCTCGTAGCCGTCGTCGAAGGTGATCAGCACCGGCCGGTGCGGCAGCGGACGGCTGCCGCCCGACCGCCAGGCACCGGCCAGCTCCGACGTCGTCACCGGCGTGAACCCGCGCTTGTGGAGCAGATCGAGCTGCTCGGCGAAGGCGTCAGGGGTGACCGAGAGACCGAGCGTCTCCTCGGACGGTCGGTGCGCGACGGCGTGGTACATCAGGATGGGGACGGGCCGGTTCAACCGCTGTGACCTCCTGCCGTGGAGGCCGTGGAGGCCGTGGACACGGACGACGTGGGTGACTCGGACGGTACGGACGACGTGAGCGAAGTGTCCGGCACCGGCGACCCGTCCGGCACGGGCGCGATCGGGCCCGACGAGAAGGTGACCCCGCCGCGGCGGGCCCGGGCGCTGCCCACCGCATAGCCGCCGGCAGCCGCGGCGACACCGGCGACGATCGCGCCGGCCCGGCCCGCGCCACCCGGCCGGCCGAGCACCGCGTCCCTCAGTCCGCGCACCACTCCCGCGGGCAGAACCCGTGTGGTGTAGCGGCGTTCGGACTCCAGCCCCTTGTCCGCGCCCACACTCCGGGCCACCAGTGCCTTGGAAAGCCCCTCGGCGTAGGAGCGGGTACGGAAGTAGGCGAACCGTTCCCGGACGGCCGGGACCTTGTGGTGGATGACCGCGCGGTCGTCGATGAGGAGGACCGCTTCCGGCAGCGCTTCGGCGAGCCGGATGCACAGTTCGGTCTCCTCGCAGCCCAGCGGCCGTTTGTCGCCGTCGCGGCCGATGCCGGTGGCGAAGCCGCCGGAGGCGTCGAACGCGCTGCGCCGGAACGAGGCGTTGCCGCCCAGCACATTGCGGACCCGCACCTTGCCCGGCGGCAGCCCGCGGTAGGTGCAGCCGACGACCCAGTCGAACTCCTCCGGGAACCACCGCGGCCTGCGTCCCGACGCCCAGGCGGCCGTGGTCCGGCCGCCGACCGCCATCACCCGCGGGTCTTCGTACCCCTCGGCGAAGTACCGCAGCCAGTCGCGCTCGGCCACGGCGTCGTCGTCGAGGAAGGCGACGAACTCACCGCGGGCCACGGCGATGCCGGTGTTGCGGCCCGCGGAGAGGCCGCGGGGGCCCGCGTTGGCGAGCACCCGCACCTCCTCACCTTCCGCGGCGGACCCGCCGTGCGCGCCGAACTCCTTGTACTCCTCCCGGAGCCGGGCGAGCAGGGCGGGATTGTGGTCCACCACGAGCAGCGTCTCGAGAGCCGGCAGCGACTGCGTCCGCACCGAGTCGACGGCCGCGAGGATGTCCTCCCAGCGGTCCTCGGTGTAGACGCAGATCACCACCGAGAACCGGCGGTCGCTCAAGACGTCTCTCCCCGGGGGACCGTCACGTCGGGCGCCGCCGCGTGGCGGGTGCGCTGGGCGCGGCGCGCGCCCTTCTCCTTGAGGATCACCTTGAGCACACGCAGGCCGTCCCGGACGGCGCGCAGATTGCTGACGCCGTGGATGCGCAGGTACTCGTGGCTGGGAACCTCCTGGACCCGCAGGCCGGCCTTGACGACGCGGATGTTCATCAGGGTCTCGATCTCGAACCCGGTGCAGTCGAGGTCGATGTCGCCGAGGCAGTGTTTCCAGAAGGCGTTGTAGCCGTAGCAGAGGTCGGTGTATCTCGCCCCGAACTTGGCGTTGACGACGGCGCACAGAATCCGGTTGCCGAGCTTGCGGATCGGTGTCATGTCGTCGGTGCCGCCGCCGTTGGCGAAACGCGAACCCTTGGCGAAGTCGGCTCCCGAGACGAGCGCCGAGACATAGGAGACGATCTCGTTTCCGTCGGCCGAACCGTCCGCGTCGACCATGACGATGATGTCGCCGGTGCAGGCGGCGAATCCGCTGATCAGGGCATCCCCTTTGCCCTTGCCGGCCTGTTTGACGACCTTGACGTCCGGCCACAGTTCGCGGGCGACCTCGACGGTGTTGTCACTGGAATTGCCGTCGACCAGGACGACTTCGTGAATCCAGTGCGGAAGTGTCTTGAAGACGTACGGCAGATTCTCCGCCTCGTTCATTGCGGGAATCACGACGCTGACCGGCGGTGTGATGGCGAGATGGGACGAGATCGGCCGGTAGACGGCAGATATACGGCTCACTTCGTTCACCGACGGATCTTGCCCCGGAGCGGCCGGGTGCAGGACTGAGCTCATGATGCAGTTTTCCCTCTCCACCGGTGGACCGCCCGCCCCACGGGCGATCCGGATGAGTGTCCGGTTTGAAAGGGGGGTTTACTTCTCACCCGCCAATGCCGAATAACCCTCCGTACCTTTGGGTGAGTTGCAGAACTGGCCGCGCGGCATTACGACTCGGCTAAGAGCACGAAAACCGAGCACGGCACCCCCCTACCGCCCCTCCCGCTTCGAAGCCATCGCGACGCTTGAGCCCTCCCCTAGTGCCGCTTGCGTGATGGACCGTTGCGGGTGGATGTACGACGGTATTGATGATTAGGACTGTATGGCAAGACCTGGACCCCGGTCTCGCTTTTTTACTTTTTGGCCCCGAATCGGATGGAGAACGCAGCGCTTCCTGATCGAATTTTCTTGATCGCTTTCAGGAATTGATCACTAGGTGTGCCGGACCCCGGATTCCGCATTCGGCGCGCGGGCGCCCACAGGAACAGCAGGGCGGTGATCACCGCGACGGCGACGACCCCACCGCCGACGTCGAGGATGTGCAGGGACGAGGCCGGCAGGGCGGCGAGTAGGCCGATGCCGACGGCTCCGGCGGCGGCGACGGCCGCACGGACGGCGGGGTCGAATCCGGACAGTGCGGCGAACAGCCCGCAGGCGGGCCCCGCGAAGAGGAAGAAGAGCACGAACGGCGCGCGCAATGGCGACTGGACGCCCGCGAGGGCCAGCACGACGCCGACACCCGACACGGCGAACGCCGCGCCGGCGGCCACCGGCAGGAGATCCGACGCGGCCGGTGGTGGCTTGTTCTTGATGGTCTGCATGGCCGACTCAACCCCCCCCCCAGGCGTCGGATGCGACGCCCTCATGCTGACCAGCACGTCTGGTGGCGTCAAGACGACCATAGGAATTTTTGGCATGGACACTTCCGGTGAAGTATGGGCCCTGCTACGAAAGTTGAGGCAGGGATCCTGCTAAAGGGAGGTTCCATGAAACTGTCCCGAATCGCGGCATTCTCATCCTCACTCCTCCTCGGCGCCGTTCTCGCTCTCACCGGAGCCGGACAGGCGCAGGCCGACGACCGAGCCCTCGCCCTTGACTACGTGGCGCTGGGCGACTCCTACTCATCCGGAGTCGGAGCCGGCAGCTACGACAGCGCCAGCGGCAACTGCAAGCGCAGCACCCGCGCCTACCCCAAGCTCTGGGCCGCCGCCCATTCACCCTCGTCGTTCGCGTTCACCGCTTGCTCGGGCGCTCGTACGGGTGATGTTCTCTCCGGCCAGCTCGCCCCCCTCAACTCCGCCACCGATCTGGTCTCCATCACCATCGGCGGCAACGACGCCGGCTTCTCCGACGTGATGACCACCTGTGTCCTCCAGTCGGAGGCCACCTGCATCAACCGCATCAACCAGGCCCGCTCGTACGTCAACACGACCCTGCCCGGACAACTCGACTCCGTGTACACGGCCATCAGCTCCCGGGCCCCTTCGGCCCAGGTCGTCGTCCTCGGCTACCCCCGCTTCTACAAGCTGGGCGGCAGCTGCCTCGCCGGCCTCAGCGAGAACGAACGGTCCGCGATCAACTCGGCCGCCGACTACCTCAACGCCGCCATCGCGAAGCGCGCAGCGAACCACGGCTACGACTTCGCCGACGTCGTCCCCGCCTTCACCGGACACGAGATCTGCTCCGGCTCGGCGTGGCTGCACAGCGTGAACTGGCTCAACATCGGCGAGTCGTACCACCCCACCGCCGCCGGGCAGTCCGGCGGCTATCTGCCCAGCTTCACCTCGCGCGTGTGAGCCCTGTCCGTCCGACCGCGGCAGCCGCGCTGTCCACCGGGTCAGCCGGGTCCGCCACGTCCGCGCCGCCTCCGGTGTCGGGCGAGTAGGACTCCCCGTCCGGCGACGAGGAGTCCCCGCCCGACGGGGACTCCTCGTCGCAGGTGACCGAGAAGTCGACCCAACCGGACCGTGCCTCGACCGGTTTCCGGATCTCCACGCGGATCCGGTCGTGGTACGTGTCGCCCGCCGCGTCGTTCCGGTAGTTCCGTTCGATGTGGTTGATCTCCCGCTGCTTTCCGTCCCCCGAGCCGAACCGCAGGGTCTTCCAGCCCGTGTCGGAGCCCTTGCCGCTCTCGGTGGCCCAGCGGTACTCGACGGCGGCGGGCACCCGGCCGACCGTGATGGTCGCCCGGAAGGCCGGAGCCTCGGCCTCCGGTGGCGGGCAGGTGCCCGCATAGCTGTCGTGCACGGTGCTGATGTGGACCGAGACGGTCTGCGGACGGTCGTGCGTCGACGCGCCGTTGCCTCCCGTCGCACCGCCGTCGCCGCCGCTCCCGCCGTCTTCCGTCTCCGTGCCGGTGTCGCCACCGGTGGCGTCGGGCGAACTGCCGGTGCCGGCGGTACCCGCGGTCGCGGCGCCGGAAGTTCCGGTGCCGCCCCCGTCGTCGCCCGCGTTCGTGCCGTTGCCGTTGCCCTTGTCGTTACCGGCCAGCGCCCAGGCCAGACCGCCGGCGGCGAGCAGCAGAACCGCGATGCCCGCGGCCAGTGCCACCTTCGCCCGACGGGGATGTCCCTGCCGCGGAGCGGGAGTCGGCGCCGTGGCAGCCAGGCCCGCCGTCGCTGGCACCGGCCGTCCCGGTCCGGTGGGCGGGGGAGTGCCCGGCGACGTGGACGTCATCGTGGGGCTGTACGGACCCGACACCGGCGGTACGGACGTCCGCGCCGTCCCGCCCGCGCCCACCACCCGTAGCATCCGCTCGGCCTCGTCCGCCGGGAGCCGGTCCGCCGGGTCCTTGCGCAGCAGCCCGGCGATCACCGGTGTCAGCTCAGCGGCCCGGCGCGGAGGCGGCAACTCCTCGTCCACTACGGCCCGCAGGGTGCTCAGCGGAGTGTTCTGGCGGAACGGGGTGATGCCCTCGACGGCCGCGTACAGCAGGACGCCGAGGGACCAGAGGTCGGACTCCGGACCCGGGTTGCGGCCGAGTGCCCGCTCGGGTGCGAGGAATTCGGGCGAGCCGATGAGCTCGCCCGTCATCGTGAGGTTGGAGGTGCCCTCGACCGTCGCGATGCCGAAGTCGGTGAGCACCACCCGTCCGTCGTTGGCGACGAGGACGTTTCCCGGCTTCACATCGCGATGCAGTACGCCCGCCTCGTGCGCGGCGCGCAGCGCGGCGAGCACCTCGGCGCCGACGTGGGCCGCACGCTGCGGGGTGAGCGGGCCCTCCGCCTCCAGGACGTCGGACAGGGCGAGCCCGCGGACCAGTTCCATCACGATCCACGGGCGGCCGTCCTCGGTGGCCACGTCGTAGACGGTGACCACATTGCGGTGCGAGATCCGGCCCGCGGCCCACGCCTCCCGCTCCAGGCGCTGGTAGAGCCGGCGCTCGTCCGCGGTGCCCAGACCGGCGGGCGCCCGCACCTCCTTGACCGCGACCTCGCGGGCCAGCACCTCGTCGCGGGCGCGCCACACCACACCCATACCGCCTTCGCCCAGAGGGCTCAGCAGTCGGTAACGCCCGGCGATCAGTTGATTCTCGGGCACGCGAGCCCCCATCCGTTGCAGCACGGCATCTCGGTGGAAACCACTCAAAGCTAGCTCAACTCCAGGCCGCTGCGGCCCCCCTGAACACCAATCCGCATCCCAGGACGAACACCACGAACGCCGTACCGATGGGTGCGGCCCGATGGGCGAGGGCGAGGACCCTGCCACCGCGGCGTTTGCGTTCCGCGAGGCGCTTCGCCGCTCCCGCGCCGACTCGCACGACGAGGAATCCGGCGGCGGCCAGCGTCAGGGCGAGACCCGCGCCGTAGGCGAGGACGAGCAGGAAGCCGAACCAGGCATGGCCGAGGGCGGCCGCGCCGACGAGGACGACGACGGCGGAGGGGCTCGGCACCATGCCCCCGGCGAACCCGAGGAGCAGGGTGCCGCGCAGCCCGCGCCGCTTCTCGCCCGGCAGGCTGTGCGGGTGGCCGTGGTGGTCATGGGAGTGGCCGTGGCCGTGATGCGCGTGGCCGTGCGAGTGCCCGTCCCCGTGGTGGTCGTGTCCGTGCGCATGTCCGTGGTCATGTCCGTGACCGTGGTGATGGTGGTGGTGCGGTCGGCCACGGCGACGCCATGCCCGCAGGACGAGCGCGGCCCCGGCCAGCGCGACGAGCGCGCCGCTCGCCACACCCAGCCAGGCGACGACCGACGGCGCCGCCGCCGAGCCCGCCGCCACCAGCGCCCCCAGCGCGAACACCCCGAGGGTGTGGGTGACGGTGACCGAGATGCCGAGTGTGAGTACCTCACGTACCGAGTTGCGCCCGCCGGCCGCTGCCGCGGCGGCCATCAGGGTCTTGCCGTGGCCGGGAGCAAGCGCGTGCATGGCGCCCAGCGCGATCGCCGTCGCCAGAGCGAGGGCGGCGAACGGCAGGGTGAGATCGCGCCGCTCGACCAGCCCGGTCAGGGCCTGCGTCCACCGGTCCGCGCCACGCGGCAGTACGGAGGCGGGGCCCGCGCCCTCCTCGTCACCGTCGGAGGCCAGGGCGGGGCCACCGGGCACCACCTCGAGCGCGGCCTTCGTACGGTCGGGGGGAGAGGCCAGCCGGTCCTCGGGGTACTCGGACAACCGCCGGGACAGCGATTCCCGCGGCACGTCGGACTCCGCGAGCGTCATCCGGTCGCCGCGCGCCGTGACCTCACGCCAGCCCGGCCCCCCGTCGCCGCCCGGGGCCCGGAAGGAGACGGCCGCTTCGCCGTCCGGCAGGGCGGCCGTCAGTTCGCACTCCAGCCGCAGCGTCGCCAGACCGGCCTGCCCGGGGCGTATGTCGGCCCGGCTCGCGCCGGTCCTGAGCGCCACCGCGCGGCCGTTCACCTCCGCGCGGGCTTCGCGCGCCGCGGTCGCACAGCGCGCAGCCGCCCAGCCGGGAAGCTTCGCGGGCGTCCGCACACCCGGATCGATCTGGGCGGTCGGGATCTCCGCCAGGTCCTCGACGTGGTCGACCCTCAACTCGCCCCGGGCGACGACCAGTCCGTCGTAACGGTTGACGGTGAAGTTGCCGAGCGGGTGGGCGGCCGCCGTCCCCGCGAAGACGAGGAACAGTCCGGCGACCAGCGTGCCGACGACGGCGATGCGCTTCCTCAGGGTCCGTGCCCTGCTCACCGTGCTCATGACGTCTCCTTGGCGCTGTTCTTCAGGGTGCGCCGGATCTCGGCCGGAGCGAGCGGCGAGAAACCGGGGTTGAGCGAGAGGGCCCGGGTGAGGGAGCGGCGGGCGGGCGCCTTCGCACCGGCCGCCTGCTCGACCATCCCCAGGTGGTAGAGGAACGCGGCGTTGCGGTAGCCGGTCGCCGTGGCCTTGCGTGCGTACGGCAGCGCGTCCTTCGCACGGCCGTTGCGGTACAGCGCCCAGCCGAGCGCGTCGGCCGTGTGCACGGTCCTGCGCCGCTGCCATTCGGCCTGCGCGGCCTTGAGGGCGACCGCCTTGTCACCGTGGTCGGCGGCGGCGAGCGCCGTGTCCAGATCCGGGTTCACCCCGCCCGCGCGGGCGAGCGACGCCCAGGTGCCGATCAGCGCGTACTGCCGGCGAGCCTCGGCGTCCTTCCCCGCGGCCTCGTACAGCTCGCCGAGCGCGACGAGTTGGCCGGGGAGCGGGTAGCGGGCGACGATCGCCTCGTACTCACGGATCGCCTCGGCCGTCTTCCCCTGGGCCGCGTGCGTCCGGGCCCGGCATTCCAGCGCCGCGATGTTCCTCGGCTCGGCGCGCAGCGCCGTGGCGCAGTGCTTCAGCGCCGTGTCGTACTGCCCCTGGGACCAGGTGAGCTGGCCGAGTGCGGTGGCGACGTAGGCGATGTCGCCGGGGGCGGTGGCGGACGTCATGGCCAGGGTGAGGACGCGGCTCGCGCCCTTGGTGTCGCCGCGCAGTTCGAGCACATAGGCGAGACGTGTGAAGGCCGGTATGCCGGGACGCTTGAGGTCCGCCTCCTCGGCAGCCTTCAACGCCTGGTCGTAGCGGCCGAGTTCGACGAGCGCGTCGATGCGTACCGCCAGCGCCTGTTCGCTGTACGGATTGACCGCCAGCGCCTGCCCGGCGTCCCGCAGTGCGCCGGTGAAGTCGTGCCGGGCGGCCGCCAGCGCAGCCCGTCCGGCGAGGGCCGCGTCATTGCCCTCGCGCCGCAGCTTCAGCGACCGTTCGAAGGCGTCGGCGGCACGCGGGTAGCCGGCCGGGTCGCCGGAGGTCCGTGCCTCCTCGACACGGGCCGAACCGAGCGTCGCCCAGCCCCGGTCGTCCTTGGGCCGGCTCTTCAGATGTGTTTCGAGGGCCCGTACGTCCGCCCCGATGACGGCGGCGCCGCCGAGGGGTGCCGCCGGCTCCTGCCCGTCGCCGCCCAGCACGACGGCGCCCGCGCTGATCGCCAGCGCCACCCCGACGGCTCCCAGCCCGACGGCCAACCGCCGCCGGAGGCCGCCCCGGGGTGCCTGGGGGGCTTCGCTGGTCTGCTGAGACATCTTCGGTCCTCTCGGGGCCGGGCCCGGTGAACGGGGCCCTGATCTGATCGGTGGAGCGGACGGGGGCGGGCACGGCGTGCCCGGCCCCCGTCTCGAAGGGCGGCTCGGGGCTCGGCGCGCCTAGATGTAGCTCGTCGTCCGCCGGCGCCTGCGCCACCAGGTCAGGGCCGTGGCGATCAGCAGCACACCCGCGACGGCGCCGCCCGCGGAGGCGATCAGCAGGGTCCTGTTGTCGTCGGAGGAGGACGACAGGCCCGCTCCGCCGTTCAGTGCGTTGCGCGCCGTGGCGCCCTCGGCCGTGGGGCCGCGCGAGCCCGCGGTCGGCAGCGCGACATAGGGGAAACTCGCCTCGAACTTCGCGTCGTTGGCGTCGACCGCGTCGCCCAGGTCGTTCTTCGAGCCGACGAGTTCGCCCTCGACGACCTGGAGCGCGATGTCCAGGACGTCGTCGGTCAGCCTGCGGCCGTTGGGGAAGCCGGCGTTGTCACCGTCGAGCACACCCAGCCTCTTCGGCTCGGCCGTGGGCTTGATGGACGTGTTCAGCCGCAGGGCCTCCGCGGGCTTCACCCCGGGCGGCTGGTTGAGGTCCTTCACACCGGTCAGGAAGACCGACACGAGGTCGTTGCGCGGTTCGGCCGGAGCCTTGATCTTGTAGATGCCCTCGATCAGCTTGGGCAGCTCCGGGTTGGTCACCGACGGCAGGAAGTCGGCGTCGTTCCACGGCGAGGACGCGTTGAACTTGTCCTTGTCCTTGAGGGGCAGGACGACCTCGTTGACCAGCGGCATCCCGAGTCGCGAGACCTGGGTCCAGTGGCCGCTCGCGCTCTTGCGCTGGGTCGTCGACCAGATGCCGACGACCGGCTGTTCGGCCGACTGCTGTATGTAGTGCGTCGGCACCTGGAGCGCGAGGGTGTTGACGTTGTAGCCCTTGAGCGTGTCGTTGCCGACCTCGGAGAGGTCACCGCCGTACAGCAGGTCGAAGACCCGCAGATCCAGGAAGAACGGGTCGTCGGCCTGGCCGGCGAAGGTGGTGAGACCGCTCGGCAGCTGGTGCACCGCCTGCTTGCGCAGCACGCTGTAGTCCGGCATGGACGCCTTGCCCACGTTGGACGGCGCCACCGGGACGTCGTCCGCGATCTTGTGGGTGGAGGCGACCTTCTGGTCCTTCAGGCGCAGCAGGTCGATGTCGTACGTCTGCGTGAAGTTGAGGTCCGGGTCGTCGAGGCTGGTGACGGGACCGGTGTTGTAGAGGAACGTCTTGTCGTTCTTCAGGTGTTCCTTGAACGTCCAGCGGTAGAGCAGATCGCCCTGCGCGTCGCCGTTGCTGTCGATGTGGATGTCGTACTGGGCGTCGGTGGCGAACTTGTAGAAGTTCGGGCCGCCCGCCGGGTCCTCGAACGGCAGCCAGTTGGCCACCAGCGTCGTCGTGTCCGGCTTGTCCGGGCTGACGAAGGCGTACACGTCGGTGTTGTCGAACTGGGGCTGGCCCGAGATCAGCGGGGCCTCCCGGTGACTGGAGGCGCTGGCCGCCTCCGGCGTCAGTGCGGCCACGCCGCCGGCGGCGAGCGCCCCGGCAGCCAGAGCACCACAGGTGAGCGCGGCGAGACTCCTGCTCCCCCGGAAAGTTCCGGGCCCCCACCCGCTCCTGTTGATTGCGGTCATTGCGTCCGTCCGTTCTGAGCAACGAGGTTCGGTTGCCTTGCGCGTGCCATTCGGGGCCGCGCGACGGATGGATTGGTGGAGATTCGAAAGTGTCCAACTCGCCCTGGAAACTCATGGATTCGGTGAGTGGTCGTCAACTCGCGTACAGGTGTGGTGAATCCTGCGCCCGGGATACACGAGTGTGATGCCGGGGCGATAGGGTTAACCTGCCCGGGCCGGGTGCGTCGTACGGGTGGGGAGTGACATGGATCAGATAGCAGTGCGGAGCAGGGCACGAGTGCCTGCCATCACATGTGGGAGCAGCGCGACCAGTTCGCGTCTCGACCGGCATCTTTCGGTGCTGGGCGGCCCTGCCGTCCCGCAGCGCGAGACGGTCGAGGCGACATCGCTGATGCGCGAGCTCACCACGCGTGATGTGGCGCACAGCCGCAGGAGCAAGAGCGCGCGCGTCTCGCTCTTCGCGCCCCTGCGCAGGCTGCGCCGCTCGCTGTTCGGCAGCCGGAGCTGATCCGGCCGCCTTCGCATCGCGACCCCGCGACCGCGCGCTCAGGCGACCACACCGTCCCGGCGCAGCGCTGCTGTCCCCTCGTCCGTCATTCCCAGGGACCTCAGCAGCGCGTCGGTGTGCTCGCCGAGCGCGGGGACCGCACCCATCGGTACCTCCGGTCCACCCGGCAGGGTGATCGGCGGAAGCAGTGCCTTCAGCGGACCGACCGGTGAACCGACCTCCCGCCACCGGTCACGCGCCGCGAGCTGCGGATGTCCGGCCACATCCGTCACATCGTTGAGCCGCGCGCAGGCGATGCCCGCGGCCTCCAGCCGGTCGACGGCCTCCTGGGTGCCCAGTTTCCCGAGTGCCAGGCCCACCGCCGCGTCCGTCCGCACGCGATTCGCCGTACGGGCCGTATTGGTGGCGAAATGCGGATCGGTTCCCAGGCCGGGCAGTTCCAGCACCTGTTCGGCCAGCCGCCGCCATTCCCGGTCGTTCTGCACCGACAGCAGCACCTGCCCGCCGTCCGCGGTGGTGTAGGCGTCGTACGGTGCGATGACGGCATGTGCGAGGCCCGTGCGCGCCGGAGGCTGACCGCCGTGCATCCCGTAGTGCAGCGGATGTCCCATCCACTCGGCGAGGGACTCCAGCATCGAGATCTCCACCGGTCCGCCGCGGCCCGAGACACCCCGGCGCAGCAGCGCGGCCAGCACCCCGGAGAAGGCGTACATGGCGGCAGCGATGTCGGCCGCCGGAATGCCGGCCTTCACCGGCCGTTCGGCGGTCCCGGTGACGGAGACCAGGCCGGCCTCGCACTGCACGAGCATGTCGTAGGCCCGTTTGTGGGCGTACGGGCCCTCCGCGCCGTAGCCCGAGATGTCCACGGCGACCAGCCGGGGGTGGGCGGCGCACAGGGTGGCCGCGTCCAGGCCGAGCCGGGCGGCCGCGCCCTGGGCGAGGTTCTGCACGAACACGTCGGCGTCCGCGACGAGCCGCTGCACGATCTCCAGCCCGCGCGGGTCCTTGAGGTCGACGGCGATGGACTCCTTGCCGTAGTTGCACCACACGAAGTGAGAGGCGAGTCCATGGGCGGCCGTGTCGTAGTCGCGGGCGAAGTCGCCGCCGTCCGGACGCTCGATCTTGATGACACGGGCGCCGAGGTCGGCGAGCTGGCGGGTGGCGAACGGGGCCGATACGGCCTGCTCGACGGCGACGACGGTGACCCCGTCGAGCGGCAGTGGCTGAGTGCTCATGACAGCCGTACCTATCGCGTACGCAGGGCATCTGTCATCTCGGCGGGCGGGTGCGCGACCGCCCGGCCGACGCGGAGTGCACCGGTGGCCGCGGTCAGAGCAGGGCGAACTGGCCCTCCGGGCCTTCCTCGTGGTGGTCGAGTACGGACGCGGGCCGACGGGCCGTGTCCGGCGGCGGCAGCACGACCCCGACGTCGGTGATCTCGGCGCCCGTCTTCAACTCGGCTCTCCGGTCGGTCAGTTCACCGAACAGGGCGAGGACGGTGATCAGCTCCAGCAGTTCCGAGGTCCACTCCTGCGGCCAGGCGCCGGGCCGGATCGCCTCCAGGGTGCCGGGCTCGGGCTGGGTGGTCCGGCGTGCGAACCAGGCCTCCAGCACCCGGGTACCGCCGACATTTACGTCCCAGGCGGCGGGCGGCACCGGGGAGATGCGTCCCTCGCCGACGCTCAGCACCTCCTCCTCGGCGTCGTACGCGATCGCGTCGGGGCGGGCGGGCACGGCGGCACGGACATAGGGGCGCCGCCCGCCCGGCAGCCGGGGCTTCGCGCCGCCGCGCGCGCCGCGGAGCTGGATGTCGAGCAGGGTCCGCCCCAGGTCCACGCCCGTGAGCCAGACCTCGGGATCGGCGGGCAGCGGGACGAGGCAGCCGGCGGGTGAGGGCTCGGCCGCCGCGGCGATCCAGGCGAGCACGTCCTCGGGGGCGACCGTCCGCCCGTAGTGGCTTTCCAGAAGGGGCAGCAGACCGGGCGCGAGATTGGGCTCGTCGCCGCCCGGACGCCGGTACAGCGGCCGGATGCGGCCGGGCCGTCCCGCGGGGGAGTAGCCGTCGGGAAGCAGCGCGGACATCAGCACGGCCGGGCCCGATGCGTCCCCGGTCCAGCCCTGTTCGACGGCGAAGATCTGCCGGTCGTCGGCGACCCGCCACAGCTCGGGGCGGGCGACGTCGAGGAGACGGTGGTCGGGGATCAGCCACTGTTCGTCGAAGGCGCCGTGCGCGATCCGCACCGGCTCCGGACAGCGGCCGTCCTCACGGATGAACCGGCCCGTCCCCGCGGCCTGCCCGGGCAGCTGGCCCACCGCGGTCCGGGGGGTGCGGGCGCGGGTGCACCCGAACAGCGCGTCCTGCGCGGGCCCCTCCGCCCGCACCACCGCGTCCCAGCGTGCGGTCAGGGACCCGGCGTCCGGCGCGATCACCCAGGAGCGTCCCGGCCGCAGAGGCCGCACGCCCCACGGCATGAGCGCATCGAGCATCGGCATGCGGACATCCTCCCCCTCGCCATGGGCGCGTACCGCCGGAATGTTAGTCATCCACGCGCAGCAGGCCGACGTCAGTCCGCGTCGAGGGTGACCGAGAAGGAGAACCGGTCGCCCCGGTAGTGGATGCGCGCGACGTCCACCACCCGGCCGTCGCCGTCGTACGTCACACCCGTGTAGTGCAGGATCGGACTCAGCAGCGGCACGTCCAGCAGCTCCGCCGTACGCGGGTCCGCCAGCCGGGCCTCCACGGTGTCCGTGATCCGGCTGATCCGCACACCGACCGCGTCCCGCAGCACCTTGGTCATCGGCCAGCGCTCCAGATCCGCGAGATCCAGCGCGGCCGCGATGTCCGGACGGACCGCGTTCTCCGCCCAGTTGGTCGGCTCGCCGCTCTCCCCGTCGCAGCGCAGCCTGCGGTACGTCACGACCTCGGCGATGTCGGGGAAGTACTCGGCCAGTTCGGCGGGCACCGGACCGGGACCGTGCCCGAGGATCGTCGTCCGCTCGCCCGACTGCTGGGCCACGATCGCGTCGATCGAGCCCAGCAGCCGGCGCGGAGCCCCCCGGCGGGCCCCCGGTTCGATGAAGGTGCCGCGCCGGCGGTGCCGGCTGATCAGCCCCTCCGCCTCCAGCTCCTTGAGAGCCTGCCGCATGGTCAGCACGCTCACGCCGTAGTGCGCGGCGAGCTGCTCCTCGGTGGGCAGCCGCAGCGACGCCTCGGGCGCCCGGCCGAGTATCGAGGCGCGCAGCGACTGCGAGACCTGGTACCACAGCGGCAGCTTGCGGTTCAGGACCAGCGAGTCGGGGGCGAAGGAGGTCACGGCATCTCCGTACTACGACCTGAAGTGGCGCTCAAGACCCTGCCACACGTTGTCGTAGCCCTTCTGCAGATGGTCCGCGCCCGCCGCCTGCTCCGTCGCGGTCACCGGCCAGCGCGTCTCGAACATGAACGCCAGCCCGTCGTCGATCTTCTGCGGCTTGAGCTCGGCCGCGCTCGCCCGGTCGAACGTGTCCCGGTCCGGCCCGTGCGCCGACATCATGTTGTGCAGCGAGCCGCCGCCGGGCACGAAGCCCTCCGCCTTCGCGTCGTACGCGCCCTCGATCAGGCCCATGTACTCGCTCATCACGTTGCGGTGGAAGTAGGGCGGCCGGAAGGTGTTCTCGCCGACCAGCCAGCGGGGTGCGAAGACCACGAAGTCGACGCCCGCCAGGCCCGGGGTGTCGGACGGCGAGGTCAGCACGGTGAAGATCGACGGGTCCGGGTGGTCGTAGCTGATGGTGCCGATGACGTTGAACCGGTGCAGGTCGTAGACGTACGGCAGGTGGTTGCCGTGCCAGGCGACCACGTCGAGCGGGGAGTGGTCGTAGGTCGCCGCCCAGAGGTTGCCGCAGAACTTGTTGACCACCTCGACCGGGCGCTCCACGTCCTCGAAGGACGCCACCGGGGCCATGAAGTCACGGGCGTTCGCGAGGCCGTTGGCGCCGATCGGGCCGAGGTCCGGGAGCTGGAAGGGCTGGCCGTAGTTCTCGCACACATAACCGCGGGCGCTGTCGTCGAGCAGTTCCACGCGGAAACGGATGCCGCGCGGGATCAGGGCCACCTCGCCGGGGCGGGCCGCGAGCATGCCGAACTCCGTGACCAGCAGCAGGCCACCGCGCTCGGGGACGATCAGCAGCTCGCCGTCGGCGTCGCTGAACACCCGGTCCGTCATCGACGCGTTGGCGTGGTAGAGGTGCACGGCCATGCCGGTGCGCTGGGTGGTGTCGCCGTTCCCGCCGAGCGTCCACAGACCGGCCAGCCAGTCGGTTCCCGGCGCCGGCTCCGGCAGCGGGTTCCAGCGCAGCCGGTTGGGGTCGGGGACGGTCTCGGTGAACGGCGCGCTGCGCAGTCCGCCGTTGCCGACACGGACGAACGGCGGGTGGGCCGCCGAGGGGCGGATGCGGTAGAGCCACGAGCGGCGGTTGTGGACACGCGGCTCGGTGAACGCCGAACCGCTCAGCTGCTCCGCGTACAGCCCGAGGGGGGCCCGCTGCGGTGAATTGCGCCCGAGCGGAAGTGCGCCCGGCACAGCCTCCGAGCTGTGCTCATTGCCGAACCCGGGGGAGTACCCCAGGGACTCGGCCGTCTTCCGCGCCTGCTCGATGCCGCTCATCGCCCGCTCCCGGTGCTGAAGGAATCCTGGAATCCTATGGACTACCGTAGGATTGCGGAGCGCCCCCGTCAACGGCATCCGGACGGCATGATGGAGCGCGTGTCCCACGCCCCCCTACGACGTGAGCCCGTGCAGCGGCGGAGCGCCGAGCGGCTCGCCCGGATCCTGGACGCCTGCGCCGAACTTCTCGACGAGACCGGATACGAGGAACTGTCGACGCGTGCGGTGGCCGTGCGGGCGGGGGTGCCGATCGGTTCGGTCTACCGGTTCTTCGGCAACAAGCGTGCCCTCGCCGACGCGTTGGCCGAACGCAACCTGGACAGATATACGGACCGCATCGCGGGCCGGCTCACCGGTCTCGCCGGAGGCGACTGGCGGGGACTGCTCGATGTGGTGCTCGGTGAGTACGTGGCGATGAAACGCACGGTCCCCGGCTTCTCGCTGATCGACTTCGGCAACCAGATCCCGGTGGGCTCCCCGGCGGCCGGCGCGAACCATCAGGTGGCCGACCGCCTGGTCGGGCTGCTGGCGGCGCAGGTGGGCCGCGAGCCGGACGAGGCGCTGCGACGCGCGGCGCTGGTCGCGGTGGAGGCCGCGGACGCCCTGCTCCAACTGGCGTTCCGGGTGGACCCGTCGGGCGACGAGGCGATCGTGGGGGAGACGCGGGAGCTGCTGCGGTCGTATCTGGCGCGGGTACTGGACTGAGGCGGCCGGGGGTACGGCTCTCGGTCTTCCGGTGACCTGATCCGGGCCCTGGGCTCCGGCGGGAGGGTCCCCGCACGGACCCCGGGAGTCTCTCGGTGACCGGACCGTGCGCGGAACTGCCGCCCGGCAGCAGGCCCCTGCTCGGTAACCGCCTCCCGGTAACCGGAACCCCGCCCGGCATCAGTGCCCCGGCCGCGGACCCCCGCCCGGTAACCGCCTCCCGGCAGCCGGCCCCCGCCCGGCAAAGGGGCCCCGCAGGGCAGCAGGGCCCGGCCCGCGGGCCCCCGCCCGGCACCCGCCTCCCCTAACCGGACCCCCGCAGGGACTCCCGCCCATGCATACCGGTCGGTATGCTCGGCCTGAGCCGAGCGACACCGACGCCGCCCCGGGGAGGGCCCATGTCCCGCACAGCTGCCGCCCGTACCGCACCGACGGGCGGCGACGGCGCCGAACCGGCCGGAGAGACACGCACCGCCCTGCGGATCTGTCCGCTCTGCGAGGCGACCTGCGGTCTCACCCTCACCATCGAGGGCACCCGTGTCGTCTCCGCGCGCGGCGACCGCGACGACGTCTTCAGCCGCGGCTTCATCTGCCCCAAGGGCGCCTCCTTCGGAGAACTCGACGCCGATCCCGACCGGCTGCGCACCCCGCTCGTCCGCAAGGACGGCGAACTGCGCGACGCCACCTGGGCCGAGGCCTTCGACGCGATCGCCGCCCGGATCAGGCCGCTGATCGAGGAACACGGGGCGAACGCCGTCGGCGTGGTCCTCGGCAACCCGAACGTGCACACCATGGCCGGCGCGCTCTACCCGCCGGTGCTGCTCTCCGTACTGCGCAGCCGCAACCTCTTCACCGCCAGCACCCTGGACCAGATGCCCAAGCACGTCTCCAGCGGACTGCTGTTCGGGGACGCCGTCGCCATCCCCGTCCCCGACCTGGACCGCACCGACCATCTGCTGCTGCTCGGCGCCAACCCGCTGGAGTCCAACGGCAGCCTCTGCACCGCCGCCGACTTCCCCGGCAAGCTCAAGGCGCTGCGCAGGCGCGGCGGCACGCTGACCGTCGTCGACCCCCGCCGTACGCGCACCGCGCAGCTCGCCGACCGTCATGTGCCCATCCGCCCCGGCACCGACGCCCTGCTGCTCGCCGCGCTCACCCACGTCCTCTTCGAGGAGGGCCTGACCGACCTCGGCCGGCTCGAAGGACATGTCGAGCAGCTGCGCGAAGTCGAGGCGGCCGTCGCGGAGTTCACCCCCGAAGCCGTCGCCGGCGCGTGCGACATGGACGCCGGCGAGATCCGCACGATCGCCCGCGAACTGGCGGCAGCCCCCACCGCCGCCGTCTACGGCCGGATCGGCAGCTGCACCGTGGAGTACGGCACCCTCGCCAACTGGCTGGTGGACGTGCTCAATGTGCTCACCGGCAATCTCGACCGCCCCGGCGGCGCGCTCTTCCCCCTCTCGGCCACGGCGCCCGCGCCCCGCCCTGCCGGTCCCGGCAGGGGCTTCGTGCTCGGCCGCTGGACCAGCCGGGTCAGCGAGCAGCCCGAGGCCAAGAGCGAACTGCCCATGGCCGTACTCGCCGAGGAGATCGACACCCCCGGCGAGGGGCGGATCCGCGCGCTGATCTCCATCGCAGCCAATCCCGTGCTCTCCGCGCCCGACGGCGACCGCCTCGACCGCGCCCTGGAGCAGCTCGACTTCATGGTCAGCGTCGACCCCTATCTCAACGAGACCTCCCGGCACGCCGACGTGGTGCTGCCCCCGCCCCCGCCCTCCCAGAGCTCCCACTTCGACTTCGCCTTCAACGCTTTCGCGGTGCACAACCAGGCCCGCTACACCCCGGCCGCCGTGCCTCTGGAGGACGGCCGCATGGACGAGTGCGAGATCCACGCCCGTCTGGTCCTGGCGGTCGGCGGCATGCACGGCGCGCCCCCGGAGGCCGTCGACGACATGGTCATCGAGAAGGCCCTCACCAAGGCCGTCGCCGAGGCGCACTCACCGGTCCACGGCCAGGACGTCAAGGAGCTGACCGCGCAGCTGTCCGGCCGTACGGGACCCGAGCGCCGCCTCGACATGATGCTGCGCACCGGCCCGTACGACCTCACCCTCGACAAGCTCCTGGAGAACCCGCACGGCGTCGACCTCGGCCCCCTCCGGCCCCGCGTCCCCGAGGTGCTCAGGACCCGCAGCGGCCGGATCGAGCTGCTGCCCGGGCCGATCGCCGACGATCTGCCCCGGCTGCGCAGCGCCCTGGACGCGCGGCCCGAGGCCCTCGTGCTGGTCGGCCGCCGCCATCTGCGCTCCAACAACAGCTGGCTGCACAACGTGCCCGCGCTCAACGGCGGCTCCAACCGCTGTACCCTCCAGATCCACCCCGAGGACGCGACCCGGCTCGGGCTCCACGACGGCGAGCAGGTGCGTATCGCGGCGGACGGCGGTCAGGTCGAGGCACCCGTGGAGATCACCGACACGGTGCGCACCGGGGTGGTCAGCCTTCCGCACGGCTGGGGGCACAGCCGCCCGGGCGTGCGGATGTCGGTGGCCGCGTCCCGCCCCGGCGTCAATGTGAACCAGCTGCTCGACGGCTCGCGGCTGGACCCGCTGTCCGGCACCGCGGTGCTCAACGGATTCCCCGTGGTACTCACGGCAACTCGATGACCTGGGGTTTTGCTCGTATTGCTCACGCGTCAACATCTTGTTAACGGCATTTGACGCCACCTAACGTCGTCCGGACCGCCGCACCGGTGGGAGTTCAAGGATGAACGTTAGGTGTCCCCCATGCTGACAATCCTCGGCTTCGCCATGATCGCGACCTTCCTGGTCCTGATCATGATGAAGAAGATGTCGCCGATCGCGGCTCTGGTCCTCATCCCCGCGCTCTTCTGCGTGATCGTCGGGAAGGGCGCGCACCTCGGGGACTACGTCCTCGAGGGCGTCGGCCAGCTCGCGCCCACCGCGGCGATGCTGATGTTCGCGATCGTCTACTTCGGCGTGATGATCGACGTCGGGCTCTTCGACCCGATCGTCCGCGCCATCCTGCGGTTCTGCAAGGCGGACCCCATGCGGATCGTGGTCGGCACGGCCGTGCTGGCCGCGATCGTCTCGCTGGACGGTGACGGCTCCACCACCTTCATGATCACGGTCTCGGCGATGTATCCGCTCTACAAGCGCCTCAAGATGAGCCTGGTCGTGCTGACGGGTGTCGCCGCCACCGCGAACGGCGTGATGAACACCCTTCCCTGGGGCGGCCCCACCGCCCGTGCCGCGTCCGCCCTGAAGCTCGACGCCGCCGACATCTTCGTCCCGATGATCCCGGCGCTCGCCGTCGGACTGCTCTTCGTCTTCGTCCTCGCCTACGTCCTCGGCCGCCGTGAGCGCACGCGACTCGGCTACCTCTCCCTGGACGAGGTGCTGGTGACGGAGAACGAGACGGTGCTGGTCGGCGCGGGTGGCGCTGACGCGACCCGTACTCCGGGCGGCGGGAGCCCCGGCGCCGGCGAAGGGGAGCAGGCCACGGGCAAGGCCGCCCACGACGCGGCGGACGACGGGGACACCGCCGACGAGACCTTCCAGGGCCTCGACCCTCACCGGGAGACGCTGCGCCCCAGGCTCTACTGGTTCAACGCCGGTCTCACCGTGGCCCTTCTCACCGCGATGATCATGGAGCTGCTGCCCATCCCGGTGCTGTTCCTCATCGGCGCGGCCCTCGCGCTGACCGTCAACTTCCCCAAGATGACGGAGCAGAAGGCCAGGATCGCCGCCCACGCCGACAACGTCCTCAACGTGTCCGGGATGGTCTTCGCCGCCGCCGTCTTCACCGGCGTCCTCACCGGCACCGGCATGGTCGAGCACATGGCGGACTGGCTCGTCGGAGCCATCCCCGAGGGCATGGGCCCGCACATGGGCATCGTCACCGGAGTGCTGAGCCTGCCGCTCACCTACTTCATGTCGAACGACGGCTTCTACTTCGGCGTCCTGCCGGTCCTCGCCGAAGCGGGCTCCGCCCATGGAGTCTCCTCGCTGGAGATCGCCCGCGCCTCCCTCGTCGGCCAGCCGCTGCACATGTCGAGCCCGCTCGTCCCCGCCGTCTACGTCCTCGTTGGCATGGCCAAGGTCGAGTTCGGCGACCACACCAAGTTCACGGTCAAGTGGGCGGCGCTCACCTGTCTGGTGGTGCTCGGCGCCGGAATCCTGTTCGGGATCATCTGACGGTGACCGGATCCCGGAGCTGGCTGCTGCGCCTCGTCATCGCCTTCGGCTTCGCGCAGGCGGCGGTGTCGATGGCGCGGCCCGCCGTCTCCTACCGGGCGCTGTCGCTCGGTGCGGACGAGCGCGCGGTCGGTGTGATCGCCGGCGTGTACGCGCTCCTCCCCCTGTTCGCCGCCGTACCGCTGGGGCGCAGGACGGACCACGGGCGGTGTGCACCCCTGCTGCCCGTCGGCGTCGTCCTGATCTCCGGCGGGTGTGCCTTCAGCGGTACGGCGGGCTCGCTCACGGCGATGGCCGCGTGGAGCGGCGTGATGGGCCTCGGCCATCTCTTCTTCGTCATCGGCGCGCAGTCGATCGTCGCCCGCCAGTCCGCACCGGACGAACAGGACCGCAACTTCGGTCACTTCACCATCGGCGCCTCGTTCGGACAACTGGTGGGGCCGGTCGCCGCCGGGTTCCTCGTCTCCGGCGAGGACGGCGCCATGGGCCGTACGAGCGCGCTCGCCCTGGTCGCCTCGGCTGCCGTCGGCGCCGTGTCCCTCACCTCGCTGTGGCGCATCGAGCACCGCACGAGCGGAGCACCGGCCCGCGAACGCCCACGGAAGGTGCCCGTCCGCCGGATACTCGGCGCCCGGGGCGTGCCCGCCGGGATCTTCACCAGTCTCGCCGTGCTTTCCGCCACCGACATCCTCACCGCGTATCTCCCGGTGATCGGCGAGCATCGCGGCATCGCACCCGCGACCGTCGGCCTGCTGCTGAGCCTGCGCGCGGCCGCGACCATCGCCTGCCGGCTGGTGATGACCCCCATGATCCGGCTGCTCGGCCGCACGGCGCTGATGGCCGTGACCTGTCTGCTCGGCGCGCTGCTGTGCGGTGGCATCGCACTGCCGGTCCCCGTCTGGGCGCTCGCGGTGATGCTGGCCGCCCTCGGCTTCTGCCTGGGCGTGGGTCAGCCGCTGTCCATGACGACGGTCGTACAGGCTGCCCCGGCCGGTGCGCGGTCAACCGCGCTCGCCCTTCGGCTGACTGGAAACCGTCTGGGCCAGGTCGCGGCCCCCGCCTCCGCCGGTGTGATCGCCGGGGTCGCGGGACCCGCCGCGCCGTTCACGATGCTGGGCCTTCTGCTGCTGGTCGCGGCGGGGTTGGGGATGCGGAGCCCGACTCCCCCCGGCGGTACGGGCGTTCGGCCGAGCGGAGGAGGGAGTCGCAGCTTCCCCGGCACCGTACAAAAACCCCAGCCTCAACATTCGCCCGAATCATTCCCTGACCGGGAGTAGTCGGTTAGGGTCTGTCGCTCGGATCAGGCTGGGTCAGTGAGCGGGGTCTGGTGCGTGCGATCGCAAGGCGGAGGAAGGAGCCGACGCGGAGCGTCGGCGACTGACGACAACGCGGCGAGCGTGCGTGCCAGGGCACGCGAGCCCGGCAAGATCCGAGCGACAGGCCCTGGTTTCAGGCGTCGCTACCGCTCCTCCTCATCCCTGGGCGGAACTCCATGACGCGCGCCATTTCCCTGCACAGTGTCAGCAAGCGGTACGGACGGGGCGCACGCGCCGTCGACCGTTTCAGCCTGGACATCGAGCCCGGCGAGTTCGTGGTCCTGCTCGGTCCGTCGGGCTGCGGCAAGTCGACCGTGCTCCGCATGATCGCGGGGCTGGAGGAGATCACCGAGGGCGAACTGCTGCTGGACGGCGAGCTGTCCAACCATGTGCCGCCCCGTGACCGGGCGATGGCGATGGTCTTCCAGAACTTCGCCCTCTATCCGAGCATGACCAACCGGGAGAACATCGGCTTCCCGCTGCGGCTGGAGAACCCGCGCCTGGACCGTGCGCCACGGGTCGAGGCCACCGCCCGGATGCTCGGCATCGAGGACGTCCTGGACCGCTATCCGAGTCAGCTCTCCGGCGGTGAACGCCAGCGGGTCGCCATGGGCCGGGCCATCTCGCGCAGACCGTCCGTCTTCTTGATGGACGAGCCGCTGTCCAACCTCGACGCGAAGCTGCGCAATCATCTGCGGGCCGAAATCGCCCAGCTCACCCGGGAGTTGGGGGTCACCACGGTCTATGTCACACACGACCAGGCCGAGGCGATGTCGCTGGGCGACCGGGTCGCCGTGATGCGCGGCGGTGTGCTCCAGCAGGTGAGCACCCCGCGCGAGACCTATGCCATGCCCGCCAATGTCTTCGTCGCGGCGTTCATCGGCACGCCCCGTATCAACCTCCTCCAGGCCGTCGTCTACGCGCCGCTCGACGGACGGATGTCGATCAACCTCGGCAAGCAGCGGCTCCCGCTGCCCGAACCGCTCAGCGTGGACCACCAGTTGCTCCGGATCCAGCAGGGCCGCGACATCATCGTCGGGCTGCGCTCCGAGTCCACCCGTATCGCGCCGCCCAGCCAGGCCCGCCCCGGCGAGGTCGCCCTGACCGGCATCGTCGAGCACATGGAGTACCAGGGTCACGAGGCGCTGGTGCACTTCAACACGGGGTCGCGGCCCGCCGTGGTCGCCGACCTGGAGTCGCCCCGGCCGCGGCCCCCGGTGCGCCGGCGCAGGGGCAGGAGCGGCGGTCCGGGCGTGCTCACCCGGATCAGGGAGCGTGCGGTCGCGCAGGTCGCCGGTCCTGTCGTCGCGCTCGACGACCCGGAGCCGGTGCCGTTCGCGACGGAGCGCCCGGCCACCGCGCCGAGCGACCTCGTCGTACGGACGGGGCCCGACGTACGGCTGCGGACCGGCGCCCAGGTGCCGCTCCTGGTGGACCTCGCGCATCTGTACGTCTTCGACCACCAGGGTCAGCGGATCTGCCCCGCCCCGCCGGACCTGCTCGGCCTGGACGCCTGACGCGGTACACCGGTCCTGCGTGAGTGGCTCGGCCGTGGCCCGATCGGCACGGTCGCCCCTGGCGTCAAAAAACTAACACCGCTAGTTTGGGTCGCACGACTGCCGGCAGGTTCTGGAGGAGTGCGATGAAGGCCCACGACGGGATGTACATCGGCGGCCGGTGGCGGCCCGCCGCCGGACAGGACACCATCCCGGTGGTGAACCCGGCGGACGAGCAGGTCATCGCCCATGTCCCGGCCGGTGGACCCGAGGACGTCGACGCCGCCGTACGGGCCGCCCGTGAGGCGTTCCCCGGCTGGGCCGCGACACCGCCCGCCGAGCGCGCGGCCGCGATCGGCGCCCTGCGTGACGCCCTGGTGGCCCGCCAGGAGGAGATCGCCGAGACTGTGACCGCCGAGCTCGGCTCGCCGCTCGCGCTCTCGCAGGCCGTCCACGCGAGCCTGCCGGTGATGGTCGCCGGCTCGTACGCCGAACTGGCCGCCTCGTACGCCTTCGAGGAGAAGATCGGCACCTCCACCGTCCTGCTGGAGCCCGTGGGTGTGGTCGGTGCGATCACGCCCTGGAACTATCCGCTGCACCAGGTCGTGGCCAAGGTGGCCCCGGCCCTCGCCGCGGGCTGCACCGTGGTCCTCAAGCCCGCCGAGGACACCCCGCTGACCGCCCAGCTCTTCGCCGACGCCGTGCACGAGGCCGGGCTGCCCGCCGGGGTCTTCAACCTGGTGACCGGTCTCGGCCCGGTGGCCGGACAGGCGCTCGCCGCGCACGAGGGCGTCGACCTCGTCTCCTTCACCGGCTCCACCGCGGTCGGCCGGCAGATCGGCGCGACCGCGGGGGCCGCCGTCAAGCGTGTCGCCCTGGAACTCGGCGGCAAGTCCGCGAATGTGATCCTGCCGGGCGCCGACCTCGCGAAGGCCGTCAACGTCGGCATCGCCAACGTCATGTCCAACTCCGGCCAGACGTGCAGCGCCTGGACCCGGATGCTGGTCCACACCGATCAGTACGACGAGGCCGTCACCCTCGCGGCCACCGCGGTCGCCAAGTACGTCCCCGGCGAGCGCGTCGGCCCCCTGGTCAGCGCCAAGCAGCAGCAACGCGTGCGCGGATACATCGAGAAGGGCGTCGCCGAGGGAGCCCGGCTGGTCGCCGGCGGCCCCGACGCCCCGAAGGAGACCGGCTACTACGTCAGCCCCACCGTCTTCGCCGACGTCGCCCCGGAGATGACCATCGCGCAGGAGGAGATCTTCGGCCCGGTCGTCGCGCTGCTCAGGTACGAGGACGAGGACGACGCCCTGCGGATCGCCAACGGCACCGTGTACGGCCTCGGGGGAGCGGTATGGGCCGCGGACGACGCCACGGCCGTCGCCTTCGCCCGCCGGATGGACACCGGCCAGGTGGACATCAACGGCGGGCGCTTCAATCCCCTCGCGCCCTTCGGCGGGTACAAGCAGTCGGGCGTCGGGCGCGAGCTCGGTCCGCACGGTCTGTCGGAGTACCTCCAGACCAAGTCCCTCCAGTTCTGAGACGGAGATTCCCACCGTGGTCCGCGCCGCCGTACTGCCTGCCGTCGGCTCTCCTCTGGAGATCACCGACATCGAACTGCCCGAGCCCGGCCCCGGCCGGGTCAGGGTCCGCCTCACCGCCGCCGGGGTCTGCCACTCCGATCTCTCCCTGTCCGACGGCACCATGCGCGTGCCGGTGCCGGCCGTCCTCGGCCACGAGGGCGCCGGGACGGTCGTCTCGGTCGGCGAGGGTGTCACCCATGTCGCCCCCGGGGACGGAGTCGTCCTCAACTGGGCGCCCTCCTGCGGCACCTGTCACCACTGCGGCATCGGCGAGGTGTGGCTGTGCGCCAACGCTCTCGCCGGAGCGGCGGACATCCACGCCCGCACGGCCGACGGCCGGGAGCTGCACCCCGGTCTCAATGTCGCCGCCTTCGCCGAGGAGACGGTGGTGGCCGCCGGCTGTGTCATCCCCGCCCCGGAGGGCATCCCGCTGACCGAGGCCGCCCTGCTGGGCTGCGCGGTCCTGACGGGCTGGGGCGCCGTGCACCACTCCGCGCGGGTGCGCGAGGGGGAGTCGGTGGCCGTCTTCGGCGCGGGCGGGGTGGGGCTCGCCACGCTCCAGTCGGCCCGGATCGCCGGGGCCTCCACCATCGTCGCCGTGGACGTCTCGCCCGAGAAGGAGCAACTGGCCCGGGACGCCGGTGCGACTGAGTTCGTCCTCGCGTCCGACACCACCGCGAAGGAGATCCGCAGACTCACGGGCGGTCAGGGAGCGGACGTCGCGATCGAGTGCGTCGGCCGGGCCACGACCATCCGTACGGCCTGGGAGTCCACCCGGCGCGGCGGCCGCACCACGGTCGTCGGCATCGGCGGCAAGGACCAGCAGGTGACCTTCAACGCCCTGGAGATCTTCCACTGGGGCCGGACCCTGTCGGGCTGTGTCTACGGCAACAGCGATCCCGCGCGGGACCTGCCGGTCCTGGCCGGGCACGCGCGGGCGGGCCGCCTCGACCTGGCCGGTCTGGTGACGGACCGCATCGGTCTCGAGGACATCGCGTCGGCGTTCGACAACATGCGGACGGGGCGCGGAGGCCGCGCGCTGATTCTGTTCGGTCAGGAGTGAGGATGCCCGTCCTGTCTCTGTGACAGGGCGGGAAAAGCCCAGCTCGGCGGGTCCGTGCCCGCCGGGCGCTCCGGCCTGCCCCGGCTCCCCGCGTGGCCGAAAAACAACTGCTGCGCACCCCGTTGACGCCATACCCACCGGTCGGTACGTTCCCCGCACTCCCCGTCCCCGCACCACGGAGTGAGCACACATGGACACCGCACCCCCTTCCCCCCGGTCCGGAACCGCACCGGCCGACACCCCGGCGGCCCCCAACCGCCGCCGCGTCGCGACCGCGGCCGCCCTCGCCTCGGCCGTCGAGTGGTACGACTACTTCGTCTTCGGCATCGCCGCCGCCCTGGTGCTCGGCGATCTGTACTTCCCCTCCGGCAGCTCGTCGGCGGGCGTGCTCGCCGCGTTCGCCACCTTCGCGGTCGGCTTCCTCGCCCGGCCGGTCGGCGGCATCATCGCCGGCCAGCTCGGCGACAAGCGCGGCCGCAAGCCGATGCTCGTCCTGGCCCTGACGCTGATGGGCACCGCCACCGCGGGCATCGGTCTGCTGCCGACGTACGAGACGATCGGCATCGCCGCGCCCGTGCTCCTCGTGCTGCTGCGGATCGTCCAGGGCATCGCCGTCGGCGCCCAGTGGGGCGGTGCGATGCTGATGGCCACCGAGTACGCCCCCGAGGGCAAGCGCGGGCTCTACGGCAGCCTCGTCCAACTCGGTGTCCCCATCGGCGTGGTGAGCGCCAACACCGTGTTCCTCGTCGCCGGCGCCGTGACCAGCGACTCCACCTTCGCCGCCTGGGGATGGCGCGTCCCCTTCTTCGTGGGCTTCCTCGTCCTCGGCCTCGCCTGGTACATCCACACGCAGGTCGAGGAGACGCCCGAGTTCCGCGAGGCGGAGAAGGCGCTCGCCGAGAAGGAGAAGGGCGAGGCCCGTTCACCGCTGCGCACCATCCTGCGCGAGCACCTCGGCACGGTGTTCCTGGCCGGTGGCTCGTTCGCGGTGAACACCGCGACCTTCTACATCATCATCACCGGTGTCCTCGACTACGCGACCCGCGAACTCGACATGAAGCGCAGCGCCGTGCTGGCGGTCTCCCTCTGCGTGAGCCTCACCCAACTGGTGCTGATCCCCGCGGCGGCCGCGCTGTCCGACCGCATCGGCCGGCTGCGGATCTACGCCGCCGGAGCGGTGGGCCTGCTGGTCTGGGCGGTCCCGATGTTCCTGCTGATCGACACCGGGTCGCTGCTCTGGCTCGGCGTCGGCACCTTCGTCACCAGCTGCTTCCTCAGCATCATGTACGGGCCGCAGGCGGCCCTGTTCGCCGAGCTGTTCACCGCCGAGATGCGCTACACCGGCGCCTCGCTCGGCTACCAGATCGCGGCGGTGTTCGGCGGCGGGCTCGCGCCGTTCATGATGGTGCTGCTGCTGGAGGCGACGGGTACGTCCATGGCGGTGTCCGCCTACATCATCGGACTCGCCGTCATCGCCCTCGTCTCCATCAGGATCCTGGCTTCGAGGGCGGCTGCTCGCCAGTAGGGGCCTTCGTTCCGATCGCGTCCGGGCGGCCGCACACCACTTCTCCGGAGGGGGCGGCCGTCACCACGCGAGCCCGGGAGCGCGAGACCGCGACGCCCGCGAGGCACAGCGCACCGCCCGCCATCGTCAGCCACCCCGGGATCTCGTCCAGCGCCAGCCACGACATCAGTACCACCAGGGCCGGTACCGCGTAGGTCGTCGCGCCCATGCGTCCCGCGGTGGTCCGGGCCAGGGCGTACGCCCAGGTCGTGAACGCCAGGGCCGTCGGGAAGACGCCCAGGTAGACCATGTTCAGCGTCGCCGAGGCCGGCGCGCGGGCTGCCTGGTCGACCAGCTGTCCGATGAACGGCAGACACGCCACCGCACCGACCAGACAGCCGAAGGTGGTCACCTGAAGGGCGCTCGCATGCGCCAGCGCCGGCTTCTGGGCGACGACCCCGCCCGCGTAGCCGACCGCGGCCAGCAGGCACAGCAGGACGCCCAGCGTGGACGCGCTGCCCTCGCCGGACATCGACAGCCCCACCGTCACCGCGCCCGCGAAGGAGACGGCCATCCCCGCGAGCAGCCGCGGCGGCAGCGACTCGCCCAGCAGCCTGGCGCCGAGGAGCGCGATGAGCACCGGCCCGATGTTCACCACCATCGCGGCCGTGCCCGCGTCGACCTCCTGCTCACCCCAGTTGAGCACCACCATGTAGACGCCGAACCAGAGCAGTCCGGAGACGGCGATCCCCGGCCAGGCGGCCCGCGGCGGCAGTCCCTCCCGCCGTACGAGCAGCACACAGCCGAGCGCGAGCGAACCGGCGAGGAGCCGCCCGAGCGCCAGCGCACCGGGGGAGTACGCCTCACCGGCGCTGCGGATCGAAACGAACGCGGAGGCCCACAGCACGACGGTGACACCCGCAGCGGCGAGGGCGGGCCAGTGCGCGCGGTGAGAGGAGGTCGGGGAGGTGTCCTGGGGGCTCATGTTCCGACCGTACGACTCCGACGCTTCGGCGTTCACCGCAATATCTCCGGCTCGATGCCGAGCAGCTCGGAGAACGCACGCTCGCCGTCCGCGGTCACCTTCACCGCGCGCTCCGACCCGATGCGTACGCACCAGCCGGAGTCCAGCGCGTGCCGGCACAGCGCGGACCCGGCGGCGCCCGCGAGATGCGGCTTGCGCTCGGTCCAGTCGAGGCACGACCGTACGAGTGGCCGCTTGCCGCGCGGCCGCAGTGGCAGGCCCAACGCGTCGAACCAGCCGACCCCTTGCGGGGTGAGCGCGAAGCCGGTGTCCTGACGCAGCAGGCCGCGCGCGGTCATGGCCTCGGTGACCGCGATGCCCAGCCGCCCGGCGAGATGGTCGTAGCAGGTACGCCCGCGGGCCATCGCGCTCGCGGCGCCGGCGGCACCGAGCGTCCGCGGCGCCGGCCGGCTGCCCGGATCGGTGTACCCGGCGAGCTCCTCGACCAAGTGCGCCACCCGGTCGTCGGCGAGCCGCACATACCGGTGCCGCCCCTGACGCTCCTCGGCGAGCAGCCCGCCCGCGACGAGTTTGCCGAGATGCTCGCTGGTGGTCGACGGCGCGACGCGCGCGTGGCGGGCGAGTTCTCCCGCGGTCCAGGCGCGCCCGTCGAGCAGGGCGAGGAGGAAGGAGGCACGGGTCTCGTCGGCGAGCAGCGCGGCGAGGGCGGCGAGATCGCGGGAGGAGGTCATGTCCCCAGGATGCGCCGACCACGGTTCGGTGACGGCCGAAGGGTGTCGGCGGCCCGGTCCGGTGTGACGGCCAAGGGCGCCGGGGGCTCGGGCAGCGCCCCCGTGGACCGGCTCGGGCGTCCTCCGCGGACCGGCTGCGCCGCCCGTTCCGGCGTCCGGTCAGGCCCGCACCATGGCCGCGTACTGCACCGCCAGGCCGTCGACGAGCGCCCGCAGCCCCGTCTCGAACGCGCCCTCGTCCACCTTCTGCTGCCGGTCGGCCAGCAGGTGGGCCTGGCCCAGATGCGGGTAGTCGGCCGGGTCGTACGCCGTCTCGTCGTCCACGAAGCCCCGGGCGAACGAGCCGAGGGCGGAGCCGGTGATGAAGTACCGCATCAGCGCCCCGATGTAGGTCGCCTGGGCCGGCGGCCAGCCCGAGCGGACCATGGCGCCGAACACGGCGTCCGCCACCCGCAGACCGGCCGGACGCCGCCCGGGTCCCCGGGCGAGCACCGGGACGATGTTCGGGTGCTCGGTGAGGGCCGCGCGGTAGGAGACGGCCCAGTCGTGCAGCGCCGTGCTCCAGTCGCGGCCGTCGCCCTCGTCGAACATCGACAGATCGACCTGGGCACTGACCGCGTCGGCGACGGCGTCGAGGATCTCGTCCTTGTTGCGGAAGTGGTTGTAGAGGGACGGGCCGCTGACGCCGAGTTCGGCGGCGAGGCGCCGGGTGGAGACCGCCTCCAGGCCCTCGGCGTCCACGAGCGCGCTCGCAGTCTCGACGATGCGTTCTCTGCTGAGGAGGGGCTTGCGCGGTCGGGCCATGCGGCACATAGTAGGGCCTGCCGACAAGAAACTAGCAGTGATAGTTAAAAGTGGGGTGTGGCGCATGGACCTGGAGCTGAGCGAGGAGCAGGCGGCGGTACGGCAGCTGGCCGAGGACTTCGTGGCCCGCGATGTCACCCCCTACGCGGCCGAGTGGGACCGGGCCGAGAGCGTCGACCGGTCGATCGTGAAGAAGCTCGGCTCGCTGGGCTTCCTCGGGCTGACCGTCGACGAGGAGTACGGCGGCTCGGGCGGCGACCACTTCGCGTACTGCCTGGTCACCGAGGAGCTCGGCCGCGGGGACTCCTCGGTGCGTGGCATCGTCTCCGTCTCCCTGGGGCTGGTGGCCAAGACCATCGCGTCCTGGGGTGACGAGGAGCAGAAGCGCCGCTGGCTGCCCGGGCTCACCAGCGGCGACGCGCTCGGCTGCTTCGGGCTCACCGAACCCGGCACCGGCTCCGACGCCGGAAACCTCACCACCCGCGCGGTGCGCGACGGCGACGACTGGGTCATCACCGGCTCCAAGATGTTCATCACCAACGGCACCTGGGCCGATGTGGTGCTTCTCTTCGCCCGGACGAACGACACCCCCGGGCATCGCGGCGTCTCCGCCTTCCTGGTGCCGACGGACAGCCCCGGCCTGGCCCGGCACACCGTCCACGGCAAGCTGGGACTCCGCGGACAGGCCACCGCCGAGCTCGTCCTCGACGCTGTCCGGGTGCCGGAGGACGCGCTGCTCGGCCCCGAGGGCAAGGGCTTCTCGATCGCCATGTCCGCCCTCGCCAAGGGCCGGATGTCGGTCGCGGCCGGTTGTGTCGGCATCGGCCAGGCCGCTCTGGACGCGGCCGTCGGCTACGCGGGCGAGCGGGAGCAGTTCGGCAAGTCGATCGCCTCGTACCAGCTGGTCCAGGAGCTGATCAGCGACATCTCCGTCGACGTGGCGGCGGCCAGGATGCTGACCTGGCGCGTCGCCGACCTCGTCGACCGGGGCCGGGACTTCGCCACCGCCGCGTCCCAGGCCAAGCTCTTCGCCTCCGAGGCGGCCGTCCGCGCGGCCAACAACGCCTTGCAGGTGTACGGCGGTTACGGCTACATCGACGAGTACCCCGTCGGAAAGCTGGTCCGCGACGCCCGGGTGATGACGCTCTACGAGGGCACCAGCCAGATCCAGAAGCTGATCATCGGCCGGGCGCTGACCGGAGTCTCCGCGTTCTGAACCGTCCCGGGCCGGTGCTGCGTTGAGTACGCGGCTGAGTAGCAGCGCCCATGTGGGCCCGGTCGCCGGCCGCGATGCTGTGGCCCATGAGTGAGACACAGGTCAAGCAGCAGAACACCGGCGCGTACTACGGGCAGGCCGTCGCCTCCTTCGCCATCGCGCTCGGCGCCGTCGCGATCGGCATCTGGACCATGGACGCCGACCGCTGGGTGCGCGCGTTCCTCGCCATCGCCGTCCTCTATCTGACGACCTCCGCCTTCACCCTGGCCAAGGTCGTCAGGGACCGCCAGGAGGCAGGGCAGATCGTCAGCCGTGTGGACCAGGCACGGCTGGAGAAACTGCTCGCCGAGCACGACCCGTTCCAGAAGCTGTGAGGCGCTGGAGACGGCGAAGACCGGGGGCTGTCGGTTGGATCGGGCCCGGCAAGATCCAACCGACAGACCCTAAGCGCTTGCTCACCCTCGGGGTATGGTGTTCCCGCTGCTGAGCGGAAGGGGCGAGTGAATGAGTACGGCGGAGGACATGACCGGCGAGGACATGCCGTGGGGCGAGGTCGCGCCCGAAGCGGCGAGGAAGCTGCTGGTCGCCGCCGTCGAGGCCTTCGCCGAGCGTGGCTATCACGCGACGACGACGCGCGACATCGCCGGCCGTGCGGGTATGAGTCCCGCCGCGCTCTACATCCACTACAAGACCAAGGAAGAGCTCCTTCACCGGATCAGCCGAATCGGCCACGACCGGGCGCTGGAGGTGCTGTCCGCGGCGTCCGCGCGCGGCACCACTCCCGGTGAGCGGCTCGCCGACGCCGTGAGCTCCTTCGTGCGCTGGCACGCCGGCCGCCACAACACCGCCCGGGTGGTGCAGTACGAGCTCGACGCACTCTCCGAGGAACACCGCACCGAGATCGTGGAACTGCGCCGCCGCAGCGACGCGGTCGTGCGCGAGATCCTGAACGACGGTGTGGCGGCGGGGGAGTTCGACGTCCCGGACGTGCCGGGCACCACGCTGGCGGTCCTCTCCCTGTGCATCGACGTCGCGCGGTGGTTCAACACCGGCGGGACCAGGACGCCCGAGGAGGTCGGCTCGCTCTACGCCGACCTCGTCCTGCGGATGGTCTCCGCGCGTACGTAGCCCCGCCTGCCCTGTGGCGCCCGGAGGCCCCGCGGCGCCGGAGCGCCACGGGGCATCGAACCGCGCGGCGCGGCGGGATGCTGTGACCTTGAAGAATCCGAAGAATCCGAAGAATCAGAAGAAGTAGCGGGACACCGACTCGGCCACGCACACCGGCTTGTCGCCGCCCTCGCGCTCGACCGTCACCAGGGCCGTCACCTGGACACCGCCGCCCGCCTCCTCGACGCTCTGCAGCACCGCCGTCGCGCGCAGACGCGAGCCCACCGGCACGGGAGCGGGGAAGCGTACCTTGTTGGTCCCGTAGTTGATGCCCATCTTCATGCCCTCGACGCGCAGCACCTGCGGCACGAGGGCCGGCAGCAGCGACAGGGTGAGGTAGCCGTGCGCGATCGTCGTGCCGAAGGGGCCGCCGGCCGCGCGCTCGGGGTCCACATGGATCCACTGGTGGTCACCGGTCGCGTCGGCGAAGAGATCGATCCGCTTCTGGTCGACCTCCAGCCAGTCGCTGTGCCCCAGCTGCTCGCCGACGCCGGCGCGCAGCTCGTCGGGGGAGGTGAAGATCCTCGGCTCGGCCATGTCCCTGGTCCCTGCCTCTCACGCACGGAAACGATTGTCTAAGCGCTTGCTCAGCATGGTCGGGCGGGCGCGCTCCTGTCAACGATCGACGAGTAGCCTTCGGGGAGTGCCACAGATTCCCGAGAAGATTCATGAGCTCACGGTCGGCCAGTTGTCCGCGCGCAGCGGCGCTGCCGTGTCCGCCCTGCACTTCTACGAGTCCAAGGGCCTCATCAGCAGCCGCAGGACCACCGGCAACCAGCGTCGCTACAGCAGGGACGCACTGCGCAGAGTCGCGTTCGTGCGGGCGGCGCAGCGCGTCGGCATCCCGCTCGCCACGATCAGGGACGCTCTCGCCGAACTGCCCGAGGAGCGCACGCCCGACCGCGAGGACTGGGCGCGGCTCTCCCGGGCCTGGCGCAGTGAACTGGACGAACGGATCCAGCAGTTGGGGCGGCTGCGCGACCACCTCACCGACTGCATCGGCTGTGGGTGTCTCTCGCTGGAGAACTGCGTCCTGTCCAACCCGGACGACATCTTCGGTGAGCGACTGACGGGCTCCCGGCTGCTCCCCGAGCGCAGCCGTGCGAAGGACAACGGCTGACCCGGCCGCGTTCCTGACCTGCCCGTGCCCCTGGCCCGGCGCCGTTCCCGGCCGGACACGGATGAGGGCGGGCCCGCACCCCCGTGTCGGGCCCGCCCTCGCTCCGCCACCCCCCCCAAGAGCGGCCGGTACCTGCTACTCGTACTCCGTGCCGCCCTTGCGGGTCAGATACGCCGGGCTCACCGCCTTGGCGATCGCCCGGCCGCCCACCACGGGGCTGTAGCGCTCGGTCACCGGACGGATGACCACGCCCTCCCGCAGGTGCAGTTCGCGGCCGGAGACCGTTTCCCGGCCGCTCGCCAGCCCCAGGACCGTCTCGACGTCGTACGGACCCTCGTACAGCCGTGGCACCAGGGGCAGTTCACCGTCGAGCACGACGGCCGGGTCCAGCCAGCGGACCTGGCCGTCGATCTCCGCCGACAGGTCGAAGACCGCGTAACCGAGCGCCTGCGAACGGCCGTCGGCGCCGTAGGCGAGATCCTGCACCCCCGCGCCGTACACCTCGCCGAAGATGCCGACGCGGGTCGCGCCCAGCTTCTCGGCGATGCGGGCGGCGACCGTGGGTACGTCGTGGCCGAGCACCGCGCGCCAGTACAGATTGCGCGGATCCTCCTTCAGCGCGAGGCCCTTGGACCCGAAGCCCTTGGAGGAGACCTGGACCCTGCCGTCCGCGGCCGTGCAGGTGGCCAGGCAGGCCGTGCCGTGCAGCTTCTCGGTCAGGACGACCGGCTCGCCGGGCTCGAAGATCTCCGGATACCGCTGGATGTTCTCGATGTCGACCCAGGGCAGCAGTTCGGGAGCCCGTTCGACCTCGCCGTTCATGGTCGGTGGGATCGGCGGCGACCACTTGGTGATCGAGAGCCGCTCGGCGAAATCGGTCTCCTCCGCCACCGCCCGGCGCAGATCGACGTCGGCGAGCGCACTCGGCACGCACACGATGCCCTGCGACAGCTCACCGCGCAGACGCACCGCCTTAACGCGGTCGGACGCCTTTCCGGCGAGCCTGCCGGTCAGACCCAGCTCCTCGATCAGGGGCGCCGGGAGCACGGCCTGTTCCGGGATGTAGACGGCGATGTCACCACTGCGGTACGCGCCCTTGGCGACGACGGCGCGGTACAGGCCCACCTGGGCCAGTTCGAGGGCGTCGGCGTTGGGGTGCTCATGGATCGTCAGCAGTTCGGCGGTGACGCGCAGCGTCGACATGTCAGGCTCCTCGGTCGTGTCTCATCGCCTCCACTCTCCGGGGAGCAATTGCGGTGGGGCCAGTGATTTTGTGTCTGCTACGGTCGCCGGTTCACCCAGGGCTGCGGGCAGCATCCGGGCCGAAGGCCCGGGCGCGGGCCACCAGTTGGGCATTGGACGCGGCCGCGCCACCGTCGGGGAGCACCAGGACGTCCTCCAGGCCCACACGGGTGTCCAGGCCAAGCCGGCCGGCCAGCCGCAGCACCGGCCAGGCGCCGCCGTCCTCGCCGTGCAGCAGCACCGGCAGGCCATGGGCGCCGTCCAGTTCGTCCAGGAGGGCGCCGGCCGTCGCGGACGCCGTCGACGCGTCCGTGTCCGTGACCTCCGCGAGGACGCGCAGCACCCGCGGGGCTAGGGCGGACGAGCGGAAGCGCGACGCTCCGCGCGTACCGGACCAGATGCCCGCCTCCACGCCCACGCCGCGCTCCATCAGCGCGGCCGCGACCTCCTCGGCGCCCTCCTCGTGCCAGTTCACCGAGGCATGGTCGGGCAGCACGGTCCAGTCACGGATCCGCCGCACCCGGCGCGCCGGGTTCGGTTCCGCCCAGGCGCCCGTCGTCACCCCGACCGGCACGCCGACCACGGACCGGATCGCGGTGAGCACCTCGGCCACCACCCGGGGCGACAGGGTGTCCTCGCCGCAGGGCGTCTTCGGGTGCACATGCACATCGGCCGCGCCCGCGGCGACGGCAAGGGCCGCGGACTCGGCCAGGGCGGACGGGGTCAACGGCACGGCGGCGCCGTCGGCTGCCGACCGGTTCCCGTTCAGACAGACCTGGATCATGCGGTCCATGGTGCCGGGCACCACTGACAACGACACGCGGGGGCGGGACGACGCCGAAGGCCGCCCCCACACCCCTCAGGCCACGGATGCCAGTTCCTGCCGTCCCGCCCGCTTGGCCGCCGCGACGGCCTCGGACGTCAGAACGGGCTGCGGCACCACGATGCCGCAGCCCGCACACACCGGCCCGAACCACGGCTCGTTCGCCAGATCCTGCCGCCAGACGATATGGGTCTCCTCGCAGACCGGGCAGGCGGCACGGGGGCCGTCCTCCAGTGCCGAGATCAGCCGGCGGAGCACCTCGTCCAGGGGTGCCGAGGGATGGGCTCCCGGGCTGTCGCAGCGCGCCACCCCGTTCCCGCCCCAGGTCCGCCGGTGCCAGTCGTCGATGGCGGCCGGCCGTCGCAGTCCGTCGTGCTTCTCACGCTTCCTGCGGTCCGCGAAACCTTCCTCGTACGCGAGCCAGACCGCCCGCGCCTGTTCCAGTTCGTCGAGCGCGGCCACCAGCCGCGCCGGATCGGGCGCCCGGTCCTCGGGCTCGATACTGTGCCGTGCGCACAGGTGATCCCAGGTCGCCCGGTGCCCATAAGGGGCAAAACGCTCAAGGCACTTCCGCAGTGAGTAGCGCCGTAGCGCCAGATCACACCGCGTGTCGCGCACCTGTCTCGCAAGACTCCGGAAACCGGCCATCGCACTGCCACCTCCGTCGCTGGTACATCGGCGTTGAGGAATGGACGTACGAGTGCCCGATCCGGCTCCATCGAAAATCGAATGGCGTCCATCAGTGGTGCTTTCCCGACGGTTCCGGCCAGGGTCCCGAGAGGCCCCGGCCTCCGTCCGACCCCTTCGTTGAGGCCGTCGACGCCGGGATCAAGGCGATCGGTGCGGGTCGGGGCGATCGGAATCCCGTCTTGTTTTCTCCCCCTTCTGTGTTCGAGAACACGGTGTCCGTCGTCTCAGCGTTCGAGACGGCCCGCCGTCAGGACCACCTCCGCCAGCTCCCGGTGGCAGATGTCGCTGTGCGCGCCCGACGGCGGTCCGCCGCGGCGCACGACGGCCGCCGTGTCCACACTCACGCAGCCGGAGGCGGGTACCCCCCGCGCCAGCGCCTCGTCCAGGGTGAGCCGGGCCGTGGACTTCACGCCCTGTATGCCGTCGTGCCCCAGCGCCCACCAGCGCTTGTCCAGACCGGCCGCGGTCGCGTCGTCGCCGGCGAGGCGCGAGGCCAGCGGATAGATCACCCCCAGAGCGCTGTCGTGCCGGGAGTAGCAGGCCACCAGCGGACCGTCGACGCGCTCCTCCATGGTGCGCAGCGCACCGGAGTTTTGCGGCGCGTGCGGCAGGCTCGGCGCGAACGCGTAGTGGGAGAAGGCACCTTGGAGGAGCGTCACCGACTTCACGTTGCCGGCGCCGTCCGGCAGCCCGCGCAGCGCGAACGCGACGAGCCGGGCGCCCTGGCTGTGACCGACGAGATGGACGCGCATGTCGGGGGAGGTGCGGGCGAGCTGTCCGAGCAGAGGCCCGAGGCCCAGCTCGCCCACGGTCCCCGCGCGCCGTTTCATGGCGTAGTACGTGGTCTGGCGCAGCAACTCCTTCGCGCCCTTCCACACCTTCGTCAGCCCGCCTCCGAGGGCGAAGGTGGCGTCGGCGGCCTCCTTGTCCGCCACCAGCTCCGTCTCCTCCAGTGCCAGGGTGAACTGCCGGCACAGCGACAGAGCGTCCTCGTACAGCACGGCGGCGGGCCCCCGCTCGTCCTTGGGCAGGTCCTCCGTGAAGCCGGCCTCCAGTCCGCCCGCGGGCACCTCGGCCAACTGCCGTGCCAGCCTGCCGAACTCGGCGAACGCGGCCTCCGACTCGGGCTGCTCGTCGAGGAGTCGCGCGAGCCGTGCCACGGTCGCCCCGTGCCCGGGGAAGAGACCCGTCAGGGCCTGCTGTGTCGCCGCGTCGAGCGCCACCGCACCGGGGCCGGCCCGCCCCGGGACGGTCTCCACCGGTCCCGCGACGGCCGACGGGCCGAAGTCGGGCACCGGCTCGTCGGTGAACCTCATCGAGGGCCAGACGACCCCCGCGTACCCCAGCCGCGCCGAAGGGGACGCGAGCCCCGGAAAGGGCGCGAAGAAGGCCGAACAGAGCCGGCGCGCCACGGACGGCGTGTTGTTCCAGCCGTGCGCGAACATCACCAGATCGGTGACGTTCATGGCCCTCAGCCGGTCGCGCTGCACGGCGTCGACATCGCCGTCCTGGTCGAAGGTGATGTCCTGATACGGCCCCACGCTCATGTCCGGCATGACTGCCCCTCCCCGTTAAATCCGCTTCTGCCAGAAGCATCCTGCGCACGGGGAGGGACGGCCATACCCGGGACGCGGCCGACCGCACCTGAAAGCGGTCGATCGCCTGGAGTCTTCCGCTGCCGTGCCCGTCAGAGCAGGCCGGCCGCGGTCACCCGGTGGAGATGGATCAGCACATCGTACGAGCTGACCAGCCGTACCTGCTCCGGATCCGCGGGCCAGGCGTTGCCGATGTTCCGGGTCGGGCGGGCGACGCCCAGCCAGGTCCGTGCCGCGGCCGGTGCGCTGCGCAGGTCGAGGTAGTAGTCCTTCCCCCACACCCGTTCCAGAACGGCCTCGTTGCTGCCCGGAGCCGGCGGTCCCACCGAGAACGTCCGCATCGGCTCGGCGGGATCCGTGACGTCCAGCGCGTTGAACGACCCCTGCCCGAAGGTGAATCCGGCGCTGACGTAGTCCGCTCCCACCATGTCCCGCAGGAACGCGCCCTGAAGCTTCGGGTACTGCGCAGGGTTGCTCGTCTCGTAGCCGACATGGCCGTTGTGCGCGGAGAGCACGATCCGGTGCCCGGTCCGGCGCTGCCACCACACGGTGTTCTCGGCCATCGTCCGGTCGCGGTAGAGCATGGCGTCCGCTATCTCCTTCTCGTCGAAGAAGTCGAACGTGTACTGGGTCCCGGTCTGCGCGATCGCCCGGGCGTGCTGAAGCATCCAGGCGTGCTGCTCCCGGTCCGGCCCCGGCTTCTGCCGCTCCAGGAGCGTCAGCGCCCGGCCCACGTCCGCGGCCATCGCCCTCCGCTCGGCGACGGGCCGGTGCAGATACGCCGTCATCGTCTCGTCCACCGAGTCCGTCGGCCGCGACGCCCGGTACAGGCGGCTGATCTCCGGCAGCAGCGCCGGGTACCGCTTCGCGACCCAGCCCGTGACGGTGTCGAAGAGTTCCGGCCCCGAGTAGGCGGTGTCGTTGCCCATGAACTGCACGGGCCGCTGCGGATGCCGCACGTTGTACTGGCGCATCCACCGGATCAGGTCCAGGTACTCGCGGGTGTTCCACAGGGCGTAGGAGTTCTGGAACTCCTCCCGCATGATGCGCCGCGGGTCGCCCTTGCCGTGCAGCACATACGCGTTGAGCCGCAGCCCGGTGCTCCAGGGAGCCTCCAGGGCGAAGGTCGTGAAGCCCTTGCGCTCGACGAGGTCCCGGAAGATGCGGTGCTTGGTGGTGAAGAACTCCGCGGAGTTGTGGGTGGCCTCGCCGACGCCCACGATCGTCGCGGTGCCGATCATGCGCTCCAGCGGCCGCAGATCGGACAGCGGCCGGGCCGCCCGGGCCAGCGCGGGCACGGGGTCCTGGGCGGCGGGCGAGGAGCCGGGGGGAGAGGTGGAGGGCTGTGCGCGTGCGGGCCCGGCGACGAGGAGTGAGCCGAGGGCGAGCACGAGCACCAGCACCTGCTGTAACCGGTGTCGGGTGATGGCGTTCATGGATCAAGCCTGTCGGCGCATCGCGGGCCCGGACCACCCTGCGGGCACCCGTGTCGACGGTGGGGCCGGCCCCCGTACTGCCGGACCGGCCCGTCACCGCACGGAGATCCCGCGGCCGTCTCCCGACTGCCGTGCTCAGTACCGCAGATACTTCTTGCGGACCGCCCGGAACGCCGCCAGCTCACCGCGCCAGGCGCCCACCACCTCGTCCGTCCCGGCCCCCGCGTCGATCAGCGTACGGACCTTGGTCGAGCCCGTGAGCTTGTCGATCCAGTTGTCGGGACGCCAGGCGAAGCCGCTCCAGCTCCGCTTCGCCGTCACCAGCAGACCGATGCCGGTGCGCACGGGGTCGAACGACTCCCGGTCGTGGACGTGCAGTTGGACCCCGCCGATCGTCTTCCCCTGGAACTTGGAGAACGTCGGCGCGAAGTACGCCTCACGGAACCGCACACCGGGCAGGTCCAGGCCGTTCGCCGCTTCGGCCCAGCCGCGTCCGATCCCCTCGGCGCCCAGCAGCTCGAACGGACGGGTCGTGCCGCGTCCCTCCGACAGGTTCGTGCCCTCGAAGAGGCAGGTGCCCGAGTACACCAGCGCGGTCTCGGGAGTGGGCATGTTGGGGCTCGGCGGCACCCACGGCAGCCCCGTCTCGTCGAAGAAGTCGGCGCGGTCCCAGCCGGACATCCGGACGATCCGCAGATCCACCGGCGTCTGCAGGAACTCGCCGTTGAACAGCAGCGCGAGCTCGGCCACCGTCATGCCGTGCGCCTGGGAGATCGGTTCGCGCCCGACGAAGGTCGCGAACGCCTTGTCCAGGACGGGACCGAGCGCGGCCCGTCCCGTCACCGGGTTGGGCCGGTCCAGGACGACGAAGCGCTTGCCGGCGAACGCGGCCGACTGCATGCAGTCGAACAGCGTCCAGATGTAGGTGTAGAAGCGCGCTCCCGCGTCCTGGATGTCGAAGACGATCGTCTCCACGCCCGAGGTGGTGAAGATGTCGGCCAGCGGCTGCCCGCTCTTGAGGTAGGTGTCGTAGACGGGCAGCCCGGTCGCCGGGTCGTCGTAGCGCCCCTCGGAGCCGCCCGCCTGGGCCGTTCCGCGGAAGCCGTGCTCGGGGCCGAAGACGGCGGTCAGGTCCACCCGGTCGTCCGCGTGCATCACATCGACGATGTGCCGTACGTCCGGGGTGATGCCGGTCGGATTGGTGACCACGCCGACCCGCTGCCCGGAGAGCATCGCGTAACCGTCGGCGGCGAGCCGGTCGAAGCCGGTGCGGACCCGGCGCCGGGTCGAGCGGGCGGCGGCGGGAGCCGCACTCGCCGCCGGTCCGGTCGCGGCCAGCGCGCCGGCCGCTCCTGTCGCGGCCAGCAGTCCCCGTCTGGACAGGCTCATCGGGCCACCTCCGTGATCGCTGTCTGTCATGGCCACGCACGCTAGCGCGCGTCGGGGGCGCTTGGAACGACCCGCGCACCGCGCTTCGTGCTTCCTTCCCCTGCGCCCTGCCTCTTTCGTGTGACATACCGACCGGTTAGTCTGCCGTGACGGACCGGAGCGTGGAGAGGCGGATTTCGATGAGTTCGGTGCAGGGCGCTGGAGTGGTGGTCACGGGCGCGGGCGGCGGTATCGGTGCCGCGCTGGCCCGCAGGTTCGCGGCCGAGGGCGCTCGCGTCGTCGTCAACGACATCGACGCGGTCAAGGCCAAGGCGGTCGCCGAGGAGATCGGTGCCACCGCCGTGCCGGGCGACGCGTCCGCGATCGTGGAAGCCGCCCGCGACGCGCTCGACGGCACGGTGGACGTCTACTGCGCCAACGCCGGACTCGCCTCGCCCGGTGACGCGTTCGCGGAGGAGGCCGTCTGGGCCGCCGCCTGGGACGTGAACGTCATGGCGCACGTCCGCGCGGTCCGCACCCTGCTGCCCGACTGGCTGGAGCGCGGCACCGGCCGCTTCGTCTCCACCGTCTCCGCGGCGGGGCTGCTGACCATGGTGGGCGCGGCGCCCTACAGCGTCTCCAAGCACGGCGCGTACGCCTTCGCCGAGTGGCTCTCGCTCACCTACCGCCACCGCGGGCTGAAGGTGCACGCCATCTGCCCGCAGGGTGTACGGACGGACATGCTCACGGCGGCCGGATCGGCGGGTGAACTGGTGCTGGCCCTCAGCGCCATCGAACCCGAGGACGTCGCCGACGCGCTCTTCGACGGCATCGACAGCGACCGCTTCCTGATCCTTCCGCACCCGGAGGTCGCCGAGTTCTACCAGGCCCGCGCCGCGACGCCCGAACGCTGGCTCGGCGGGATGAACCACATCCAGCGGAAGTGGGAAGAGGCGGGCCGGTGACCTCTGTCTACGCCGCCAAGCCGTGGCTGGGCAGGCTCACCGAGTCCCAGCGCGCGAGCGTCAGCCCGCCGGCGACCGTGGTGCACTCCTTCCGCGCCGCCGTCGAGCGGGCCCCCGGACACACCGCCCTCGCCTACTTCGACGGGCGGATCAGCTACCGCGAGACCGACGAGCTCTCGGACTCGGTGGCCGGTCATCTCGCCGCGCGCGGCGTCGGCTGCGGCGACCGCGTGGCGATCATGCTCCAGAACAGCCCGCAGTTCGTGATCGGACTCCTCGGCGCCTGGAAGGCGGGAGCCACCGTCGTCCCGCTCAACCCGATGTACAAGGCGGCCGAGGTCGGTCATGTCCTGAAGGACGCCGAGGTCGGCGCCCTGATCTGTGCGGACCGCGGCTGGGAGTCGTATCTGCGCGAGAGCGCCGCCGCCGCGTCCGTGGACGTCGTGCTCACCACCTCGGAACTGGATCTCCAGACCCGCGACGACGAGCGGGTGCTCGGCTTCGCGCGGCTGGAGCGGCCGTCGGACACCGACGACCTCCTGGACGTGGCCCGGCAGGGCCTCGCGGCTCCCGAAGGCCGTGAACTCACCGCCGACGACACCGCGTTGATCAGTTACACCTCCGGCACCAGCGGCACCCCCAAGGGCGCCATGAACCTGCACCGGGGCATCACCTACAACGCCGAGCGCCAGCGCACCGGCCACCCCGTGCCCGAGGGCTCCTGCTACTTCGCCCTCGCGCCGCTGTTCCACATCACCGGCATGGTCTGCGAACTGGCCGCCTGCATCGCCAACGCGGGCACTCTGGTCCTCGCCTACCGCTTCGAGGCCGGTGTCGTGCTCGATGCCTTCGCCGAGCACCGGCCCGCGTACACCGTCGGACCCTCCACCGCCTTCATGGCGCTGGGCGCCCACCCCTCGGCGACCCGGGAGCACTTCGCGTCCTTCCAGGTGATCTCGTCCGGCGGCGCGCCGGTGCCGCCCGCGCTGGTGGAGAAGTTCCGTGCCGGCTTCGGCCCCTACATCCGCAACGGCTACGGCCTCACCGAGTGCACCGCTCCCTGTGCCTCGGTGCCGCCGGAGCTGGAGGCACCCGTCGATCCTGTGTCCGGCACCCTGTCCGTCGGCCTGCCGGGACCGGACACCGTCGTCCGCATCCTCGACGACACGGGCGAGGAGGTGCCCTTCGGCGAGCAGGGCGAGATCGCGGTCAGCGGGCCCCAGGTGGTGCCCGGCTACTGGCGGCTGCCGGAGGCGACCGCGGAGGCGTTCCCCGACGGCGAACTGCGCACCGGGGACATCGGCTTCATGGACGAGGACGGCTGGCTGTATGTCGTCGACCGCAAGAAGGACATGATCAACGCGTCCGGCTTCAAGGTCTGGCCGCGCGAGGTCGAGGACGTGCTGTACACCCACCCGGCGGTGCGGGAGGCAGCGGTCGTCGGCATCCCCGACGAGTACCGGGGAGAAACGGTGAAGGCCTACGTCAGCCTGCGTCCGGGCGTCACCGTGGAGGGGGCGGAGATATCCGCCTACTGCGCCGAGCGGCTCGCCACGTACAAATATCCACGCGAAGTGGAGATCCTGCCGGAGCTCCCGAAGACGACAAGTGGGAAGATCCTCCGGCGGGAGCTGCGTTTCCCCGGGTAAGTTACTGCTTGGTACTTGATCGAGAGGCGGGTGGCACCACATGGCCAGGACGACGGACGGGGACGACACCCCCGTACCGCAGCGGCTTCTGGCTGCCGCCACCCGTCTCTTCGCCGAGCGGGGCTACGACCGCACCTCGGTGCAGGAGATCGTCGAGGCGGCCGGCGTCACCAAGGGCGCGCTGTACCACTACTTCGGCTCCAAGGAGGACCTCCTCCAGGAGATCTACGCCCGCATGCTGCGCATCCAGCAGGAGCGCCTCGACGCCTACGCGGACGCGGACGAGCCGGTGGAGAAGCGGCTGCGGGGCGCGGCGGCGGACGTGGTCGTCACGACCATCGACAACCTCGACGACGCCGACATCTTCTTCCGCTCGATGCACCATCTGAGCCCGGAGAAGCACAAGCAGGTGCGCGCGGAGCGCCGCCGCTACCACGAGCGGTTCCGGGCGCTGGTGGAGGAGGGGCAGCGCAGCGGTGTCTTCTCCTCAGCGACCCCGGCGGACCTGGTCGTGGACTACCACTTCGGCTCGGTCCACCACCTGTCGACGTGGTACCGCCCCGACGGCCCCCTGAGCCCGCACGAACTGGCGGACCACCTCGCGGACCTGCTGCTGCGGGCCCTGCGCCCGTAGCAGTCCCCGCGGGCAGTCCGCCGCGCTGCCTCTGCGTCATCACCGCGTCGTATCCGGACCGGAGCGATCGGCGACGGCGAACGCGGGTTCCGGGGCCGAAGCCCCGGAACCCGCGAGCCGCCTACAGGTACTTCTTCAGCTCACGCCGCGCCAGCGACCGCTGGTGCACCTCGTCCGGACCGTCCGCGAGCTTCAGCGTCCGTGCGCCCGCCCACAGTTCGGCCAGCGGGAAGTCCTGGCTCACGCCGCCCGCTCCGTGCACCTGCACCGCCTTGTCGAGGATGTCCACCACCGCGCGAGGCGTCGCGATCTTGATCGCCTGGATCTCCGTGTGCGCTCCGCGGTTGCCGACCGTGTCCATCAGCCACGCGGTCTTCAGGACGAGCAGCCGCAGCTGTTCGACCGTCACCCGCGCGTCGGCGATCCAGTTTTGCACCACCCCCTGCTGCGCGATCGCCTTGCCGAAGGCCGTACGGGACACCGCACGCCGGCACATCAGCTCGATCGCCCGCTCGGCCATGCCGATCAGCCGCATGCAGTGGTGGATACGGCCCGGGCCGAGCCGTGCCTGGGCGATCGCGAAGCCGCCGCCCTCCTCGCCGATGAGGTTCGTGGCGGGGACGCGGACGTCGTCGAAGACGACCTCGGCATGGCCGCCGTGCGAGTGGTCCTCGTAGCCGTACACCTGCATGGCCCGGCGGATCTCCAGGCCCGGGGTGTCCCGCGGCACCAGGATCATCGACTGCTGGCGGCGGATGTCGTCGCCGTCCGGGTCGGTCTTGCCCATCACGATGAAGATCTTGCAGTCGGGGTTCATCGCCCCGGAGATGTACCACTTGCGGCCGTTCACGACATAGTCGTCGCCGTCCCGGTCTATCCGCGTCTGGATGTTCGTCGCGTCCGACGAGGCGACCTCGGGCTCCGTCATCGCGAACGCCGAGCGGATCTCACCGGCGAGCAGCGGGTCGAGCCACTGCTTCTTCTGCTGCTCGTTGCCGAACTGCGCGAGCACTTCCATGTTCCCGGTGTCGGGCGCGGCACAGTTCAGCGCGGTCGGGCCCAGATGCGGACTGCGGCCGGTGATCTCGGCGAGCGGGGCGTACTGGAGATTCGTCAGCCCGGCGCCGTGCTCGGCGTCCGGCAGGAAGAGATTCCACAGACCCTGCCTGCGGGCCTCGGCCTTCAGCTCCTCCACGATCACCGGGGTGTCCCAGGGCGACGCCAGCTGGGCGCGCTGCTCGTGCGCGACCGCCTCGGCCGGGTACACGTGCTCGTCCATGAAGGCGAGCAGCTGGGCCCGCAACTCCTCGGTGCGCGCGTCGAATGCGAAATCCATGGATGTACTCAGCCTTCCTGGAGGGTGGTGAGGCCGTGCTCGATGAAGACGGGAACGAGATCGCCGATCCGGTCGAAGCCGTCGCCGACGGTCTGCCCGAGGGTGTAGCGGTAGTGGATGCCCTCGAGGATCACGGCGAGCTTGAACCAGGCGAACGCCGTGTACCAGGAGATGGCGGAGGTGTCGCGCCCGGACCGGGTGGCGTACCGCTCGATCAGCTCGGACGTCGACGGGTGGCCGGCCGCGGACGCGGTGGTGCTGATGGGAGCGTTCGCCACCTCGAGCTCGGCGCTGTACATGGCCAGCAGTCCGAGGTCGGTCAGCGGGTCGCCGAGGGTGGACATCTCCCAGTCCAGCACTGCCTTGATCCTGTCGTCCGTGCCGACGAGGACGTTGTCGAGGCGGTAGTCGCCGTGGATCACGGTGGGGGCGGGGGAGGCCGGCAGGGAGCGGCCGAGTGAGGCGTGCAGCTCGTCGATCCCGGCGAGGTCACGGTTGCGGGAGGCGTCGAGCTGCTTGCCCCAGCGCCGCAGCTGCCGGTCGAGGAAGCCCTCGGGGCGGCCGAAGTCGCCGAGGCCCACCGACTCCGGGTCCACGGCGTGCAGTTCGACGAGGGTGTCGAGCAGTCCGAGCACCGCGTTCCGGGTGCGCTCGGGCCCGATGGGGGCGAGCTGCTCGGCGGTGCGATAGGGCGTGCCCTCCACGAACTCCATGACGTAGAACGGCGCCCCGAGCACCGAGTCGTCCTCGCACAGCAGCACCGGCTCGGGCACCGGCACCGCGGTCGGGTGCAGTGCGCTGATCACCCGGTGCTCGCGCTTCATGTCGTGCGCCGTGGCCAGCACGTGCCCGAGCGGGGGCCGGCGCACCACCCACTGGCCGGTGCCGTCGGTGACCGAGTACGTGAGGTTGGAGCGGCCGCCCTGGATCAGCCGTGCGCTGAGCGGTCCGTTCACCAGGCCCGGCCGCTCACGGTCGAGACAACCGCGCAGCTTCTCGGGATCAAGGCCTGGGGGGACTGAGCTCATCGGGGGCACCTCCGGGGCACGGAACGGTCGCTGGTACGGGTCGCTCTTATGATGACCGACCAGTCGGTATGTCGTCCAGTGCGAGGGCGGACCGGGGCCGAGATCACACCCCTGGAGGAGCGTGGCGACGGCCGCGGCCCGAGGAATCGCGGGGCCCGGGGGCTCTTGGGCGTGCGAAATCCCCGGGGCCCGGCAGGTGTGCCGGCCGGGCCCCGGGGATTCGCTTCCTGCTGTGGTGGTTCCTGAAGTCGTACGAACGGCAGACCCTAGTGGTCGTCCCAGTGCCCGTCGTGCGCCGCGTGCCGGTGTCCGTCGTGGACGTAGTCGACATGGTCGCCGTGCTCGACGGCCGGATGTCCGCAGGCGGGACCGTGGTCGTGCGCGTGACCGCTGTGCGCGGTGTGCTCACCCGGCTCGCACTCGTCCCAGTGGCCGGAGTGCTCGCGGTGGAGGTGCCCGTCGTGCGCGTAGTCGACGTGATCGCCGTGCGGGACCTCGGTGTGGCCGCAGGCCGGGCCGTGCATGTGCTCGTGCGCGGAGTGTTCCGTGTGGACGGTCATGACCCATACCTTTTGGTGGTTTTATGGCGTTCTGTCACACCCAGGCTAGTCGCCGAAGCCCTGCCCGGGAGGGGTGGACGCGCGGCGCCACGCCGGGCCCACGCTTGCGCCGGTGCCGGGGAGCGCCGAGGGTCGGATCATGAAGGCGATCAGTTACAGCAGCTTCGGCGGCCCCGATGTCCTGGAGTACACGGAGCGCCCCGAGCCGAAGGTGGGACCGGACTCGGTCCTCGTGAAGGTGCGCGCCGCCGCGGTCAACCCCGTCGACCGGCACGCCCGCGAGGGACACCTCGACAGCCTCCTCGACACCGTCTTCCCGGTGGTGCCCGGCTGGGACGTCTCGGGGGTCGTGGTCCAACCCGGCTTCGCCGTCACCGAGTTCGCCGTCGGTGACGAGGTCATGGGGTACGTACGCGAGGACTTCCTCTCCCGCGGCACCTTCGCCGAGTACGTCGCCGCTCCCGTCCGCACCCTGGCCCGCAAGCCGCTGCGGCTGAGCTTCGAGGAGGCCGCCGGACTGCCGCTCGCCGGTCTCACCGCCTACCAGGTGCTCCACAAGGCGCTGAAGATCGGCAGCTCGGACACCGTTCTGATCCATGCGGCGGCGGGTGGGGTGGGCTCCATCGCGGTACAGCTCGCGAAGCACGCGGGCGCGCGCGTCATCGGCACGGCGAGCGAGCGCAACCACGACCACCTCAGGGAACTCGGCGCGGAACCGGTGACGTACGGCGAGGGCCTGGCGGACCGGGTGCGGGCACTCGCACCCGACGGCGTCGAGGCGGTCTTCGACACCATCGGCGGCGATGCGCTCAAGGCCTCGGTCCAGGTCCTCGCGCCCGAAGGGCGGCTCGCCTCCATCGCGGACGCCGAGGTGCTCGCACTCGGCGGCCGCTACTGCTGGGTGCGGCCGGACGCGGCGGACCTCGCGGCCCTCGGAGAACTCGCCCAGCAGGGGGCGGTGAGCGTCCATGTGGACCGGACCTTCCCTCTGGAGCAGGCGGCGCAGGCCCATGTCCTCAGCGCGGAGGGCCACACCCGCGGCAAGATCGTCGTGACCGTCGACTGGGACGCCTGACGCTCGGAGCGCGGTCGCGGAGGCGTGGCAGGACTCGACGCGCGTCCGGTTCGGAGCACCGCCCGCTGACAGGTGGCGGCTCATTGCGTGCTGTCGGCGCACACCACGGCCGGACGACGCGCGGCCCGGTTCGGAGCACCGGGCGTCGGCGGGCCGCGGCCCGCTCACACCGCGGCCGGACTCAACGCGAGATCCCGCTCAGATCACCACCGCCACGGCGAACGCGGCCAGGGCGACCGTGCACGCCACGGCGCCCAGCGCCCCCCGCGCCGACAGCACCGCGGGCCGGTGCGCGGCCCCCAGTACGCGCAGCCGGGCATGGGCCAGCCGCAGGAACACCAGCCACACCAGCACGCTCAGCGCCACCGCGATCAGTCCAGCCGGGCCGGGATCACCACCGGCCGCCTGCCGTGCCGCGAGGACCGCCGCCACCGTGAACGACAGCGTGGTCCGGCGCCACGCCAGCCGGGTCCGCTCGGGCTGCAACCCCGGATCGCGCTCCGGCACGGCGGTCAACTGCCGCCCTCCCAGCCGAGAAGCACCACCACGATCATGGCGACGGCGACGACCGCGATCACCAGGCTCAGCAGCGCCGGGAAGCGGGACACGGGAAGGTCCTCACCCCGCCGCATGGCGCGCTCGCAGCGCACCCAGTGGTTGACGGCCCGCAGCGCGCACAGCACCCCGGCGACCAGCAGCCCGATCGCCATGCCCGCCCGTACGCCCCACCGCAGATCGGGCAGGAACTGATCGACCGCGAATCCGCCGCCGATGAGCGCGAGAGCCGTACGGAGCCAGGCGAGGAAGGTCCGCTCGTTGGCGAGCGAGAACCGGTAGTCGGGGGTCTCGCCCTCCTCACGCGCCCGCTGAGGCGCAAACCACAGCCGTACACTCCGCACGAAATCGTCCACGTCCGGCACCTTACCCACGGGTTCGCACCGCCCTCGGTCCCGCCTGCCCGCGGCCGGGCCGCGTCGCGCCCCGCCGGCGGGCGCTCTCACCGCGACGAGTGCCGTCAGGCCCCGCGGTGCGCCCGCAGCCGCTCGTACGCCGCCAGCCCGTCCGGCACCCACGTCCATTCGTCCAGGCGCCGCTCCAGCTCCGCCTCCGGCAGGAAGGCGTGCCACGCGACCTCCTCCTGCTGGGGGTTCACCGGCAGTTCGCAGCGCACCTCGTACACGGCCGACCACCAGGTGCGGGGGCCGTCCTCGTACAGGAAGCGGAACAGCGGTGCCGGGCGGGGGAGGCCGGAGACGCCCAGTTCCTCCTCCGCCTCCCGCAGCGCCGCGTCGTCGTACGCCTCGCCGGCGCCGACCACACCGCCCACGAACATGTCGTACAGCGAGGGGAAGACCAGCTTCGTCGGCGTCCTTCGGTGCACGAAGACCCGGCCCTGTGCGTCTCTCGCCTGGATGAACACACAGCGGTGCCGCAGGCCTCGCGCATAGGCGTCGCCGCGCCGGGCCTGCCCGACGACCCGGTCCGAGGCGTCGACGATGTCCAGGATTTCGTCCGCGGAACTCATCCGGCCATCCAACCACCGAGGCCGGGACGCCTCAGCTGTTGACTAGTTACTGGCCCGTACCGAAGATCGGACCACCGAACTCGCCCCGTACCGGCCGGACAAGGATGGAACCCATGGCGTACGACGCTGATGTGATCGTGATCGGGGCGGGGCTCGCCGGTCTGGTGGCCACCGCCGAACTCGTCGACGCCGGACGCAAGGTGATCCTCCTCGACCAGGAGCCGGAGCAGTCCATCGGCGGTCAGGCGCACTGGTCCTTCGGCGGGCTGTTCTTCGTCGACTCGCCCGAGCAGCGCCGGATGCGGATCAGGGACAGCCGGGAGTTGGCCCTCCAGGACTGGCTGGGCACCGCCGGCTTCGACCGCGAGGACGACGACCGGTGGCCGCGCCGGTGGGCCGAGGCGTACGTCGACTTCGCGGCCGGCGAGAAGCGGTCCTGGCTGCACGCACAGGGCATGCGCTTCTTCCCGGTGGTCGGCTGGGCGGAACGCGGCGGCTACGACGCCACCGGGCACGGCAATTCGGTGCCCCGCTTCCACATCACCTGGGGAACCGGCCCGGGCGTCGTCGCCCCCTTCGAACGGCGGGTCAGGGAAGGCGTCGCACGCGGCCTCGTGCAGCTGAGGTTCCGCCACCGCGTCACCGGCCTGACCGGCAGTGACGGCACTCTCGACACCGTCAGCGGCGAAGTGCTGGAGCCGTCCGGCGCCGACCGCGGCACCGCGAGCAGCCGCGAGGTCGCCGGAGCCTTCGAGTTCCGCGCGCAGACGGTGATCGTCACCTCGGGCGGCATCGGCGGCAACCACGACCTCGTGCGCGCCCAGTGGCCGGACCGTCTCGGCACCCCGCCCGAGAAGATGCTCTCCGGTGTGCCCGCGCACGTCGACGGGCTGATGCTCGGTATCGCGGAGCGCGCGGGCGCGAGCCACATCAACCGCGACCGCATGTGGCACTACACCGAAGGCATCGAGAACTGGAACCCCATCTGGGCCAGGCACGGCATCCGCATCCTGCCCGGCCCTTCGTCCCTCTGGCTCGACGCGCGCGGCAAGCGGCTGCCCGTCCCGCTCTTCCCCGGCTTCGACACCCTCGGCACGCTCGAACACATCATGCACTCGGGGTACGACTACACCTGGTTCGTGCTCGACCAGAAGATCATCGGCAAGGAGTTCGCGCTCTCGGGGTCCGAGCAGAACCCCGATCTGACCGGGAAGTCGGTACGGGACGTGATCGGCCGGGCCCGCGCCGACGTCCCGGGCCCGGTGAAGGCGTTCATGGACAACGGCGTCGACTTCGTCGTCGAGAACGACCTCACCTCCCTCGTCCGCGGCATGAACGCCCTCACCAAGGAGCCGCTGATCGACGAGGCCGAGCTGCGCCGCGAGATCACCGCCAGGGACCGCGAGATCAGAAACCCCTTCACCAAGGACCTCCAGGTCACGGCCATCCGCGGGGCCCGCAAGTACCTCGGCGACAAGCTCATCCGGACGGCGACCCCGCACCGCATCCTCGACCCGAAGGCCGGCCCGCTGATCGCCGTCCGGCTGAACATCCTCACCCGCAAGTCGCTCGGCGGCCTGGAGACGGATCTGTCCTCACGGGTCCTGGCCCCCGGCGGCGAACCGCTGGCCGGGCTGTACGCGGCGGGCGAGGCGGCCGGCTTCGGCGGCGGCGGTGTGCACGGCTACCGCTCACTGGAGGGCACCTTCCTCGGCGGCTGCATCTTCTCCGGCCGGGCGGCCGGGCGGGCCGCGGCGAAGGCGGTCGGCTGAAACGCCGGGGACGTCGTCTCCGGTCGTACGCGGCGGGCGGGCCCGCGCCCTCCGCTGTCCGCCCGCGTATGACGAAACCCTGACGGATCCCGGTTTCCCTGGCTTCCGCGCTCCCCAAGTGCTCGAATCGAAGGGTGACCGACAAACACTCCGACACCGAGGGCGCCCCCGTCGGGCGCCGTCTGGTGCTCGGCATGCTCGGGCTCGGTGCCGTCGGGGTCGCCACCGCGCCGTACCTCCAGCGCGGCCTCGAATCCTTCCTGGGCGCGGCCTCCGACAACGACCCCACCGGGCTCACGGGCCTGCTCCCCAACGGCGGGGGCTTCCGCTACTACTCGGTCGCCTCCTCCGTACCGCACAAGGACGAGCGGAACTACCGGCTGACGGTCGACGGGCTGGTCGACCGTCCGGCGACGTACACCCTCGACGCTCTGCGCGGTCTGCCGCAGACCCGTGTGGTGCGTGACGTCCAGTGCGTCACCGGGTGGCGGGTCCCCGACACCGCCTTCTCCGGCGTCAAGCTCTCACTGCTGCTGGACGCGGCGGGCGTACGGCCGGAGGGCAAGGCGATCCGCTTCACCTGCTTCGACGGCACGTACAGCGAGAGCCTCACGCTTCCGCAGGCCCGCCGGGACGACGTCCTGGTGGCCCTGCGGATGCAGGACAAGCCGGTCAGCCACTCCCACGGCGGCCCGGTGCGGCTCTATGTGGCGCCGATGTACTTCTACAAGTCGGCGAAATGGCTTTCCGGGATCTCGGTCACCTCCGACGTCCGGCCCGGCTACTGGGAGGAGCGGGGCTATGACGTCGACGCCTGGGTCGGCCGGTCCAACGGCCGCACCGACACACCCACCGTCTGAACGGCCCGCGATCGTACGGCGGTTCAGCCGCGCCGAGCGCTGGGTGCACCGCACCACCGCCGCACTGATGCTGCTGTGCGTGGCGACGGCGGCCTGCCTCTACGTCCCGCAGCTGGCCGAACTCGTCGGCCGCCGTCATCTGGTGGTGACCGTCCACGAGTGGTCGGGCATCCTCATCCCGGTCCCGCTCCTGCTGGGACTCGCCTCGAAGGCGCTCCGCAAGGACCTCGGCCGGCTCAACCGCTTCGGGCCGCACGACCGCACGTGGCTGCGGGCGGTGCGGCGCCGCGACGCGCGTCCCGGGTCGCGGCCGGCGGCGAAGTTCAACGCCGGGCAGAAGATCTACGCCGCCTGGATCGCGGGCGCGGTACTGATCATGGCCGGGACCGGCCTGATGATGTGGTTCACGCATCTCACGCCGCTGGTGTGGCGTACGAGCGCCACCTTTGTGCACGACTGGCTGGCACTCGCCATCGGGATCGTGCTGATCGGGCACATCGGCATGGCGTTCGCCGACCCGGAGGCACGCCGTGGCATGCGCACCGGGTCGGTCGAACGCCCGTGGGCCCGCCGGGAACACCCGTTGTGGGATCCGGACGACGACTGACCGCCGGCCCCTCGGGCGTCCCGCTGCTCGATCCCCGCTACAGAATCAGTGACAGCAGCAGGACGAAGCCGATGCCGACCACCGAGATGATGGTCTCCATCACCGACCAGGTCTTGATGGTCTGTCCCACGGTCATCCCGAAGTACTCCTTCACCAGCCAGAATCCGGCGTCGTTGACATGGCTGAAGAAGAGCGAGCCGGCGCCGATCGCCAGGACCAGCAGGGCCGATTCGGTCGTCGACATGTCGGCGGCGAGCGGTGCCACCAGTCCGGCGGCGGAGATCGTCGCGACCGTGGCCGAGCCGGTCGCCAGCCGGATCGCCACCGCGATCAGCCAGGCGAGCAGCAGGGTCGGGATCGCCCAGTCCTTGGAGTAGTCCAGGATCATCTGGCCCACCCCGACGTCGATCAGCGTCTGCTTGAAACCGCCACCGGCGCCGACGATCAGCAGGATGCCCGCGATGGGGGCGAGCGACTTCTCGACCGTCGTCGAGATCCGCTCCTTGGTGAAGCCGGCCGCGCGGCCCAGGGTGAAGATGCCGACGATCACCGCGGCGAGCAGTGCGATCAGCGGCGAGCCGATGACGTCGGTGACCCGCTGGACAGCGTTGTCGGGATCGTCGACGACGATCTCCACCAGCGCCTTGACGAGCATCAGGACCACGGGCAGCAGCACGGTGGCCACCGTCGCGGCGAAGCCGGGACGCCGCTCCAGGTCCTCGGAGGGGCGGGTCGGGATCATCTTCTCGGGCGCCGGGATGTCGACCCAACGGGCCGCGTACCGCGAGAAGACCGGACCCGCGATGATCACCGTCGGGATGGCGACGAGCACGCCGAGCGCGAGGGTGACGCCCAGATTGGCGCCGATCGCGTCGATGGCCACCAGGGGGCCGGGGTGCGGCGGAATCAGTCCGTGCATCACCGACAGACCGGCGAGTGCGGGAATGCCGATCCGCATCAGGGAGTAGTTGCCGCGCTTGGCGACGAGCAGGACGACCGGGATCAGCAGCACGATGCCGACCTCGAAGAACAGCGGCAGTCCGATCACCGAGGCGATCAGCACCATGGCCCAGGGCATCGCGCGCCCCTTGGCCTTGGCGAGGATCGTGTCGACGATCTGGTCCGCACCGCCCGAGTCGGCGAGCAGCTTGCCGAGGATCGCGCCGAGCGCGATGAGCACGCCGACCCCGGCGACCGTGGTGCCGAGGCCCGCGGTGAACGACAGGATCGTCTTTTCCAGCGGTGCGCCGGCGAACGCTCCGAGCGCCAGCGATCCGATGGTCAGGGCCAGGAACGCGTGCAGCTTGTACTTGGTGATGAGCAGGACGATGACGGCGATGCCCGCGAGAACGGCTATCCCGAGCTGGGCATTGCCTGCCGAGGTGATCGGTTCGACGGCGTCCGCTGCCAGCATCTCGACACTGAGACTGGTCACGGTGGGTCCTTACTGAAGGGAACGTCGGGGGACGGGGGACGGGGGTCGAGGAGACGGAAGGCGCGGCGCTCACGCGTCGAGCAGGCGCCGACTCATCGAGCAGGCGCTCACTCGCCGTGCCGCGCACAGGTGTTGGGCTCACGCGTCGTGCGCCTGCGCCAACGCGTCGTGCGCCTGCGCCATGCTCACGCGTCGAGCCGGCGCAGCGCGGCGACGGCCCGATCGGTGATCTCCTCGGGGCTGCCGGACACATCGACGGAGACGCCCGCCTCGTCGTCCTCCAGCGGCTGGAGCGTGGCGAACTGCGAATCGAGCAGCTTCGTGGGCATGAAGTGCCCCTTGCGCTCGGTCATCCGCCGTTCGATCAGCTCGCGGTCACCGGTGAGATGGAGGAAGACGGCGTCCGGGGCGACCGCGCGCAGACGGTCGCGGTAGGCGCGCTTGAGGGCGGAGCTGGACACGACTCCGCCCTTGCCCGCCCTGCTGAGCGCCCACTGACCGATCGCGTCGAGCCAGGGCCACCGGTCGGCGTCGTCCAGCGGTGTGCCGGCCGACATCTTGGCGATGTTGGCCGGGGGATGGAAGTCGTCGCCCTCGGCGTACGGAACGCCCAGAGCTTCGGCGACCAGCGGACCGATGGTGGTCTTTCCGGTCCCGGTCACTCCCATGACCACCACGACGTGGGGGGTGCTCATTGCCTGCCTCGCTGTCTTCGTCGACATCGGTCCGTCGCGCTACTGAAACCCATTAGGTACGACGTATTCAAGAGTGTGAGACATAAACGTCATACTTTTTCTTCCCGATCTCTGCCCCGTACGCTGAACCCATGACCACAGCGGGCCGGGGCCTCCACACACATGTTCTGGACACCCTCGGCCTCGCGATCACAGCCGGCGAGTACCCGCAGGGCAGCGTTTTGCGCACCGACGAGGTCGCTCAGCGCTTCGACGTCTCCCGTACGGTCGTCCGCGAAGTCGTCCGCGTCCTCGAATCCATGCACCTGGTGGAGTCCCGGCGCCGGGTCGGTGTGACCGTCCGCCCCACCGAGGAGTGGAACGTCTACGACCCGCAGGTCATCCGCTGGCGACTGGCCGGCGCCGACCGGCCGCGCCAGCTGCGCTCACTGACCGTGCTCCGCTCCGCCGTCGAGCCGGTCGCCGCGGGCCTCGCCGCCCGCCATGCCACGCCCGAGCAGTGTGCCGCCCTCACCGAGTGCGCGCTCGGCATGGTCGCCACCTCCCGGGGCCACCAGCTCGAGGGCTATCTGCGGCACGACATCGCCTTCCACCGGATCGTCCTCGAAGCGTCGGGCAACGAGATGTTCGCGCGCCTCGGTGATGTCGTCGCCGAGGTGCTCGCGGGGCGTACGCACCACCATGTGATGTTCGACGACCCCGATCCGGCGGCCGTGACCCTGCATGTGCAGGTTGCCGAGGCCGTTCGCGAAGGCGACGCGGCGCGCGCCGAGGAGATCACCCGGGAGATCGCGGTGGGCGCCCTGGCTGAACTGGACGTGCTCGCACCCTGAGGCCCCTCGGTAACCCCGGGTCATACGTCGAGTGATGATGACCTTGGTTTACCTTGCTGCAACCTCAGAAACACCTCAGATATATCGCTTCGTGAGATAGGCCACTGCCAAAATCCCAGGGTTGCCTTGATGATGTGCCGTCGGGCCCATGCCCAGGTGACGACCCCCCACCGGCTACGGCCGGGACCGCACACCTCCCCCCTCACGAAGGCGAATCCCCTCCATGAGTGACCGCATCACCGCGGCCGAGAAGCCCGCCGCCGGGGTACCGGCGACGAGCACCCCCCACGTGGACGCCGGCGACGCCGGCTACAGCAAGGACCTGAAGTCCCGCCACATCAGCATGATCGCCATCGGCGGAGCGATAGGCACCGGTCTGTTCCTCGGAGCGGGCGGCAGAATGGCCGGAGCGGGCCCCTCGCTCGCCATCGCCTACGCGGTCTGCGGCGTCTTCGCCTTCTTCGTCGTGCGCGCGCTCGGTGAGCTCGTCCTCTACCGTCCCTCGTCCGGAGCCTTCGTCTCCTACGCCCGTGAGTTCATGGGCGAGAAGGGCGCCTACGCGGCCGGCTGGCTGTACTTCCTCAACTGGTCCACCACCGCCATCGCCGACATCACCGCGGCCGCGACCTACGCCCACTTCTGGGCCATGTTCAGCGACGTCCCGCAGTGGGTGCTCGCGCTGATAGCCCTCGCCGTCGTCCTCACCGCGAACCTCATCTCGGTGAAGTACTTCGGCGAGATGGAGTTCTGGTTCGCGATCATCAAGGTCGCCGCGCTCGTCGCCTTCATGCTCGTGGGCATCTACCTCGTGGTCACCCAGCACCCCGTCGACGGCCACACCCCCGGCTTCTCCACCATCGCCGACGGCGGCGGCATCTTCCCCGTGGGCATGCTGCCGATGCTGCTGGTGATCCAGGGCGTCGTCTTCGCCTACGCCTCCGTCGAGCTCTGCGGCGTCGCCGCCGGTGAGACCGAGAACCCCGAGAAGATCATGCCCAAGGCGATCAACTCGATCATGTGGCGTGTGGGCCTGTTCTACGTCGGCTCCGTCGTGCTCCTCGCGCTGCTGCTGCCGTACACCGCGTACTCCGGCGACGAGAGCCCCTTCGTCACCGTCATGGACAAGCTCGGCGTCCCGGGCGCGGCCGGCGTGATGAACCTCGTCGTCCTCACCGCCGCCCTCTCCAGCCTCAACTCCGGCCTGTACTCCACCGGCCGCATCCTGCGCTCCATGGCGCTCGCGGGCTCCGCGCCCCGCTTCACCGGCCGGATGAACAAGGGCCAGGTCCCCTACGGCGGCATCCTGCTGACCGCCGGCTTCGGCGTGCTCGGCGTCGGCCTCAACTACCTCATGCCCGGGCAGGCCTTCGAGATCGTCCTGAACTTCGCCTCGATCGGCATCCTCGGCACCTGGGGCATGATCATGCTCTGCTCGCTGCTGTTCTGGCACCGCTCGCAGGACGGACGCGTCACCCGGCCGTCGTACCGGCTGCCCTGGGCCCCGTACACCCAGATCGTCACCCTGCTCTTCCTCGCCGGTGTGGCCTTCCTGATGTGGTGGGGCGGCGGCGTCGGCCGGACGACCGTGATGTTCCTGCCGCTGATCGCCGCGGCACTGGTCGGCGGCTGGTACGTCGTCCGCGGCCGGGTCAGGGACCTCGCGGCCGAGCGCCAGGACGCCTGAGCCGAACACGCACACGAGGGGCCCCGCGGAAGATTTCCGCGGGGCCCCTCCTGCTCGTCGCCGAGCGCCACCGTGACGGTCCATAGTGGGGGTCGACCGACGTGCGAAGAAGGGCAGGTTCTCGATGTCGCAGCAGGTGCAAGGTGTGATCGCACCCGGAAAGAACGAACCGGTGCGGGTGGAGACGATCGTCGTCCCGGACCCCGGTCCGGGCGAGGCCGTGGTGCAGGTGCAGGCGTGCGGGGTCTGCCACACCGATCTGCACTACAAGCAGGGCGGGATCAACGACGACTTCCCCTTCCTCCTCGGCCACGAGGCCGCGGGTGTCGTGGAGGCGGTCGGCCCGGACGTCACCGAGGTGTCGCCCGGTGACTTCGTCATCCTCAACTGGCGGGCCGTCTGCGGCCGCTGCCGCGCCTGTCGGCGCGGCCGTCCCTGGTACTGCTTCGACACCCACAACGCCCGCCAGAAGATGACCCTGACGGACGGCACCGAACTCTCCCCGGCCCTGGGTATCGGCGCGTTCGCCGAGAAGACCCTCGTCGCGGCAGGGCAGTGCACCAAGGTCGACCCGGCCGTCTCCGCGTCCGTCGCGGGTCTCCTCGGCTGCGGAGTGATGGCCGGCATCGGCGCCGCCGTCAACACCGGCAACGTGGGCCGCGGTGACACCGTCGCCGTCATCGGCTGCGGCGGTGTGGGCGACGCGGCGGTCGTCGGCGCACGGCTCGCGGGCGCGGCCCGGATCATCGCCGTCGACATCGACGACCGCAAGCTCGAGACGGCGAAGAAGATGGGCGCGACCCACACGGTCAACTCCGGCTCCGCCGACGCCGTCGAGGCGATCCGCGAACTCACCGGCGGCTTCGGCGCCGATGTCGTCATCGAGGCGGTCGGCCGCCCGGAGACCTACCAACAGGCCTTCTACGCCCGCGATCTGGCCGGCACGGTCGTCCTCGTCGGCGTCCCCACCCCGGACATGAAGCTGGAACTGCCGCTCCTCGACGTCTTCGGCCGCGGCGGCGCCCTCAAGTCCTCCTGGTACGGCGACTGTCTGCCGTCCCGGGACTTCCCGATGCTGATCGATCTGCACCAGCAGGGCCGCATCGACCTCGGGGCGTTCGTCACCGAGACCATCGGGCTCGGTGATGTCGAGAAGGCCTTCGCCCGGATGCACGAGGGCGACGTGCTGCGTTCGGTGGTGCGGCTCTGATGACCTCTTCGAACGTCAGGATCGACCACCTCGTCACCTCCGGCACCTTCTCCCTCGACGGCGGCACCTGGGACGTCGACAACAACGTGTGGATCGTGGGCGACGATTCCGAGGCCGTCGTCATCGACGCCGCGCACGACGCCGCGGCGATCGAGGCGGCCCTCGGCGGACGCACGCTCGTCGCCATCGTCTGCACCCACGCCCACAACGACCACATCGACGCGGCCCCCGCGCTCGCCGCGGCCACGGGCGCGCCGATCCTGCTGCACCCCGACGACCTCCCGCTGTGGAAGCAGACGCATCCCGACCGCGCCCCCGACGGCGAGCTGGCCGACGGTCAGACGCTCACCGTCGCGGGAGTGGAACTGACCGTGCTGCACACCCCGGGCCACGCCCCCGGCGCGGTCTGTCTCCACGCCCCCGAGCTGTCCACGGTCTTCACCGGGGACACCCTCTTCCAGGGCGGCCCCGGCGCCACCGGCCGGTCCTTCTCGCACTTCCCGACCATCGTCGAGTCGATCAGGCAGCGGCTGCTGACCCTGCCGCCGGACACCGTGGTCCGCACCGGCCACGGCGACCCGACGACCGTCGGCGAGGAGTCGCCGCATCTGAAGGAGTGGATTCAGCGGGGCCACTGAGTCAGCCGCAGCCCGCTCTCGAAGCGGAGCGGCTCCCCGGTGACGGGGTCGGTGAACTCCAGCACCCGGGCGAGGAGCTGAAGGGGCTCGGCGTAGTCGTCCGGCCCCGGCTCCCGGACCACCGGGAAGAGCGGATCGTTCAGCAGCGGCAGCCCGAGCCGGTTCATATGGACCCGTAGCTGATGGGTGCGGCCGGTGGCCGGCAGCAGCCGGTACCGGCCGAGCCCTTCGCGGTGCTCCAGCAGCTCGATCCGGCTCTCGCTGTTCGGCTCGCCCGCCACCTCGCGGGCGGCCATCACCCCGTGGTCCTTCACGATCCGGCTGCGCACGGTGACCGGCAGCGTGACGGCCGGATCGTGGGCCGCCACCCCCTCGTACTCCTTGCGCACCAGCCGGTCACGGAACATCGTCTGATACGCCCCACGGTCCCCGGGCCGCACGACGAACAGCGCGAGGCCCGCGGTCAGCCGGTCGAGCCGGTGGGCCGGCTGCAGCTGCGGCAGCCCGAGATCGCGCCGCAGCCGGGCGAGAGCGGTCTCGGTGACATGCCGGCCGCGCGGTGTGGTGGCGAGGAAGTGCGGCTTGTCGGCGACGACCAGACGCTCGTCGCGATGCACGATCCCCACCTCGAACGGGACGCGCTCCTCGGGCGCGAAGTCCCGGTGGAACCAGAGATACCGCCCCGGGGCGTACGGCTCGTCCGCGGCGACCGGCCCGTCCGTGCCGACGATGCGGCCCTCCCGGAACAGCGCGTCGATCTTCTCGGTCCCGACGGCGCCCGCGTACCGCGCCGCGACATGATCGCGGACCGTCTTCCAGGCGCCGTCCGGGTCGGCGGGCAGCCGCAGGCGCACCGGGTCGATCCCGTCCCGCTGGGGCAGCGGCGACGGCGGGGCCTTGTGTCTGCGTCTCACCCGGTGACTGTAAGCGCAGCCCCCCGTCCCGGAACCGGCGCCCGGGGGAGCGCAGACAAAAAGATCCCCGCGGAGAACCGCGGGGATCTTTGCTGGTGTCCGAGGGGGGACTTGAACCCCCACGCCCGATAAAGGGCACTAGCACCTCAAGCTAGCGCGTCTGCCATTCCGCCACCCGGACAAGGTGTCTGCCGTCCGGCGCTGGGCCGTTCCGACGTGGAAAACCATAGCAAACATTCGGCTGTGCCCGATCACCCGCCCGGCCGTGCGAAAGCCGTGCGACGGCGGACAGCCGCCCTTGGGGTCCGGGGCCGCGCGCGGGAGGATGAGGGGGAACCACCAGCAGCGACAGTGGGAGGAATCAGCGTGAGCGAGTCGAATGCGGCCCGTACCGTCTCGGGCGAGGACGAGGTCGTCGACCTCTGCCGTGAGCTGATCCGGATCGACACCAGCAACTACGGGGACCACTCGGGCCCGGGGGAGCGGGCCGCGGCGGAGTACGTGGCGGAGAAGCTGGCCGAGGTCGGTGTCGAACCGCAGATCTTCGAGTCCCACCAGGGACGCGCCTCCACGGTGGCCCGGATCGAGGGGGAGGACCCGTCGAGGCCCGCGCTGCTCATCCACGGCCATCTCGACGTCGTCCCGGCCAACGCCGACGACTGGACCCACCACCCGTTCTCCGGTGAGATCGCGGACGGCTGCGTCTGGGGCCGCGGCGCGGTCGACATGAAGGACATGGACGCGATGACGCTCGCCGTCATCCGGGACCGGATGCGCAGCGGCCGCAAGCCCCCGCGTGACATCGTGCTGGCGTTCCTCGCCGACGAGGAGGCGGGCGGCACCTGGGGCGCGCGGCACCTCGTCGACAAGCACCCCGGACTCTTCGAGGGCGTCACCGAGGCCATCGGCGAGGTCGGAGGCTTCTCCTTCACCGTCAACGAGAACCTGCGGCTCTACCTCGTCGAGACGGCGCAGAAGGGCATGCACTGGATGCGCCTGACCGTGGACGGCACCGCCGGCCACGGCTCGATGACCAACAAGGACAACGCCATCACCGAGCTGTGCGAGGCCGTCGGGCGGCTCGGCCGCCACACCTGGCCGGTGCGGATGACCAAGACCGTCCGGGGCTTCCTCGACGAGCTCTCCGACGCGCTCGGCACCCCGCTGGACCCGGAGGACATGGACGCGACGCTCGCCAAGCTCGGCGGCATCGCCAAGATGATCGGCGCGACCCTGCGCAACTCCGCGGCCCCCACCATGCTCGGCGCCGGCTACAAGGTGAACGTCATCCCCGGGCAGGCGACCGCCCATGTCGACGGGCGCTTCCTGCCGGGATACGAGGACGAGTTCCTGGCCGATCTCGACCGGCTGCTCGGCCCCCGCGTCCGGCGCGAGGACGTGCACGGGGACAAGGCCCTGGAGACGAGCTTCGACGGCGACCTCGTGGACGCGATGCAGGTCGCGCTGAAGGCGGAGGACCCGATCGCGCGGGCCGTTCCGTACATGCTCTCCGGCGGCACGGACGCCAAGTCCTTCGACGACCTCGGCATCCGCTGCTTCGGGTTCGCCCCGCTCAAGCTGCCGCCGGAGCTGGACTTCGCGGGCATGTTCCACGGGGTGGACGAGCGCGTCCCGGTGGACGGTCTGCAGTTCGGTGTGCGTGTGCTTGACCGTTTCATCGACCGGTGCTGAACCGGATCGGGTGAGGTCCGCTGAAACGAAACTCCAATAATCGTCAGTGCGTACGCACGAGACTGGAAAGAGTGAAAGGAACATCCGGCTCGTAGCCCCGCCGGTTTCTCCTCGTTACAGGTGGTGCGGTCCGCGGCTGGGATCGCATTGCCAACAAGGAGGAATAATGATCAAGAAGGTCGTCGCTGCTGCGGCTGCCACTGGTGGTCTCGTGCTCGCTGGTGCGGGTATGGCCATGGCCGACTCGGGCGCGCAGGGTGCCGCTGTGCACTCTCCCGGCGTGCTGTCCGGCAACGTCATCCAGGTGCCTGTCCACGTGCCGGTGAACGTGTGCGGCAATACGGTCTCCGTGATCGGGCTCCTGAACCCTGCCTTTGGCAACACCTGCGTCAACGCTTGATGTTGTGACCCGCCCCCTCGGGGTCGAGGTTCGAACCTGGGCGGTCCCGGAGTGCGCGCCATGCGCTCCGGGGCCGCCCGGGTATTTCCGCCCCCGGGCACAGGGCTCGGGGGATTCCTGAAGAAGGCAGGATTCAACCTATGCGCCAGGTCACGCGCAAAGGCCTGATCACCATGGCGGCGGCGGGCGGAGTGCTCGCCCTCGGCGGCGGTTACGCGAACGCGGATGCAGGGGCCCACGGAGGCGCGTCGAATTCTCCGGGCGTCGGGTCCGGAAACGCGGTCCAGGTACCGGTCGACGTTCCCGTGAACGCCTGCGGCAATTCCGTCAACGTCGTCGGTCTGCTGAACCCGGTGTTCGGCAACGAATGCGCCAACAAGTCCGGGCCGGCCAAGTCGAAGCACGGCAAGGGTGGTGCCCACGGCACCGGCGGAGCCGAGAACTCTCCCGGTGTCGCCTCCGGCAACCACATCAATGCCCCGGTGAACATTCCCGTGAACGCCTGCGGGAACACCGTCACCATCGGTGGTCTGCTGAACCCGGCCCTGGGCAACGACTGCGCCAACGACAGCGAGGTCGGCACTCCGGGGAAGCCCGGGCCCGACAAGCCCGAGAAGCCGGGCACCGTCGACCCGCCCGGTCAGCCCCGCACCGTGCCGCCGGCCGACGCGCCGCCCACCGTGCGGAACGGTCCCGACGCGCAGACCCTCACCCCGGCAGGTGCGGAAGAGCTCGCGCAGACCGGCACCGACGCCATGGACCTGCTGATCCCGGCGGGCGCGGGCATGCTGCTGGCGGGAGCGGTGCTCTACCGCCGCGCCCGCTCCGCCGCGTAGGCGCAGCAACGCGGTCACAGCACGGCAGGAACGGCAGGAACGACAAAACGGAGCGGGTCTCGTCACGACGAGGCCCGCTCCGCGCTGTCACCAGGTGGCGCGCACCTGACGGATGATGCGCCGGCGCAGCCGCACTCTGCGACTGCCGTCCCGGTGCAGACTCAGTCGGTCCAACTCCCAGTGTCCGTACTCGGCATGGTCGGTGAGCAGACGCGTCGCCTCCTTGCGGGAGACCCCGCGCGGCACGTACACGTCGACAAATTCGTATTCCGGCATCGCATCTATTGTGCGGGCAGAGCCCCGGTACGGATAGCGTCTGCACTATGTCTGATGCTGCGCAGCCCACCGCTGACGAGGTACGAGCCGCCGCCGAGGCGGTCAAGGCCGCACTGGACCGTCACCTCGCGGCGGTCGAGAACCGCACGGGCGAGGACGATCCTGCCGTCTACACCGCGTTCAACGAGCTGGCCGCCGCAGCCGAGGCGTACGACGAGCGCCTCTACGACCGCTACGACGAGGTCACCCCCTTCGAGATCCCGGCCGCGGACGAGTCCCTGCCGCCGTACGCCGGTCCCGAGGAGCCGAACGCCCTCACGGTGCTGATCCGCCGCGACTACGCGGTGGTGGAGCCGCAGCGGCTGCTCTCCCAGGCACAGCGCATCGCCGACGTGGACACCGACGAGGACCGCCCGGCGAACGTGCCGGTCGTCGGCACCAGCGTGCACGCGGCCCTGGGAGTGCTCTTCGGGGAGTACGAGCCGGACGAAATCGCCTCCCGGCACAAGGAGTTCGGCCTGGAGGAGGGCGACTCCACGCTGTGGGTGTCGGCCTCCGACGAGGTCCCCGAGCCCGGCGAATGGCTCACCGCCCCCTTCGATCAGGCGCTTCCCGAGCGGATCGTGTGCCGGTTCGACGTCAGCTCGGTCTTCGACGAGGACGATCTGGGCGAAGAGCTGGAGGACCTCGACGAGGTGGAGCGCTGAGGCCACCGGCCCGGGCGCGCAGGAGGCCCCCTTCCGCGGACCAGCAGGTCCTGCGGCAGGGGGCCTCGGCACGAGCGCTCAGGGAGTCGGGGCGAGCAGGCCTTCCAGCAGCGAACGCAGCCGTGTCGTCCGCTCCTGCGTCGGGACCTCCGCCACCGCGCGCGGCAGCGCCTGGTCCACGCCGTGCACCACGGACAGATGGCGCTCGCCGCGGCTGAAGGCGGTGTAGACCCACGGCCTGCTCAGGCCCTGGGCGGCATCCCCGGGCAGCACCACGACGGCCGCGGGCCAGCGCATCCCGGTCGCCTGGTGCGCGGTCATCGCCCAGCCGTGGCGCACCGTCGACTCGACCTGCTCCTTCGGAACGACCACCGCCGCGCCCGCGCAGTCGAGATGGAGCCCCGCGGTGTCCGCCGAGACGACGGTGCCCGGGCGGGTACGGCCGGGGGAGGGGACATACGCGACACGGTCACCGGGGTCGAAGCCGCCGAACCGCCCCGGGCCCGGGTTCAGCCGCTGCTTCAGCGCCGCGTTGAGCGCCCGGGTGCCCGCCGAGCCGCCGTGGCCCACCGTGATCACCTGGGTGTCGGCGGGCGGCACCCCGATGGCGCGCGGCACCGAGTCGGCGACGAGCTGCACGGTGCGGTGGACGGCCTCGCCGGCGTCGCGCACCGGCACGATGACGACCTCCTTGCCGGGCGCCTCCACCTGGCTCAGCTCGCCGATCCCGATGCCCGAGACCAGCTCGCCGATGGGTCCCGGGTCCGGGGTCCGGGAGGCGATCTGCGGGCAGACGCGAGCGGCGAGCAGATCGCCGAACACCCGGCCGGCGCCCGCCGAGGCGAGCAGCGCGGGGTCCCCGCTGAGGACCAGCCGGCCGCCGTCCGGCATCGACTCGACCAGCATCGCCGCCGTCTCGACGTCCAGCTGCGGAGCGTCCAGCACGACCAGCAGATCCAGGGCGAACGCGCCGTCCTGGTCGCGGCCCGGGCCCTCCGTCCCCGCGAGCAGCCCGGAGACGGTGACCGCTCCGCCGAGCCGTCGGCCGCCGTCCTCGCTGTGGACCGCGACCACGGCCCGTAGCCCGAGCGCCGTCGCGGCCTCGGCGAGCCGGGCCGGCTCGGCGCGGGACGCCTCGCCGCCGGTGTGGGTCACCAGACCGCTCGCCGCCACGGCCCGGACCAGATCCGTCGGCTCGGCGGCCTCCCACCGGGCGTCGGCGCCGGTCTTGGCCAGCCGGGCCAGGCTGTCCGCGAGGCTCTCCTCCGCCAGTGCGTACCGGTCGAGGCCGAGCAGCACCGGCACGGCCTGCTCCGCGGACTCCTCACCCGGCGTGGACTCGGTATCCGTCTCGCCCTCGTCCGCGCCCTCCTGCGGCACGCCGTCCTGGAACACGAGGACCGCGCCCTCGGCGATGACCTGCTGAAGGGCCTCGTCGGGGTCGGGCACGGACCGCTCGGCCAGGGCGCTGCGCACCGCCGAGGACTCCAGCGCGGTGTGCCCGAGCAGTGCGGCCCGCTCCAGCTGCCAGGTGACGAGGGCGGCCGTGCGCCGCTCGTCGCCCGGGCCGCACCCGTCGCCGAGCAACGCCCGCGCGAACCCGTCGGCCTGCTCGGGCCGTACGCCGGACACCGACAGCAGCTGCCAGGGGTTCTCCCGCAGCATCCCGGCGGCCTGCTCCCCGAGCGACTCCGCGACCTGGGCCGTGAGGGTCTCGGGCGCACCGCCCTCGACGAGCACGGCCCTGACGGCCTCCACCGTCTCGGGTGCGGCGGCCCGGCGGCCGGTCTGCGGTCCCGGGATCCGCGGCCGGACGGGCTCGGTCGGACCGGGAGCCGGACGCCGCGGAGCCGTGTCGGACGCGGACCCCTCGCCGGACCCGGGGGAGTCGAAGAACGCGCCGCTCGGCTTCTCGCCGCTCTCCACGGCACGGACCGCCGCCAGCAGATCGGCCGTCTGGCCGCTCAGCTTGGTGCCGCTTTGGATGGGCCCCTCCTTCTCGGCCTTCCGCTGCTCGATGCGGGCCCGCAACTCCCGCTGTGCGGCGAGCTCGGCCTCGGCCTCGGACAGCTTGGCGGCCTCCTCGCCGTCGGTGGTGCCGGGGGCGCCGGTCCCGGCGGTACCCGACGCGGGCTGCCCGTCCTCGGACGCGCTCTCGGCCTCGGCGTCGCCGTCCGCCGGCGTGCTCTCGGCCGCCTGCGCCCCACCGTCCGCGGTCTCGCCGTCCGCAGTGGTGCCGTCCGCGGCCGTCTCGGCGGCGCGGTCCTCGGCCGGGGGTCCGGCCTGCTCCTCAGCGGCTGTGGGGGGCTGCGGCCCCTCGGAAGGCGCGGTCACAGCGTGCTCCAGTCCTGGTCGGGATAGCGGTGCACGGGCGCCGACACATCGTCGAGCGCCTGGCAGATCTCGTCAGGAAGCGTAAGCGTCTCCACTGACAATGCGGCCGTGAGCTGCTGCGCGTTGCGCGCGCCGACGATCGGGGCGACCACTCCCGGCCGGTCCCTCACCCATGCGAGCGCCACCTGGAGCGCCGTCACCGCCAGACCGTCGGCCGCTGTCACGACCGCGTCCACGATGCTGTCTGCCGCCTCGTCGAGATACGGCTCGACGAACGGCGCCAACTGCTCCGATGCGCCACGGGAGTCCGCCGGGGTCGCATGCCGGTACTTCCCGGTCAGCACGCCCCGGCCGAGCGGCGACGACGGCAGCAGCCCCACACCCAGGTCGAGCGCCGCCGGCAGCACCTCCCGCTCGACCCCTCGCTGCAGCAGCGAGTACTCCATCTGCGTGCTCGCCAGGCGCGTCCGCATGCCAGGCGCCGACAGCTGCCAGGTCGCCGCCTTCGCCAGCTGCCAGCCGCAGAAGTTCGACACGCCCGCGTACCGTGCCCGGCCGCTGCTCACCGCGATGTCCAGCGCCTGAAGCGTCTCGTCGAGTGGCGTCCGGGGGTCGAAGGCGTGGACCTGCCACAGGTCGACGTAGTCCGTGCCGAGCCGCTGGAGCGAGTCGTCCAGCGCCGCGAGCAGATGTCCGCGCGAGCCGTCGAAGCGGCGGTCGGGGTCGGGAACGCTCCCCGCCTTCGTCGCGATCACGAGATCGCGCCGGGGCACGAGCCGCTCGACCAACTGCCCCAGCAGGTATTCGGCATCCCCGCCGCCGTACACATCGGCGGTGTCGACCAGCGTCCCGCCCGCCTCCCAGAACGCCTTCAACTGGTCGGCGGCGTCGTGCTCGTCGGTGTCCCGGCCCCAGGTGAGGGTGCCCAGCCCTATCCGGGACACACGCAGGCCGGTCCGGCCGAGATGCCTCTGTTCCATGGGCGCTGAGATTACTGGCCATGGGCCCACCCTGAGAGAGCCTGTGGACAACCTCCCCCTGACGGATCGCGGGGACCCGCGCTAGAGTCCCCCGGAACAGGGACGTTACTGATCAGTAAGAGGGAGCGGTTATGCGGCTCGGCATCAACCTCGGCTACTGGGGCGCGGGGATGGACGGCGACAACCTCGCCGTCGCCAAGGAGGCCGACAGGCTCGGCTACGACGTCTGCTGGGCCGCCGAGGCGTACGGCTCCGACGCGCCCACGGTCCTCACCTGGGTCGCCGCCCAGACCGAGCGCATCGACGTCGGCTCCGCGATCATGCAGATCCCGGCCCGCCAGCCCGCCATGACGGCCATGACCGCGGCCACCCTCGACTCCCTCTCCGACGGCCGCTTCCGTCTCGGACTCGGCGTCTCCGGACCTCAGGTCTCCGAGGGCTGGTACGGCGTGAAGTTCGACAAGCCGCTGGCCCGCACCCGTGAGTACGTCGAGATCGTCCGCCGGGCCATGTCCCGCGAGCGTCTGTCCTTCGAGGGCGAGCACTGGACCCTGCCGCTGCCCGACGGACCGGGCAAGCCGATCAAGCTCACGGTCCACCCCAAGCGCGAGCACATCCCGCTCTACATCGCCGCGATCGGCCCCAAGAACCTGGAGCAGACCGGTGAGATCGCGGACGGCGCGCTGCTGATCTTCCCCTCCGCGGACCACCTCGAGGAGACGGCGATCCGCCATCTGCGCGCGGGCCGTGAGAAGGCCGGCAAGACCATGGAGGGCTTCGACGTCTGCCCGACCCTCCCGCTGGCGATCGGCGACGACGTCAACGGCCTCGCCGACATGTTCCGTCCCTACACCGCGCTGTACGTCGGCGGCATGGGCAGCCGCAAGCAGAACTTCTACAACCAGCTCGCGCAGCGCATGGGTTACGAGAAGGAAGCCGCGGAGATCCAGGACAAGTACCTGTCCGGCGACAAGCAGGGCGCGGCCGCGGCCGTGCCGCACCAGCTGATCGACTCCACCGCGCTGCTCGGGTCGGTGGAGCGGATCGCCGAGCGGATGCAGGCGTACAACGAGGCCGGCGTCACCACGCTGACCCTCGCACCGGCCGGCTTCACGCTCGACGAGCGGATCACCGCGCTCCGGGCGGGCACCGAGGCCCTGGAGCGCGCGGGCCTCGCGTAATCGCTTTCCGGGACCGGGCCCAGGGACCGGCCGAGAGGCCCGGGAGAGAAGTTCTGCGGCCGTGGTGGGGGCTCGGGGGTCTTCCCCGCCACGGCCGTCGTACACACAACGCCGAACAGGCGGCCATGGTTACTCCCTCTTCTTGCGGGCCCGCATGTCCTCCGTTCGGCGCAGTTGCGCGACCCAGCTGTTGCCTCGCCTCCCGTACCGCATTTGACTCGTTCTTTGCGGACACCTTCAGGAGGTGGCAGTGATGCTCTCGGCTCGGAGCCTTTTCCAGGAAATCATCGACGACGACGACTCCTTCCAGCTCTTCTGCTCCATCGCCGCCAGCGGCGAGGCCCAGGGAGGCTGGGAGAACGCCCGTATCGCCGCCCTCGTACCCGACAGCATGCGTGCCCTTGCGCCGAAGATCACCCGGCACGGCGCCGACGAGGACAAGCACGGCAGGATCTTCCAGGCCCTGCTGAAGAAGCGCGGGCTCGAAGCCGTCCCCGTCCCGCCCGAGACCGACTACACGATGCTGCTCGAACAGCGGGGCATCGGTCTCACCCACGAGAAGCTGCGCCGCGACGAGCCCCTCACGGAGGAGGACATCGTCGTCTACCTCTCGCACAGCCGGGTCACCGAGCAGCGCGCGGCCGATCAGATGGACATGCTGGTCAAGTACTTCGGGGACCATCCGGAGCTCGGCAAGGCGATCCGGATGATCTGCGACGACGAGGACAACCACCTGGCGTACTGCCACGAGGAACTGCTCCGTCTCGCCGCCGAGGGCCACGGCCGCACCATCCACGGCGTCCTGCGCGAGAGCGCCCTCGCCGAGATCGCGGTGTACCGCGACGTCAGCCTCGCCGTGATGGGGCACATGGGGCGGCTGCTGCACTGGCCCCGGGCCAAGTCCGCCGCGCTCGCCGCGGGCATCCACGGCATGTACGCGTACGAGCGGTTCGGCGGCTGGCACAAGATGGTCGGCCTGCGGATGCCGACGCGACGGGGCGCGCTCGACGGACCGCCCACCGCCGCGCCGGCCTACTGACAGCACCCGGTCCGCGCCGACAGCACCCGGCCCACCGAGAGCATCCGGTCCGCCGGGAGCGCACGTCCCAGGGGCACGCTCCCCGCCTGTCGAGCGCCGCTACAGCCAGCCGCGGCGCTTGAACAGCCGGAACAGCCCGACCACCGCGCCCGCCATCAGGGCGATGACGGCCGGATAGCCCCAGGTCCAGCCCAGCTCCGGCATGTGCTCGAAGTTCATGCCGTAGATGCCGGCGACCATGGTGGGCACCGCCGCCATCGCCGCCCAGGCCGAGATCTTCCGCATGTCGTCGTTCTGGCGCACGCTCGTCTGCGCGAGATGGGCCGCCAGCACGTCCGACAGCAGCCGGTCGAGCCCCTCCACCTGCTCGTTGGCGCGTGTCAGATGGTCGCTGACGTCCCGGAAGAAGGGCTGCGAGCGCTTCTCCACGAAGGGCACCCCCGCGCTCGCCAGGCGAGTCATCGGGGCCGACAGGGGTGCGGCCGCCCGCCGGAACTCCAGCACCTGCCGCTTGAAGGTGTAGATCCGTGCCGCGGTCGGGGGAGAGACGGCCGATCCGGAGGACCCCGCCTCCTTGCCGGCCGGTTTGCCGGTCGGCGCGAAGACCTCGGTCTCCATCTCCTCCAGGTCCACCTGGAGCTCGGCGGCCACATCGATGTAGTGGTCGACGACGGCGTCGCTGATGGCGTACAGGACCGCGGTGGGGCCGTGCTTCAGCACGTCGGGATCGGCCTCCAGCCGCTCCCGCACGTCGTGCAGCGGGGCGCCCTCGCCGTGCCGGACCGTCACCACGAAGGAGTCGCCGATGAAGATCATGAGCTCGCTGGTGTCGACGGAGTCGCTCTCCGGCTCGTAGACCACCGGCTTGAGGACCATGAACAGCGAGTCGTCGTACACCTCGAGCTTGGGCCGCTGATGGGCCTTCAGCGCGTCCTCGACCGCCAGCGGATGCAGCCCGAACTCGCTGCTGACGAGGTCGAACTCCTCCTCCGTGGGCTCGTGCACGCCGATCCACACAAAGGCGTCCCCGATGGCCCGTGCCTCGTCCAGTGCGTCGGAGAAGTCCTTGGGGCCCTCGGTGCGGCGCCCTTCCCGGTAGATGGCGCAGTCCACGATCACGGCGCGTATTCTTCCGTGCGAGCCGCCCCGGCGCACCCTCTGGCCACAGTCCGCCTAGGCTGGCGCTCATGGTCACGCTGATCCTCGTACGCCACGGCCGATCCACCGCCAACACCGCTGGGGTGCTCGCCGGCTGGACCCCCGGCGTCCATCTCGACGAACGCGGCTCCGCGCAGGCGGCCGCGCTGCCCGCCCGGATCGCCGACGTACCGCTCGCCGCGGCCGTCAGCAGCCCCCTGGAACGCTGTGAGCAGACGCTCCGGCCGCTGCTGGACGCACGCCCCGGTCTCGAGCTCCAGACCGACGAGCGGATCGGCGAGTGTCACTACGGCGACTGGTCGGGCCGCAAGCTCAAGGAGCTCGCCGACGAGCCGCTCATGGAGGTCGTGCAGCAGCACCCCTCGGCGGCGGCGTTTCCGGGCGGTGAGTCGATGCGGGCCATGCAGGCGCGGGCCGTCGACGCCGTGCGCGACTGGAACGCGCGTGTCGCCGAGGCGCACGGCGAGGACGCCACCTATGTGATGTGCTCTCACGGAGACATCATCAAGGCGCTGGTCGCGGACGCGCTCGGCATGCATCTCGATCTTTTCCAGCGGATCCATGTGGAACCGTGTTCCGTGACAGCGATCCGTTACACCCGTACAAGGCCGTTTCTTCTGCGTCTCGGTGACACAGGTGATTTCGGCTCGCTGGCACCGCGCGGGAACGCCGGAGACGGGACCGCGGTTGTAGGAGGCGGCGCGGGCGCCCCGTGATCGCCCGGAGCAGTAGGGTGGACGGGCTGAAAACCCGTGTGCCCGCGCACCGTCCGCCCACCCCGATCGTTCCCGAGTTCTCGAGGGAGACAGAACGTGTCCCGTCAGGTGTTCCTCTACGACCCGCCGGACCGGTTCGTGGCCGGTACGGTCGGGCTGCCTGGACGCCGTACGTTCTTCCTGCAGGCCTCGGCCGCAGGGCGCACCACGAGCGTGGCCCTGGAGAAGACCCAGGTCGCCGCGCTCGCCGAGCGGATCGATGAGCTGCTCGACGAGGTCGTACGCCGTACCGGGGGCAATGCCCCGGTGCCGGCCATGGCCCCCGCCGACGTCTCGGACACCGCGCCGCTGGACGCCCCCGTCGAGGAGGAGTTCCGGGTCGGCACGATGGCGCTCGCCTGGGACGGCGAGGAACAGCGCATGATCGTCGAGGCCCAGGCGCTCGTCGAACTGGACGCGGACTCCGAGGAGGACCTCGCGGAGGCCGAGGAGCGGCTGCTCCAGGACGAGGAGAACGGTCCGCCGATGCTGCGCGTCCGGCTGACCGGGGCGCAGGCCAGGGCCTTCGCCAAGCGGGCGCTGGACGTGGTGAACGCCGGCCGGCCGCCGTGCCCGCTGTGCAGTCTGCCGCTCGACCCGGAGGGACACGTATGTCCGCGCCAGAACGGATACCGCCGCGGAGCGTGACCGCACTCGACCTGCTCACCAAGGGTGAGCTGACCGTGCGCGGCCGGGTCCGTGAGGCGTCCAACGCGGTGCTGTTCTGCTCCGTCTCCTTTGAGGGCGAGACGGCGTCCTGTGTCTACAAGCCGGTCGCCGGCGAGCGGCCCCTGTGGGATTTCCCCGACGGCACGCTGGCGCAGCGCGAGGTGGCCGCCTACGAGATCTCCCAGGCGCTGGGATGGACCCTCGTACCGCCCACCGTCCTGCGGGACGGTCCGTACGGACAGGGCATGGTCCAGCTCTGGATCGAGGCGGACCCCTCCGCCGCCCTGCTCGCGCTCGTCGAGGAGGAGGAGCCGGGGGACGGCTGGAAGGCGGTCGGCTTCGCCGACGTCGGCGAGGGGCGGACCGCGCTGCTGGTCCACGCGGACGACGAGCGGCTGCGACGCCTGGCCGTGCTGGACGCGGTGATCAACAACGGGGACCGCAAGGGCGGGCATCTGCTGCCGACGGCCGACGGCGTGCTCTACGCGATCGACCACGGCGTCACCTTCAACGTGGACGACAAGCTGCGCACCCTGCTGTGGGGTTGGGCGGGCGAGCCCCTGGCGCCCGAGGCCCTGGAGGCCCTCACCGCCCTGGCGCCCGCCCTGGCCGACGGGGAGCCGCTGGTCACCCGGCTGGCGCAACTGCTCACGGCGGCGGAGGTCGATTCCGTACGGGCGAGGGTGGCGGCTCTGATCGCGTCGGGCAGACACCCGGTGCCGTCGGGGGAGTGGCCCGCCATCCCGTGGCCGCCGGTCTGAGGCCGCCCACCGCGGCCGCCCGTCCGCGGCCGTGGTCCGCCGGGTCCCGCAGGACCGCGGGAACCGGTCGACCTGCGTGATCCGGTTCGTATGTGGAACTCCCGTCCGGTTAGGCTCATGACATGCATGCCTGGCCCGCTTCTGAGGTCCCCGCCCTGCCCGGCAAGGGCCGCGACCTCCGGATCCACGACTCCACGACCAGCGGTTTGGTGACGCTCACCCCCGGTCCCGTCGCCCGTATCTACGTCTGCGGCATCACGCCGTACGACGCGACCCACATCGGTCACGCGGCGACCTACAACGCGTTCGACCTCGTTCAGCGCGTGTGGCTCGACACCAAGCGGCAGGTTCACTACGTCCAGAACGTCACCGATGTGGACGACCCTCTCCTGGAGCGCGCCGTCCGCGACGGGCAGGACTGGACCGAGCTCGCCGAGCGCGAGACCGCGCTGTTCCGCGAGGACATGACCGCCCTGCGGATGCTTCCGCCGCGCCACTACGTCGGAGCCGTCGAGGCGATACCGGGCATCGTCCCGCTCGTCGAGCGTCTGCGCGACGCGGGCGCCGCCTACGAGCTGGAGGGCGACACCTACTTCTCGGTCGAGGCCGACCCGCACTTCGGTGAGGTGTCGCACCTCGACGCCGAAGCCATGCGGCTGCTCTCCGCGGAGCGCGGCGGCGACCCGGACCGCCCCGGCAAGAAGAACCCTCTCGACCCGATGCTGTGGATGGCCGCCCGTGAGGGCGAGCCGAGTTGGGACGGCGGCAGCCTCGGCCGCGGCCGTCCCGGCTGGCACATCGAGTGCGTCGCGATCGCCCTGGACCACCTCGGCATGGGCTTCGACGTGCAGGGCGGCGGTTCCGATCTCGCCTTCCCGCACCACGAGATGGGCGCCTCCCACGCCCAGGCGCTCACCGGCGAACACCCCTACGCCCAGGCCTATGTGCACGCGGGCATGGTGGCGCTCGACGGCGAGAAGATGTCGAAGTCCAAGGGCAACCTGGTCTTCGTCTCCAAGCTGCGCCGCGACGGGGTCGACCCGGCCGCCATACGGCTCGCCCTGCTCGCCCACCACTACCGCGCCGACTGGGAGTGGACCGACCAGGTCCTGCGGGAGGCCGTGGAGCGGCTCGACCGCTGGCGGGCAGCCGTGTCCCGGCCCGACGGGCCGTCCGCGGACGCGCTCGTCGAGGAGATCCGCGAGGCGCTCGCCGACGACCTCGACGCCCCCGCCGCGCTGCGGGCCGTCGACCGCTGGGCCGAGCGTCAGCGGTCCGAGGGCGGTACGGACGAGGGCGCGCCCGGGCTCGTCTCCCGCACGGTCGACGCCCTGCTGGGCGTGGCCCTGTAGTACGGCGTTTCCGCCGCATCCGGCACGTCCGCCCCACGGGCGCGTTCAGGTCCCCGGCCTGAACGCGCCCGTCCGCATGTGTGCCGCGCTCCTGCGCAGTGGGGCGGCTCTGTGCTGAGGTGGAGACCTCTGCAGAACACTTGTCGGAAGGACGCACGATGACCCGCTCCTTCGCACGAAGAAGAGTTCTCCGAACCGCGGCCGCGCTCGGTGGCGCGGCTCTCCTCAGCCCCCTCGCCGGCCCGGCCCGCGCCGCCGAACACGCAGGCCGGCCATGGCCCGAGACCTTCCCCCTGCCGAACGGCTTCCGTCCCGAGGGCATCACCATCGGGGCCGGTCCGTATGCCTGGATCGGCTCCATCGCGACCGGTTCCGTCTACCGCGCCGACCTCGCCACCGGCCGCGGACGGATCGTCAGCCAGGGCCTCGGCGCCGCGCATCCGGTGATCGGGCTCAAGATCGACCGACGGGAACGGCTGCTGTTCCTGTGCGGCGGAGTGAGCCGGGAGATCCGGATCGCCGACGCCCGCAGAGGAACGCTGCTCCGGACCTTCGGTGTCGGATCGGAGGGCACCATGGTCAACGATGTGGTGCTCACACCGGGGGCGGCCTACTTCACCGATTCCTTCAAGCCGAACCTCTACCGGCTCCCGCTCGGCCCGCGCGACGAACCGGGTGAGGCGATCACCACGGTGCCGCTCGGCGGTGACTGGGTGCAGGGAGCCGCGCTCACGGCCAACGGCATCTCCCGCACCCCGGACGGCCGGGCGCTGCTGATGGTCAATCAGGCGGTGGGCGGTGGCTCCCTGATGCGTGTCGACCCGCGCACGGGCGTGGCGCGCCGCGTGGACCTCGGCGGGACCCCATTGCCCAACGCGGACGGGCTGTTGCTGCTCGGCCGCCTTCTTCACGTCGTACAGAACCGGCTGAACACGATCGCGGTCCTGAAGCTGAACGAGTCGGGGACCAGCGGGCGGGTGATCGCCCGGATCACCGATCCGGGCTTCAAGGTCCCCACGACGGCCGCCGTGTGGCGCGACCGGATCTATCTGCCCAACGCCCGCTTCGACGTGGCCCAGCCGACCCCGGACACCCCGTACGACGTGGTCGCTGTGGACCGGGTCGGACGCTGAGCACGGAGCCCGAACACTGAACACGGAACACTGAACACGTCCGGGGCGGCGCTCGATGAGCGCCGCCCCGGACCCTTGCCCCGTGTCGTCCGGCCGCGGGCTTCGGCGCCCGCCGGTCAGTCCTCCGAGGACTCCGGCTCGTCGCCGTCCGCGTCGGACTCGCCGGACGCCTCGCTCTCCGGCTCCGCGCGCGGCGGCTTCGGCGGTCGCGTACGCCCGCCCGGGTCGCGCAGGTAGGAACCGCTGTCGCCGCCCTCGGTCGCATGACCCGGACCGGCCGCCGGGCCGAGACCGCCCGGACCGCCGTCCCGCCGCCGCAGATACCGTTCGAATTCGCGGGCGATCGCCTCTCCGGACGCCTCGGGAAGCTCCGCGGTGTCGCGCGCCTCCTCCAGCGTCTGGACGTACTCCGCCACTTCGCTGTCCTCGGCTGCCAGTTGGTCGACACCGAGCTGCCAGGCCCGGGCGTCCTCGGCCAGTTCACCGAGCGGGATACGCAGACCGATCAGGTCCTCGAGCCGGTTGAGCAGGGCCAGCGTCGCCTTGGGGTTGGGCGGCTGCGACACATAGTGCGGCACCGCGGCCCACAGGCTCACCGCCGGCACGCCCGCGTGCGTGCACGCCTCCTGGAGGATGCCGACGATGCCGGTCGGTCCCTCGTACCTGGTCTCCTCCAGGTCCATGGTTCTGGCCAGGTCCGGGTCCGAGGTGATGCCGCTGACCGGCACCGGCCGGGTGTGCGGGGTGTCGCCGAGCAGCGCGCCGAGGATCACCACCATCTCGACGCCCAGCTCATGGGCGAAGCCCAGGATCTCGTTGCAGAACGAGCGCCAGCGCATGGACGGCTCGATGCCGCGGACCAGAACCAGGTCGCGCGGCTTGTCGCCGCCGATACGGACCACGGAGAGCCGGGTGGTGGGCCAGGTGATCTTCCGTACTCCGCCGTCCAGCCACACCGTGGGCCGGTTGACCTGGAAGTCGTAGTAGTCCTCGGCGTCGAGCGCCGCGAACACCTCACCCTTCCATTCCCGGTCCAGATGTGCGACCGCGGTGGAGGCAGCGTCGCCGGCGTCGTTCCAGCCCTCGAACGCGGCCACCATGACCGGGTCGATCAGCTCGGGAACCGCCTCGAGCTCGATCACCCAGTGCCTCCTTCCGAAGTTCCCTTTCGTACGCCCCAACCTTACGGCTTACGAGGTCCCGGGCCGCAGCCCCCCGGCACGGGCGGGTGAACTTCGGCGCCCCGGGGCAACGGTTTGCCCAAAAGGGCGTCCGGCCCTCGATTCATCCGAGCTGTGTCCGAGAAATTTCGTCACGGGCCTGGACGGTGGCGCGTCGACGACGCTATACATCGGATGACCGCAAGAGGTCCGATGTTCTTCCCCGGGGGTGCGTGCATGAGTCAGACCGTCACGGAGTTCGAGGTTCACGACATCCGCTTTCCCACCTCGGAACAGCTCGACGGCTCCGACGCCATGAACCCGGACCCCGACTACTCCGCTGCCTACCTGGTGATGCGCTCCGAGGACGGGTCGGAAGGGCACGGATTCTGCTTCACCATCGGCCGCGGCAACGATGTCACCGCCGCCGCCATCGAAGCCCTGCGCCCGTACGTGATCGGCCGGCCCGCCCCCCGTACCGCCTCCGACCTGGCGGATCTGCACATCGAACTGACCCATGACTCCCAACTGCGCTGGCTCGGCCCGGAGAAGGGCGTGATGCACATGGCGGCGGGAGCGGTCGTCAACGCCGCCTGGGACCTGGCGGCCAGGACCGCCGGCCTGCCGGTGTGGGAGTTCCTCGCCTCGATGACACCCGAGGAGCTCGTCTCCCTCGTCGACTTCCGCTATCTCACGGACGTCCTCACCCCCGACGAGGCGCTGGCCATCCTGCGCGCCGCCGAACCCGGCCGCGCCGAACGGACCGCACGGCTGCGCCGCCAGGGCTATCCCGCGTACACCACCTCGCCCGGCTGGCTCGGCTACTCCGACGACAAGCTCGTCCGCCTCGCCAAGGAAGCCGTCGCCGACGGCTTCGGCCAGATCAAGCTGAAGGTGGGCGGTGACCTGGAGGACGACATCCGGCGCATGAAGCTCGCACGCGCCGCCGTCGGCCCCTCCGTCCGTATCGCCGTGGACGCCAATCAGCGCTGGGACGTCGCGGACGCGGTGCGCTGGATGACGGCGCTCGCGCCCTACGAGCCGCACTGGATCGAGGAACCCACCAGCCCCGACGACATCCTCGGCCACGCCGCCGTACGCGCCGGGCAGCCGGTCAAGGTCGCCACCGGCGAACACGTCGCCAACCGTGTGGTGTTCAAGCAGCTGCTCCAGGCCGGGGCCGTCGACTTCGTCCAGATCGACGCGGCACGCGTCGCCGGGGTGAACGAGAACCTGGCGATCCTGCTGCTCGCGGCCAAGTACGGCGTCCCGGTCTGTCCGCACGCCGGCGGGGTGGGTCTGTGCGAACTCGTCCAGCACCTCGCGATGTTCGACTACGTCGCCGTCTCCGGCAGCTGGGAGGACCGCGTCATCGAGTACGTCGACCACCTCCACGAGCACTTCGCCGACCCCGCCGAGATCGACGCCGGACGCTATGTCGCGCCGCGGGCCCCCGGGTTCTCCGCCCGCATGCTCCCGGAGTCCATGGCCGCCCACCGCTATCCGGAGGGTCCCGTCTGGCAGGCCCGCCGCACCATCGAGGAGGTCAACTCATGACGGCCGTCAGGGACTTCGAAGGGCTCTGCGCCCTGGTGACCGGCGGGGCGTCGGGCATCGGTGCGGCCGTGACGAGGCAACTGCTCGCCCGGGGCGCGCTGGTGGCCGTGCTCGACCGTGACCTCGCGGGCAGCCCCGACGGCGCTCTCGGCGTCACGGCGGACGTCACCGACGACGCGGCGGCGGGCGCGGCCGTCGACCGGGCGGCCGCCGAGTTCGGCGCCCTGCACACCGTCGTCTCCAACGCGGGCATCGGCGCCGTCGGTACGGTCGCCGACAATCCCGACGACGAGTGGCGGCGCGTCCTCGACATCAACGTGCTCGGCATGGTGCGCGTCGCCCGGCACGCCCTCCCGCACCTGCGCGCGGCCGCAGCCGACCGCCCCGGCTGTGTCTCCATCACCCACACCTGCTCCATCGCCGCCACCGCGGGCCTTCCCCAGCGGGCCCTCTACAGCGCCAGCAAGGGCGCGGTCCTCTCACTCACCCTGGCCATGGCGGCCGACCACGTCCGCGAGGGCATCCGCGTCAACTGCGTGAATCCCGGCACCGCCGACACCCCCTGGATCGGCCGGCTGCTCGACCGGGCGGACGACCCGGCGGCGGAACGCGCCGCCCTGGAGGCCCGCCAGCCCACCGGCCGGCTGGTCGCCGCAGACGAGGTCGCGGCCGCCATCGTCTATCTCGCGAGCCCCGCCGCGGCCGCCGTCACCGGTACGGCACTCGCCGTCGACGGCGGGATGCAGGGCCTGCGCCTGCGCCCCGCGACCTGAGCACACAGCAGACCGGAAACACCCGCCACGCCCAGCACCACCTGAGCCGACACCACCGAAGGACGGGACCAATGAGAGTGCGTACGACAAGTGCCGCGGCCTGCGCGGTGCTGCTCGCCGTGACGGCCCTCGCGGGCTGCAACCGGGACTCCGGCAGCGGATCCGCGGACGGCAAGGTGGGCATCGATCTGCCGCGCAGCGACAGCGACTTCTGGAACTCCTACCAGCAGTACGTCGAGAAGGGCGTCAAGGCCGGTGAGGTCGACGCGCTGTCCCTGACCAACTCGCAGAACGACATCGGCAAACTCGTCGCCAATGTGCAGACGTTCACCGACCAGGGCGCCAAGGCCGTCGTGATGGCCCCTCAGGACACCGGGGCGATAGCCGAGTCGCTCCAGACCCTGGAGGAGAAGAAGATCCCGGTCGTCAGTGTCGACACCCGCCCCGACAAGGGCAACGTCTACATGGTGGTGCGGGCCGACAACCGGGCGTACGGCGAGAAGGCCTGCCAGTACCTCGGCGAGCAGCTGAAGGGCAAGGGCAAGGTCGTCGAGTTCCAGGGCGACCTGTCCTCGATCAACGGGCGCGACCGCTCCGAGGCCTTCAAGTCCTGCATGGACACGAAGTTCCCCGGCATCAAGGTCTTCGAGCTCGCCACCGACTGGAAGGGCGACGTCGCCTCCGCCAAGCTCCAGTCCACCCTCGCCGCGCACCCCGACATCAACGGCATCTACATGCAGGCCGGCGGCGTCTTCCTGCAGCCCACGCTCGCGCTCCTGGAGCAGAAGAAGCTGCTGAAGCCGCCGGGCACGCCGGGCCACATCACGATCATCTCCAACGACGGCATCCCGGAGGAGCTGGACGCCATCAAGGCCGGGAAGATCGACGCGACCGTCTCCCAGCCCGCCGACCTGTACGCCAAGTACGCGCTCTTCTACGCCAAGGCCGCGCTGGACGGCAAGACCTTCAAGGAAGGTCCCACCGACCACGGCTCCACCATCATCAAGATCCCGGGCGGCCTCGAGGACCAGCTCCCCGCGCCACTGGTCACCAAGGACAACGTGGACGACCCCAAGCTGTGGGCCAACCAGCTGGAGAAGAAGAGCTAGTCATGCCACACGCCGCATCCGCCGCGGACTCCGCGCACGCACCCGCCGCAGTGCACGCGGAAGGGATCGTCAAGCGCTTCGGGCCCACCGTCGCGCTCGACGGCGTACGGCTCACCGTCGCGCCCGGCGAGTCCCACGCACTCGTCGGGCGCAACGGCGCGGGCAAGTCCACCCTCGTCAGCGTCCTCACCGGCCTGCACAGGCCCGACGCGGGAACCGTCACCTTCGACGGCGAGCCCGCACCCGCCTTCGGGGACACGGCGGCCTGGCAGTCCAAGGTCGCCTGCGTCTACCAGAAGTCGATGGTCGTGCCCGACCTGACCGTCGCCGAGAACCTCTTCCTCAACCGGTTCGACGCCGGCAGCCGCTTCATCAGCTGGCGGCAACTGCGGCGGCGCGCCGAGGAACTGCTCGCCGGGTACGGCGTGAGCGTCGACCCGATGGCCCGGGCCAAGGATCTCGCCGTCGAGCAGCGGCAGTTCGTGGAGATCGCGAGAGCCCTCTCCTTCGGCGCCCGGCTGATCATCCTCGACGAGCCGACCGCCCAGCTGGACGCCCGCGGCATCCAGCGGTTGTTCACCAAACTGCGGGAGCTCCAGAGCCAGGGAGTGGCGTTTCTGTTCATCTCCCACCATCTGCAGGAGGTGTACGAACTGTGCACCACCGTCACCGTCTACCGCGACGCCCGCCATGTCGTCACCGCGCCGGTCGCCGAACTCACCAAGGACGACCTGGTCGCAGCGATGACGGGCGACTCCGTCAGCGGCACCTCGCAGTGGCATGCGCCCGTCGGGCCCGTACGCACCGAGGAACCCGTGCTGCGGACCGAAGGGCTTACCCTGGAGGGGGAGTTCGAGCCGCTCGACCTCGAGGTGCGGCCCGGTGAGGTGCTCGGTCTGGCGGGCGCCGCGGCCAGCGGCAACACCGCGCTCGGCGAGATCCTCGTCGGCATGCGCAAGGCCGGCGCCGGGCGCATCACCGTGCACGGCCGCGAGGTCAAGCCCGGCAGCGTGCCGCACGCGCTCGACGCCGGGATCGGCTACATCCCCGAGGACCGTCATCGCCAGGGACTCGTCGTGGACCGCAGCGTCGCCGAGAACGCCACGCTCACCGTCACCGACCAGCTCGGCCCGTGGGGCACCGTACTGCCCTCTCGCACAAGGGAATTCGCCCAGTCCATGATCGCATCGCTCGACATCAAGACGCAGGGGCCGGAGCAACCCGTCTCCGGGCTCTCCGGCGGTAATCAGCAGAAGGTGGTGGTGGCGAGGGCGCTGGCCCGCCGGCCCAGTGCGCTGGTCGCCCTGCGGCCCACCGCGGGCGTGGACGTGAAGTCCAAGGACGCGCTGCTCGGTGTGGTGCGCCGGGTGGCCGACGAAGGCAGCGCGGCCGTCATCATCTCCGACGAGCTGGACGATCTGCGGGTCTGCGACCGGGTGCTCGCCCTCTTCCACGGACGGGTGGTCGCGACGTTCGGCAGCGGGTGGACGGACCGCGAACTGGTGGCCGCCATGGAAGGTGTGGGGGAGCAGGAATGACCGGGACCATACGGCCGCTCACGGCCGAGGGGACGAAGAGCGACAGCCCGGCGAGCCGGCTGCGGCTGATCCGGTGGAGCGACTTCTCGCTCGTGCCGGTGATCCTGGTGCTGATGGTCATCGGGTTCATCGTCTCGCCGGTCTTCCTCACCTCCAACAACCTCATCAGCGTCGTCCAGCAGTCCTCCGAACTGAGTCTGCTGGTGCTCGGCCAGGCACTGATCCTCATCTGCGGCCGGATGGACCTCTCACTGGAGTCCACGATCGGCATCGCTCCGGTCGTCGCCATGTGGCTGGTGCTGCCGAGCGAGGGCGGACGCTTCCTCGGGCTGGAACTGCTGCCCGTCTGGACGGCCATCCCCGTCTGTCTGCTGGTGGGCATGGCGATCGGCGCGGTCAACGGCTTCCTGATGCTGAAGCTGCGGGTCAACGGCTTCATCGCCACCCTGGGCATGCTCACGATGCTCCGCGGCCTCCACATCGGCATCACCGAGGGCAAGTCGATCACCGACGTCCCGGAGTCCTTCCGCTACCTCGGCAAGACCGACTGGCTGGGCGCGCCCGCCGCGGTGTGGATCTGTCTGGCGCTGTTCGCGATCGGCGGTGCGGCACTGGCCTATCTCCGCCACGGACGCGCGCTGTACGCGATCGGCGGCAACCCGGAGGCGGCCCGGGCGGCGGGCATCCGGGTCGACCGGATCACCTGGATCGTGCTGGCGATCGGCGGTCTGCTGGCGGCCTTCGCGGGCATCCTCTACACCGGCCACTACGGCTCGGTCGCCGCCACCCAGGGCAACGGCTGGATCTTCCAGGTGTTCGCCGCGGCGGTGATCGGCGGCATCAGCCTCAAGGGCGGCCGCGGCACGCTCTTCGGGGCGCTCACCGGCGTACTGACGCTTCAACTCGTCGTCAACGTCATGACGCTGGGCGGGGTGCCGGCGCTGTGGAACCAGTTCCTGAACGGCGCGATCATCATCGTCGCGCTGGTGATCTCGCGTTTCGCGAGCGGTGAGAAGCAGGACTGAGGGCTGTCGTGGGGCGTGTCCGCCCGGGCCGCGAGCAGGTACGTTTCGCCTGCCTCCGGCGCCGGGCGGATCTGATCGAAACGGCGTCGGGCGTCGGTGACCTGCGGCAGGATTGAGCCGTGCCGACCGAGCCGGAAGACATCGAGCTGAGCGAACACGAGCTGCGGGAGATCGCGGGCTATGCGGCCGACTGTGCGCGCAGGACGCTGTCGATCTTCGAGCAGACCCTGCCCACCGACACACGCCCTCGTGAGGCCATCGACGCGGCACACGCCTTCGCCGCCGGGGGCCGGCGCACGGCCGCCCTGCGGCAGAGCGCGTGGGCGGCGTACAAGGCGGCGCAGGAAGCCGATTCGCCGCCCGCTGCCGACGCGGCACGGGCGGCGAGCCATGCGGCGGCGGCCGCGTATCTGCATCCCAAGGCGAGCGCCCATCAGGTGAAGCACGTCCTCGGGGCGGCAGCGCATGCGGCGCGGGCGGAGGAACTGGCGTCCGCGGAGGACCGGCGGGTGACCGCCGGGACCCTGGAATGGGCGCGCCATCACGCACCGCCGGCGGTCCCCGCGGTGCTCGGCCGGCTGCCCGCCGCGCCTCCCGGGGGAGGGCGCGTGGGGGAGTTCATCCGCGATCTCGACGCCGCTCTCCGCGCCTGAGGGAGCGCGCGTACCAGGGGCTCGTACGGACATCTCTCCGGGGTTGTGGGACAGCCCTCAGAGCGTCGAGCGGAGCCACTGCTCCACGCTCGCGATGTGCACCGTCGCCCATGAGCGGGCCGCTTCCGCGTCGCGGTCGCGGAGCGCGGAGAGGATCGCCCGGTGCTCGTGCAGCGTGCGGCTGACCGCGTCCTCCTGCGTCAGTCCGCGCCACACCCTGGCCCGCGTCGTCGGTCCGGACAGGCCGTCCAGCAGCGAGCAGAGCACGGAATTGCCCGAGGACTGCACGATGCCCCGGTGGAACTCCAGGTCGGTGGCGACCAGTTCCTCGACGGAGGGCTCGGGCCCCAGCGCGTCCAGCTGTGCGCTCAGCCGGTCCAGTTCGCTCTCACCGATGCGGCTCGCGGCCATCGCGGTGGCCGCGGGCTCCAGGATCCGGCGTACGGCGAGGAACTCCAGCACCGTGTCGTCGCGGTGGAAGTCCACCACGAAGCTCAGCGCCTCCAGCAGCAACTGCGGGTCCAGGCTGGTCACATAGGTGCCGTCACCCTGGCGCACGTCCAGGATGCGGATCAGCGACAGCGCGCGCACGGCCTCACGCAGCGAATTGCGGGACAGGCCCAGTTCGGCGGCGAGTTCGCTCTCCTTGGGGAGGCGGTCGCCGGGGCGCAGGGCACCCGAGACGATCATTCCCTTGATCTTTTCGATCGCCTCGTCGGTGACTGCCACGACGGCCCCCTCGGTCCCTCATTCATCGGATGTCTGAGCGTACAACGTGGGCGGCCCCCCGAGAGCCGCCCACGTCGGGGAAAACCGACCCGAGGTCAGGCCTTCCTGCCCAGGACGTCCTCGACCCTGGCGCGGATCTCGTCCGTCGCCAGGCCGCGGATCGTCAGCGTCGTACGGCGGCGCAGGACGTCGTCCGCCGTCTCGGCCCACTCCTGGTCGCGTGCGTAGGCGACCTGCGCCCAGATCTCGGGAGCGTCGGGGTGGATCCGCTCGGCGAGCGCCGGGTCGTCCTCGGCGAGCCGTGCGATGTCGAACGACAGCGAGCCGTAGTGCGTCGCGAGATGACGCGCGGTGTCCTCGGCGATGCGCGAGCCCGGGGCGTCGCCGCCGACGAGCAGCCGGTGGGCGACCGCGTTGGGGTTGGCGATGCCCGGCAGCGGCAGCTTCTTCGGCAGCCGCGAGATCGGCACCAGGCCCTCGTCGTACTCGCCCAGCGGGTGGCCGGGCAGGGCCGCCAGCTTGTTCATCACCGTGCGGCCGATGTGGCGGAAGGTCGTCCACTTGCCGCCGGCGACCGAGAGCATGCCGCCGCTTCCCTCGGTGACCACCGTCTCGCGCTTGGCCTTCGAGGTGTCGCCGGGGCCGCCGGGGAGGACCCGCAGACCGGCGAAGGAGTAGGTGATCAGATCGCGGGAGAGCTGCTGGTCGCGGATCGAGTACGCGGCCTCGTCCAGGATCTGGGCGGTGTCCTTCTCGTTGACCGCGACGTCCGCCGGGTCGCCCTCGTACGCCTCGTCGGTGGTGCCGAGCAGCAGCATGTCCTCCCACGGGAGGGCGAAGGTGATGCGGTACTTGTCGATCGGGGTCGCCAGGGCCGCCTTCCACGGCGAGGTGCGCTTCAGCACCAGATGGGCGCCCTTGGAGAGCCGGATGGAGGGGGCCGCGTTCGCGTCCTCCATCCTGCGCAGGTGGTCCACCCACGGACCGGTCGCGTTGAGCACCAGGCGCGCGCTGACGCCGAACTCGGTGCCGTCGGTACGGTCCTTGAGCTCCGCGCCGGTGACCCGGCCCTTGGTGAAGCGCAGTCCGGTGACCTCTGCGTGGTTGAGCACCGTGGCACCCGACTGGACGGCCGCGCGGACCGTCATCAGTGCCATGCGCGAGTCGTTCATCTGGTCGTCGCCGTACACGGCCACGGCCTTGAGGTTCTCCGTACGCAGCTCGGGCACGTCACGCTGCGCTCTGGCCGGGCCTATGACATGGCCGACGCCGTCACCGAAGGCGGAGAGCGCGGAGTACGCGAACACTCCCGCTCCCAGCTTCGCCGCGCCGTGCGGTCCGCCCTTGTAGACCGGCAGATAGAAGGTGAGCGGGTTGGCCAGGTGGGGGGCCACCTGGCGGGAGACCGCACGGCGCTCGAAGTGGTTCTCCGCCACCAGCTTCACCGCGCCGGTCTGCAGATAGCGCAGACCGCCGTGGAGCAGCTTGGAGGAGGCGGAGGAGGTGGCGCCGGCGAAGTCGCCGGCGTCCACCAGAGCCACCCGCAGCCCGGATTGCGCGGCATGCCAGGCGGTGGAGATGCCCAGAATGCCGCCGCCGATCACCAGGAGGTCGTACGTCGCCTTGGAAAGCTGCTCCCGAGTCTCGGCACGGCCCGGCAGGGAGCCGGCGGCCGGACGCGTCCCCGTGGCGGGGACGCTCTGCAGGGTGGTCATGATTTTTTACTCCTCGTCCTCGAGCCAGCCCATGGTCCGCTCGACGGCCTTGAGCCAGCTCTTGTACTCACGGTCCCGCTGGGTGGCGTCCATGCGGGGGGTCCACTCGGCGGCCCGGCGCCAGTTGGCGCGCAGAGCGTCGGTGTCGGGCCAGAAGCCGACGGCCAGGCCGGCGGCGTAGGCCGCGCCGAGGCAGGTCGTCTCGGCGACCATGGGGCGCACGACCGGTGCGTCCAGGAAGTCCGAGAGGGTCTGCATCAGCAGGTTGTTGGAGGTCATGCCGCCGTCGACCTTGAGTGCGGTCAGCTCGACGCCGGAGTCCTTGGTCATGGCGTCGCTGATCTCACGGGTCTGCCAGGCGGTGGCCTCGAGCACGGCGCGCGCGATGTGCGCCTTGGTGACATAGCGGGTGAGGCCGGCGATCACACCGCGGGCGTCGGGACGCCAGTACGGGGCGAACAGTCCGGAGAAGGCCGGCACGAAGTACGCGCCGCCGTTGTCCTCGACCGACAGGGCCAGCGTCTCGATCTCGGCCGCGGAGTTGATGAGGCCCATCTGGTCGCGCATCCACTGCACGAGCGAGCCGGTGACGGCGATGGAACCTTCGAGGGCGTAGACGGCCTTCTGGTCACCGATGCGGTAACCGACCGTCGTCAGCAGCCCGTTGTAGGAGTTGACGGGCGTCTCGCCGGTGTTCATCAGCATGAAGGTGCCGGTGCCGTACGTCGACTTGGCCTCGCCCTCGGCGAAACAGGTCTGGCCGAACAGGGCCGCCTGCTGGTCGCCGAGCGCGGAAGCCACGGGTACGCCGGCCAGGGCGCCGCCCTTGGCGCTGCCGTAGACCTCGGCGGAGGACCGGATCTCCGGCAGCACCGCGGCCGGGATCTCCATGGAGCTGAGGATCTTGTCGTCCCACTCCATGGTGTGCAGGTTCATCAGCATGGTGCGCGAGGCGTTGGTGACGTCCGTGACGTGCACACCGCCGTCCGTGCCACCGGTGAGGTTCCAGATGACCCAGGAGTCCATGGTGCCGAAGAGGATGTCGCCGCGCTCGGCGCGCTCACGCAGGCCCTCGACGTTGTCCAGCAGCCAGCGGACCTTGGGGCCCGCGAAGTAGGAGGCCAGCGGCAGGCCCGTCTCGCGGCGGAAGCGGTCCTGCCCCACGTTGCGGCCGAGCTCCTTGCAGAGCGCGTCGGTGCGGGTGTCCTGCCACACGAGGGCGTTGTGGACCGGCTCACCGGTGTTCTTGTCCCACAGCAGCGTGGTCTCGCGCTGGTTGGTGATGCCGATCGCCTTGACGTCGGCGGCGGTGATGCCGGCCTTCGCGACGGCAGCGTCCACCACTTCCTGCACGTTGGTCCAGATCTCGGCGGCGTCGTGCTCCACCCAGCCCGGCTTCGGGAAGATCTGCTCGTGCTCCTTCTGGTCGACGGAGACGATGCGGCCGTCCTTGTCGAAGACGATGCAGCGGCTGGAAGTGGTGCCCTGGTCGATGGCCGCGATGAACGGGCCGGTGGTGTGTGCGTCGGTCACGGAGTGCTCCTGCGGGGTCGAAGGGACGGCTTAGGCGAACGCGAGCTGGTAGATACCCGCTGCGAGGGCACCACCCGCCAGCGGGCCGACGACGGGGATCCAGGCGTAGCCCCAGTCCGACCCGCCCTTGTTGGGCAGCGGCAGCAGGGCGTGCACGATGCGCGGGCCCAGGTCACGGGCCGGGTTGATGGCGTAGCCGGTCGGGCCGCCGAGCGAGAGACCGATACCGACGACGACGAAGGCGGTGATCAGCGCGCCGATCACACCGAGGCCCTTGCCGCTGTCGTTGAGGCCCTGCGTCAGGACGGCGAGCACCAGCACGGTGGTGCCGATGATCTCGGTCGCCAGGTTCTGCCACACCACACGGACCTCAGGGCCGGTGGAGAAGACTCCGAGCACCGGACCGGCCTTGGGCGCGGCCTTCTGGTCGACGAGGCCCTCTTCCTCGGGCTGGGCCGCGAGGATCTCCGGATCGGTCAGGTGGGCGTGGAACTGTCCGTAGTAGGCGACCCAGACCAGCGCGGCACCGACCATGGCGCCGAGCATCTGTCCGGCGAAGTAGACCGGGACGTTGCCCCAGTCCCCGTCCTTGATCGCGATACCGACCGTGACCGCCGGATTGAGGTGGGCGCCGGAGAGCGTGCCCGTCATGTAGACCGCGGTCATGACCGCGAATCCCCACCCGAAGGTGATCGCCAGCCAGCCGGCGTTCTGCGCCTTCGAGCGCTTGAGCACGACAGCGGCGACCACGCCGCCACCGAGCAGGATGAGTACGGCGGTACCTATGAGCTCGCCGATGAAGATGTCGGAGCTGGACACCCGCGACTCCTTTGTCCTTCGTCCAGGGAAATGCGGACCTCGGGTCCCTCCGCGGTCCGCGCCCTCAGGTGAGAGCGTTTGTCGGCCCTGGCACTGCCACACTCTAGCGCGTATTGCCGTTAGGTGTTCGACAATGCCGACCGATGAACGGCAGTTTTGCCCTCCGGTTAACAGCGCGTCAAGGGGTGAGTGGCCGAAAACCGTATCGTTACCCTTGGTGCGCCCAAATCGGTCAGAAACGCCCGGCGCCGAGGTCGCGGGACACCGAACGGGCGCAGTCCCGCACCGCCGCGATCAACTCGGACCGCACCTCGTCGTCCTTGCACAGCCGCTCCACGGCGCCCGTGATGGCGATGGCCCCCACGGGCATGCGGCGGCGGTCGTGGATGGGGGCGGCGACCGAGGCGACGCCCTCCCAGGTCTCCTCCAGGTCGGCCGCCCAGCCGCGCGCCCGGGTGTGGTCGAGCACCGACTCGAATCCGGCCAGGTCGGTGACGGTCCGCGGGGTGAAGGCCTTGCGGTCCACTTCCAGGGCCTCCGAGTGCGCCACGGGGTCGTACGCCGACAGCACCTTGCCCAGCGCCGTGGAGTGCAGCGGCTGCATGGCCCCCACCTCCAGGACCTGGCGGCTGTCGTCCGGCCGGAAGACGTGGTGGACGATCAGCACGCCGTGCTGGTGCACCACGCCGAGGTGGACGCTCTCGCCGCTGGAACGGGCCAGGTCGTCCGTCCACACGAGGGCCCGGGCCCGCAGCTCGTGGACATCGAGATAGCTGTTCCCGAGCCGCAGCAGCTCGGCCCCCAGCTGGTAGCGGCCGGACGCCGGGTCCTGCTCGACGAAACCCTCGGCCTGGAGGGTCCGGAGGATGCCGTGCGCGGTGCCCTTGGCCAGTTCCAGCGAGGAGGCGATGTCCGACAGGCCCAGCCGGCGTTCCCCGCCGGCGAGCAGTCGCAGCATCGCCGCCGCACGCTCGAGCGACTGGATATTTTTCGCCATCGCCTCGTGCCCTTCTTCACAGCGGTTCGACAATGCTGAACACTATCGGTCGATGCCGACCTTGGTGACCGCCGAGTGAGTATCTCGTGGCCGACAGGATGCGGAAAGCCCCCGCGGACCGACGAGTCCGTCCGCGTCGTGGGACGCTCCCGCCCCGACGGGGCCCGCCCGGCTAGTCTGAAGTCCGTGCGCCCTCCACCGGGGGCGCAAAGCCGACAGCCGTCGCATCCCAGGGAGCTCATCCATGGCCTCGTCGCCGACCCCTTCCGCTGACAGCCGGACCCGAATCGAAGCCCTCCGCGAGGCCCTGGCCACGCGCGTCGTCGTCGCGGACGGCGCGATGGGCACGATGCTCCAGGCCCAGGACCCGACGCTCGAGGACTTCCAGGACCTCGAAGGCTGCAACGAGATCCTCAATGTGACGCGCCCGGACATCGTCCGCACCGTCCATTCGGCCTACTTCGAGGTGGGCGTCGACTGCGTCGAGACGAACACCTTCGGCGCGAACCTCGCCGCGCTGGGGGAGTACGACATCCCCGAGCGGGTCCACGAGCTCTCCGAGTCCGGCGCCCGCATCGCCCGCGAGGTCGCCGACGAGTTCACCGCATCCACCGGACAGCAGCGCTGGGTGCTCGGCTCCATGGGCCCGGGCACCAAGCTGCCGACGCTGGGCCACGCCCCCTACACGAAGCTGCGCGACGCCTACCAGCAGAACGCCGAAGGCATGATCGCCGGAGGCGCGGACGCCCTCCTGGTGGAGACGACCCAGGACCTCCTCCAGACGAAGGCCGCCGTCATCGGCGCCCGCCGGGCCCTGGACGCCACGGGCACGAACCTCCCCCTCATCTGCTCCGTCACGGTCGAGACGACCGGCACCATGCTCCTCGGCTCGGAGATCGGTGCCGCGCTCACCGCGCTGGAGCCGCTCGGCATCGACATGATCGGCCTGAACTGCGCCACCGGGCCGGCCGAGATGAGCGAGCACCTGCGCTATCTCGCGCGCCACTCCCGTATCCCGCTCTCCTGCATGCCGAACGCCGGTCTGCCGGTCCTGGGCAAGGACGGCGCCCACTACCCGCTGTCGGCCGGCGAACTCGCCGACGCACAGGAGACGTTCGTGCGCGAGTACGGCCTCTCCCTCGTCGGCGGCTGCTGCGGTACGACGCCGGAGCACCTGCGGCAGGTCGTCGAGCGCGTGCGTGACCTCGCGCCGACCGACCGCAGCCCCCGCCCGGAGCCGGGCGCCGCCTCCCTCTACCAGACGGTGCCGTTCCGCCAGGACACCGCGTACATGGCGATCGGCGAGCGCACGAACGCCAACGGATCGAAGAAGTTCCGCGAGGCCATGCTGGACGCCCGCTGGGACGACTGCGTCGAGATGGCGCGGGACCAGATCCGCGAGGGCGCACACATGCTGGACCTGTGTGTCGACTACGTCGGCCGCGACGGCGTCGCCGACATGGAGGAGCTGGCGGGGCGCTTCGCCACCGCCTCCACCCTGCCGATCGTGCTCGACTCCACCGAAGTCCCGGTCATCCGGGCCGGACTGGAGAAGCTCGGCGGCCGCGCGGTCATCAACTCCGTCAACTACGAGGACGGCGACGGACCGGAGTCCCGCTTCGCGAAGGTCACCGCGCTGGCGCAGGAGCACGGCGCCGCCCTCATCGCGCTCACCATCGACGAGGAGGGCCAGGCCCGCACCGTCGAGCACAAGGTCGCCATCGCCGAGCGGCTCATCGAGGACCTCACGGGGAACTGGGGCATCCACGAGTCGGACATCCTCATCGACACCCTGACGTTCACCATCTGCACCGGTCAGGAGGAGTCCCGCAAGGACGGCATCGCCACCATCGAGGCCATCCGCGAACTCAAGCGCCGGCGCCCGGACGTGCAGACCACGCTGGGCCTGTCCAACATCTCCTTCGGCCTCAACCCGGCCGCCCGCATCCTGCTGAACTCCGTCTTCCTCGACGAGTGCGTCAAGGCGGGCCTGGACTCGGCGATCGTCCACGCGTCGAAGATCCTGCCCATCGCGCGCTTCGACGACGAGCAGGTGCAGACCGCCCTCGACCTGATCCATGACCGCCGTGCCGAGGGCTACGACCCGCTGCAGAAGCTGATGGCCCTCTTCGAGGGCGTCAACACCAAGTCGATGAAGGCGGGCAAGACCGAGGAACTGCTCGCGCTGCCGCTGGACGAACGGCTCAAGCGGCGCATCATCGACGGCGAGAAGAACGGCCTGGACGCGGACCTCGACGAGGCGCTCCAGGACCGGCCCGCGCTGGACATCGTGAACGACACGCTGCTGGAGGGCATGAAGGTCGTCGGTGAACTCTTCGGCTCCGGACAGATGCAGCTGCCGTTCGTGCTCCAGTCCGCGGAGGTCATGAAGAACGCCGTCGCCTACCTCGAACCCCACATGGAGAAGACGGACGACGACGGCAAGGGCACCATCGTGCTGGCCACCGTCCGCGGCGACGTCCACGACATCGGCAAGAACCTCGTCGACATCATCCTGTCCAACAACGGCTACAACGTCGTCAACCTCGGTATCAAGCAGCCGGTCTCGGCGATCCTGGAGGCGGCGGAGGAGCACCGGGCCGACGTCATCGGCATGTCCGGCCTGCTGGTGAAGTCCACGGTGATCATGAAGGAGAACCTGGAGGAGCTCAACCAGCGCAAGATGGCCGCCGACTACCCGGTCATCCTCGGTGGTGCCGCCCTGACCCGGGCCTACGTCGAACAGGACCTCCACGAGATCTACGAGGGCGAGGTCCGCTACGCCCGCGACGCCTTCGAGGGCCTGCGGCTGATGGACGCCCTCATCGCGGTCAAGCGCGGAGTTCCCGGCGCCACGCTCCCCGACCTCAAGCAGCGCCGTGTGCGGGCCACCACGAACGCCGTCGTCGAGGACCGCCCCGAGGAAGGGGCCGTACGCTCCGACGTCGCCGTCGACAACCCGGTCCCCGAACCGCCCTTCTGGGGCACCCGGGTGATCAAGGGTATCCAGCTGAAGGAGTACGCGTCCTGGCTGGACGAGGGCGCGCTCTTCAAGGGCCAGTGGGGCCTGAAGGAGGCGCGGGCCGGTGACGGCCCCTCGTACCAGGAGCTGGTGGAGAGCGAGGGCCGGCCGCGGCTGCGGGGCTGGCTGGACCAGCTGCACACCCGCAACCTGCTGGAGGCGGCCGTGGTCTACGGCTACTTCCCCTGCGTCTCCAAGGGCGACGACCTGATCCTGCTGAACGAGGACGGCTCGGAACGCACCCGCTTCTCCTTCCCCCGCCAGCGCCGCGGCCGCCGTCTGTGTCTCGCGGACTTCTTCCGTCCGGAGGAGTCCGGCGAGCGGGACGTCGTCGGGCTCCAGGTCGTCACCGTCGGATCGAAGATCGGTGAGGCGACGGCGGAGCTCTTCGGGTCGGACTCCTACCGCGACTACCTGGAGCTGCACGGACTGTCCGTCCAGCTCGCGGAGGCGCTGGCGGAGTACTGGCACGCCCGGGTCCGCTCCGAGCTCGGTTTCGGCGGCGAGGACCCGGCCGAGGTGGAGGACATGTTCGCGCTGAAGTACCGCGGCGCGAGGTTCTCGCTCGGTTACGGGGCGTGCCCGGACCTGGAGGACCGGGCGAAGATCGCCCAGCTGCTGGAGCCCGAGCGGATCGGCGTCGAGCTCTCCGAGGAGTTCCAGCTCCACCCGGAGCAGTCCACGGACGCGATCGTCATCCACCACCCGGAGGCGAAGTACTTCAACGCGCGATAGACGGCGCACAGCGCGTCACCGCGCGTTGGACGTCCCTCCGCGCATGTTCGCCGGACGAGTCGTACACTGGTCGGTCCAGTGCAGGCCGGTCGTCTCTCCCCGCGGGAATAGCCGCAGGGAAAGGTGGCCGGCCTTCTCGTCCCTCACGGAGGTGTGCCGATGACCAGCACGGTCCCCGCGTCCTTGACCCGTACGGCGGAAGGGTCTGCCCTTCAGGCCGTTCTCCTCGACATGGACGGCACCCTCGTGGACACCGAAGGTTTCTGGTGGGACGCGGAGGTGGAGGTCTTCGCGGATCTCGGTCACGAGCTCGACGAGGCATGGCGGGACGTGGTGGTCGGTGGCCCCATGACGCGCAGCGCCGGATACCTCATCGAGGCGACGGGCGCCGACATCACCATGGCCGAGCTGACCGTGCTTCTGAACGACCGCTTCGAGGCGCGTATCGGCCGCGGTGTGCCGCTCATGCCGGGCGCGGAGCGCCTGCTCGCCGAGCTGGCCGCACAGGGGGTGCCCACCGCGCTGGTCTCCGCCTCGCACCGGCGGATCATCGACCGCGTGCTGGCCTCGCTCGGGCCGAAGAACTTCGCGCTCTCCGTCGCCGGTGACGAGGTCCCGCGGACCAAGCCGCACCCCGATCCGTACCTCCTGGCCGCACGCGGCCTCGGCGCGGAGCCCGCGAGATGCGCCGTCATCGAGGACACCGCGACCGGTGTGGCCTCCGCGGAGGCGGCCGGCTGCCGGGTGGTCGCCGTGCCGTCCGTGGCGCCCATCCCGCCCGCCGTGGGCAGGGTCGTCGTCCGCTCTCTCGAAGAAGTCGACCTCGGTTTTCTCCGCACGCTCATCACCACGATGAACTGATGCGTGTACTGTCCGTGTTTCTTGAAGTGTCCCGGAGTTCCCGCTGAATGCAGAGGAAACTCCGGGCGGCTGTGGAGCGGGGTTTTCGATCATCGCCCCCGGTCTTTTCCCGGGGCGGTCAAGGGACTCTGCCGCGTGACGTTCGTCACTGTGCGTGTCCTGGATCGGGTACTTCCGGACCCTCTGGCAGCCCTCCGGCACCGGTCCGGCTGTGCCCTTGTGTCCGCATTGGTGGAGTGGTGTACGAAACATTCCGTGGCGTGACCATCCACTCACAGGCATAACCGATCACTCAGTGAATACGGCCCAACTCGGGCCCGGTCAAGCTTTCGTGGCGTTGCCGACTAATCTCTTCGCGAGTACTTCGCCGCAACCCCGATGCGCCCCGGCGGTCGCACAACCGCCGCGAACACAGGACCGATCGTCCTGTTTCCCGGACCGTTCGAAACCGCCCCGACCGGGCGGCCGCGGCGGAGTCTCCCGTACACACCGCTGTATCCCAGTGCCGGATGAGGGAGAACGTCCAGGATGAACCGCAAGACTTTGGTGCTGCCGGCCTTGGCCGGCATGCTCGCGCCCGTGCTCGTCGCCTGCGGCAGCACGGAGGGCGGCTCCGGTGGCGGCGACGCCATCGTCGTCGGCACCACGGACCAGTTCATCGCCACCGAGGACGCTCCTGCCCCGCTCGACCCGGCCTACGCCTACGACACCGGCGCCTGGAACGTACTGCGCCAGACCGTCCAGACGCTGATGCACGCCCCGCGCGGCGGCGGCGAGCCCGTGCCGGACGCCGCCCAGTCGTGTTCCTTCACCGACAACGCGAGCGAGAGCTACCGCTGCAAGCTGCGCGACGGCCTCAAGTTCGCCGACGGCACCGACGTCACGGCCGAGGATGTGAAGTTCTCCATCCAGCGCGTGCTCGACATCGACACCGACAACGGCACCGCGGCCCTGCTGAACAACATCGACACCATCGAGACCAACGGTGACGACGAGGTCGTCTTCCACCTCGCGACGCCGGACGCGACCTTCCCCTTCAAGCTCTCGACGCCGGCCGCGGCGATCATCAGCAAGAAGAACTACGAGGCCAAGAAGCTCCGCGAGGGCTTCCAGGTCGACGGTTCCGGGCCGTACACGATGAAGACCGAGACCGAGGGTGACAAGATCACCAAGGTCGTCTTCAGCAAGAACGACTCGTACAAGGGCGACATCAAGCTCCACAACGACAAGGTCGAGCTGCGGTTGTTCCCGGACGCCGACGCGATGGGCAAGGCTCTGGAAGCCGGCGACATCGACGTCATGACCCGCGAGATGGCCCCGGACCAGATCAAGGAGATGACGGACAGCCCGAAGGAGGGCATCGAGCTCACCGAGATGCCCGGGCTCTCCATCCGCTACCTCGCCTTCAACACCAACGACCCGTCGGTGAAGGACAAGGCGGTCCGCCAGGCCATGGCCGCCGTCGTCGACCGCGGCCAGATCGCCGGCCAGGTCTACGGCGCCACCGCCGAGCCGCTCTACTCGCTCATCCCGAAGAGCATCGGCGCGCACACCAACTCGTTCTACAACAAGTACGGCGAGCCGAGCCGTGCGAACGCCGCCGAGATCCTGGACGAGGCCGGCATCAAGACGCCGGTGAAGCTGAAGCTCCACTACACGACCGACCACTACGGTGCGGGCACCGCCAAGGAGTTCGAGGTCCTGCGTGACCAGCTGAACGGCAGCAAGCTGTTCTCGGTCAGCATCGAGGGCACGGAGTGGAGCAAGTTCCGCCCCGCCCAGAAGCGCGGTGACTACCCCGTCTACGGCCTCGGCTGGTTCCCCGACTTCCCGGACCCGGACAACTACATCGCGCCGTTCCTCGACAAGGGCAACTTCCTCAACAGCCCGTACGTGAGCACCGTGGCCCGCGGCCTCATCCCGCAGTCGCGCCGCGAGGCCGACCGCACCGCCGCCTCCACCGCGTTCAACAAGATCCAGGACATCGTCGCCGACGACGTGCCCGTCCTGCCGCTGTGGCAGGGCAAGCAGTACGTCGCCGCCCGCACCGGCGTGACCGGTGTGGAGAGCCTGCTCAACGCCAGCTCCGACATGCAGCTGTGGGAGCTCGGCCGGGGCAGCGGCTCCTGACCCCCGCGGTATCCGGTGGAAACGAAAGGCGGCGGGCATCTGCCCGCCGCCTTTCGCATGTCCCGCTCCGCCCGGTCGATCGCGCGCCTCGACCGCGGTGGGGGAGCGACTACTGCGCCCCGGGGCGCACCAGGCCGCTCTCGTACGCATAGACCGCGGCCTGCACTCGGTCGCGCAGGCTCAGCTTGGTGAGCACATGGCCCACATGCGTCTTGACGGTGGTCTCACTCACGAACAGGTCCGCCGCGATCTCCGCGTTGGACAGGCCCCGCGCGACCAGCTTGAGGACCTCCACCTCACGCTCGGTCAGCGTGTGCAGGGTGTCCGGCACCGCCTCCTCGCCGGAGGGGAGATGGTCCGCGTACTTGTCGAGGAGCCTGCGGGTGATGCTCGGGGCCAGCATCGCCTCGCCCGCCGCCACCACCCGGATCGCCTGCACCAGCTCATTGGCGGGAGCGTCCTTCAGCAGGAAGCCGCTGGCGCCGGCCCGCAGCGCCTCCACCACGTACTCGTCGAGATCGAAGGTGGTCAGCACCAGCACCTTGGCCGGGCCGTCCCGGCCCGGACCGGTGATCTGCCGGGTCGCCTCGACCCCGTCCATCCGGGGCATCCGGATGTCCATCAGGACGACGTCGGGCTGAAGCGCCCGCACCTGGTCGAGCGCCTGAAGACCGTCCCCGGCCTCGCCGACGACCGCGATGTCCTGCTCGGCCTCCAGGATCATCCGGAAACCGGTACGCAGCAGCGGCTGGTCGTCGACCAGCAGGACGCGGATAGCCACGGGAACTCCTCTACATTCGGTCCGGGCCCATTCTGCCCTGACCATCCTCCGGCGATTCGGCCGGGGAAATGCTCAGCGGATATACCGGGGGAGTGCCGCCGAATTCCGGACAGACCGCCTGGTGGTCGCACCAGCCGCACAGCTTCGTCGGCCGCGGCCGCCAGTCGCCCGTCTCCGTCGCGAGCCTGATCGCCTCCCACAGAGCCAGCAGCTTGCGCTCCATACGCTCCAGGTCCGCCGGAACCGGGTCATAGGTGAGGACGTCGCCGCTGCCGAGATACACCAGCTGGAGCCGGCGGGGGACGACCTGCTTCAGCCGCCAGATCACCAGGGCGTAGAACTTCATCTGGAACAGCGCGCCCTCGCTGTACTCCGGGCGCGGGGCCTTGCCCGTCTTGTAGTCCACGATCCGCACCTCGCCGGTGGGCGCGACGTCCACGCGGTCGATGACACCGCGCAGCCGCAGCCCCGACTCCAGCTCGGTCTCGACGAACATCTCCCGCTCGGCGGGCTCCAGCCGCGTCGGGTCCTCCAGCGAGAACCACCGCTCCACCAGCGACTCGGCCTCGCCCAGCCAGCGCGACAGCTGCTCGCCGCCCTCGTCCGCGTCGAACAGCTCGCTGAGCTCCGGCCGGTTCTCCAGCAGCCGGTCCCACTGGCCCGGGATCAGGGCCTTCGCGCGCGGAGCGGTGCGCTCCGCGGCGGGTGCGTCGAAGAGTCGCTCCAGGACCGCGTGGACGAGGGTGCCCCGCGTGGCCGCCTCACTCGGCTTCTCCGGCAGCCTGTCGATCACCCGGAACCGGTACAGCAGGGGACACTGCATGAAGTCGCTCGCCCGCGAGGGCGACAGTGACGTGGGCTGCCGGGCCGGCATCGGCTCCTGACTCGTACTCATGACGCAGACCCTACGACCCGCCACTGACAGCGAGCGCAATACCATCGACCTCAGACCCTGAGCACTGCATGATCGAACGAACGATGCATCGGCAATCCCGCGACGAAGGGAACACGTGAACGAGGACGACACGGGCGACGAGCGCGGCCGCGCCCGGACGGACGGCGGGGGAGCCGGACCCGGTGGCGGCAAGCGGAAGCGCTCCGACGGCCCCGGCGGCGGAATCCTGATGGGCCGTCCCTTCGGTGTGCCGGTCTACGTCGCCCCCAGCTGGTTCATCGTGGCCGCCCTCATCACCTGGGTGTTCGGCGGCCAGCTCGACCGTGTGCTCCCCGAGCTCGGCGGCGCCCGCTATCTGGTCTCGCTCTTCTTCGCGGTCGCCTTCTACGCCTCCGTGCTCGTGCACGAACTGGCGCACACCGTCGCGGCGCTGCGCTTCAAGCTGCCGGTCCGCCGGATCCAGCTCCAGTTCTTCGGCGGGGTGTCGGAGATCGAGAAGGAATCGGAGACACCGGGCAGGGAGTTCATCCTCGCCTTCGTCGGACCGCTGCTCTCCCTGATCCTGGCGGCCGTCTTCTATCTGGGCATGTTCGCCGTCGACCCCGGCACGGTCCCCGGCGTCCTGCTCGCCGGGCTGATGATCTCCAACCTGATCGTCGCCGCCTTCAATCTGCTGCCCGGACTGCCGCTGGACGGCGGCCGGATGCTGCGGGCCGTCGTCTGGAAGATCACCGGCAAGCCGATGAGCGGCACCATCGCGGCCGCCTGGGTCGGCCGGGCGCTCGCCGTCGCCGTCCTCATCGGCCTCCCGCTGCTGACCCACACCGGCGCCCTCGGCAATGCCACCGAGGACATCGGCGGCATGGAGACCGTCACCGACGCGCTGCTCGCGGCGATCCTCGCGGCGATCATCTGGACCGGAGCCGGCAACAGCCTTCGCATGGCCCGGCTGCGGGAGCACCTGCCGGAGCTTCAGGCGCGCACCCTGACCAGGCGGGCCGTGCCGGTGGAGTCCACCACGCCGCTCTCCGAGGCGCTGCGCCGGGCCAACGAGGCCGGTGCCCGCGCCCTCGTCGTCGTCGACGGCCAGGGCGATCCGACCGGCCTGGTGCGGGAGGCCGCGATCGTGGGCGTCCCCGAGCACCGCCGGCCCTGGGTCGCGGTCAGCGGACTGGCCCAGGACCTCACGGAGGGCATGCGGATCCCCGCCGAACTGGCCGGCGAGGCACTCCTGGACCGCCTGCGCGCGACCCCTGCCACCGAGTACCTGGTGGTGGAGAAGAGCGGCGAGATCTACGGCGTCCTGTCCACGGCGGACGTCGAGCGCGCCTTCGTCGCCGCGATGGCCCGCCCCCAGGGCTGACGGCCGGCCCGCGCGCGGCGGGGCGACGGGTTCCAGCCACTCCCCGGGGGTCCTGTCGATCTTCCGGCCGGGGCAGGCAGCACGCCCCCGGCGTGGTCCCCGGGCCCTGTCGGTGCCGGTAGGCTGGTCACATGTCCGAACCGACCGGTGCCGCCCGCCGACGCGGGCCCTTCAAGGTCGGGGACCAGGTCCAGCTCACCGATCCCAAGGGACGCCACTACACGTTCACGCTCGAGGCCGGGAAGAACTTCCACACCCACAAGGGGTCCTTCCCGCACGACGAGCTGATCGGTGCTCCTGAGGGCAGTGTTGTCCGTACCACGGGAAACGTCGCCTACCTCGCGCTGCGCCCCCTGCTCCCCGACTACGTCCTGTCCATGCCCCGCGGCGCCGCCGTGGTCTACCCCAAGGACGCGGGGCAGATCCTGGCCTTCGCCGACATCTTCGCCGGCGCGCGCGTCGTCGAGGCCGGGGTGGGCTCCGGCTCGCTCAGCGCCTTCCTGCTGCGCGCCATCGGCGACCACGGGATGCTGCACTCCTACGAGCGCCGCGAGGACTTCGCCGAGATCGCCCAGCAGAACGTGGAGCGCTACTTCGGCGGTCCGCACCCTGCCTGGCAGCTCACCGTGGGCGACCTCCAGGACAATCTGACCGACGCCGACGTCGACCGCGTCATCCTGGACATGCTGGCCCCCTGGGAGTGCCTGGAGGCCGTCTCCAAGGCGCTCGTCCCGGGCGGCATCCTGTGCTGCTACGTGGCGACCACCACGCAGCTCGCGCGCACGGTGGAGTCCATCCGCGAGATCGGGTGCTTCGCCGAGCCGCAGCCGTGGGAGTCCATGATCCGCAACTGGCACGTCGAGGGTCTGGCCGTCCGCCCGGACCACCGGATGATCGGCCACACCGGCTTCCTGGTCACCGCGCGCCGCCTGGCCGACGGTGTCGAACCCCCGATGCGCCGCCGCCGGCCCGCCAAGGGCGCGTACGGCGAGGACTACGAGGGCCCCAACAAGGGCTGACGCTCGCGGCCGGGCCGGCACTTGCGGAGTGCCGGTTCCCGTACAACGTCAGGACGCCGCCGCCGAGTTCCCCGATCGCATTCGGGAACTCGGCGGCGGCGTCTTCGCGTTGCCGCCCCCGTTCCCGCACGATTTCTTGACCTGCGCGGCACGACCCCGCTGTTCCGCACCACTGTGACGTATGGCACGATGCAGACCTCCCTCTCCCGCCGCCGACCCCTGGTCGGCTCCGCAGTCACAGGAGACTTCACGCGTGCAGACCTCCGCGGTCCCGGACCTCGCGCACACCCACGCCCGGCCGGTGCACTGGCTGGCCACCGCGACCGCGATGGCCGCGGTCGTCGCGGCCGCCGGACTCCTTCAGCCGAGGGCCGCGACCGCCTCGCAGCCGGGGCCCGGGACGAACTCGGGCACCGCCGTGGCCGCCGCTCCGGCGCCCGACCCGGCGGCGGTCGAGCTCCCCTTGCAATGCGGTTCCGTGCAGCCCCTGGTGACCGCGCGCGCCTCCGGCGACCTGGACGGCGACGGCAACCCCGAGACGGTGGTGGCGGCCCGCTGCGACGCGGGCTCCGGCACCCCGCCCAGCGGCGTCTACGTCCTGGCCGGTGCCAGGGGAGCGGGCCCCAGGGTGGTGGCCACGCTCGTGGAGCCCGCCCAGAAGCTCAGCGTGGGGGACTTCGCCGTACGTGACGGAGCGATCACGGCCACCCTGCTCGGCTACTCCTCACCGGACGTGCCGAGCTGCTGCCCCGACGTGCGGGAGAAGGTCAAGTGGCAGTGGCAGGGCGGTAAGTTCGTTCGCTCCGCGCAGAACTCGGCAGCGGGTGCGTGAGCCGGCACGCTGAGTGCCCGCTACCGAGCAGTGGGTGCGTGATCGGTCACGGTGCGTCGGGGCCGTAGACCTCGACCCTGTCCGAAACGCGGCGTACATGGATGCAGTCGCCCGGGCACTCCTTGGCGGAGTCCACGACGTCGTTCAGCAGCGGCAGCGGTACGGGCGTTGTGGCGCCGGGGTTCTGCAGCAGCTCGTCGTCCCCGCTCTTCACATACGCGAGCCCGTCGATGTCGAGCTCGAAGACCTCCGGGGCGTACTGCGCGCAGATCCCGTCCCCGGTGCAGAGGTCCTGGTCGATCCAGACCTCCAGGGCGTCTGCGGTGCCTTCGGGCGGAGCCTCGTGCTGCACGGTCATTTCTCCTGCCGTTTCCTTCGTCGGGTGTAGCAATGTGAAGCAAGTCGCGCCAGCCCTGACGGGTGTTGAACACTTCGACGATACCTCCGGCCGCTTTCCGATGTTGGTGGGTGGGTATTCCCCTGGCGTGAGGGAGAGCGCAAGGGTGAAGATCGGACACACCCCTACCGTCTTTGTGATCTAGGGGTTTCAATCACCACCCGCCCAGGTAGGGTCAGGAAGCGTCCAGCTCCCCTTGGAGGAGGTGAGGACCGTGGCAGCCCACGACGACGACATCAACCGCGGCATCCGGCCGGGGCGAGGGTCTGAGGACCCCGCCGGTCAGGTTGCCTATCTCGAGCAGGAAATCGCCGTCCTGCGCCGCAAGCTCGCCGACTCTCCGCGTCATACGAGGATTCTCGAAGAGCGGATCGTCGAGTTGCAGACGAACCTGGCCGGCGTGTCCGCTCAGAACGAGCGGCTCGCCAACACGCTCCGTGAGGCCCGCGACCAGATCGTGGCCCTCAAGGAGGAGGTCGACCGGCTCGCGCAGCCGCCGGCCGGCTTCGGTGTCTTCCTGCAGGCCATCGAAGACGGCACGTGCGACATCTTCACCGGGGGCCGCAAGCTCCGGGTGAACGTGAGCCCCAGCGTCGAGCTCGAAGAGCTCCGGCGCGGCCAGGAAGTCATGCTCAACGAAGCGCTCAATGTGGTCGAGGCCATGGAGTTCGAGCGCGCCGGGGACATCGTCACCCTCAAGGAGATCCTCGAGGACGGCGAGCGTGCCCTGGTGGTCGGGCACACCGACGAGGAACGGGTGGTGCGGCTCGCCGAGCCGCTGCTGGACATCACCATCCGCGCCGGTGACGCCCTCCTGCTCGAACCCCGCTCCGGCTACGTCTACGAAGTGGTTCCCAAGAGCGAGGTCGAAGAGCTCGTCCTCGAAGAGGTCCCGGACGTCGACTACGAGAAGATCGGCGGTCTGGGCGGCCAGATCGAGATGATCCGCGACGCGGTCGAGCTCCCGTACCTCTATCCGGACCTCTTCAAGGAGCACGAGCTGCGGCCGCCGAAGGGCATCCTGCTCTACGGCCCGCCCGGCTGCGGCAAGACGCTGATCGCCAAGGCCGTCGCCAACTCCCTTGCCAAGAAGGTCGCCGAGGTGACCGGCCAGCCCGCGGGGAAGAGCTACTTCCTCAACATCAAGGGCCCCGAGCTCCTCAACAAGTACGTGGGTGAGACGGAGCGGCACATCCGCCTCGTCTTCCAGCGTGCCCGTGAGAAGGCCAGCGAGGGCACCCCCGTCATCGTCTTCTTCGACGAGATGGAGTCCCTCTTCCGCACCCGTGGCTCCGGTGTCAGCTCGGACGTGGAGAACACCATCGTCCCGCAGCTGCTCGCCGAGATCGACGGTGTGGAGGGCCTGGAGAACGTCATCGTCATCGGCGCCTCCAACCGCGAGGACATGATCGACCCCGCGATCCTGCGCCCCGGCCGCCTCGATGTGAAGATCAAGATCGAGCGTCCGGACGCGGAGGCCGCGAAGGACATCTTCGCGAAGTACCTCACGTCCTCGCTGCCGCTGCACGCGGACGACCTCTCCGAGCACAGCGGCTCCAAGGACGCCGCGGCGCACGCGATGATCCAGTCGGTCGTCGAGCAGATGTACGCGGAGACCGAGGAGAACCGCTTCCTCGAGGTCACGTACGCCAACGGCGACAAGGAAGTCCTGTACTTCAAGGACTTCAACTCCGGCGCGATGATCCAGAACATCGTCGACCGGGCCAAGAAGATGGCCATCAAGGCCTTCCTCGACCAGAACCAGAAGGGCCTTCGGGTCTCCCACCTCCTCCAGGCATGCGTGGACGAGTTCAAGGAGAACGAGGACCTGCCGAACACCACCAACCCGGACGACTGGGCCCGGATCTCCGGAAAGAAGGGCGAGCGGATCGTCTTCATCCGCACCCTTGTCACCGGAAAGCAGGGCGCGGACACCGGACGTTCCATCGACACGGTGGCGAACACCGGCCAGTACCTGTAGAAGGCAGACCGGCTGCGGATGCTGGAGGTCCCCCCGCCGAAGGCAGGGGGGACGGGCATCCGCAGCCGGTTGCTTTCGCGACAGGTTCGGCCACACCGGAGCAATGACGAAATTGATCTCCCCACCAGCGCAGAGGCGTTCTAGGCTCGTCGGTACCGCCGAGTCGCGCAGTGCGGGGACGGGCACCGCACACGCACCGGAGCCACAGCGGTACTTGAGCGCCGTTCCCGGAGGGGAGCGCCGCCGGGCAAGGAGGGCCGCATGACCGTACGGCGAGTAATGGGCATCGAGACGGAGTACGGCATCTCCGTTCCGGGCCACCCGAACGCCAATGCCATGCTCACCTCGTCCCAGATCGTCAACGCCTACGCGGCGGCGATGCACAGGGCGCGGCGCGCCCGCTGGGACTTCGAGGAGGAGAATCCGCTGCGGGACGCCCGCGGCTTCGACCTCGCCCGCGAGGCCGCCGACTCCAGCCAGCTCACCGACGAGGACATCGGCCTGGCCAATGTGATCCTCACGAACGGTGCGCGGCTGTACGTCGACCACGCGCACCCCGAGTACAGCTCGCCCGAGATCACCAATCCGCGTGACGCCGTCCTGTGGGACAAGGCCGGCGAGCGGATCATGGCCGAGGCCGCCGAGCGCGCGGCCCAGCTCCCCGGCGCCCAGCCGATCCACCTGTACAAGAACAACACCGACAACAAGGGCGCCTCCTACGGGACGCACGAGAACTACCTGATGAAGCGGGAGACCCCGTTCTCGGACATCGTGCGACACCTGACGCCGTTCTTCGTCTCCCGCCAGGTGGTCACCGGCGCGGGCCGGGTCGGCATCGGCCAGGACGGTCACGAGCACGGCTTCCAGATCAGCCAGCGCGCGGACTACTTCGAGGTCGAGGTCGGCCTGGAGACCACGCTGAAGCGGCCCATCATCAACACCCGCGACGAGCCCCACTCCGACGCCGAGAAGTACCGCCGCCTGCATGTGATCATCGGCGACGCGAACCTGTCGGAGATCTCGACGTATCTGAAGCTGGGCACCACGGCCCTGGTGCTCTCCATGATCGAGGACGGCTTCATCGCTGTCGACCTGGCGGTCGAGCAGCCGGTCCGCACCCTGCACCAGGTCTCGCACGACCCGACGCTCAAGCGCCTGGTCACGCTGCGCAGCGGCCGGACACTCACCGCCGTGCAGCTCCAGATGGAGTACTTCGAGCTGGCCCGGAAGTACGTGGAGGAGCGCTTCGGGGCCGATGCCGACGAGCAGACCAAGGACGTCCTGATCCGCTGGGAGGACACCCTCAACCGGCTCGAGAACGACCCGATGAGCCTCTCGGGAGAGCTGGACTGGGTCGCCAAGAAGGAGCTCATGGAGGGCTACCGCCGGCGCGACAGCCTGGGCTGGGACGCGGCCAGGCTCCACCTCGTGGACCTCCAGTACGCCGACGTGCGGCCCGACAAGGGCCTCTACAACCGTCTGGCGGCCCGCGGGAAGATGAAGCGCCTCCTCGACGAGCAGGACGTCGTACGGGCCGGGACGAAGCCTCCTGAGGACACCCGGGCCTATTTCCGCGGCCGCTGTCTGGAGCAGTACGCGGACGACGTCGCCGCGGCCTCCTGGGACTCGGTCATCTTCGACCTTCCCGGCCGTGACTCTCTGCAACGAGTGCCCACCCTGGAGCCGCTGCGGGGTACACGCAACCACGTCAAGGAGCTGCTGGACCGGTGCCGCACCGCGGAAGACCTGGTCCGGGTGCTGTCCGGAGGCTGAAATGGGTCGCGTAAGGGAATCATCGAGGTGGTCCCCGGACGTTGAGCAAAGTGCGGGGCCGATGTCGGACCCTGCTTGTAGGGTCTGATCTTGACCGAACGAACTCACGTCAGGGCAAACCGAGCGGGGTGAGGGACATGGCGACCAAGGACACCGGCGGCGGGCAGCAGAAGGCCACACGTTCGACGGAGGAGGTCGAGGAGCAGGCGCAGGACGCGCAGTCCTCGGAGGACCTCAAGGAGCGACAGGAGAAGCTGTCGGACGACGTCGACTCCGTCCTCGACGAGATCGACGACGTCCTCGAGGAGAACGCCGAGGACTTCGTGCGTTCCTTCGTCCAAAAGGGCGGAGAGTAACCGCGGTTGTCCGTCCTGGTGCTGTGGGCGAAAGCCGGTGGCACCGGGGCGGATGACCGGCGACGGCGCGGGTAATGTCCGTGCACAGTTCGAAAGATCGGCCCGCGCCGGACATGGCGGGCCGCCGCCAATCCGGAAGGAAACGCGTGGAAGCCAACCCTCGTAGCACCGGGCGTCTGCCGGCAGCCTTCCTGACGCCCGGGTCCTCCTCGTTCATGGACTTCCTGGGCTCGCACTCCCCGGAGATGCTTCCCGGGAAGCGCACCCTGCCGCCTCTGCAGGGCGCGATCGAGGCACCGCACGGCACGACCATCGTCGCGACCACGTTCCCCGGCGGTGTGGTGCTCGCCGGTGACCGGCGGGCCACGATGGGCAACATGATCGCGCAGCGCGACATCGAGAAGGTCTTCCCGGCCGACGAGTACTCGGCCGTGGGCATCGCCGGCACCGCCGGCCTCGCGGTGGAGATGGTCAAGCTCTTCCAGCTGGAGCTCGAGCACTTCGAGAAGGTGGAGGGCGCCCAGCTCTCCCTGGAGGGCAAGGCCAACCGGCTCTCCACCATGATCCGCAGCAACCTCGGCATGGCCATGCAGGGCCTCGCCGTGGTCCCGCTCTTCGCGGGGTACGACGTGGACCGGGAGAAGGGCCGCATCTTCTCCTACGACGTCACCGGCGGCCGCTCCGAGGAGCACGGCTTCGCCGCCACCGGCTCGGGCTCCATCTTCGCCCGCGGGGCGATGAAGAAGCTCTACCGCGACGATCTGACGGAGCAGCAGGCCACCACCCTGGTCATCCAGGCTCTGTACGACGCGGCGGACGACGACTCGGCGACCGGCGGACCCGATGTGGCCCGGCGGATCTACCCCATCGTCACCGTCATCACGGACGAGGGCTTCCGCAGGCTCGGGGACGACGAGTCCGCCGAGATCGCCCGCGCGATCCTGGAGCGCCGTCTGGAGCAGCCCGACGGCCCGCGCGCCGCGCTGCTCTGATGCTCCCCCAGCCACCGCAGGGCAGTGCCTTCACGCCAATGACAGAAAGGGACGGATAGCCGGTGTCGACGCCGTTCTATGTCTCACCCCAGCAGGCCATGGCCGACCGGGCGGAATACGCCCGCAAGGGCATCGCCCGTGGTCGCAGCCTTGTTGTGCTGCAGTACACCGACGGCATCGTCTTCGTCGGTGAGAACCCGTCCCGCGCGCTGCACAAGTTCAGCGAGATCTACGACCGGATCGGCTTCGCCGCCGCCGGCAAGTACAACGAGTACGAGAACCTCCGCATCGGCGGTGTGCGCTACGCCGATCTGCGCGGATACACCTACGACCGCGACGATGTGACGGCCCGCGGGCTGGCCAACGTCTATGCCCAGACGCTGGGCACCATCTTCTCCAGCGCGGCCGAGAAGCCCTACGAGGTGGAACTGGTCGTCGCCGAGGTGGGTGCCACCGCCGACGGCGACCAGATCTACCGGCTGCCGCACGACGGATCGATCGTGGACGAGCACGGCTCGGTCGCGGTCGGCGGCAACGCCGAGCAGATCAGCACCTATCTCGACCAGCGGCACCGCGAGGGCATGTCCCTGGCGGAGGCGCTGAAGCTGGCGGTCCAGGCCCTGTCCAACCAGACCAACGGCAATGACCGGGAGATCCCGGCGGAGCGCCTCGAAGTGGCGGTCCTGGACCGCACACGGCCGCAGCAGCGGAAGTTCAAGCGCATCGTCGGCCGGCAGCTGTCCCGGCTGCTGGAGGCGGACGGTGCCGCCTCCACCCCGACCGACGCACCGTCGGACGAGGAGTCCACGGAGGACGGCGAGGAGTAGCCCGCCGGCCTCTGCGACGACACGACGACCGACTGCGCCCCGGACCGCCCGTGCGGACCGGGGCGCAGCCTTGCGCGGGGTGTTGTGCCGCCCTGGCGTGCCCGGCTCAGGCGGGTGCGGGGGTGGCGGCAGCGCGCGCGGTGGAGCCGCGGGTGACGAGTTCGACCGGCAGCCCGCCCTCCTCCGGGGGCCGTCCGGTGAGGACGGCGAGCAGGGCGGACATACCGCGCTCGCCGACCCGTTCCGCGGGCAGCCGGACGGTGGTGAGCTCCGGCTCCACGGCGGTGGCGAGGGCGAGGTCGTCGAAGCCGGTGACGGAGACGTCCTCGGGCACCCGCAGCCCCAGCCGGCGTACGGCCTTGCAGGCTCCGGCGGCCAGGACGTCGTCGTCGCAGATGAGCGCGGTGGGGCGGGGCCCGGGGCCGGTGAGGGCCGCTTCCGCGGCCTGACGGGCGCCGCCGACGTCGAGCGGCGCGGGCACCGTGGTGACGACCGCGTCGGGGACGGCACCCAGCGCCTGCGCAAGGGCCGCCGCCCGTACATCGAAGGTCCAGGACGACACGGCCGAAGCGAGGTGGACGAAGCGACGGTGACCGAGCGTCAGCAGATGGTCCGTCACCTGCCGCATGCCGTCGGCGATGTCCAGGTTCACATGGGCCGCCGCCCCCGGGTCGGACGGGTCGCTGTCCAGCATGACCAGCGGGAGGTCCGTGCCGCGGATCTCGGTGAGGGCTTCGGCGGCCATGGAGGAGGCGATCACGCCGTCCAGGGCCGCGCGGGCGGAGGCGAAAGGGTCCCTGGCGGGGCCGACGCCGTCGGGGGAGGGGTAGAGGACCACGCCGAAGCCGTGCTCTGCGGCCACGCGGGCGGCGCCGGTGTAGACACGGGCGAAGAACTCGTTGGTGAGGGCGGGCACGACGAGCAGGGCGGTCCTGGTCCGCCCGAGCCGCAGGTTCCGTGCGGCCAGATTGGGCCGGTACCCGAGCTCCCGGGCGACGTCCCGCACAGCGGCGGCCGTCCGCTCGGAGACCCGGCCCCGCCACTTGTCCCCGAGGACGAGCGACACGGTGGCCTGCGAGACCCCGGCGACGCGGGCGACGTCCCGGCTGGTGGGCCGGGCGCCGCCGGGTTCCGCCTCGGCGCCCGCGGCCCTGCCCGCCTGCGCGAGTGCAGGTGCCCTCGGCTCCGTGGATGCCGGTGTCGCCGTGCGCGCGGCCGTCCCCCCCGCCCCGTCCGCCGGCGACGAACCGCGGCGAGGGCCGCGCCCGTGGGGTCCGTCTGACATGGATCGCCGTCCTCGCACCGCTCGTCCGCCGGGTCCGCACCCGTCCGCGGGGGCGGAGCGGTAGACCCGCGGACTGTCGACATGGTACGTATGACGCCGTACGTTATACGTAAAACCTCGGCACTCGCCGAGACGAGAGGAGCGGCAACATGGCCGCGGGAGCCACGGGCTACGCAGACATACTCAAGGCCCCGCACGCCGCCCGGCTGCTGGCCGGGACGCTCGTGGGGCGGCTGCCCAACGCCACCGCCCCCGTCGCCGTCGTGCTGTTCACCCGGGCCGAGGGCGGGAGCTACACCCTCGCCGGCGGGCTCGCCGCCGTGTACGGCATCGCCACCGCCATCGGGCAGCCGCTCCTCGGACGGGCCGTCGACCTGCACGGACAGCCGCGCGTCCAGCTGCCGGCGGCCGTCGTCTCCGCCCTCGGCATGGTCCTGCTGGCCCTCGCCGGGATCGGCTCCCTGCCACTGGCCTACGCGGCCGTCGCCGTCGCCGGCCTCTTCACCCCGCCGCTCGAAGGCGGTCTGCGGGCCCTGTGGCCGGACGTGCTGGGCCGTGAGGACCGCGTACACCGGGCGTACGCCATGGACGCCGTGGCCCAGGAGGTGATGTTCACCGTCGGCCCGCTGCTGGTCACGCTGCTCGTCGCCGTCTGGTCGGCCGGGGCGGGCCTCTTCGTCATCAACCTCATCGGCGTACTCGGCGCCCTCTCCGTGGTCCTGTCGGAGCCCTCCCGCACCTGGCGGTCGGCGCCCCGTGAGGCCCACTGGCTCGGCGCCCTGCGCTCTCCGGGGCTGCTGGCGCTGCTCGGGGCCTTCTTCTTCGTCGGCCTGGCTCTCGGCTCCATCACGGTCGCCGGAGTCGCGTACGCGGACGACCACGGCCAGGAATCGGTCTACGGCTGGCTCATGGCCGCGCTCGGCCTCGGCGCGCTGATCGGCGGCACCGCCTACGGCGCACGCCAGTGGACCGGCGCCCCCGAGCGCCGGCTGCGGGTCATCGTCGCCCTGCTCGCGCTCGGCTACCTGCCGCTCGTGCTCACCCCCGGTGTCGTCGCCATGACCGCGCTGTGCGCGCTCGCCGGTGTCTTCCTCGCCCCCGCGATCGCGTGCGCCTTCATCGTCGTCGACCGGCACGCGCCGACCGGCACCGTCACGGAGGCGTTCTCCTGGCTGGTGACGACGTTCGGCGTCGGCGCCGCCGCCGGCACCGCGGTCGCGGGCCCGGCCGTCGAGCTCGGCGGCACGGCGTGGAGCTTCGCCGTCGCGGGGGCGGGCGGAATAGCCGCACTTCTGGTTCTGATGACCACTCAGCGGGTCCTCGCAGTTCCCGGGCGTACCAAGGAGATGGCGCGCTCATCGGAAAATGATCGAAACGGTGCTGCCGAACCCGGTTTCAGCTCAGGCCGTGAGGCGTAATGTTCAGACATGGACCGCCGCATTTTCGGGCTGGAGAACGAGTACGGCGTCACGTGCACGTTCAGGGGACAGCGCCGACTGTCACCTGACGAAGTGGCGCGCTACCTCTTCCGCCGTGTTGTCTCATGGGGCCGCAGCAGCAACGTCTTCCTGCGGAACGGCGCCCGCCTCTACCTCGACGTGGGTTCGCATCCGGAATACGCGACACCGGAATGCGACAACGTGACCGAACTGGTCACCCACGACAAGGCCGGCGAGCGCATTCTCGAAGGCCTGCTCGTCGACGCCGAACGCCGCCTGCACGAGGAGGGAATCGCGGGCGACGTCTATCTGTTCAAGAACAACACCGACTCGGCGGGAAACTCCTACGGATGCCACGAGAACTATCTCGTCGCACGCCACGGAGAGTTCTCCCGGCTCGCGGACATCCTCATCCCGTTCCTGGTCACCCGTCAGCTGCTGTGCGGCGCGGGCAAGGTACTCCAGACCCCGCGGGGCGCGGTCTACTGCGTCAGCCAGCGCGCCGAGCACATCTGGGAGGGTGTCAGCTCCGCGACCACCCGCTCCCGCCCGATCATCAACACCCGGGACGAACCGCACGCGGACGCCGAGCGCTACCGCCGGCTGCACGTCATCGTCGGTGACTCCAACATGTCCGAGACGACCATGCTGCTCAAGGTCGGCGCCACCGACCTCGTGCTGCGCATGATCGAGGCCGGCACCGTGATGCGCGACCTGACCCTGGAGAACCCGATCCGGGCGATCCGCGAGGTCAGCCACGACATCACCGGCCAGCGCAAGGTGCGCCTGGCCAGCGGACGCGAGGCCTCGGCCCTCGAGGTCCAGCGGGAGTACTACGAGAAGGCCGTGGACTTCGTCGACCGCCGCGGCATCCGCACCGGCACCGTCGAGCAGGTCCTGGAGCTGTGGGGCCGCACGCTGGACGCGATCGACGCGGAGGACCTCGACCGTATCGGCACCGAGATCGACTGGGTCATGAAGTACAAGCTCATCGAGCGGTACCGGGCCAAGCACAACATGACCATGTCGCACCCGCGTGTCGCGCAGATAGACCTCGCCTACCACGACATCCACCGCCGGCGAGGGCTGTACTACCTCCTGGAGAAGAAGGGCCAGGCGGCCCGGATCTGCAACGACCTGAAGATCTTCGAGGGCAAGTCCGTGCCCCCGCAGACCACCAGGGCGCGGCTGCGCGGCGACTTCATCCGCCGAGCTCAGGAGCAGCGACGGGACTTCACCGTCGACTGGGTGCACCTCAAGCTGAACGACCAGGCCCAGCGGACCGTACTGTGCAAGGACCCGTTCCGCTCGGTCGACGACCGGGTGGAAAAACTCATCGCGGGCATGTAGCCGCAAGTCGGCCGAACGCGACTCGGGCCCCGTACGTTCCTCGTGCGGGGCCCACGGCACGCCCTAGAGTGTCGGGGACCTACTGTGCCGTCTGAGATCTGAGGAACACGTGCGCCGACTTGCCGGCCTTCTTGTCGTCCCGCTGCTGCTGTTGTCGTCAGTGGCGTGCGGCAGCGATGACAAGGCCTCCGATTCCGCCTCGATGAAGAACGGACTGCCCGCGATCACCGCGGGGGAGAAGTTCGGGCAGAAGCCGACTCTCGCCAAGGGCGAGGGGGATCCGCCCAAGGAGCTGAAGGTCAATGTCATCAGCGAGGGCAAGGGCCAGAAAGTCAAGAAGGGCGACGCGATCCAGGTCAACTACCTGGGCCAGTCGTGGGATTCCACCAAGCCCTTCGACAACAGCTTCGACCGCAAGCAGCCGTTCGATCTGACCCTCGGCGCCGGCCAGGTCATCAAGGGCTGGGACCAGGGCCTCGAGGGCCAGAAGGTCGGCAGCCGCGTCGAGCTGGGCATCCCGCCGGAGCTCGGCTACGGAGCGCAGGGCCAGGGCGACATCAAGCCCAACGCCACGCTCGTCTTCGTCGTCGACATCCTGAAGGCGACCACCATCCCGACGTCCGCCAAGGGCACCGACGTCGCGCAGGACAACATCGACCTGCCGAAGGTGGGCACCAACACCGACGGCAAGGCCCCCACGATGACCTTCCCGAAGCAGGCCGACCCGCCGAAGAAGCTCGTCTCGAACTACGTCATCGAGGGCACGGGACCCGCGCTCACCGACAAGGACAGCGTCGTCGTCCAGTACCAGGCCTTCCTGTGGGCCGGTGGCAAGAAGTTCGACAGCACCTACGACACGGGCAAGACCCAGACCTTCCCGCTCGGACAGGTCACCCTCAAGGGACTCAAGGACGGTCTGATCGGCAAGAAGGTCGGCAGTCGCGTCCTGCTGGTCATCCCGCCGGACCAGGCCTTCGGTGCCAAGGAGCAGCAGGGCATCCCGAAGAACTCCACGCTGGTGTTCTCCGTGGACCTGCTGACGAAGGTGTAAGACTGTCCGGGTTGCCCCGTTCATCATTTAGAGGAGCAGTTCAGTGAGCATCGACAAGCCCGAGATCGACTTCCCGGGTGGCGAGCCGCCGGCCGACCTGGAGATCAAGGAGATCTGGGAGGGCGACGGTCCGGTGGCCAAGGCGGGCGACACCGTCAAGGTCCACTACGTGGGTGTGGCCTTCTCCACCGGCGAGGAGTTCGACGCCTCCTGGAACCGCGGCACCCCGCTGCAGTTCCAGCTCGGTGCCGGTCAGGTCATCGCCGGCTGGGACGAGGGCGTGCAGGGCATGAAGGTCGGCGGCCGCCGCCAGCTGACCATCCCCGCGCACCTCGCGTACGGCGACCGCGGCGCCGGTGGCGGCGTCATCGCCCCGGGCGAGACGCTGATCTTCGTCTGCGACCTGGTCGGCGTCTGATCGTCTCCGGTCGAAAAGGGCCCATGCTCCCTGCGTTGGTTCTAGAGGTTGTCGCAACACCCCAGTTCAAGGGGTGCGATGGACTTCGAGATCCGAGCGGACCGGACGCCGCAGGGGCGTAAGAAGCTGTCACGGGAGCGGGAGGAATACTCCCGGCTCGTGCAGCAGGGCTACAGCAACACCGAGGCGTGCCGGATCGTCGGCGTCGACCGCCGGACGGGCAACAAGTGGCGCAACGGCCGCTCCGGAGAGCGGAACCGGAAGCCGGTACCACCGGTCAATCCGGTGGTACCGGCTTCCGGCTCGTCCCGGTATCTGTGCGAGGACGAGCGGATCCACATTGCCGACCGGCTTCGGGAGAACGCCACCGTGCGGGCGATCGCCGCGGAGCTGGGCCGCAGCCCGTCCACGGTCAGCCGTGAGATACGGCGCAACCGCCACCCCGGAAGCGGGGCCTACCGGCCGCACGCCGCCCAGGCCCGCGCCGAAGCCCGCCGGCCCCGCCCCAAGCCACGCAAGATCCTTGAGAAGCCGGAGCTGTGGGAGGCCGTCCAGACGATGCTGGACGAGAAGTGGAGCCCGGAGCAGATCTGCCAGGCTCTGCGGCAGAAGTTTCCCGACCGGCCGGAGATGCACGTGGTCCACGAGACCGTCTACCAGGCGCTCTATGTCCAGGGCAGGGGCCAGCTGCGCCGTGAGCTTGCCGGCGCTCTGCGTTCCGGCCGCGCCCGCCGCAGACCCCAGCGGCAGGCCAACTGCCGTCAGCCCCGCTTCACCACGCCGATGGTCATGATCAGCGAACGCCCCGCCGAAGCCGCAGACCGAGCTGTTCCCGGGCACTGGGAGGGCGACCTGATCATCGGCAAGGACGGAAAGTCCGCGATCGGCACCCTCGTGGAGCGTGCCACCCGCTACGTGATGCTCCTGCACCTGCCCGGTGACCACACGGCAGAGGCCGTCCTCGGCACCCTGACGGCCACCGTCCAGACCTTGCCCGCCCAGCTGAAGCGGTCCCTGACCTGGGACCAGGGCAGCGAGATGGCGCGACACGGCGAGTTCACCCTTGCCACCGACATCCCGGTCTACTTCTGCGACCCGGCCAGCCCCTGGCAGCGCGGCTCGAACGAGAACACGAACGGCCTGCTGCGGCAGTACTTCCCGAAGGGCACCGACCTGTCCGTCCACACCCCTGACCACCTGACAGCCGTCGCCGACCAGCTCAACCGCCGCCCACGCAAAACGCTCGGCTGGGAAACCCCAGCCGAGCGCCTGCATAAACTGCTCGCGATCTGATCAACACCACCAGGTGTTGCGACGATCCCTAGAAACCGCCCTGGGGGGCATGGGCCCTCGGCTTTGCCGCGACACCCCGGGGCGGTACGGTCGTCGCTGGGCGGAAGTGACTCGATCAGAAGAGGTGCAGGGCGTCGATGGCCATTGCCAAGGCGGAGCGGCTGATGAATCTGGCGCTGTGCCTGCTCGGAACCCGGCGCCCCCTCAGCAAACGCGAACTGCGCGGATCCATCGAGGCCTACCTCGAAGCGGGCTCCGACGACTCCTTCAACCGGATGTTCGAGCGCGACAAGGACGATCTGCGCGAACTCGGCCTGGTCATCGAGACCGTCGAGAACCTCGACGGTGACACCGGCTATCTCGCCCGCCGCGACAGCAACCGGCTGCCCGCCATCACGCTCGACGCCGAGGAAGCGGCCGCTCTCGGCCTCGCGGCCAAGGTCTGGCAGCAGGCCAGGCTCGCCGGCGCGGCCAGCGGTGCACTCCAGAAGCTGCGCGCGGCAGGCATGCCCGAGGCCGAGGACTCCTACGAGGCACAGCACAGCGCGCTGGAGCCCCGTATCCCCGTGCACGAAGCCGCCTTCGAGCCGCTGATGCTCGCCTGCCGCCACCGCCGGCCCGTGGTCTTCGACTACCGCAAGGGGAACGCGGCCCGTCCCGAGCAGCGCCAGGTCGAACCCTGGACGCTCGAATGCTGGCGCGGCCACTGGTACCTGGCCGGCTGGGACCGGGAGCGGGCGGCCGAGCGCGTCTTCCGGCTCTCCCGCATCACCGGCAAGGTCCGCTCGCGCGCCGGCTCCTTCACCGCGCCGGTCCCCGACGTCGTCACCGTCCGCGAGACGGTGGAGAGCTGGGCGGGGGAGACCGCGACCCGCACCGCCCGGATCCGGCTGCGCACCGGCTGCGGCTACCCGCTGCGTGCCAGGGCCGCGTCGGTACGGGAACTGGGGGACGGCTGGGAAGAGTTGGAGATTCCGTACGGACACGGTCTGGATGCCTGGCTGGTGGAGTTCGGCCCGGATGTCGTCGTCCTGGAGCCCGCGGATCTGCGGGCCGACGTGGTGGAGCGGCTGCGCGCCGTGGCCAAGGGCTGAGGGGGACAGTTACGACCATGGCCGCCAACGCCATCGATCAGACCAGACGGATGCTCTCGCTGGTGACCTATCTGCGCGAGCGCCCCGGCGCCCGCGTCGGGGACGTCGCCCGCGCCTTCGGGATCACCGAGGACGAGCTGATCTCCGACCTCGACGTCCTGCCGATGTGCGGGACCAGCTTCCGTGGCGGTGACCTCCTCGACATCGACACCGACGGCGACCGCATCTGGTGGCACAACCCCGACGACGTCGCCGAGCCGCTGCGTCTCGCGGCCGACGAGGCGACCGCGCTGCTGGTGGCCGCGCGCGCCGTGGCCATGCTGCCCGGGCTGCGCGAGGGCGACCGCGAGGCCCTGATCCGGGCCACCGCCAAGCTGGAGGCGGCCGCGGGCGAGGTGGCCGGGGCGAGCTCGCGGCTGTCCGTGACCTTCGAGTCCGAGGGCGGGGTCTTCGCCGAGGTGGACCGGGCGATCTCGGAGCGCCGGCGGCTGTGGCTGCGGTACTACTCGCCCGCGCGTGACGAGCTCACCGAGCGCGAGGTCGACCCGATCCGGCTCTTCGCCGTCGGGCACACCTACATGGAGGCCTGGTGCCGCCTCTCCGAGGCACGCCGGACCTTCCGGCTCGACCGGGTCGCCGAGATCAAACTGCTCGACGCCCCGTCCGCGCCGCCCGAGATCGAACTGCGGGATCTGTCGGAGGGGCTGGTCCAGCCCTCCGCCGACGATCCCGAGGTGGTCATCGAGGTGGGACCCGGCGGCCGCTGGGTGGCGGAGTACTACCCGCACGACAGCGCCGAGGAGCTCGCGGACGGCTGTCTGCGCATCACCCTGCGTACTCCGTCCCCGTCCTCGCTGCGCCGGCTGGCGCTGCGGCTCGGCCAGGACGGCCGGATCGTCGCGCCCCAGGACCTCGCGGACAGCGCGCGGCAGGCGGCACGCGAGGCGCTCGCGGCCTACGACGGCCAGGAATAGGGAGAATCGCGGCACATGTCTGTGACATCCGGTTTCGCTGCGTCGATGGCTCCGGTCCTCTTCAAGGCCGGCTGCCCCGACTGCCGCGCGCGCTTCGAACTCTCCGCCGGGGCGCTGCGGCTCGCGATCGGCGGCAGCCACCGTACGACCTTCTACTCCTTCACCTGCCCCGAGTGCGGCTCCGCCGTCCGCAAGCCGGCGGGGGAGCGGATCATCGAACTCCTCACCGGCGGCGGCGTGAGCACGCTGCGGCTCCACTCCACTGTCCGCAACGTCTAGTGCCGCTCTCGGCTGTGTCCCGCCGCGAACGTCTAGTGCCGCTCCCGGCCGTGTCCTGCCGCGCCGCCCCGCACGCACTCCCCGCTAGCCCTTCGGGCACGGGAGGGCCCCCATGCTGCGGGGCCGCCAGCCCTTGACGGGCAGACATGGCCGGTCGAGGCACTAGGCTCTGCGCATGTTCTGGCCCATGCTCGCCATCGCTCTCGGCTTCCTCGGGATCGCCGTTCTCGGCGTCCTCGCGATCCGTGTGTTCGTCGAGGCACAGCGGCTCGGCCACGAGGTCGCCCGTACCACGGAGCGGATCAACCGCGCCGCCGAGGACCTGGAGAAGGCGGCCACCGAGATGGCCCGTACCGGCGAAACCCTGCGCTGAACCGCTGGTGAGGGAGGGGCTTCGGGGCCGCGGGACGCGGAGGTAGGCTTCTCCCAGCGGCCCAGACGGCGAGGCACGGGCCGCAACGGCGAGTATGCACAGGCATTGCCCTGCGTTTACTCCCCCGGGTTACGATCGCTCACACAGCACGGCGGTCGGACGCCTGTCCGACCAGCAGGCCAGCCCCACCCCAGCCGCCTCGGTGAGAAGGTACACGCTTATGTTCGGACGGATCGGCGCTCCGGAGATCATCCTGATCCTCGTCGTCATCATCCTCCTGTTCGGCGCCAAGAAGCTTCCGGACATGGCCCGTTCGCTGGGCAAGTCCGCCCGCATCCTCAAGAGCGAGGCCAAGGCGATGAAGTCGGAGGGCGGTCAGCAGCCCGCGCCCGCCGACCCGCCGCAGCCCGGTACGCCGCAGGACCAGGCCAACCCGCGCACGATCAAGGCCGCTCCCGGCGATGTGACCAGCTCGCGTCCCGTGACCGAGCCGACGGACACCACCCAGCGCTGAGACAGAGCCGCCCAGGGCCCCGTCACCGGTGAGGGCCTGCCGCACGAGATGAGGACGTGGGTTGCTCAAGTCTGCCCGCAAGCAGGAGAGGGATCCCGAGGGGCGGATGCCCCTCGTGGAGCACCTGCGTGAGCTTCGGAACAGGCTCGCGAAGGGACTCCTGGCGATCGTGGCCATCACGGTCGTCGCCGCCTTCTTCTACAACGACATCATCAACTTCTTCACGAAGCCCGTTCTGGAGTCGGTGGGTTGCCCCAGCTCCTTCTCGGAGCTGGCGAAGAAGCCCGAGGACACCACGTGCGCGCAGATCACCATCAATGGCCTGCTGACGCCGTTCACCCTCGCGCTGAAGGTCTCCCTCATGGCGGGTGTCGTCCTCGCCTCGCCGATCTGGCTCTACCAGCTGTGGGCCTTCCTCGCGCCCGGCCTGCACAAGAGTGAGAAGAAGTACGCGCTGATCTTCGTGGGCGCCGGCTTCCCCCTCTTCCTGGGCGGCGGCTACTTCGCCTACCAGGTGCTGCCGACCACCGCGAAGGTGCTGATCGAGTTCACGCCGTTCGGTGTGGACAACCTGCTGCCGCTGGACGATCTGCTCGACCTCGTGACCCGTATGGTGATCGTCTTCGGCCTCGCCTTCGAGCTGCCGCTGCTGCTGGTCCTGCTCAACCTAGGCGGGGTCATCACCGGCCGGCGGATGCTCGGCTGGTGGCGCGGCATGATCATGGGCATCACCGTCTTCGCCGCCCTGGCCACGCCCAGCACCGACCCGCTCACGATGATCGCGCTGGCGGCGCCCATCACCGTGCTGTACTTCGTCGCCACCGGTATCTCGCTGGTCAACGACCGCCGCCGGGCCATCCGGGACGCCAAGGGCCCCCGGGCCGACGAGGCCTCCGAGCTCGACCTCACGCCGGAGGACATCGGCGAGATCGAGCCCGTCTCCGCGACGCGCGCCCTGCCGGAGCAGGCGACGGGCGAGGCGGACGGCGGACGTTCGCACCGGCTCAACGGATACGACGACATCACCTGAGACGCGGGATGTGCGAAGGGGCCGGACGGAATCTCCGTCCGGCCCCTTCGCCGTCCCGGGCGGGGTGCTGGGCCGTGTCCGTCCGGCGCCTTTCGCCGTCCGGGCGGCGCGCTGGGCCGTGTCCGGGACGGCGCCTTCGCGCGCCCGTACCGCGTCCGGCCGGGTGGCCGGGGCGGAAAATAAAGATCGCGGTGACTGTCAGAGCTGACGGGTAGGCTCGTGTACAAGATGACCGAGGACCTCTCTCCCGCTGAGCGCTACGCCGCCGCCCGCATCCGCGCCGCCGAGGAGGCCACTGCGCTGGCCCCCTTCCGCGAGATGTACGAATTCGATCTGGACCCGTTCCAGATCGAAGCCTGTCAGGCTCTGGAAGCGGGCAAGGGCGTGCTCGTCGCCGCACCCACCGGGTCCGGCAAGACCATCGTCGGCGAGTTCGCCGTCCACCTGGCCCTTCAGCAGGGCCGCAAATGCTTCTACACCACGCCCATCAAGGCGCTGTCCAACCAGAAGTACGCCGACCTGGCCAAGCGCTACGGCGCGGACAAGGTCGGCCTGCTGACCGGCGACAACAGCATCAACTCCGAGGCGCCGGTGGTCGTGATGACCACCGAGGTGCTGCGCAACATGCTGTACGCGGGCTCGCAGTCGCTGCTCGGCCTCGGCTATGTGGTGATGGACGAGGTCCACTACCTCTCCGACCGCTTCCGCGGCGCCGTCTGGGAGGAAGTGATCATCCACCTCCCCGAGTCGGTGACGCTGGTGTCGCTCTCCGCGACCGTCTCCAACGCGGAGGAGTTCGGTGACTGGCTGGACACCGTCCGTGGCGACACCGAGGTGATCGTCTCCGAGCACCGGCCCGTGCCGCTCTGGCAGCACGTCATGGCCGGCCGGCGGATGTACGACCTGTTCGAGGAGGAGAGCGACCACGGCGGCCGGGGGACCGGCCGGCGCGAGGTCAACCCCGACCTGGTGCGTCTGGCGCGGATGGAGAACCAGCGCACGTACAACCCGCGTGACCGGCGGCGCGGCAAGATGGTGCGCGAGGCCGACCGCGAGCGCGAGCGCCGTCAGCGCAGCCGGATCTGGACCCCCGGGCGTCCCGAGGTCATCGACCGGCTCGACGCGGAAGGGCTGCTGCCCGCGATCACCTTCATCTTCAGCCGGGCCGGCTGCGAGGCCGCCGTACAGCAATGTCTGTACGCGGGGCTGCGGTTGAACGACGACGAGGCGCGGGTGAGGGTGCGCGAGATCGTCGAGGAGCGGACCCGGTCGATCCCCACGGAGGATCTGCACGTCCTCGGCTACTACGAGTGGCTGGAGGGTCTGGAGCGGGGCGTTGCCGCGCACCACGCCGGGATGCTGCCGACCTTCAAGGAAGTCGTCGAGGAACTCTTCGTCCGCGGCCTGGTCAAGGCCGTGTTCGCCACGGAGACACTGGCGCTCGGGATCAACATGCCCGCGCGTTCCGTGGTGTTGGAGAAGCTCGTCAAGTGGAACGGCGAGCAGCACGCGGACATCACGCCCGGTGAGTACACGCAGTTGACGGGGCGCGCCGGGCGGCGCGGTATCGATGTCGAGGGTCATGCCGTGGTGCTGTGGCAGCGCGGCATGGACCCGGCGGCGCTCGCGGGTCTCGCCGGCACGCGGACCTACCCCCTGCGCTCCAGCTTCAGGCCGTCGTACAACATGGCGGTCAATCTGGTGCAGCAGTTCGGTCGGCACCGCTCGCGCGAGCTGCTGGAGACGTCGTTCGCGCAGTTCCAGGCGGACAGGTCCGTTGTCGGTATCTCGCGTCAGGTCCAGAAGAACGAAGAGGGCCTGGAGGGCTACCGCGCGGGCATGACCTGCCACCTCGGCGACTTCGAGGAGTACGCGCGGCTGCGCCGTGAACTCAAGGACCGCGAGACCGAGCTGGCGAAGCAGGGCGCGGCACAGCGGCGGGCCGCGGCGGCGACCTCGCTGGAGAAGCTGAAGCCCGGCGACGTCATCCATGTGCCGACGGGCAAGTTCGCCGGTCTGGCGCTGGTGCTCGACCCCGGGATCCCGGCGGGACGGACCAACGGACACCGCGGGTTCGAACAGCACGACGGCCCGCGGCCGTTGGTGCTGACCGCGGAGAGGCAGGTCAAGCGGCTGGCGTCGATGGACTTCCCGGTGCCGGTGGAGGCGCTGGAGCGGATGCGGATCCCGAAGTCGTTCAACGCGCGGTCGCCGCAGTCGCGGCGCGACCTGGCGTCCGCGCTGCGCACCAAGGCGGGCCACATCGTCCCCGACAGGCACCGCAAGCAGCGGGCCGCAGCGGCGGACGACCGCGAGATCGCCCGGCTGCGTTCGGAGTTGCGCGCGCACCCGTGCCACGGCTGCGACGAGCGCGAGGACCATGCGCGCTGGGCCGAGCGCTACCACCGGCTCCAGCGGGACACGCGCCAGCTGGAGCGGCGGATCGAGGGCCGGACGAACACCATCGCCCGCACCTTCGACCGCATCGTGGCGCTGCTGACCGAGATGGACTATCTGCGCGACGACGAGGTCACCGAACACGGCAAGCGTCTCGCCCGGCTCTACGGCGAGCTCGACCTGCTGGCGAGCGAGTGCCTGCGCGAGGGTGTGTGGGAGGGGCTCAACCCTGCCGAACTGGCCGCGTGCGTCTCGGCATTGGTCTACGAGGCCCGCCAGTCGGACGACGCGGTGGCCCCAAAGGTCCCGGCGGGCAAGGCGAAGGTCGCGCTCGGCGAGATGGTGCAGATCTGGGGCAGGCTCGACGCGCTCGAAGAAGACTTCAAGATCAACCAGGCGGAGGGTGTGGGCCAGCGGGAACCGGACCTGGGCTTCGCCTGGGCGGCGTACCAGTGGGCGTCGGACAGGAGCCTGGACGAGGTGCTGCGCGAGGCGGACATGCCGGCGGGTGACTTCGTGCGCTGGACGAAGCAGGTGATCGACGTACTCGGTCAGATCGCGGCGGCGGCACCGCGGGAAGGCAGCACGGTCTCGAAGAACGCGCGCAAGGCGGTGGAGGGGTTGCTGCGGGGGGTTGTTGCCTACAGCTCGGTGGGCTGAGGAGTCAGCCGGCCAGTGCCTGGGCCAGAGCCGACAGGTCGGGCGCCCGTAGTACGCGGGATCCCCAGCCGGGGAGCGGCACATGCAGGGCGTCCACCCAGCGGTCGGGGATCGCTCCGGCTCCGTACACAGCGCCCGACAGCATGCCCGTCACGGCCGCCACCGTGTCGGTGTCACCGCCGAGGTCGATCGCTGCCGCGACCGACGCCTCGTACGACGTCGTCGTGCGCAGTGCCCACAGGGCCGAACCCAGGCACGGCCACGCTGCCCCGTTGAACTCCGTGGCGTCGGCCGGGTGCCAGTCCGGAGCCAGGACCGTCGACCAGCGTGCGCGGTGAGCCGCGTCCACGTCGGGAAGCACGGACGGTACGGCGGCCACGGGGTCGCCGCCGTCCAGAGCCACGCGGACAAGCTCATGGAGGATCGCCGTGCCCTCCCAGGCGGCCCGGTCGCCGTGGGTGAGGGCGGCGATCCGGCGAGCGGCCGCCATGGTGGCCTCCCGGCCCGCCGCCGCGAAGTGCACGGCGGAGGTCGAGGCGCGCATCAGGGAGCCGTTGCCGGCAGCACGACCTGTGACCTGGAAGTGCAGGGCCGCCGCGAGATCCCACGGTTCGCCGCTCGTCAGGACGTCCTCGGTCTGGAGACCGATGTCCTTCGGCTCGCCGGCCGCCCAGCGCTGGAACCGCTCGAAGATGTCCGGCAGGTCGAGGCCCTTCCGCTCCACGAGCGATTCCCCCACCAGCACGGCCATGTGCGTGTCGTCGGTCGCCTCGCCGGGGTCCCAGCCGCCGCCACCGCACATCCGGCCGACCCCGTCGGGGAATTCCGTGCGGAAGACTCCGGCCTCCCGGAACTCGAACGGCGCCCCCAGCGCGTCACCGACCGCCGAACCGACGACCGTGCCGATGATCCGTTCCGTTCGCTGCATCCGGACAGCCTAGAGGCCGCGTTGTCCGGCCCCTGCGTGCGGAGTCCGACGTCTTCGGTGACTGCCAACTCCTCGGCCTCGCCGTGGAACAGGCCGTCCTCGGACAGCGAATCGATCCCGACCAATCCGATACCCCTCCGGCACCGAATCCCCCCTGAGGGACGGTGCCGGACGCCGTTCGGAGGGAGCGGGAATGACAGCGAACCGGTCTCGCACGGCCATGGTCGGCAGCGGTGTCGCCCGCCTGCGCGCGGTGGACGTCGTGCGGCGCTCCCTCGACGCGGCACCCGGCGACCGTTCGCGTCCTGCCGTGCACCGCAGGGTTCAACCTCGCCTGTTCTCGCGCGAATTGCTCGTACAGCCTCGTCCCGTTCATGTTCCTCAGGAGGGTGTGAAGTGACCGTGTCCGTGTCCTCAGCGTCCCCCGCGCGCCCGCGCACCGCCCCCGTCGACGCCCGGCGCTGGCCCGACGTGGCCGACCTGCCCAGGACCTCCCCGCTGCGGACGGCGGGCGCCGAACGGCTCGTGCGTCGCGCGCTCGGCAGGCTGCCGTTGCGGGTGCGCCTCGGTGGCGGGGAGCCGGTCGGGCGGGGTGGGCCGTTCATGGAGGTTCATGAGCCGCGGCGATTCTTCCGGCGCATCGGGCACAGCGGCCTCATCGGATTCGGTGAGTCGTACATGGCGGGCGAGTGGGAGGCCCGTGACCTCGTCGGCGTGCTCACCGTGCTCGCCGAGAACGCCGACTCGCTCGTGCCGGGAACGCTGCACCGGCTGCGCGGTGCATGGGCGACCCCGCAGCCCGCCGAGCACCGCAACACGGCCGAGAACGCCCAGGCCAACCTGAGTCACCACTTCGACCTCTCCAACGAGTTGTTCGCGCTCTTCCTCGACGAGACTCTGTCGTACTCCTCCGGCCTCTTCCGCGGATTCCCCGCCGAGCCGCAGTTGCTGGCCGCCGCGCAGCACCGCAGGATCGACCGGCTGCTCGACCGGGCGAACGTCACCGCCGGGACCCAGCTGCTGGAGATCGGCACGGGCTGGGGTGAGCTGGCGATCCGCGCGGCGCAGCGCGGGGCACGCGTGCTGACCGTGACGCTCTCGCGGGAGCAGCAGACGCTCGCCCGCCGGCGGATCCGCCGGGCCGGTCTCGAGGACCGGGTGACCGTCCTGCTGCGGGACTACCGCAACGTCCTCGGGCGCTACGACGCCATCGTGAGCGGGGAGACCCTCGAGGCGGTCGGCGCGGAGTTCTGGCCGGACTACTTCATGGCGCTGGACCGTCTGCTCGCACCCGGCGGCCGGGTCGCCCTCCAGACCATCACCATGCCGCACGACCGGATGACCGCCTCCCGGAGCACGCACACCTGGATCCAGAAGTACATCTTCCCCGGCGGGATGGTTCCGTCGGCCGAGGCCATCGAGCAGGTCGTCGGCGGCTGCACCGCGCTGCGCGTTGCGGCGCGGGACAGCTTCGGACCGCACTACGCGGAGACCCTGCGGCTGTGGCGCGAACGCTTCACCGAGCGCGCCGCCGACGTCGGAGCCCTCGGCTTCGACGAGACCTTCCGCCGGATGTGGACCTTCTATCTCGCCTACTCCGAAGCGGGCTTCCGCTCCGGCTCTCTGGACGTCCAGCAGGTGCTGCTGACCAAGGACGTTCCGGTTTCCTGACTCGCCGCGCGGACCCGGGGTGTCTGACAGCGCCCCGGGTCAGACCTGACCGCGGGCCTGCTCGCAGCGCGCCCGGTCCTCCTGCGGATCCACCAGCGGCTCCGGATAGTCGAGCCGGGCCCGCCTCAGATCGTCGAGCGCCCACGGCTGGTGTACCTCGGGCCCGGCCAGCTCGGCCAGTTCGGGAACCCAGCGGCGCACATGGTCGCCGTGCGGATCGAAGCGCTGCGCCCACGCGAGCGGATCGGGGACCCTGTCCGTCCGCGGCTCCGTTCCGGTGCCCGCGGCCCCCTGCCAGTTGAGCTGGTTGTCGGCGATGTCCCCGTCGACCAGAAGGTCCAGGAAGTGACGCGCCCCGATCCGCCAGTCCACGTACAGCGTCTGCGTCAGGTAGACCGCCGCGAGCAGCCGGGAGCGGTGGTGCATCCAGCCCTCGTGCAGCAGCTGCCGCATGCCCGCGTCCACGACGGGGCAGCCGGTGCGCCCCTCCTTCCACGCGGTGATGTCCTTCTCGTCCCGGCGCCACCGGTCGCCGCGCGGACGGTAGTCGGCATGGGCCGCGTCCGGGCGGGCCGCGAGGACCTGGTGGTGGAAGTCCCGCCGGGCCAGCCGCCGTACGAACGCGTCCGCTCCCGGCCCGCCCACGCCGCGTGCCCGCCCGACCAGTTCGGCCGCGGACAGGGTGCCGAAATGCAGATGGGCCGAGAGCCGCGAGGTGGTGTCCCCGGACAGGTCGTCGTGCCGCTCCCCATACGCCTCGACGCCCGAGCCGCCGCGGTCGAGCCAGGCGGTCAGCCGCTGCCGTCCCTCGTGCTCACCGCCCCTGGCGACCGCGGGCGACGCCCCGGGCACCGCGGTCCGCCGGGGCAGCGGATGGCCCGCCAGTTCGGGGACCGCCACGGCGTGGGGCGGTGCCACCACCTCGCGCAGCCCCGCCCGGTCCCAGCTGCCGAAGTACGGCTCGAACGCCGCGTAGTGGTTGCTGTCGGCGGGTGTCAGCCGACCGGGCGGCACGGCGGTGGTGACCCCCTCGTGCACATGCAGGGCGCACCGGACCGCCGTCAGCGCCGTACGCAGCTGGTCCTCCCGGCGTTGGGCATAGGCGCTGACACCGGCGGCGATGTGCACCGCGCGGGCGCCGCTCTCGGTGACCACCCGGCACACCTGCTCGGTGACATCGCCGATACGGATCACCAGGCGGCCGCCTCGCTCCCGCAGACCTGCGTCGAGCGAGGCGAGGCAATCCGCCAGAAAGGCACGGCGGTTGGGCACGGCGAAACCCGCCCGCTGCACCCCGCGGTCGACCACGAACAACGGCACCACCTCGTCCGCCCCGCGCACGGCGGCGCTCAGTGCCGGCTGGTCGTGCACGCGCAGGTCGGAGGTGAAGAGCATGACCGCCACACTCATGAGCCGTCCTTCCTCAGGCAGGGAAGTTCATCAGAGCCACGGGGTCGCTGGTGGGCTTCGGCGAGCCGCCGGCCGGCTCGACGGTGACGCCCATGCCGGAAGCCGCGTTCACCGGACCGTCCATCAGGAGCGCGTTGTCCGCGGTGGCCGGGTCCATCAGTCCGGCCGGCCGCATGGTGCCGCCGTCGTTGAACCAGAGCTGGTAGACCTTGCCCGCCGGCGGCCTGGGCAGCCCCGAGACGAGGAAGGCCGCCTGGTTGCGGCTCTTGGAGACGACGACCGTGCCGCGGCCGCCGTCCTGGAGCTTGGTGCTGCTCACCTGGGCGTCCGGCGCGGCGAGGACCGCGGCGAGCTCGGCCGTCTGCTGCTCCGCGCGCTGAGCCGCCCGGCGGGCGTCCTGTGCCTCCTGGTGCTGCCAGAAGGAGACCCCGCCGAAGGCCGCGGCCGCGGCGAGACAGGCCGCCAGCACGAATCGGGACAGCCCGCGGCTCCGGCGCCGGCCGGCGTGCAGCCGGGTGACGCGCGGCGGTTGCTGGCGCTCGGCGGATATCTTGCGCATCACCTGCTGTTTCAGCGCGGGCGGCGGGACCACGGCGGCGGCCATGCCCAACTTGCTCACCGTCGCGGCGAGTTCCCGCACCTCCTGTTCGCAGGACGGACAGTTCTCCATGTGCCGCTCGAACTCGGCGCGCTCGTCGGGCGCCAGCGCGTGCAGCACATAGGCGCCGGTCAGCGTGTGCAGATCAGCGGTGGTCATGCGCTCACCCCCAGGCAGTCGCGCAGCCGGATGAGCCCGTCGCGCAGTCTCGTCTTGACCGTGCCCAGTGGCACGGAGAGCAGTTCGGCCACTTCGCGGTAGGCCAGCCCCCGGTAGTACGCGAGGGTCACCGACTGGCGCTGGAGTTCGGTCAGTCCGCCGAGGCACCGCCGTACCTGCTCGCGTTCGAGCCGGGCCTCGACCTGCTCGGTGACCTCGTCGTACGCGGGTGTCCGCTCCAGCAGCGCGGCCCGCCGTTCGCGGTCCGTGGCCGCCTGCGCCGACCGGACGCGGTCCACGGCGCGCCGGTGCGCGAGCGTGAGGATCCAGGTCATGGCCGATCCGCGGGTGGGCTGGAAACGTGCCGCGGTGCGCCACACCTCGATCAGCACTTCCTGGGTCACCTCCTCCGACTGGGCCGGGTCCCGCAACACGGCCCGAACCAGGCCGAGTACCGGTCCGCACGCCGCGTCGTACACCCGCGAGAAGGCGTCCTGGTCACCGCGGGCCACCAGGGCGAGCAACTGTTGCAGATCTGGTCGCGCCGAGGCGGGACCGCCGATGCGTACGGCGTCGTTCACGCAGCTTCCTCCACTGTGCGGGCATCTCGTCCGGACAGAATCACCAGGCATTCGGTGCTGCTGGTGCTGCGGATTGGTCCGGATTCGCAGATGGTTGCACGAGTGGGGAACGGGTGGTCCCGCAGGTACCCGTCGGTGAGGGCGGGTTCGGGCCGAGAGCCCGGCTAGCGCCCCTGAACGGACACCGGCCGGGCGGTCCCGGCGGCGCCACCGGCCGCACCGGCGGCGGACCGCATCCGTACCGCGCGCAGCAGCAGGAAGACGGGGAACGCGAGCGGAGAGAGCAGGATCGTGAAGACGAGCAGCGGGCTCATCACCAGAGGGCTGATTCCCAGCCGCCGTCCTTCGAGGTGCATCCACTGGCCGAGCAGCAGGTCCCAGGCGATGATCTGCGCCCACACCGCGCCCGCGCCGCCCGCCAGTTCGGTCAGCTCGCGGAACCTGTCGATGTCCGGGCTGCTCACGGCCGTCCAGATCTCCGGGAAGACGGGGACGGCCAGGGTCACATAGACGACCAGCACCGGGAGGACGGTCAGCGGTGACGCGGCGACGCGGGCAGTGACCCGCCAGGTCGGCGCGAAGATCATCAACAGCCACACCGGACTCGCCAGATAGAAGGAGAGCTGGAAGAGGAAGGCGGTCATGGCGCGAGCTCCTTTCCGGGTCCGATGGGGCCCGAGTCGCCGGGGACGTGGCTATGGATAGTGGAACTAGCCACTATCGGATAGCCTCACTATCCATGGCGCGCAGGTGCACCGGCAAGGGCGGAAGGATGAACACGTCGTGCGCATAGGGGAGTTGAGCCGCAGGACCGGCGTGCCGGTACCCACGATCACGTACTACGTCCGGGAAGGGCTTCTGCCGGCCGGCCGGCAGACCAGCCCGAGCCAGGCGGCATACGACGAGGCACACGAACGCCGACTGCGCCTGATCCGGGCCCTGTTGGAGATCGGCGGCCTCGAGGTGGCGGCTGTCGCGGACGTACTCGCCGCTGTCGACGACGGCGGCAGGCCGGTGCACAGTGTGCTGGGCGTGGCCGCGGATCTGATCGCCCCTCGGTACGCCGGGGGAGAGGCGGATGCCGAACGGGACGCCGCGCGCGTACGGGTGCGGGAACTGATCGCCCGGCGCGGCTGGCTCGTCGAGGACGACTCCCGGGCCGCGGACGCGCTCGCGACGGCACTCGCCGCGCTGGAGCGTGCCGGCCACGGAGACTTCGACCAGGTGCTCGACACCTACGCGGACGCGGCGGAGAAGGTGGCACGGGCGGACCTGGCGTACGTCGCGCGCCGGGCGGGCCGGGACGGCGTGGTGGAGAGCGCGGTCGTCGGCACGGTCCTCGGGGACGCCCTCCTGGCGTCACTGCGCAGGCTCGCGCACGCGGACGGTTCGGCGTGGGCGTATGTGAACGGCCAGGGCGGGGTGGCGAGGTCGGCGGGGGCGGGGGAGCCGCGGGGGTGAAGGCGGGGTGCCGGCCGATCACCCCTCGGGGCGCCGACGCGTCGTCAGGCCGCCGGCTCCTGTTCCCGCTCCACCTGCTCGTTCCACTCGCGCTTCACCGCGCGCCACGCCTCGTCGCTCTGGCCCAGTCGCCAGTAGCCCGAGATCGACAGCTGTTCGCGCGGTACCTGCCGCTCCAGTCGCAGATGGCGGCGCAGTTCCTTCACGAAGCCCGCCTCGCCGTGGACGAACGCGCACACCCTGCCCTCGGGGAACTTGAGGGCGGTCACCGCCGCCACCAGCGCCTCGCCGACCGGCCGGCCGGCGCGGTGCAGCCAGTGGATCTCCACGCCGTCGGGCGTGACGACCTTCTGCTCGTCCTCGGGGCCATCGACCTCCACGAAGGCGTGCACCCGCGCACCCGCCGGCATGGTCTCCAGCGACGCGGCGATCGCGGGCAGCGCGCTCTCGTCGCCCACCAGCAGATGCCAGTCCGCCGTGGCGTCGGGCGCGTAGCCGCCGCCGGGGCCGAGGATGCGCAGGAGGTCACCCACGCGGGCCCGCGCCGCCCAGGGGCCGGCGAGGCCCTCGTCGCCGTGGACCACGAAGTCGATCGTCAGCTCGCCGCTGTCCCGGTCCCAACTCCGGACCGTGTACGTGCGGTTCGCGGGCCACTGGTCGCGCGGGAACTCCGCACGGATCCGGTCCATGTCGAACGGCTCCGGGTAGCTGACGCCCTCCGGCGTGAACAGGAGCTTGACGTAGTGGTCGGTGAAGCCGTCGAGACCGAAGCCCGCCAGCCCCTCGCCGCCGAGGACGACGCGCACCATGTGCGGGGTGAGCTGCTCGGTGTGCACCACCCGCGACTCGTAGGCCTTCGGTGACGTGCGGGCCGGTCGTTCTGCCACGGCGGTCTCCCTGAACTCGTGCTGCTTAGGCTTGCCTAAGTTAGCATCTCAGGCGCGAAGAGTGCCCAGCAGGCGCAGCAGCGCGCCGCCGAGTCCCCACTGTGCCGCGAGTTCGTTCAAGGTCTCCGGATGGCGCGGCTCCGTGGGCAGAGCAGGGTCGAAGGGGGGAAGCGCCACGTCGGAGGCGACCCGGACGACCTTCGGCGCGACCGCCACGTAGTCCCGCGACTCGTCGAGCCGTTTGCGTTGCGACGGTGTGAGCTTCGCGGCCGGGTCGTCGACGGCGGCCATGATTCCGTCCAGGTCGCCGAAGGCGTCCAGCAGTTTGGCCGCGGTCTTCTCGCCGATCCCGGGCACGCCCGGCAGGCCGTCGCTCGGGTCGCCCCGCAGCAGCGCCAGATTCACGTACCCGGGGCCGTCCACGCCGTACCTCTCGCGGAGCCAGGCCTCGTCCGTCGTCTGGAGCGTCCCGACACCCTTGAGCGGGTACAGCACCCGCCGGCCGCGGGCGTCGTCGACCAGCTGGAACAGGTCACGGTCGCCGGTGACGATGTCCACCGGACCGGTGGCGCGCGCGGTCAGCGTGCCGATGACGTCGTCGGCCTCGTACCCGTCGGCGCCGACCCGGGCGATGCCGAGCGCGTCCAGCACCGCCGCGATCACCGGAACCTGCGGAGACAGGGTGTCCGGGATCTCCTCCTCGTCCGGGAGGCTCCGCTCCGTCTCCACGGCGACGCGGTGCGCCTTGTACGACGGGATCAGGTCGACCCGCCACTGCGGCCGCCAGTCGTTGTCCCAGCAGGCCACCAGGTCGTCGGGATGGTGGTCCTGGACCAGCCGCGTGATGAATTCGAGCAGCCCGCGCACGGCGTTGACCGGGGTGCCGTCGGGGGCCCGCACGGAGTCGGGGACCCCGAAATAGGCGCGGAAGTACAGGGAAGCGGTGTCGAGGAGCATCAGGCGTCGCGTCACACCCCGATGATGCCGCACCCCACCGACAGTCACCTCTCACCCTGTGAGCTCCTGGAGCGCCGGTCCCACGCGCGCTCCATGGAGCGCGGGTCCCGCCCGGTGAACGACCCCCGGGTGCCCGGAAGGTGACCTGGGTCACTCTTTCGTTTGGCTTGTTCCCGCCAGGGAAGGCGCGGGCCCGGAGCGGACCCCGTGCATGTTTCAACAATTGCCTCGGGCAAGCGGGCCGACCCCGCGAAGCTCCACGGTCTGCCAGTCGGGGGTGGCAGACCGTTTTCGGTTCGATCGGTGAGGTGTATGTGTCCAGGCTGCAAGCCGAGCACTTGTACAAAGTGTTCGGCAGACGACCCGACGAAGCGGTGAGCAGGCTCGAAGGCGGAGCCGGCCGCGACGAGCTCCGCGCCGACGGCACGACCGCAGCGGTGATCGACGCCTCGTTCACCGTCGAACCGGGTCAGATCTTCGTCGTCATGGGCCTCTCCGGGTCCGGCAAGTCCACGCTGCTGCGCATGCTCAACGGGCTGCTCGACCCCACCGCCGGACGCGTCCTCTTCGACGGTCAGGACCTCACCGCCCTGAGCCCGCGCGACCTGCGCACCGTCCGCTCCACGAAGATCAGCATGGTCTTCCAGCACTTCGCGCTGTTCCCGCACCGCAGCGTCCTGGAGAACGCCGGTTACGGACTCGAGGTCCAGGGCGTCGCCCGCCCGGAGCGCGACCGCCGCGCCGCCGAGGCGCTGGAGATGGTCGGCCTCGCCGGCTGGGAGAACTCCTGGCCCGACGAGCTGTCCGGCGGTATGCAGCAGCGTGTCGGCCTCGCCCGCGCGCTCGCCACCGACGCCGATCTGCTGCTGATGGACGAGTCCTTCAGCGCGCTCGACCCGCTGATCCGCCGCGACATGCAGGACCAGCTCCTGGAGCTCCAGAAGCGGCTCAAGAAGACCATCGTCTTCATCACCCACGACCTGAACGAGGCCATGCGCCTCGGCGACCGCATCGCCGTGATGCGCGACGGCGAGATCGTGCAGCTGGGCACCGCCGAGGACATCCTCGTCACGCCCGCCAACGACTACGTCGCCTCCTTCACACAGGACGTTGACCGCTCCCGCGTCCTCACCGCAGGCGCGATCATGGCCGACCCGGAGACCGCGTACGGCAGCAGGACGGACAACGGCAAGGAGCTGAAGGGCGCACGCGACGTACTCGCCGCCGCCCCCGCCACCGTCTCCGCGGACACCCCGATCATCGAGCTGTTCACGCCCTGCTCCACCAGCGGTGTCGCTGTCGCCGTCGTCGACGACGAGGGCGAACTCATCGGCGTCGTACCGCGTGCCCGTCTGCTCGCCGTCCTCGGCGAGCCCCTGACCCCCGCACCCGTACCGCCGCAGAACACCGCCCCCGCGAAGAGCGTCGCCACGGCCGGCGACGCCGACGCGGCCGACAAGGCGGTGGCCAGTGCCTAGGCTCCATCTCGGCGACTGGGTCGACAGCGGTGTCAACTGGCTCCAGTCCCACCTCTCCTGGCTGTTCGACGCCATCAGCTCGGTCGTCACCGGGATGTACGACGGCATCGACTCGGTGCTCTCCGCACCCGAGCCGCTGCTGTTCGCGGGCATGCTCGCCGTCGTGGCCTGGTGGCTGCGCGGACTGCTCGCCGGCGGGCTCGCCTTCGCGGGCTTCGCCCTCATCGACTCCATCGAGCTGTGGGACGACGCGATGTCGACCCTCTCGCTGGTGCTCGTCGCCACCATCGTCACGCTGGTGATCGCCGTACCGCTCGGCATCTGGGCCTCGCGCTCCAAGACCGTCAGCGCCGTGACCCGGCCGGTTCTGGACTTCATGCAGACCATGCCGGCGATGGTGTACCTGATCCCCGGCATCATCTTCTTCGGCGTCGGCGTGGTGCCCGGCATCATCGCCACCATCGTCTTCGCGCTGCCGCCCGGCGTACGGATGACCGAGCTCGGCATCCGTCAGGTCGACGAGGAACTCGTCGAGGCCGCCGAGGCGTTCGGCACCACTCCGCGCAACACCCTGCTGCGCGTCCAGCTGCCGCTCGCACTGCCCACGATCATGGCCGGCATCAACCAGGTCATCATGCTGGGCCTGTCCATGGTCGTCATCGCGGGCATGGTCGGCGGCGGCGGGCTCGGCGGCGCCGTGTACCGCGCCATCGGCAACGTCGACATCGGCCTCGGCTTCGAGGCGGGCATCTCCATCGTCATCCTCGCCATGTACCTGGACCGCATCACCGGCGCGCTCGGCCGCCAGGTCTCGCCGCTGGGCCGTCGCGCGATCGCCAAGGCCAAGGCCATGACCGGCGGGCTGAAGATCTGGGACCACCGCCCGCAGCCCGTGGTCGCGGTCGTCGGTGTCGTCGTCCTCGCGCTGGTCGCCGGCGGTATGGGCATGTTCGGCGGCACCAAGTCCGCCGACGCGTCCGACGCCTCGAACGTGGGTCAGGGCAAGAAGGTCTCCATCGGTTACATCCCCTGGGACGAGGGCATCGCCTCCACGTTCCTGTGGAAGGAACTGCTGGAGCAGCGCGGCTACGAGGTCGACACCAAGCAGCTGGAGGCCGGATCGCTCTACACCGGCCTCGCCGGCGGCCAGATCGACTTCCAGACCGACTCGTGGCTGCCCGTCACCCACGCCCAGTACTGGAAGAAGTACCAGAGCAAGCTGGAGGACCTCGGCTCCTGGTACGGCCCCACCTCGCTGGAGCTGTCCGTGCCCTCCTATGTGAAGGGCATCGACTCGCTGGCGGACCTCAAGGGGAAGTCGGCACAGTTCAAGGGCCGGATCATCGGCATCGAGCCGAGCGCCGGAATGATGGGCCTGCTCAAGGACAAGGTGCTCAAGGAGTACGGCCTGGAGGGCGAGTACAAGGTCGTCGACGGTTCGACGCCCGGCATGCTCGCCGAGCTGAAGCGCGCGTACGAGAAGAAGGAACCGATCGTCACCACGCTGTGGTCGCCGCACTGGGCCTACAGCAGCTACGACCTGAAGAAGCTCAAGGACCCCAAGGTGTCGTGGGGCAAGGGCGACGGCGTGCACACGCTGGCGCGCAAGGGCTTCTCGGCGGACAACCCGCAGGTCGGCAAGTGGCTGAAGAGCTTCAAGATGACCGAGAAGCAGCTCACGGACCTCGAAGCGACGATCCAGAAGACCGGCAAGGGCAAGGAGCAGGACGCCGTACGCGACTGGCTGGCCAAGAATCCCGGGCTCGCCGACAAGTGGACCCCCGTCGCCAAGGCGGGCAAGGCCGCGAACGGCAAGGACGAGCGCGAACGCCCGCTGGAGGTCGCCTGGTTCCCGTGGGAGGAGGACATCGCCGCCACGTATCTGTGGAAGGCGGTCCTCGAGGAGCGCGGGTACACCATGAATCTCAAGCAGTTCGAGGTCGGTCCGATGTACACCGCGATGTCGCGCGGTCAGATCGACGTCCAGTTCGACGGCTGGCTGCCGAACACCCAGAAGAAGTACTGGGACAAGTACGGCGACAAACTTACCGACGTCGGCTCCTGGTACGGACCCACCTCACTGGAGATCGCGGTGCCCTCCTATGTGAAGGGTGTCGACTCGCTCGAGGATCTCAAGGGCCGCGGTGGAGAGTTCAAGGGCCGCATCGTCGGTATCGAGCCGGGCACCGAGACCATGAACATCCTCAAGAACAAGGTCCTGCCGGGCTACGGCATCGACGGTGAGTACAAGGTCGTCGACAGCTCCACCCCCGGCATGCTCGCCGAGCTGAAGCGGGCGTACGCCAAGAAGGAACCCATCGCCGTGATGCTGTGGACCCCGCACTGGGCCTACAACGAGTACGGCCTCACCAAGCTGAAGGACCCCGAGAAGGCCTTCGGCACGGGAGACCGCATCCACACGGTGGCGAGCAAGGACTTCCCGAAGAACTATCCGCGGCTGACCGGCTGGCTCAAGAACTTCAAGCTCAGCGAGAAGCAGCTCGCCGGCCTGGAGAACGAGATCCAGAAGCGCGGAACGGGACACGAGGAGGAGGCGGTGAAGGCCTGGATGAAGGAGAACCCGGGCATCGCCGACCGGATGGCGCCGCAGTAGCGGTCGCACACAGTGACGGCAGGGCTGCCTGCCGTACCCGGGGCGCAACGGGGTGGTTCTCGCCGGAGGCGGGGGCCACCCCGTCCGGCTTTCCCCGCCGGCGCCGGGTCCGTGACCTGATGCGGGAGCGGTCGGACCCCGAAGCTGCGTAAGGTGAAGACAGACCAGGGGAAGGGGAGCCCGGCAGATGGACGAGAAGGACGGCAAGGACCCGAAGGAGACCGAGCGTCTTCGAGTCGGCGCTGCCGTGCGCCGGCGCCGTCGTGCGCTCGACCTCACCCTTGCCACGGTCGCCGAGCGCAGCGGCCTGTCCATCCCCTTCCTCAGCCAGGTGGAGAACGAACGCGCCCGCCCCAGCGTCCGCTCCCTCCAGCGGGTCGCCGACGCCCTGGAGACCACGGCGAGCCGGCTGCTCGCCGCGTCCGACGCGGCCCGCACGGTCGCGGTCGTCCGCGCCGACGAGGACGACGACGCGCCGCCCGTGCCGAGGGCCCGTCGGCTCGTCCGCGGCCGGCATCAACTCGAAGCCCTGGAGTTCACCGGGGAGCACGACACCGGGGGAGAGTTCCAGCACCGCAACGACGAGCTGATGTACGTCGCCGACGGCGCGGTGGAGCTGGAGGCCGAGGGCCGCGCCTACCGCCTGGTCCGGGGCGACACCCTGTTCCTGTCCGGCGGGGTACGGCACCGGTGGCGGGCGACCCTGCCCGAGACCCGCATCGTCGTGGTCACCGTCGCCGAGCACCTCGAGACGCCGGAACCGTAGGCCGGCCGGCAGCCTTCAGGAGCGCTCATGCGTGTGGTTTCCCTCGTGCCGTCGCTGACCGAGGCGGTGGCCGTCAGCGCGCCCGGGATGCTGGTCGGCGCCACGGACTGGTGCACCCATCCCGCGGATCTCGACGTCCCGCGCATCGGCGGCACCAAGAACCCCGACGTCCCCGCGGTGATCGCCCTCCGCCCCGATCTGGTGATCGCCAACGAGGAGGAGAACCGGGAGCCCGACCTTGCCGCCCTGCGCGCCGCGGGGGTCGAGGTCATGGTCACCGAGGTGCGCGACCTGGAGCAGGCCTTCGGCGAACTGAGGCGGGTCCTGGTGGCGGGCTGCGGCCTCGCCCTGCCGGCCTGGCTCGACGAGGCCCGCGAGGCCTGGTCGGCCGTCGGACCACTGGACGAGGCGGGCCCGTTGGGCGCCGTCGTGCCCGTCTGGCGGCGGCCCTGGATGGTGCTCGGCCGGGACACCTTCGCCGGCGACCTGCTGGCGAGGCTCGGCGTGAGGCATGCCTACGCCGGGCACACCGAGCGCTACCCCCGCATCCCCCTGGACGAGCTGCGCGACAGCGGGGCCCGGTTGGTGGTGCTCCCCGACGAGCCGTACCGATTCACGGCCGAGGACGGACCCGAGGCGTTCCCCGGCATGGCGGCGGCGCTCGTCAGCGGCCGGCATCTGACCTGGTACGGGCCGTCGTTGGCGGAGGCACCCGCGGTGCTCAGCGCGGCGCTGCGAGCAGCGCTCCGCTGAGCAGGCCGCGCACCGTGCGCACCCCCGCCACCGCCCAGCCCGTGACCAGCAGCAGGTAGAGGCCGACGGCCAGCCACCCCAGTGCGGGCAGTCCGGTGTGGTGGGCCAGACCCGCCGCGCCGGTCACACAGGTGCCGACGGGGAAGGTGAAGGCCCACCAGCTCATCGAGAACGGCATGCCGTCCCGGGCGGCCCGCACCACCATGGCGCCGGCGAGCACCAGCCACATCAGCGCGAAACCCAGCACGGGCACGCCGTAGATCACGGCGAACGCGACGAACCCCGCGGCGTACGGCGTCCGGATCGCGCCCGGGGCCACGTCCGCGAGTTTGCCGACCGCCGTCGTCGACTGGCCGAGCGGGCCGAGGACCAGGAAGAGCGTCGGGGTCAGCGCGAGGGGCAGGCGGCCGTGGTGGACCAGCCGGGAGAAGACCACCGGCAGGATCACCAGCGTGGCGATCAGGCTGATGCCGAACATCGCGTAACTGCCGAGCAGCAGCGCCTCGCGTCCCTGGCCGGCGGGCAGATGCGGGACCAGCAGAGCGCCGAGGGACGCGGCGACCATGGGGGAGACGACGGGCAGCAGCCACACCGGTGAGGCCGTGCCCTGCCTCACGCGGTGGCGGACGATCATCAGATACGGGACGGCGACCGCCACGACGAGGCCGATGAACGTACCGACACCGAAGAGGGCGAACGCGGCCGCGACCGCCGCCGGTTCGCCGATCACGTCCCGGCCGACGGAAACCGTGCCGATGCCGACGGCCAGCAGCGCCATCGACAGACACCCGTAGAAGGGCGCGATCGCCGGGTCGAGCAGATGGGCGCGGGCCTGGTCGGGGTGGTGGAGCCAGTGCGCCCCGCGGGCGAGCAGCACCACGATCAGCATCACCGCGGACAGCGCCCATATCGCCTCGCAGACGGTCCGCAGGCCCGGGACGTCGTAGGGGAGCGCGACACCCGCGTTGGCCACGATGGCGGTGCCCATGACGCTCGCGTACCAGTTGGGGCCGAAGTGGCGCAGCGTCGGCAGCCGTACGGTCGTGAGCGAGGGGGTGGTCGCCTCGGCGACGCTGCGACTGCGGGGGTGTACGGCGGTGACCATGTCTCCACTGTCCTGTCGTGCGGCGCTCCCCACCAGGGATCTTCTCCCTATGGCCCCATAAGCTGGGTTTATGAGCAGGGGACCGAAGGACGAGGACCAGGGCGAGCGCGTACCGCTGGCACACCGCGTGCCGGATCTCGGCGCGCTGGAACTGCTGCTGGCGGTGGCCCGGCACGGCAGTCTCGGCCGCGCTGCGCGCGAGCTCGGTATCACCCAGCCCGCCGCGAGCAGCCGGATCCGCTCCATGGAACGGCAACTGGGAGTCGCCCTGGTGGACCGCTCGCCGCGCGGCTCCCGGCTCACCGACGCGGGGGCGCTGGTCACCGACTGGGCGCGGCGGGTCGTGGAGGCGGCGGAGGCGTTCGACGTGGGGACGCAGGCGCTGCGGGGGCGGCGCGACTCACGCCTGCGGGTCGCGGCGTCGATGACCATCGCGGAGTATCTGCTGCCGGGCTGGCTCATCGCGCTGCGCTCGCAGCGGCCCGGGACGGCGGTCTCGCTGCTGGCGGGCAACTCCGCGACGGTGGCGCAGCAACTGCTCGCGGGCGACGCGGACCTCGGTTTCGTGGAGGGACTGTCGGTGCCGGAGGGGCTGGACGGCGCGGTGATCGGCCAGGACCGGCTGCTGGTCGTGGTGGCGCCCGGACACCCCTGGGCGCGGCGCAAGCGCCCTCTGACGGCCGGTGAACTGGCCGCGGAACCCCTGATCCTGCGGGAGCGCGGATCGGGTACGCGCCAGGTGCTCGACTCGGCGCTCACCGGCCACGGGGGCCTGGCGGAACCGCTGCTGGAACTGGCGTCGACGACGGCGGTGAAGGCGGCGGCGGTGAGCGGGGCGGGTCCCGCCGTGCTGAGCGAGCTGGCGGTGACCGAGGAAGTGGCGGCACGGCGGCTGACGGAGGTCCCGGTGGAGGGGGTGAGCATGGACCGGTCGCTGCGGGCGGTCTGGCCGTCCTCCCACCGGCCCACCGGGCCGGCGAGAGAACTGCTGTCGCTGACGCAGGGCTGAGCGGCGGGTCGGGGGGCGGTCCCGGACAGTGGCTGGCCGCAGGCCGGTCGGCGGCCGCCGGCCGCCGCGAGCCGCCCGCGCCCTTGGCCGTCAGCCCGCCGAAGCCTCCACCAGCGCCCGCATCACCCGGACGTCCTCACCCATCTCCGGGTGCCACTGCACCCCCAGCACCCACCCGTCCGCGGTCTCGATCGCCTCCACCGTCCCGTCGTCCGCGTGGGCGCTCGCCGTCAGGGCCGGGGCCAGGACGTCGAGCGACTGGTGGTGGTAGGTCGGGACCTTCGTCGCCTCCGGGGTGATGGAGGCGAACCGGGTGCCGGGGACCGGCCGGACCGTGTGGGTGCCGAAGACGCCGACACCGCCCACGTGCCCGTCGAGGTGCTGCACCAGGGTTCCGCCGAGGGCCACGTTCAGCAGTTGCATCCCGCGGCAGATCCCCAGCAGCGGGGTGCCCGTGGCCAGTGCCGCGTGGACCAGGGCGAGCTCCCAGGCGTCCCGGTCCCGCGCGGGCGGCCCGGTACGCGGGTCCGCCTGTGCGCCGTAGCGCGCGGGCTCCACGTCCGCTCCGCCCGCGATCACCAGGCCGTCCAGCCGGGCCACGACCGCCTCGGCCGAGGCCGGGTCCTCGTGCGGCGGGAGCAGCGCCGCGAGCCCGCCCGCCGCCTGGACCATGCGGGGATACGCCGCGGGCAGCAGTGCCGCGGGCAGCTCCCACACCCCCCACTTCGCGGGGTTGAGGTAGGTGGTGACGCCGATGAGCGGCTTGGACACGGTGGCTCCGTTCGTTCCTGGCAGTTACGTCACGTGCGTCACTTGCGTTCGAGTTCGGCCTCCGCCGCCGCCAGTGCCGCGAACTCCTCCTCCGGTGCCTTCGCGACCAGATGGTGCCGAGAGTAGAACGCGAAGTAGGCGAGTGCGACGGCGTAGACGCCGAGCGCGATGTACGCCGCGTCCTTGTCCACCAGGAACGTCGCCACCAGCGCGGAGAGCGCGAGGACGAAGGCGACCGAGGAGGTGACGATGCCGCCCGGGGTGCGGTACGGGCGCGGAAGCTCCGGCTCGCGGCGCCGCAGCACGATGTGCGACAGGGCCATCAGCGCGTAGCTGATCGTCGCCCCGAAGACCGCGATGTTGAGCATCCGCGCGCCGTTGCCCGTGCCCGCCGCCAGGGCGAATCCGAGCGCGCCGGGGATCAGCAGGCCGAGGTAGGGCGACTTGCGGCGGCTGGTGAGCGAGAGGAAGCGCGGGAGGTAGCCGGCCCGGGAGAGGGCGAAGAGCTGGCGGGAGCCCGCGTAGATCAGCGAGAAGAACGACGCGACCAGGCCCGCGAGCCCCGCGTAGTTCACGAAGCGGCTCAGCGGCGTCGGGTCGCCGCTGCCTTCCAGGGCGACCACGAGCGGGTTGCCGGCGTCCTTCAGGGCGTCCGATCCGCTCGCGCCCGTCGCGGCGAAGAAGGTGAGCGTGGCGAGCACCGCCAGGACGCCCATGGAGATGGCGAGGGCCTTCGGCATCGAGCGCACCGGGTCCTTCGCCTCCTCCGCGGCGAGCGGCACGCCCTCGACGCCCAGGAAGAACCACATGCCGAACGGGAAGGCCGCCCAGATGCCCAGCAGGCCGAACGGCAGCCAGGAGTTCGAGGCGAACGCGTTCGTGTCCACGCCGATGTCGTCGAGTCCGCCCGCCGAGAAGTCGGTGAACGCGCCGACCACGAAGATCAGCAGCGCCGCGACCGCGATGGCGGTGACGACCAGGCTGAAGCGCAGCGCCTCGCCGACTCCCCACAGATGGATCCCGATGAAGATCACGAAGCAGGCGAGATAGACCGGCCAGCCCGATTCCAGGCCGAAGAGGTTGAGTGACTCGACATAGTCACCGATGAAGATCGATATCGCCGCGGGCGCGAGGATGTACTCGATCAGGATCGCCGTACCGGTGAGGAAGCCGCCCCAGGTGCCGAGGGCGCGGCGGGCGAATCCGTAGCCGCCGCCTGCCGTGGGCAGGATCGCCGAGAGTTCGGCGAGGGCGAAGACGAGACAGGCGTACATCACGCCCATCAGCAGGGTGGCTATCGCGAGGCCGCCGAAGCCGCCCTTGGCGAGGCCGGTGTTCCAGCCGGCGAAGTCGCCGGAGACGACATAGGCCACGCCGAGTCCGGTGAGCAGCAGCCAGCCGGCGCTGCCCCGGCGCAGGGTGCGCCGCTGGAGATAGGCGTCGTCGGCGGAGGAAGTGGTGCGCGGGGTCGTGCCTTCGGCCATGAGTCGCTCCTGGCAGTCAAAGGTTTGTGCGGACACCTTTGCGGCAGCCATCCGGAATGCGCAACCCCTGTGCGTAAAGGTGAGGTTACGGATCGGCCCGCGGGCGCCCCCGTACAGGCCCGTCGGCCCTCCGATCAGGGCAGAAAACCGCGCAGCAGTGCCGCGGTGCCCTCGCAGTGCTCCCGCATCACCTCGCGTGCCGCGTCGGCGTCGCCGTCCAGCACCGCCTCGACCAGCGCGCTGTGCTGCTGCTGGGAGTGTTCGAGGTTGCGCACGAGCAGCGGAATGCAGTCGAGCAGATCATTCAGGGTCGCCCGCACCGCGGCGTACCGGGCGGCCAGCGTCGGGGACCCGGACAGTTCCGCGAGGGTCAGATGCAGCAGCGTGTCCGCGCGCCGGTACGCGGCGAGCGGAGCGTCGTGCGTCGACGACAGGGCGCTGCGCAGCCGCTTCGCGTCCTGGTCGGTCAGCCCGTGCGCGGCGCACAGTCCCGCCGCGCCGACCTCCAGCACCTCGCGGAAGCGCAGGGTGTCCTCGACGTCGACATCCGCCACGCGGCGGCGCAGCTCGTCCTCGCCATGGGCGTCCGGGCGGTGCAGCACGAAGGTGCCGCCGTAGCGGCCGCGCCGGCTCTCCACCAGGCCCTGGTCGGCGAGGACCTTCAGCACCTCGCGCAGCGTGACCCGGCTGATGCCCATCCGCTCGGCGAGCTCACGCTCGGCGGGCAGCCGCTCGCCGCCGGGGACCAGCCCGAGGCGCAGCAGCTGGAGAATCTGCTCCAGTGCCTCCTCGAAGCCGTTGCCCGCGCGTACGGGGCGCAGCACGGGTGTCAGCCGGTCGGCCGCATTGTTCGTCTTCGCCACGTCGCCGTTTCCTCTTCCCAGGCAATGGTCTTCGGTAATACCTTATGGCTTCCGGCTGACCCAAGGAGGCGTAATCCCGTGGCAGACCGCAAACCCCCGCTCGGGGTCGAGGAGCTTCGAGCCCTCATCGCGAGCGGTGAGATCGACACCGTCGTCCTGGCCTTCCCCGACATGCAGGGGCGGCTCCAGGGCAAGCGGTTCGCCGCACCGTTCTTCCTCGACGAGGTTCTCGAACACGGCACCGAGGGCTGCAACTACCTCCTCGCCGTCGACACCGAGATGAACACCGTCGACGGCTACGAGATGTCCTCGTGGGAGCGCGGTTACGGCGACTTCGCCATGCACCCCGACCTCGCCACCCTGCGCCGTATCCCCTGGAACGAGGGCACCGCGCTTCTCGTCGCCGACCTCGCGTGGAACGACGGCTCGCCCGTCGTCGCCGCGCCCCGCCAGGTCCTGCGCCGCCAGCTGGAGCGCCTCGCCGAACACGGGTTCACCGCCCATGCCGGCACGGAACTCGAGTTCATCGTCTTCAAGGACACCTACGAGCAGGCCTGGGACCGCCACTACCGCGACCTCACGCCGGCCAACCAGTACAACATCGACTACTCCGTGCTCGGCACCGGACGGATCGAACCGCTGCTGCGCCGCATCCGCAACGAGATGGCCGCGGCCGGACTGACCGTCGAGTCCGCCAAGGGCGAGTGCAACCCCGGCCAGCACGAGATCGCCTTCAAGTACGACGAAGCCCTGATCACCTGCGACCAGCACTCCGTCTACAAGACCGGCTCCAAGGAGATCGCCTCGCAGGAGGGCGTCTCGCTCACCTTCATGGCCAAGTACAACGAGCGCGAGGGCAACTCCTGCCACATCCACCTCTCGCTCCAGGACGAGAACGGCACCAACGTCATGGCGGGCGACGGACCCGGCGGCATGTCCCAGGTCATGCGCCACTTCCTCGCCGGACAACTGGCCGCCCTGCGCGAGTTCTCCCTGCTGTACGCGCCCAACATCAACTCCTACAAGCGGTTCCAGCCCGGCTCCTTCGCGCCCACCGCCGTCGCCTGGGGCTACGACAACCGCACCTGCGCACTGCGCGTCGTCGGCCACGGCCGCTCCCTGCGCTTCGAGAACCGGCTCCCGGGCGGTGACGTCAATCCCTACCTCGCCGTCGCCGGACTGGTCGCGGCCGGGCTGTACGGCATCGAGCACAAGCTGGAGCTGCCCGAGGAGTGCACCGGCAACGCGTACACCGCCGGATACGAGCAGGTCCCCACCACCCTGCGGGAAGCCGCCGAGCTCTGGGAGAACAGCGCCATCGCCAAGGCAGCCTTCGGCGACGAAGTCGTCGCGCACTACCGCAACATGGCGCGGGTCGAACTCCAGGCGTTCGATGCCGCGGTGACCGACTGGGAGCTCCGCCGCTCCTTCGAACGTCTGTGAGGCACGTTGTGACGCACGCCCACCACGAGGTGGTCAACCCCGCCACGGGCGAGGTGATCGAGACCGTCCCGGCGACGAGCGCCGCCGAGGTCGACGCCGCCGTCGCCCGCGCCGCGAAGGCCCAGGAAGGCTGGGCGGCCGCCGCCCCCGCCGACCGGGCCCGACTGCTGCGCCGGTTCGCCGGCGTCGTGGACGAACACATCGAGGAACTGGCCCGGTTGGAGGTGCGCGAGGCCGGTCACACCATCGGCAACGCCCGCTGGGAGGCCGGCAACGTCCGCGACCTCCTCGACTTCGCCGCCGGGGGAGTGGAACGGCTCAACGGACGCCAGATCCCCGTCGCCGGCGGCCTCGACATCACCATCCTCGAACCCCTCGGCGTCATCGGAGTGATCGCGCCGTGGAACTTCCCCATGCCGATCGCCGCCTGGGGCACCGCCCCCGCACTTGCCGCCGGGAACGCCGTCCTCCTCAAACCGGCCGAGACCACACCGCTGACGGCCCTGCGGCTGGCCGAACTCGCCCTGGAGGCGGGCCTGCCCGAACATCTCTTCCAGGTGCTGCCGGGTGCGGGCGACGTGACGGGCAACGCGCTCGTCGAGCATCCCGGCGTGGCCAAGATCGTGTTCACCGGCTCCACCCGGGTCGGCAAGAGCATCATGGCCACGAGCGCCCCGCTGGTGAAGCGGGTGACGCTCGAACTCGGCGGCAAGAGCCCCAACATCGTCTTCGCCGACTCCGACCTGGGGGCAGCCGCCGCGGCCACCCCCATGTCCTTCCTCGACAACAGCGGACAGGACTGCTGCGCCCGGACCCGCATCCTGGTGCAGCGCACGGTGTACGACCGGTTCCTCGACCTGCTCGCCCCCGCCATCGAGTCCGTGATCGTGGGCGACCCGGCCGACGAGAAGACCCAGATGGGTCCGCTGATCTCGCAGATCCAGCTGGACCGTGTGCGCTCCTACGTCCCGGACGATCTGCCCGGCATCCGGGGCAGCGCCCCCGACGGCCCCGGCTTCTGGTTCGCGCCCACCGTCCTCACCGATATCGCCCCCGACGCCCCGGCCGCCTGCGAGGAAGTCTTCGGACCGGTGGCCGCCGTCCTGCCCTTCGACGACGAGGCCGACGCGATCCGGCTCGCCAACGCCACCGACTACGGACTCTCCGGCTCGATCTGGACCCGCGACATCGGCCGCGCCCTGCGCGTCTCGCGGGCCGTCGCCGCCGGCAACCTCTCCGTCAACTCCCACAGCAGCGTCCGCTATTCGACCCCGTTCGGCGGCTACAAGCAGTCCGGCCTCGGCCGCGAACTCGGCCCCGACGCCCTGACCGCATTCACCGAGACCAAGAACGTCTTCATCAGCACGGAGGCCTGAGCACTCATGACCGACACCGCACACATCTGCCGCCGGCTGGTGGGCCGTACCGCAGTCATCACCGGCGCCGGCAGCGGCATCGGCCTGGCGACGGCCCGCCGCCTCGCGTCCGAGGGCGCCAACGTCGTCTGCGGCGACATCGACGAGATCGCGGGCAAGGCGGCCGCCGACGAGGTCGGGGGCACCTTCGTCCAGGTCGACGTCACCGACGCCGAGCAGGTCGAGGCGCTGTTCAGGACGGCGTTCGACACCTACGGCTCCGTCGACATCGCCTTCAACAACGCGGGGATCTCCCCGCCCGACGACGATTCGATCCTGAGCACCGGACTGGAGGCGTGGAAGCGCGTCCAGGACGTCAACCTCACCTCCGTGTTCCTGTGCTGCAAGGCCGCCATCCCCTACATGCAGCGCCAGGGCCGGGGCTCCATCATCAACACCGCCTCGTTCGTGGCGATCATGGGAGCGGCGACCTCGCAGATCTCGTACACCGCGTCCAAGGGCGGCGTACTCGCCATGACCCGCGAACTCGGCGTGCAGTTCGCCCGTGAGGGCATCCGGGTCAACGCGCTCTGCCCGGGACCCGTCAACACCCCCCTGCTCCAGGAGCTGTTCGCCAAGGACCCCGAGCGGGCCGCGCGCCGCCTGGTGCACATCCCCGCGGGCCGGTTCGCGGAGGCGGACGAGATCGCCTCCGCGGTGGCGTTCCTCGCCAGCGACGACTCGTCGTTCATCAACGCGACGGACTTCCTGGTGGACGGCGGAATCGCCGGGGCGTACGTCACGCCGGTGTAGACGCCCGAACGGGCCGCCCGGGACAGGGGCCAGGGCACGACCCGAACGACAGGCCCTAGGCTGGCCGGATGAGCATGACGACCCCGGCCGGCTGGTACCCGGACCCGAGCGTTCCCGGCACCGAACGCTGGTGGGACGGGACCGCCTGGACCGCGCACACCCGCGCGGTCCAGGCGCAGACCCCGGCCGCCGGGTTCGGTCCGCCGACGGTGCCGATGGCGCAGACCGGCGGTCCGGGCGGTAAACCGAAGGGCAGGCTCGTGGCGTTCGCCGTCGCCGGTGTGGTCCTCGTGGCCGCCGTCGCGACGGCGGCCGTCCTGCTCGCACCCGGCGACGACGACAGCGGTAAGGACACGGCGCCGAGTGCGACCGCCCCCGTCAGCACCTCCGCGGACCCGCAGGGCACACCCTCCCCGACGGCGTCCGCCGACGACGCCGACGTGCTGAGCGACCAGCTCAACGGGATCTCGATACCCATCCCCGAGGGCTGGGAGAAGTCCGACAGCACCCTCGACGAGGGCGCGACCATGCGTACGGAGCTGACGTACGAATGCCCGGCCGGCGGTTCGTCGCTCTGCCGGCACGGCCGGATCTCGTCCATCGCCTCCGGCGGGACCTCCGCCACCACGCCGAAAGCCCTCGCCGAGCAGGACATCGTCACGGCGGCGGACAAGGCGTACGACGAGGACGTCCTCGGCAGCCGGATCTACGGCGGGATCACCTCCCACACCGTCCTCAAGTCCCAGTCCTTCGCCGTCGCCGGGCGCGCGGGCCATCTGGTGCGCTGGCGGGTCGTCACCGGCAAGGGCCCCGGCGGATACGTCCAGTCGCTCGTCTTCCCCTCGACCGTGGGCACCGAGGCCATGGTCATCGTCCGCTTCGCCTTCGACGCCGGCCCCGACGCGCCGAAGCTCGCCGACATGGACAGGATCGCGGCGAGCATCCGGGCGGACGGTGACACGGGGAGCGGAGGCGTCGGCAGCAGTATCGGACCGAGCAACTGACCCTGCCCGTAAGCGGAGTGTGTCCGCGTGCGGACATCCGACCGGGCGGAGCCGGCGGTCAGAGGAAGGTGCGGCCCTCGCCCCGGTAGGTGGGCGCCGTCCCGGTGATCCGGTCCCCTTCGATCAGCTGAAGCGTGTCGAACCGCTCGCACATCTCACCGGCCTTGGCATGCCGGAACCACACCTTGTCGCCGATCAGCAGATCGTCCGCGGGGGAGCCGAGCAGCGGGGTCTGCACCTCGCCGGCCGCCTCCTGCGGGTCGTAGCGCAGCCCTTCGGGCAGATAGGGGACCGGCAGCCGGTCCGCCCCGGCGGCTCCGGACGCGGGATAGCCGCCGCCGAGCACCGTCACCACGCCCACTCCGGGCCGGCGCACCACGGGCTGGGCGAAGAGCGCGGCCGGACGGCCGGAGAAGGAGGTGTAGTTGTCGAACAGCCGCGGGAGGTACAGCCCCGAGCCCGCCGCGATCTCGGTGACGGCGTCCTCGGCCGCGGTGTGCTGCACACTGCCGGTACCGCCGCCGTTGACGAACTCCAGGTCCGGCGCCACCGCACGGACCGCCCGCACCACGGACGCCCGCCGGGCCGTCAGTTCCCTGCGGGCCGTCGCCTGCATGAGCCTGATCGCGCGGGAGCGCATCGGACGGCCGCCGATCGCGTCACCGACACCGGCGATGTGCCCCTCGTACGCCATCAGTCCCACCAGCCGGAAACCCGGACGGCGGGCGATCGAGCGGGCCAGCTCGGCCAGTTGGGCCGGCTCCCGCAGGGGCGAACGGCGGGCACCCACACGGATCCGGCCCCCGAGCAGATGCAGCGCGGTGTCCAGTTCCAGACAGACCCGGATCTCTTCCCTGCCCCCGGCGCGGGAGGCCTCGATCAGGTCGAGCTGCGCCGCGTCGTCGATCATCACGGTCACGGCGGCGGCGAGCTTCGGGTCGGCCGCGAGCTCGGCGTAGCCCGCGCGGTCCGCCGACGGATAGGCCAGCAGGACATCGTCGAAGCCGGCCCTGGCCAGCCACAGCGACTCGTCCAGCGTGAAGGACATGATCCCGGCGAAGCCGTCCCTCGCCAGCACCCGCTCCAGCAGCACCCGGCAGCGCACGGACTTGCTCGCGACACGGATGGGCTTGCCCCCGGCTCTGCGCACCAGATCCCCGGCGTTGGCGTCGAAGGCGTCGAGATCGACGACGGCCAGCGGAGCGTCGAGATGGGCGGTGGCCCTGTCGTAGCGGGCCCGGTCAGCGGCGCGGGGAGTCATGGCCCGAGCTTGCCAGAACGGATTACCCCGGGGTAGGGGGACGTTTTGGGCAGATCCCCACGGAGGCGGGGTCTCGGTGCCGTGGGGGGTGCCTCAACCCGTAGAGTGACGCACACGCGGTGACGAACGGGCCTGCCCCGAGAGGCGATCCGTTGGTGTACGTGGACATGGACCTGGGGGGCCGTATGAGTACGGAGGCGCAACGCCCTCCCGGCCCCGAGGACCCGGACCGCCGTCCGGCGCCCCGCCACCAGGACGCCCCGCATTCCGCACGAACCCCCCAGGCACAGCGCCCGCAGCGCCCGTCCGGCCTGCGCAATCTGCTGCCCCCGGAGCACACCCCCGGCACGCCGGCGCAGGGTGATCGCGTTCCGCCCGAGCCGCAGACCGCGCCCGCAACGCCCGCCCGGGCGCCGGAACCGCGTCGCCCCGAGGGTGCCCCGCCCGCCCCTCGCCCGTCGCGGGACGGCGACCCGCGCCAGGCCTCCGTGCCGCCGCACGGCGACGCGCAGCCCGGTACGTCCACGGCGGCCCGTCGCCCCGCGTCCGGTGACCGGCATGCGGTGCCGCCGATGCCCGACGGCCGTCCCGGCGCCCCGCACCGCCCCGAGAAGGCGCCGCACACGGCTCCGCGTGAGCCGCGTCCCGCACGCCCGCATGCCGAACACCCCGGTTCCGACGGCGACCGCCGTGCCGTTCCGCCGCAGGCAGCGGGGCCGACCGCGTCGTCCGCCGGCTCCCCGGAGGCACGTCGCCCCGAGGCTCCCCCGCACGCGCCGCGTCCGGCGGAACGGCAGCCGGCCCGTCCCGACAGCGAGCCGCGCCCCGCGACGGCCGACCGGCGGGTCGCCCCGACCGGCCCGGACCGCGTGCCCGCCTCCGCGCCTCGTGGTCCCGAGACCGCCGCCCGTGCGAACGGCGGGCAGACCGCGGCCCGTCGCCCGGGTTCGCCCCCCACGACCACCGACCGCCACTCCGTACCGCCCCGGCCCGACGCGCAGCCCGGGCGGCCCCCGGCGGCACGACGGCCCGAGCCCTCGCACAGCCCGCGCCCCGCGTCGGGCGACCGTCACCCCGTGATGCCCCGGGCCGATGTGCCGTCCAGCCGCCCGGGTGCGGATGCCGCGCCGGACACCGCCCAGCGCGGGCGGATCGGCCCGTGGCCCCAGGAGCCTCAGCGCGAGAGTGCGGCGCCGTTCGCCGCCCGGATCATGGAGCCCCCGGCCGCTCCGCCACGGCCCGACACACCGCCCGTCGAGACCACCACCCGGCTGCGGCCCATCACCGCGCCCCGGACCGCGCCCGTGGGCGGTCCGCCGCCCGAGGCGCCGCCCCGGCCCGCCGCCCCACCGCGGCGGAGGCCGGTCGGAGCCGTCGATCTCACCCCGCGTCCGGGCGCGACGCCGTCGGCGTACTCCTGGGTTCCTCCTGAGACGCCGAACGAGATGACCACGCGGCTGCGTCCGGTACCCGCCCGCCGTCCGCTGCGCGCGATCGGCGCCATCGGCTGTGTCGTCCTCGGGCTCGGACTCATCGGCGGTGCCGCCACCGGCAGCTGGCTCACGGGGGACTCGAGTGCCGATCCCGCGAGGGACACCGCGTACGCGGATGCCCGCACGCTGTGGCACAGCGCGCCCGTGGACACGCTCTTCCCCCGGACCCTCAGCGGCGACGGCGCGGGCCCCGGCGGCGCCGACCGGGTGTGGACACGGATAGCGGTCGCACCCGACAGCAGCTGCGCGTCGGCGCTCGACCCCCTGCTCGTCACGACGCTGCGGCAGGTCGGCTGCGCCCGCGTCCTGCGTGCGACGTACACCGACGCGACGGCCAGCAACGTCACCACGGTCGGGCTGGTCTTCACCGACGGCGACCCGGAGTCCGTCGCCGCGCTGAAGTCCCGCTTCGCGAAGGAGAAGCTCTCCGAGCGGCGCGATCTCATGCCCCGGGCCTTCCCGGCGAAGGGCACCGTCGCCGCCGGGTTCGGCGACCCGCAGCGTGCCAGCTGGACCGTGGACGTCCTCACCGAGGCGCCCGTGATCGTCTACGCCGTCTCCGGATTCGCCGACGGCCGCACCGTCGGCGACCCGCAGCCGGCCGCCGCCGCCAAGGCGAACGGGGCGACCTCCGCGCCCGCCCAGGCCGGTCTCGGGCACGAGGCCACCGGCCTCGCGGAGGGCATCGGCGGCGCCCTGCGCCGGACCCTCAGCACGGCCACGGAGGCGCCGCAGTGATCAGAACCCGCCGCGGCCACCGCATCGCCGCCCTCTGCGCGGCCGTCGCCTTCACGCTCCTGCCGGCCGCGCCCGCGCACGCCGACGGCATCCGGACCCAGCAGTGGGGTCTGGAGGCCATGAACACCGACGAGGCCTGGCGTACCACCAAGGGCGACGGCATCACGGTCGCCGTGCTCGACACCGGCGTCGACGACGAACACCCCGACCTCGCGGGCTCCGTGCTGCCGGGCAAGGACTTCATCGGCTTCGGCGCGGGCCGCGGCGACCGCGCCTGGGCCCGCCACGGGACGGCGATGGCCGGCATCGTCGCGGCCCACGGCCACGGTCCGGGCCAGGAGGACGGGGTCATGGGCATCGCGCCCGAGGCGAAGATCCTTCCCGTACGCGTCATCCTCGAAGGCACCGACGCCGCCCGCGAGAAGGCCCGCAAGTCCCGCGGCACCGCGCTCGCCCAGGGCATCCGCTGGGCCGCCGACCAGGGCGCCGACGTGATCAACATGTCGCTCGGCGACGACAGCGAGTCGGCGCACGCGGAGGCGGGCGAGGACGCCGCCGTCCAGTACGCCCTGGCCAAGGGCTCCGTGATCGTCGCGTCGGCCGGGAACGGCGGCGAGAAGGGCGACCACATCTCGTACCCCGCCGCCTACCCCGGCGTGATCGCCGTGACCGCCGTCGACCGCTTCGGCACCCACGCCGCCTTCTCCACCCGCCGCTGGTACGCCACCGTCAGCGCGCCCGGCGTCGACATCGTCATCCCGGATCCGGACCGGAAGTACTACCAGGGCTGGGGCACCAGCGCGGCCGCCGCGTTCGTCTCGGGCGCCGTCGCCCTCGTACGGTCGGCGCACCCCGGCCTGACGCCCGCCCAGATCAAGAAGCTGCTGGCCGACACCGCGCGCAACGGCCCCAAGGGCGGCCGCGACGACGCCCGGGGCCACGGCATGGTCGACCCGGCGGCCGCGATCAAGGCGGCGGCGAAGCTGCGTCCCGCGGATCCGAAGGCGGCGAAGGCGGGCTACGACAAGCAGTACTTCGGGGGCGGCCCCGACCCCGCGAAGGACAGCGCGGAACCGGCAGGCTGGCTCGCGCCGGTGGCGGGCGGCGTCGGGGCGCTGGTGCTCGCGGGTGCCGTCGTCCTGTGGCGCGGCGGCCGCACCACCCGTAGCTGACGCCCCCGGACCCGGCTGCCTCGCGCGCACCCGCACGGTTCCGGCGCCACCCCCACTGGTCCGGCACCCACCCGCACGGTTCCGGCACCCAGCCGCCACCCTCACCTCACGACAGCGCGCCGACCGCCGCCCGCGCTGCCGCCTCCACCACCGCGATGCCGGCCTCCTTGGTCGCGTGCCCCGCGGAGAGGACCGCGATCAGCAGGACCCGGCCACCAACCGACACCCGTCCGATGCTGTTGACGTCCCAGAGCCCGGTCGCGGTCCGCGGCATCCAGCCGTTCTTCAGCGCCCAGCCGGTGCCCGCCGCCGACACCCCCCAGTCCTGGTCCGCCGCGATGTCCGCCATCAGCGCCCGCACCAAGGAGCGCGAGTCCTCGTTCAGCACCGAGTCCGTGCCGAACACGGCCCGCAGCAGCGCCAGTTGGTCCCGGGCCGTGGTCCGCGTCAGCCCCCAGGCGGCTTCGGCGGCCGTCTCGGTCAGGCCGAGCCGCGCATGGGCCGCGTCGAGCCCTGCCGCCCCTCCCACCGCCGTGAAGAGCGCCGTCGCGGCGTCGTTGTCGCTGAGCCGGATCATGGCGGCCGCCCGGGTCCGCTCCTCGGCGGTCGGCGTCCGTCCGTCGTCCTGGGCCCGGAGCAGCAGAGCCGCCAGGATGCCGACCTTGACGATGCTGGCGGTGTCGTACGCCTCGCGCCCGTGGACCGCCGTGTCCCCGCTCGCGGTGTCCAGCACCGCGACCGACAGCGAGGCGCCGGACCGTAGGGCGACCGGTTCCAGCGCCCTGGCGAGCGAAGCATCGAGATCCACCGCAGCCTCCGCCGTCCGCACCGCCCCCTGCGGGGACGCAGCGGGCGAGGGCGACGATACGGCGGCGGACGGCACCGCGTCCGGTGTGCGCCCGAGGGAGTAGGCGCCCGCGGCGACGCAGCCGCCCATCACGGCCGCCACCGTCACCGCAGCGAGGACGACCGGTCGGCGGGTGCGCGCGGCATGGCGGGGAGACATGGGCCGGAAGCTATGGACCGCACCTGGCAGACAGCTGTGTCCCGCCTACGGGTCCGGTGAGAAAGGGCCCGCGGCACCGGGGTTAGGCTCGGTGCGTGGAGCTCAAGAACATTCCCGACCCCGGTTTCTCCGACGACGACGGAACAGCCGATCCGGCCCTGGAGGCGGCGCTCGCCGCGTGGGCCGAGGACCGGACCGCCGAGGGGCCGGTGCTGGAGGCACTCAGGGGCGCCCGGCTCCTCGTCCCCGTCGTCGCCGTCCTCGGCGAGGTCGAGGAGGACGAGAACGGGCTGCGCCGCGAGAAGACCAGCGACATGGCCGTGCCGACGCTGACCGCGGGGGAGCGCCGCGCTCTGCCCGCCTTCACCTCGATCGGCTCGCTGGCCCGCTGGGACCCCACCGCCAGGCCCGTCGCCGTACCGCTGCACCAGGCACTTCAGGCGGCCGCCCACGAGAAGGCCGACACCGTCGTGCTCGACCTCGCCGGCCCGGTGCCGTACCAGCTCAGCGGCGGTGCGCTGCTGGCGCTGGCAGAGGGGCGCACCAGTGCGGACCCGCTCGACGATCCCGCCGTCTCCGGCGCGGTCCGCGAGGTGGTCGCTGCCGAGCCCGCGGTGCTCCGCGCCCACCTCGGCCCCGGCAGTGCCGACGGCACCCTGGCCCTGGTCCTCACCGCGGACGCGGTGCCCGCGGAGGTGGCGCGCCGGGTCGCCCAGGCGCTCGCCGCCCACGACGTACTGAGGGCCCGCCTGGTGCGGGGCCTCGACCTGGCACTGCTGCCGGCCGCGGCCACGCCACCCGGCGAGCCCCTGTTCGTACGCGTCGGTTCGGCGGCCGGTCAGCCGTAGACCGGACCGGTGTACTTCTCGCCCGGGCCCTGGCCCGGCTCGTCGGGAACCAGCGAGGCCTCGCGGAACGCCAACTGCAGCGACTTCAGCCCGTCGCGCAGCGGCGCCGCGTGGAAGGAGCTGATCTCGGTGGTGCTCGCGTCGAGCAGGCCGGCCAGCGCGTGCACCAGCTTGCGCGCCTCGTCCAGGTCCTTGTGGTCTGCGTCGTCCTCCGTCAGGCCCAGCTTGACGGCGGCGGCGCTCATCAGGTTCACCGCGACCGTGACGATGACCTCGACGGCGGGGACCTCGGCGATGTCGCGGGTCATGGCGTCGAAGTCGGGGGACTCGGAAGGGGTGGTCGCGTCACTCATGTGGCACACGATATGCCCACCCCTCATCAGCCCTTCCCCCCTCCCCGGGGCCTCGCGGTCCCGGCATCTCGCGCGGGACGGGTTCCCGGCCACCGGTTAGCTCCTTCCGGCCAGAGCTGCTAACCTTGTGTGACGACCGGCCGGACACCTGCGTGCCCGGCCCACAAGTGGAGGCTCCGATCTCCCACCTGGCTGTCCCTCGGGACGGCGGGTCACCGGTCAGGCGGCGCCCATCGTTCCGTACGGACGATGGAGTCGCCCGATGTACGCCCCGCGGTCGACGCGGCGGTGTTCCGGTATTCGAGGAGCTCCCGCCTGTGTCCCGTCCGGGGCATTTTTCGTGTTCCGGTGCGGTTGGTCTCACTGAAAACAGACGTTACGCGGCTGTCTGCCAGACAGTCGTGTGGTGCTACCGAGGAGGATCCATCAGCGCCGAGCCCCGCATCAACGACCGGATTCGCGTTCCCGAAGTGCGACTTGTCGGTCCCAGCGGCGAGCAGGTCGGGATTGTTCCGCTTGCCAAGGCCCTTGAACTTGCGCAGGAGTACGACCTCGACCTGGTCGAGGTCGCGGCGACCGCCCGTCCGCCCGTGTGCAAGCTCATGGACTACGGGAAGTTCAAGTACGAGTCGGCCATGAAGGCCCGTGAGGCGCGCAAGAACCAGGCGCACACGGTCATCAAGGAGATGAAGCTCCGGCCGAAGATCGACCCGCACGACTACGACACCAAGAAGGGTCACGTCGTCCGGTTCCTCAAGCAGGGGGACAAGGTCAAGATCACGATCATGTTCCGTGGTCGTGAGCAGTCCCGACCCGAGCTTGGTTTCCGCCTGCTCCAGCGTCTCGCTTCCGATGTCGAGGACCTCGGATTCATCGAGTCGAACCCGAAGCAGGACGGCCGGAACATGATCATGGTTCTCGGCCCGCACAAGAAGAAGACCGAGGCCATGGCCGAGGCGCGTGAGGCCCAGGCCGCACGCAAGGCCGGCAGCGCCAAGGCTCCGGCCGACGCACCTGCCGAGGCCGAGGCCGAGGCCGAGAGCCCCACCGAGACGCCTTCCGAGGCGTGACCCGCAGGGGCGCCACCCAGGCGCCCCGGGTTCGCTCGGACCAGCAACCACGACTGACGCTCCCGCACGCCGGTGTCCGCACCGGGGGAGCGCCACTGATGAGGAGAGAACGGCGCGATGCCGAAGAACAAGACGCACAGCGGTGCCAAGAAGCGCTTCAAGATCACCGGCTCCGGCAAGGTGCTCCGTGAGCGCGCCGGCAAGCGCCACCTGCTCGAGCACAAGCCGTCCACGCTGACGCGTCGCCTCTCCGGCAACGCGGAGATGGCTCCGGCCGACGCCAAGAAGATCAAGAAGCTTCTCGGCAAGTGACGTCCTCCGTCCCCGGGTGACCGGGGACGGGACGCCGAGACCGGGACCTAATTCGTTTCCGGGCTGGATGAGTCGAACTGTGAATCCCAGCCCCGCTACAAGGAGTTAACAAGTGGCACGCGTCAAGCGGGCAGTCAACGCCCACAAGAAGCGCCGGGCGATCCTCGAGGCGGCCTCCGGCTACCGCGGTCAGCGTTCGCGCCTGTACCGCAAGGCCAAGGAGCAGGTCACCCACTCCCTGGTCTACAACTACAACGACCGCAAGAAGCGCAAGGGCGACTTCCGTCAGCTGTGGATCCAGCGCATCAACGCCGCTGCCCGCCAGAACGGCATGACGTACAACCGCCTCATCCAGGGTCTGAAGGCCGCCAACATCGAGGTGGACCGCAAGATCCTGGCCGAGCTCGCGGTCAACGACGCCAACGCGTTCGCCGCGCTCGTCGAGGTCGCCCAGAAGGCGCTCCCGAGCGACGTCAACGCCCCGAAGGCTGCCGCCTGACCGGCGCGTCGTACCGGATGTGACCGGACCCGCAGGCCCTGTGGCCTGCGGGTCCGTGTGCGTCCGGCCCGCCGTCCGTACCGCCCTCCCGCGCACCCGAAGGTGAGTTAATGGCAGCCGCCCCCGAGTTGATCTCCCCGCGTTCGACGCGCGTCGCCGCCGCCCGGCGGCTGGCGAAGCGGAACTTCCGCGGCAAGGAGCGGCTGTTCCTCGCCGAGGGACCGCAGGCCGTACGCGAGGCGGCCGCGCACCGCACGGACGGGGAGCCCACCCTCGTCGAGCTGTTCACCACCCTCGACGCGGCCGAGCGGTACGCCGAGATCATCGGCGCGGCACGCGACGCCGGAGCCCGGGTGCACCTCGCCGACGAGTCGGTGATCGCCGACATCTCGACCACCGTCACCCCGCAGGGGCTCGTCGGTGTCTGCCGCTTCCTGGACTCGCCGTTCGAGGCCGTCCTCGCCGCGCGGCCCCGCCTGGTCGCGGTCCTCGCCCATGTGCGCGACCCCGGGAACGCCGGCACCGTCCTGCGCTGCGCGGACGCCGCCGGTGCCGACGCCGTCGTCCTCACCGACGCCTCCGTCGACCTCTACAACCCCAAGGCCGTCCGCGCGTCCGTCGGATCCCACTTCCATCTGCCCGTGGCGACCGGCGTTCCGGTCGAGCGGGCCGTCCAGGGACTCAGGGACGCGGGCGTACGGGTCCTCGCGGCCGACGGCGCCGGCGAGGACGACCTGGACCACGAACTCGACGCCGGCACCATGGGCGGACCCACCGCCTGGATCTTCGGCAACGAGGCCTGGGGGCTGCCCGAGGAGACCCGCGCGCTCGCCGACGCGGTCGTCCGGGTGCCCATCCACGGAAAGGCCGAGAGCCTGAACCTGGCGACCGCCGCGGCCGTATGTCTCTATGCCTCGGCGCGTGCCCAGCGCGCGGGCAGTACCCGCTGACCGGCGGTACTCGCTCAGGGGGTCCGCTCCGTCACCTTCAGCTAGTAGGGTGACGGGCTCGGGGACCCACTGCGCCGGCGGAGAGGTGGGGTACGGGGATATGGCTGTCGGGACGAGCGGGCCCGCGGAGACGCACGGGGCTCTGCGGGGTCCTTCCGACGGACCCGGGTGGTTCGGCATCGACCCCGACGATCTCGCCGACGGACTGGTCGTGGCCGACGAGACGGGCCGGGTGATCTGCTTCAACGACGCCGCCGTCAGGATCACCGCCGTGGCCCGGCGCGACGCCCTCGGGCACCCCCTGGAGCAGGCGCTCCCGCTGGAGGACCTCAAGGGCCGCCGCTGGTGGACCCTGACCGATCCGTACGGCGGACTCGCCACCCGGGTCGGCCAGCCCGAGCGCAACCTCCTGCTGCCGGGCGGCCGTGAGGTACTGGTCTCCGCCCGGTACGTCCGCGAGCGCCCCACCGGGCCGATACGCCGGCTCGTCGTCAGCCTGCGCGGCACCGAGGCCCGCCGCCGCACCGAACGCAGCCACGCCGAGCTGATCGCCACCGTCGCCCACGAACTGCGCTCCCCGCTCACCTCCGTCAAGGGCTTCACGGCGACCCTGCTGGCCAAGTGGGAACGCTTCACCGACGACCAGAAGCGGCTGATGCTGGAGACCGTCGACGCCGACGCCAACCGGGTCACCCGTCTCATCGCCGAACTGCTCGACATCTCCCGTATCGACTCGGGACGCCTCGAGGTGCGCCGCCAGCCCGTCGACATGTCCGCGGCCGTCGGCCGCCACGTCCAGGCCCACATAGCCAGCGGCCAGCGCGCCGACCGGTTCCTGCTGCGCATCCGCCATGATCTTCCCGATCTGTGGGCGGACCCCGACAAGATCGACCAGGTGCTCGGCAACCTGCTCGAAAACGCGGTGCGCCACGGCGCCGGAACCGTCACCATCGAGGTGGCGCCGGCATCGGCGAAGGACGACGAGAAGGGAACGGCCGTCACCGTGAGCGACGAAGGCCCCGGCATCCCCGAGGAGTCGATGGGCCGTGTCTTCACCCGCTTCTGGCGGGGGAGCAAGCGCGGTGGGACGGGGCTGGGCCTCTACATCGTCAAGGGCATCGTCGAGGCGCACGGCGGCACGATCACGGTGGGCCGCGGTCCCGGCGGCGGCGCCGAGTTCCGATTTATTCTGCCCGTCGGCGCCCCTGCCTATCTGGCGTAGGCGCCCACGGGCTTCGCAGCGTCCAAGCGACCTTTAGACTCGGCTTTTGGCACCTTTGCGTCCTCATTCGTCGAGCAAGGCCGCGCCATCAGCCAATCGGAAGCACGGGAAGAGATGTCGGCACCGAACAAGTCGTACGACCCTGTCGAGGTCGAGGCACTGAAACCGGAAGAGATCGAGCGCATGCGGGACGAGGCGCTCGCCGCCTTCGCGGCCGCCGGCGACCTCGACGCGCTCGCCCACGCGAAGGTCGCGCACACCGGCGGCACCTCGCCGCTCGCGCTCGCCAACCGTGAGATCGGCGCGCTGCCCCCGCAGGCGAAGGCCGAGGCGGGCAAGCGTGTCGGCCAGGCACGCGGCGTCGTGAACAAGGCGCTCGCCGCCCGTCAGGGCGAGCTGGAGGCCGAGCGCGACACCCGCGTGCTGGTCGAGGAGGCGGTGGACGTCACGCTGCCGTACGACCGGATCCCGGCCGGCGCCCGCCACCCGCTCACCACGCTCATGGAGCGCGTCGCGGACGTCTTCGTCTCCATGGGGTACGAGGTCGCGGAGGGCCCGGAGGCCGAGGCGGAGTGGTTCAACTTCGACGCCCTGAACTTCACGCCGGACCACCCGGCGCGGCAGATGCAGGACACCTTCTTCGTCCAGGGGCCCGCGGGCACCGAAGGCGACGAGTCCGGCGTCGTGCTGCGTACGCACACCTCCCCGGTCCAGGCCCGCTCCCTGCTCGACCGGGAGCCGCCGGTCTACGTGGTCTGCCCCGGCCGTGTGTTCCGCACCGACGAGCTGGACGCCACCCACACCCCCGTCTTCCACCAGATCGAGCTGCTGGCCGTCGACGAGGGTCTGACCATGGCCGACCTCAAGGGCACCCTGGACCACATGGTCCAGGCGCTCTTCGGCGCCGGCATGAAGACCCGGCTGCGCCCGAACTACTTCCCCTTCACCGAGCCGTCCGCCGAGATGGACATGCTCTGCTATGTGTGCCGGGGCGAGTCCGTCGGCAACCCCGACCGGCCCTGCCGCACCTGCTCCAGCGAGGGCTGGATCGAGCTCGGCGGCTGCGGAATGGTCAACCCGAAGGTGCTCGTCGCCTGCGGCGTGGACCCGGAGAAGTACAGCGGATTCGCCTTCGGGTTCGGCATCGAACGAATGCTGATGTTCCGCCACAACGTCGAAGACATGCGAGACATGGTCGAGGGTGACGTCCGGTTCACCCGGCCGTTCGGGATGGAGATCTGATGCGGGTCCCGCTTTCATGGCTGCGGGAGTACGTCGACCTGCCGGCGACGGAGACCGGCCGTGACGTACAGACCAGGCTTGTCGCCGCCGGCCTCGAGGTCGAGACCGTCGAGCAGCTGGGCGCCGGGCTCAAGGGCCCGCTGGTGGTCGGCCGCGTCCTGACCATCGAGGAACTGACCGAGTTCAAGAAGCCGATCCGTCACTGCACGGTCGACGTCGGCCAGGCGAATGGCACGGGCGAGCCGCAGGAGATCATCTGCGGCGCCCGGAACTTCGCCGTCGGCGACAAGGTCGTCGTGGCCCTGCCCGGCGCCGTCCTGCCCGGCGACTTCCAGATCGCCGAGCGCAAGACGTACGGCCGGATGTCCCGCGGCATGATCTGCTCCAGCAGCGAGCTGGACATGGGCGACGACGGCACCAAGGGCATCATCGTGCTGCCGCCCGAGTACGAGGCCGGCATCGACGCCACCGAGCTGCTCGAGCTGTTCGACGAGGTCCTCGACATCGCCGTCACGCCCGACCGCGGCTACGCCCTGTCCCTGCGCGGCGTCGCCCGTGAGACCGCTACCGCGTACGGCCTGCCGCTGCGCGACCCGGCCCTCCTGGACGTCCCCGGGCCGAACGCCTACGGCTACCCGGTCAACGTCTCCGACCCCGTCGGCTGCGACCGCTTCACGGCGCGCACCGTCGTCGGGCTCGACCCCGAGGCCCGGTCGCCGATCTGGCTCCAGCGCCGCCTCCAGAAGGCGGGCATGCGCCCGATCTCGCTCGCCGTCGACATCACCAACTACGTGATGCTGGAGCTCGGCCAGCCGCTGCACGCGTACGACCGCACCCGTCTCGACGGGCCGATCGGCGTGCGCCGGGCCGAGGCCGGCGAGAAGCTCACCACCCTCGACGGGGTGAAGCGTGTCCTCGACGCGGGCGACCTCGTCATCACGGACAGCCGCGGACCCATCGGTCTCGCCGGCGTGATGGGCGGAGCCAACACCGAGATCGCGGACGCGGAGACCCACCCGGAGACGGGCGAGGTCAAGGGCACGACCGAGGTCGTCATCGAGGCCGCGCACTTCGACGCGATCTCCATCGCCCGTACCGCCCGGCGGCACAAGCTGGCGTCCGAGGCGTCCCGGCGCTTCGAGCGCGGGGTCGACCCGGAGGCCGGCGCGGCCGCCGCGCAGCGCACCGTCGACCTGCTGGTGCTGCTCGCCGGCGGGACCGCGGAGGCCGGTGTCACCCACGTCGTCGCGCCGTCCGCCCCGCGTACGGTCACCATGCGCGCCGACCACCCCGACCAGGTGGCGGGCGTCGACTACGGCCGCGAGACCGTCGTCCGGCGCCTCCAGGAGGTCGGCTGCGACGTCTACGGCCAGGACGAGCTCGTCGTCACCGTCCCCTCGTGGCGGCCCGACCTCGCCGCGCCCAACGACCTCGCCGAAGAGGTCATCCGGCTGGAGGGCTACGAGAACCTGCCCTCGACGCTGCCCAAGCCGCCGCCGGGACGCGGGCTCACCGAGCGCCAGCGGCTGCACCGCCGCCTCGGCCGTGCGCTGGCCGGCGCCGGCTATGTCGAGGCGCTGAACTACCCGTTCATCGGGGAGCAGGTCCTCGACCAGCTCGGTCTCGCGGCGGACGACCCGAAGCGGCGCCTGGTCAAGCTCGTCAACCCGCTCTCCGACGAGGAGCCCGCGCTGCGCTCGACGCTGCTGCCCGGGCTGCTCGGCGCGCTGCGCCGCAACGACGGGCGCGGCAGCCACGACCTCGCGCTCTTCGAGACCGGACTGGTCTTCCAGGCCGGTCGGACGCCGGGTGTCGCGCTGCGGCTGCCGGTGGACCGCAGGCCCACCGACGAGGAGATCGCCGAGCTGGACGCCGTGCTGCCCGCACAGCCGCGGCACGCGGCGGTCGTCCTCGCGGGCGCCCGCGAGCAGGCCGGCTGGTGGGGCAAGGGCCGTCCGGCCGAGTGGGCCGACGCGGTCGAGGCCGCCCGGTCCATCGCCGCCGAGGCAAGGACCGAACTGACCGTGCGCCAGGGGCAGTACGGCCCGTGGCACCCGGGCCGCTGCGCCGAGCTGGTCGTGGTGGTGGACGGCGAGGAGCACATCGCGGGCCACGCCGGCGAGCTGCACCCGCGTGTCCTCAAGGCACTCGGACTGCCCGCCCGCACCTGCGCCATGGAGCTCGACCTGGACCTGGTCGAGCAGGCGTCCGCGGGCACGGTACCGGCTCCGCGGATCGCCACCTTCCCGGTCGCGACCCAGGACGTCGCCCTGGTCGTGGACGGGCAGGTCCCGGCCGCCGAGGTGGAGAAGGCGCTGACCGACGGCGCGGGCGAACTGCTGGAGTCCATCCGGCTGTTCGACGTCTTCACCGGCGAGCAGATCGGTGAGGGCAAGAAGTCGCTGGCGTACGCGCTGAAGTTCCGTGCGCCCGACCGGACGCTGACGGTCGAGGAGGCATCGGCCGCGCGTGACGCGGCGGTGGCTCTCGCGTCGGAGCGTACGGGAGCGGTCCTGCGCGGAGCCTGACGCGCGTACCGGGGCCCGCCCCGGACGCCGGCACGACAACCGCGGGAAACCGTGAGAGAACGCCAACACCGGCGAGGCTGGGGAACCTGCCTCGCCGGTGTTGTCATGGGTACGCCGTGCAGGCGCCGTACCCGGGCCGGAATCCTCCAATCGCTCGCCTTCTGCAACCAGTGCAGCGAAAGGCAACCAAGGGATTGCCGTGCGGCCGGCGCCGCCCGCCCTGCCGCGGAGTGTCGGGCAGATCAGCAGGGCAGACGACGCGAACGAGGACCGCCGCACTGTACGAGGGGGAGCCGGCGGTCCGGCCGCCTCCATGAGAGGCATTTCAGTCAACCGGCGCGAACCGTACGGCGGCAGAGCGCGCGTGGCACAGATCGGGGCACTCCGTTCACACCCCGTGCGAATCGTCCTCTACTAGGCTGGGCGCACCGAGCCAACGGAGGGGCCTCATGCAGCCCAACACCCTGCTCGACGCCCTGCTCGACGAGGCGGGCATCTCCCACGCCGGCCTCGCCGCACATGTGAACCAGGCCGGCCGCGCCCGGGGTCTCTCGCTCCGGTACGAACACACGGCCGTGGCACGGTGGTTGAAGGGACAGCGCCCGCGCGGCCAGGTTCCCGACCTGATCTGTGAGGTGCTCGCCGGCCGGCTGCACCGCGCCATCACGCTCGGCGACATCGGTCTCGGCGTCAACGGGGACTCGGTCATGCCCCCCGGCTCGCCGCTGTCCGGCTTCGTGGAGCGGGCCACCGCCCTGTGGCGCTGCGACGAGCAGCAGCGGCGACACATCATCGAGGCCCCGGCGGTCACCGGCACACCCGCCGTGATGCCGGTGTGGGAGTGGGAGAACCCTCCCGAGGACGCGGACGTGTCCCGCTCCGGGCAGACGCGCGTGAGCATGGCCGACATCACGATGCTGCGCGCCGCCCGCGCGCACTACGAGCTGATGTACCGCAGGGCGGGCGGCATCGCGACCCGCGCCCGCATCGTCGGATTCCTCAACGCCGAGACCGCGCCGCTGCTGCGCGGCGGCTACAGCGACGCCCTCGGCCGTCAGTTGCACCGTGCGACGGGCGGTCTGGTGGCGGTCGCCGGAATCTGTGCCTACGACTCGGACGCCCACGGTCTCGCGCAGCGCTACTTCCACCAGGCCCTGCGCCTGGCAAAGGCCAGTGGGGACAGGGGACTTGGCGCGTACGTGATAGCGCTGCTGGTCAACCAGTCGCTGTTCATGGCCGAGCACCGGCAGGCGGTGGCCTTCGCGGAGGCGGCACTGCGGTCCGCCGGTGACCGGATCACGCCCGCCCTGGCAGCCGATCTGTACGCGATGCAGGCCAAGGCGTATGCGCACCTCGGAGACGGAAGCAGTGCTCTTCGCTGCATACGGCGCGCCGAGCTGGAGGCCGGGCGCATTCATCCGGGGCACGAGCCCGACGAGACCGGCTATGTGCAGCCCGGACTGGTCAACGTCCAGGTGGCCGAGGCCCTGCTCAGCCTCGGTGACCTCCAGGCGGCCCGTGAGCACGCCACGGCCGCCGTCGACACGCCCGCGCACGACCGCGGCCGGGTGCACCGGCTCGCCATGCTCTGTCAGATCGAGCTGCGCCAGGGCGAGGTCGACCGCGCGGCCCGTACCGCGGTGGAGATGGCGGAGCGGGCTCGGGGCATGGAGTCGCAGCGGCTGCGGGACCGGTTGCGCGTGGTGCGGGAGCATCTCGTGCTGAGCGGATGCGCCAACGCCGACGAGGCCGCCGAACTCATCGACGGGGCGCTGCGCGTTCCCCTCTGACCGAGCTCCTGCTGCGATATTGCCATCTACTTGTCGGAAGGTGGCAGAAAAGTGCAGTGGACGAACTTAAGCGAACAAACTGTGTATGAGAACCGTTGGTTCAGGGTCAACCTGGCCGACGTCGTTCTCCCCGACGGCCGGCATCTCGATCACTTCCTGATACGGCTGAGGCCCGTCGCCGTGGCGACGGCGGTCAACGCGGCCAACGAGGTGCTGATGCTCTGGCGGCACCGGTTCATCACCGACACCTGGGGCTGGGAGCTCGCCGCGGGGGTCGTCGAGGACGGCGAGGACATCGAGACCGCGGCGGCCCGCGAGATGGAGGAGGAGACCGGGTGGCGTCCCGGCCCTCTCCAGCACCTCATGACCGTGGAGCCGTCGAACGGCCTCACCGACGCCCGGCACCATCTCTACTGGGCCGAGGACGCGACGTACACCGGTCACCCCGCGGACGACTTCGAATCCTCGCGGCGCGAGTGGGTCCCGCTGAAGCTCGTGCCCGACATGGTGGCGCGCGGTGAGGTCCCGGCCGCCAACATGGCGGCCGGGCTGCTGATGCTCCACCATCTGCGGCTGGGCTGACGTTCCCGGAGCCGGAGCCGGAGCCGGAGCCGCACTCGCCACGACGGGCCCCGGACGGCGCCTACGGCCTCGACGGGCTCGGGGAGCCGACGGCTGCCGACCCCCCGTTCCCGGCGTGGCTAGCGGGCCAGCGCCTGCCAGACCGCCACCGCCAGCGCCCCGAGCGCCGTCAGTGCGGCCACGGCCGGCAACGGCCACCTGGCATGTTCCAACGCCCCGACGCGCGCGGCCAGATCGGTCAGCTCCCGGTCGATCTGGTCGTTGCGCTGCGCGAGCAGCGCAAGATGCCCGTCGATCCGGGCGAGGCCGACATCGAGGCTGCGGCGCAGTTCGGCGAACTCCTCGACGACCACTAAGTGATCTGGGTCGGTGGTCACGGATCGGCTCCTCTGCAGAAGGTGTACGGCGTGTACAGCGAACCCTTGGCTGAGCGGAACCGAGTCAACTCTCCGTGGTCACAGGGCGGGAGCGTGTGCGCACGGCATATGCGAGCACGCCCCTCACACTCCGTGTGAATCAGGAGTACGGGTAGAAGCCGGAGCCCGTCTTACGGCCGAGGCGCCCCGCGTCCACCATCCGCTGCAACAGCGGCGGCGCCGCGTACAGGGGCTCCTTGAACTCCGCGTACATCGAGTCGGCGACGGACGCGACGGTGTCCAGGCCGATCAGGTCGGAGAGCTTCAACGGGCCCATCGGGTGGGCGCAGCCCAGCTCCATGCCGTTGTCGATGTCCTCGCGGCTGGCGATGCCCGACTCGAACATCCGGATGGCGGAGAGCAGGTAGGGGATGAGCAGCGCGTTCACCACGAAGCCCGAGCGGTCCTGGGCACGGATGGCGTGCTTGTCGAGCACCTGCTGGACCACGGCCTCGGAGCGCTTGATCGTCTCCTCGGAGGTGGTGAGCGCGGGGATCAGCTCGACCAGCTTCTGGACCGGAGCCGGGTTGAAGAAGTGGATGCCGATGACCTGGTCGGGCCGCGAGGTGGCGACGGCCAGCTTGACCAGCGGAATCGAGGAGGTGTTGGAGGCGAGGATGGCGTCCTGGCGGGTCACGACCTGGTCGAGGATCTGGAAGATCTCGGTCTTGACCTGCTCGTTCTCCACGACGGCCTCGATGACGAGGTCGCGGTCGGCGAACTCCCCGAGGTCGGTGGTGAAGCTCAGACGCTCCAGCGTGGCATCCCGCTCCTCCTCGCTGATCTTGCCGCGTTCGGCGGCTTTCGACAGCGAGTTGTACAGCCGGGTACGACCGATCTCCAGGGCCTCGCCCGTGGTCTCGGCGACCTTCACCTCGAGCCCACTGCGGGCGCACACCTCCGCGATGCCTGCGCCCATCTGGCCACAGCCCACCACTCCGACGCGTGCAATGTCGGCCATTGAGTCCGTCACCTCGTGCCTTTCGCTGAATCAGTGCGGCGGAGCGTCCGCATGGTTCCGGTGCCCGCCTCGACGCCCCGACGTTACTCCGGATGCGGAGGTGCGTGACCGTCAGGGGCGGGCATGCTGTGCGGAAACGACCACCGGCGACGATGACACCGAGGGCGACAAATGGGGCGTATCGGTAGAAGAGGTTTCGTGACGACGGCCGTGAGCGTGCTTGCCGCGATGGCGACGGCGGGCGACGCGGCAGCCTTTCCTCCGCGGCCGGGGCGCCCGCGGCCCCTCGCCGAGCCGGAGTTCCGCGGCACGTGGCTGGCGACCGTCACCAACCGTGACTGGCCCTCACGTCCGGGTCTCACGGCGAGCCGGCAGCGTGACGAACTTCTCGCCCATCTCGACACCGCGGTCGCCCGCAGGCTGAACACCGTCGTCTTCCAGGTCCGGCCGAGCGCGGACGCCTTGTGGCCGTCGCCGTACGAGCCCTGGTCGGTCTACCTCACCGGCGTCCAGGGCAAGGACCCCGGCTGGGACCCGCTCGGCACCGCCGTGCGCGAGGCCCACGCTCGCGGACTCGAACTGCACGCCTGGTTCAACCCCTACCGTGTCGCGGTTCACACCGACCCGTCCCGGCTGGTCGCCGGCCACCCGGCCCGCGTCCACCCGGACTGGGTCCTGCCCTACGGCGGGAAGCTGTACTACAACCCCGGCATCCCCGAGGTCCGCGCCTTCGTCCAGGACGCGATGACCGACGCCGTGAAGCGCTACGCCGTCGACGCCGTCCACTTCGACGACTACTTCTATCCGTATCCGGTCGTCGACCAGGTCTTCGACGACGACGCGACCTACGCCCGGTACGGCGCGGGCTTCCCGGACAAGGCCGCCTGGCGGCGCGACAACATCGACCGGCTCGTCAGGGAGATGTCAGCACGGATCAAGGAGACACGGCCGGGCGTCGGTTTCGGCATCAGCCCCTTCGCGGTGTGGCGCAACGGCGCCACCGACCCGCTGGGTTCGGACACCCGCGCCGGAGTGCAGACTTACGACGACCTCCACGCCGACACCCGCCGCTGGGTGAAGGAGGGCTGGATCGACTACATCTCCCCGCAGGTCTACTGGAACATCGGGTTCGCCGCCGCCGACTACGCGAAGCTGCTGCCCTGGTGGAACGACGTCGTCCGGGGCACCGGTGTCGATCTCGTGATCGGGGAGGCCCTCTACAAGGCGGGCGACCCGGCTCAGCCCGCGCCGTGGCAGGACCCCGCCGAGCTCTCCCGCCACCTCACGCTGGCGAAGACGTACAACGGGGTCCGCGGCCACTGCTTCTTCTCGGCCAAGGAAGTCATGACGGATCGGATCGGGGCGATGGCCAGGGTCGTGGCCGACCACTATCCGACCAGGGTGCTGCCGCCGCGCTGAGCGGCGGCGGCTCAGGCGTGCTTTCGGGCGGCGGCCCCGTCAGGCGTGCTCGTCCGGCTTGACGACGGTGTCGGGGCCGGGGGACATGAGCGCCTCGTGACCGTCGTCGTAGCGGACGCGGTAGGGCGGCGTGCCCTTCTGTCCCAGCACCTCGACGACTTCGGCGGTCCGGTCGTGCTGTCCCACGGTCCTGCCGTGCACGAGCAGTTTGTCGCCTACGTTGGCATGCATCGTGGTGACCTCCTCGCAGGGGTGGTCTCTGGTTCGAGTTTACGGCCGGGTCCCGGAGTTGCACCCTCAGCTGCCGGCCCGTCTCAGCTGCGGGCCCGCTGGGTCACGGCGATGCAGACGAGGACGGCGACCGCGGCCACCGGTGCGGCGGGGGAGATCTCCTCACCCAGCAGGCCCACCGACCAGACGAGGGTGAGCAGCGGCTGCGCCAGCTGGATCTGGCTCGCCTTGGCGATGCCGATCGACGCCATGCCCCGGTACCAGACGTACAGGCCGAAGAAGGTCGAACCGGCGGCGACCCACAGGAGACCGATCACCCCGTGGGCCGTCATCCGCACCGGCTCGTGGGCGAGCGCGACGGCCGAGCCCGCCAGCGCCAGGGGCAGACAGAACACCAGGGCCCAGCCGATCACCTGCCAGCCGGGCATCTGCCGGGCGAGCCTGCCGCCCTCCGTGTATCCGGCGGCGCAGACCAGCAGGGCGCCGAACAGATACAGATCGCCGGTGTGCAGCGCTCCGCCGCTCTGCTGGACGGTGAACGCGATCACCACGGCCGCCCCGGCCAGAGCGGCCAGCCAGAAGGTGCGGGAGGGGCGGCGCCCGGTGCGGACCGCGGCGAAGGCGGCGGTGGTGAGCGGCAGCAGACCCACCACGACGGCCGCATGGGACGTGGTGGAGGTCTGCAGGGCCAGCGTGGTCAGCAGCGGGAAGCCCACGACCACACCTCCTGCGACGACGGCCAGCGGGCCCCAGTGGCGGCGCTCGGGAAGCGGTACGCGCAGCGCCAGCAGAAAGGCTCCCGCGATCAGTGCGGCGAGCACGCTGCGCACCCCGACCAGCGACCAGGGGCCGAACGACTCGAGGCCCCAGGCCGTGGACGGAAAGGTGAGGGAGAAGGCGACGACGCCCAGCGCGGCGAGGAGGGTTCCGTTACCGACCGCTATCGACATCGTGCGAGTAGCGCTATCCTGTACTGTCATGCAAGAGCGTAGCAGTGTTGCTGACCTGGCGAATGTGCTGAAGCGAGAACTCGACCGCTACTCGCCGGGTGGGAAGCTGCCATCGAGCCGGGCGCTCGTCGAGCGCTTTCGGGTCTCCCCGGTCACCGTCTCCCGCGCCCTCGCGCAGCTCGCGGCCGAAGGGCTGGTCGTCACCCGCCCCGGCGCGGGGGCATTCCGGACGGAGCCCCGCGCGCACGCGCCCGCCCCCGGGGACACGTCCTGGCAGGAGGTCGCCCTCAGCGCCGACGCCGCGACCGAGCTCGTGCCCCGCACCGTCGACGCCTCAGGGGTCCTCGCCACCCTCGCCGCACCGCCGCCGGGTGTCGTCGAGTTCAACGGGGGCTATCTGCATCCGTCGCTTCAGCCGGAGCGGGCGATGGCCGACGCGCTGGCCCGCGCGGGACGCCGCCCGGGCGCCTGGAGCCGGCCGCCCGCCGACGGGCTGCCCGAGCTGCGCGAATGGTTCGCCCGCGGTCTCGGCGGCAGCATCGGGGCCGCGGACGTCCTGATCACCGCGGGCGGACAGTCCGCGCTGACCACCGCCCTGCGGGCGCTCGCGCCGCCCGGAGCACCCGTCCTCGTCGAATCGCCCACCTATCCGGGCATGCTGGCCATCGCGCGCGCGGCCGGGCTGCGGCCGGTTCCCGTGCCCGTGGACGCGCAGGGCGTGCGACCGGACCTGCTCGCCGCCGCGTTCCGGGCCACCGGCGCCCGGCTCTTCATCTGCCAGCCGCTCTTCCAGAACCCGACCGGTGCCGTGCTGTCCGCCGAGCGCCGCCCCGAGGTCCTGCGCATCGCGCGCGAGGCCGGAGCCTTCGTCGTCGAGGACGACTTCGCCCGCCGCATGGCCCACGACGACGCCGGTCCGCTGCCGAGCCCGCTCGCCGCCGACGACCACGACGGTGTCGTCGTCCACGTCAGCTCACTGACCAAGGTGACCTCGGCCAGTCTGCGCGTGGGCATGCTGGCGGCACGCGGGCCCGTGTCGGAACGCCTGCGGGCCATTCACGTCGTCGACACCTTCTTCGTGCCCCGCCCGCTCCAGGAGGCGGCCCTCGAACTGGTCGGAGCGCCGGCCTGGAGTCGTCATCTGCGCACGGTGTCCACCGAGTTGACGGCACGCCGCGAGGCGATGGCGGTGGCCCTGCGGGCCGGACTGCCCGAATTGTCCCTGCCGCACATCCCCGCCGGCGGCTACCACCTCTGGCTGCGGCTGCCGGACGGCGCGGACGAGTCCGCGCTGCTCTCCGCGGCCCTCCGCGCGGGTGTCGCACTCGCCCCCGGCCGCCCCTACTTCTGTGCCGAACCCCCCGCCGGGTACCTCCGGTTGAGCTTCGCGGGGGTGGCCGGAACGTCGGAGATCGCCGAGGGAGTACGCCGGCTGCGCACCGCCTGCGACGAGCTGACCTGACCTTTCTTCATGCTGTGGGCAAAGGCTTGGGGTCGGCGGGCGGCTGTCCATTTCCCCTCTTGACCTGCGCGGCTTTCCCGCTCACCATCTCGCCATGAGTGTTCGGATCACGCTGGTGGCTGCCGCCCGCAGCTCCGCCCTGCTCGCCGAGCGCTTCGACGACGACCGGCCGCTCGACCAAGCCGGCTGGCACGAGGTGCAGCTCGCCGCGCATGCCCTGGTGCAGCTCAACGCTTCCGAGCTGCGGTACTGCTCGCCGACGGTCCGCAGCCGTGCGACGGCGCAGGCGCTCGGCTTCGCGCCCATGGCGCAGCCGGCCCTGCGCGACTGCGACATGGGCCGCTGGCGCGGATACACCCTCGCGGAGGTGACCGCCGTGGATCCGGGCGCCGTGGACGCGTGGCTCGGCGATCCGCGCTCCGCACCGCACGGCGGGGAGTCACTGCTCGCCTTCATCTCGCGGATAGGGGGCTGGCTGGACACCCGGCCGGCCGAGGACGGCGGCACGATCGTCGCCGTCGCCGAACCGTCGGTGGTCCGGGCGGCCCTGGTCTACGCCCTCCAGGCGCCGCCGACGTCGTACTGGAACGTGGAGGTGCGCTCGCTGTCGACGGTCACCCTGGCGGGCACCGCGGGCCGCTGGAGCCTGCGCCTCCAGACGGCGGCCTGAGCCCGGGGCGCGGATCGGCGACTTGCGGAAGCGCGGAACAAGCCGCGCAGACGAGGTGCCCAGCCCTCAGCCTCAAGTCACCCGGAGCCGGGGCGCGCAGGACAGGCCGCGCAGGACGGGGTGCCCAGAACCCAGCCCGCAGGCCCGGGCCGCGCAGGGCAGCCGCTCGGACCCGAGTGGCCCAGGCCCGGGCCGCCCAGGTCCAAGTCGCCCAGATCCAGGTCGCGCAGGCCAAGTCGCCCGGACCCGGCCCGCGCAGGGCAGGCCGCGCAGGACGGGGTGCCCAGATCCAGGTCGCGCAGGCCCGAGCCGCACCGGGCAGGTCGCCCAGGACCCAGCCCGCGGGCCCGGGCCGCGCAGGCAGCCGCTCGGACCCGAGTCGCCCAGCCTGGGTCAACCAGCCCCCAGCCGCCCGGCCCCGGTCGTTCTAGGCGGCCGTGCCGACCACACGTCGCGGCGTGATCCGGATGACGATGCGTACGACCTCCGGCGGCAGCTCCCGGTACTCCTCGCCGGCGCCCTTCCCCTCGTACTCCTCCGCCAGGCGGGCGGCCAGCCTGCGCTCGGTGTCCTCGGTGATCGTGGCGGTCCCGCGCACTTCCAGGTACCGCAGCGGGTCCTCGCGGTCGTAGACGGTCAGGCTGACCCGTGGATCGGCCGCGATGTTCCGGTCCTTCACGCGGCCGGCCTGGGAGGAGATGACCAGGTCGTCGCCGTCCCGGGCGACCCAGACGACCGAGGTCTGCGGGCTGCCGTCGGGCTGGACGGTGGCGAGCACCGCGGGGTTGGGGGCGTCGAGTATCGCGTGGGCGCTTGGGCTCAGGGAAGCGGACATGATCGGGAGCCTACTGATCACGGGCGCGGCGGCGAAGACCCGCCCGCGAAGACCCGGCCGCAGCGAACCTGACGCACACGCCCAGCCGTGCTCAGGACCTCAACCGCCCGACACCGCCCGGAGATTGCGTTCCAGCAGCGCGCGTTCCTTCGCGTTCTCCGTACGCGCGATGGCCTTCTCGTACGCCGCGCGGGCCTCGACGTCGCGGCCCAGCCGGCGCAGCAGATCGGCGCGGATCGCGTGGTGGAGCCGGTGGCCGTCCAGGTCCACGGCGTCGACGAGGGCCAGCGCCGTCTCCGGCCCCTCGACCTCGGCCACCGCGACCGCGCGGTTGAGCGCGACCACCGGGTTGGGGGCCAGGGCCAGCAACTGGTCGTACAGCAGCACGATCTGCCGCCAGTCGGTGGCGGCCGGGACGGCGGCGTCGCTGTGCACCGCCTGGATCGCGGCCTGGATCTGGTACGGCCCGGGCCGGTCACGTCGAAGGCACTGGCGTACGAGCGCCTGGCCCTCGTCGATCAAGGCCCGGTCCCAGCTCCCGCGGTCCTGGTCGGCCAGCCGCACGAGATCCCCGGCCGGGGACGTCCGGGCCGGGCGGCGGGACTCGATGAGCAGCATCAGCGCGAGCAGTCCCTTGACCTCCGGCTCGTCCGGCATCAGCTGTTCCAGCAGCCGGCCCAGCCGGATCGCCTCGGCGCACAGGTCCTCGCGGACCAATTGCTCGCCCGACGTGGCCGTGTATCCCTCGTTGAAGACGAGGTACACGACCGCCAGGACGGCCCGCAGCCGGTCCGGCAGGTCGGCGTCACGCGGTACGCGGTAGGGAATGCCCGCGTCCCGGATCTTGCCCTTGGCGCGCACCAGGCGCTGCGCCATGGCCGGTTCGGTGACGAGGAACGCCGAGGCGATCTCGGCCGTGGTCAGTCCGCCCAGGAGCCGCAGCGTCAGCGCGACGCGGGACGCCGGCGCGAGTGCCGGGTGGCAGCAGGTGAAGATCAGGCGCAGCCGGTCGTCACGCACGGGACCCTCCTCGGCCGGTACGTCATGGGCGTGCAGCAGAGCCGCCTGCGCGTGCCGGTCCTCACGCCGGGACTCCCGGCGGAGCCGGTCGATCGCGCGGTTGCGGGCCGTCGTGATGATCCAGCCGGCCGGACTCGGCGGCAGCCCCGCTGCCGGCCAGCGCTGCACCGCGGTGGTGAACGCGTCCTGGACCGCTTCCTCGGCGATGTCGATGTCGCCGAAGACCCGGGCCAGGACGGCGACCGCGCGCCCGTACTCCTCGCGGAAGTGGCGCTCGATCACCGCCCCGGTCACCTCGGGCCCGCCGGAGGTCACGAGTGCCGCTCCCGGCGGGCGTCGGCCGGTCGAGGCACTAGGCACAGCTTCCGTGCTGGAGGGGACGGACCTCGATGGGAAGCGTGATCGCCCGGGCGAGCTTGCGGCCCCACTCCAGGGCGGCGTCGAGATCGGGGGCCTGGATGACCGTGAACCCGCCGATGTGCTCCTTGCCCTCGATGTACGGTCCGTCCGTCATGAGCAGGTCGTCGTCCTTCAGCCGCACCACCGTGGCGGTGCTCGGCGGGTACAGACCGCCGGAGAAGACCCACGCCCCGGCTTCCCTGATCTCCGTGTTGACGGCCTCGAGGTCCCGCATGATCGGTTCCAGGATCTCGGGGCCGGGCGGCTCACCGTCGGGCTGGTAGATGCTGAGCAGGTACTGCTTCATGGTGTCTCTCCTCGGTGTGCGGCGGGCCGGCCGCCCGCCTCTCACCCTCTACACGAACGGCCTTTCGCCGTTTCGACATCTCACCGCGCCGGTTCCGGAATCTTTTTCGCCCGACGGTGGGCGGCCACCCGTTCGCGGGTCGCGCACCGACGCGAGCAGTAGCGGCGGGCCGGCCCGCTTCCCTGTGTGAGGAAGACATTGCCGCAGGCGGGAGAGGCGCACACACCGCCGGGCGGACGCTGCCGGTCCCAGACCAGGACGGTCAGGGCGAGACAGGACGACGCCAGCAGCCACTCGCCCCAGGGGCCGTCGTCGTCGCGGTCCAGATGCGGATGCCAGGGGGAGCGGCCGCCGTGCGAGGTGAGGCGCAGCGCTCCGGTGCTCACGGACAGCAGACGGTTGAGGCGAGCCGCCGCCTCGTCGGTCCCGTCGGCGGCGAAGACCTCCCGCACCTGAAGCGCGGCCGCTCGCATCTCCTCGACATCGCTCCCGGAGAGCTCCACCGCGTCGCCCTCGCCGTGTGCGCGCAGCACCGCGGACACGGACTGCGGTGAAACCCCCTCGTGCGACAAGGCGTTGACGAGGGCGGCGGTCCGCAGGGCGACGGCCTGCACCGAATGCCGGGCCGACCAGTCGCTGTTCGAAGGCTCCACCCCTCGAATGTAACGCACCTGGCGCAGGATTGAGTTACCTGCGTAACGTCCAGCGCATGCAAAAGCGTTACGCACTGTGGACGTACGCGGCGGGAGCGGTGGCGGCGCGGACGGGCGACGAGATGGCCGGCCCCGCCCTGCTGCTCGCCGGTCTCGCGGTCACGGGGTCGGCCGCGTCTGCCGCGTCGCTCCTGGCGGGCATCACCATCGCGGCGGCGTTGGGCGGCCCGCTGCTCGGCGTACTGCTGGACAGATCCACCCGCCCGGGCCGACTGCTGGCGGCGGCCCTCGCCGGCTACGCCGCAGCCCTCGCCGTCGTCGCGCTGTGCCTCGGCACGCTGCCCATCGCCCTGACCGTGCTGATCGCGGTCGGCGCCGGGCTGTTGTGCCCTGCCCTCGGCGGAGGCTGGACCTCCCAGCTGCCGCGGGTCGTCGCCGCGCACGGCCTGCCCCGGGCGAACGCTCTCGACGCGATGACCTTCGACGCCGCGGGCCTGCTCGGGCCGGCCCTGGCCGGTGCGGTGGCCCACGTGGCCGGCGCGCGTCCCGGAGTGGTGGCGTCCGCCGTACTGATCTGTCTCGCGCTGCCGGCGGCCCTCGCCCTGCCCGCAGGCCGTCGCCCGGACCGCGCAGCGACGCCCACCACGATGGCCGCCGGCCTCGCCGCCGGTTTCCGGGTGATCGCCCGGAGCCGGCCGCTGGCGCGCGCCACGGCGACCTCGGTGATCTCCTGCGCGGGTGCGGGAATGCTGGTGGCCTGCGCTCCGCTGCTGGGGGAGCGGGCTTTCGGCCGGGCCGGCCAGGGGGCGTTCCTGCTGTCGGGTCTCGCCCTCTCCGCGCTCGCGGCGAACGCGCTGCTCGCCCGCAGGCCCGAACGGCTGCGAGCGGACACGGTCCTCGTCGGGAGCACGGTCGTCCTGGCCGTCGCTCCGGCGCTCGCGGCGACGTGCCGGCCGGCGTTCGTCCTGACCGCTGTCGTCCTGGCGGGCATCGGCGAAGGCCCCCAGCTGACCGCCCTGTTCGCGATACGCCACCGAGAGGCACCCGAGCGGCTGCGCGGGCAGATCTTCACCACGGGGGCGAGCCTCAAACTCACCGGCTTCGCCGTCGGCGCGGCACTCGCCGGGCCCCTCGCCACCCGGTCGCTCACCGGCGCGCTGCTCGCGGCGGCGGGTGTGCACCTCCTCGCGGGGGCCGCCTTCGCCGGGTGGCCCGGCGCCGCCCGCGTATCCCGTCCGTCCCTGACGTCCGGGCCTGCTGCCGGGCGGGCCCGGTCCTTGCCGTCCGGCACGGACCGGGCCCCGCAGCCGCCGACTACCAGGTCGCTCCGGCAGGCTGACGAGTCGTCACATTGAGCCGGTTGAAGAGATTCGTCACGCCGATCATGAGGATGATCGACGCGAGCTGCTTCTCGTCGAAGTGGTCGGCGGCCGCGTCCCAGATCGCGTCCGGCACCGGGTCGGACGTGTCGCTGAGCCGCGTCACGGCCTCGGTCAGCGCCAGTGCCGCCCGCTCGTCGTCGGTGAAGAACGGCGCCTCCCGCCAGGCCGCCACGGCGTGCAGCCGCTCATCGGTCTCGCCGTTCTTCTTGGCGCTCGCCACACCACCGACGACGCAGTAGCTGCACCCGTTGATCTGGCTGGCCCGCTGGTGGACGAGGTCGAGCGTGGTCTGCGGAACGCCCCCCTGCTTGGCGGCGCCGAGCAGATCGAGCATGGCGGGCATCGCGGAGGGGATGACCTGGGCCGGGTTCTTCATACGTGCCTGCAACGTCGTTCTCCTCAGTAGGTGTCGTCACCGCACTGACGGATCCGGGAGTACGGATGTGACCGGTCCGGGAGAGAAACTTTCCGTGGTCGGAGAACGGGCTGCGGGCCAGAGGATCACCGCAGGTCAGCGCGCGGTGGACGCGTCCGGGTCGGACGGTGTGTCCCGCCGCTTGCGCGTGACCAGCACGAGCCCCGCGCCGGTGAGCACGGCCGCGGCGGCCACGGCACCGAGCCCCGCCAGAGCCAGTGAGCGGGAACCCGTGTCGGCCAGCGCGGGCTTCCCGGCCGACGCGGACGACGAGGCCGACGAGGAAGACGCCGACGAGGAGCCGGCCGCGTCGCGGATGAGGTCGGTGACCGCATCGGGGTGGGAGATCATCGCGACGTGGGAGGAGTCGATCTCGACCGTGTGCGAGCCGGCGCGTTCGGCCTCCCACCGCTCCAGGTCGGGGGCGATGCTCTTGTCCTGCTTGGCGACCAGGGCCCATGACGGAATGGTCCGCCAGGCCGCGGCGGGGGCCTTGTCCGTGAACGCCGAAGCGGCGATGGGGCGTTGGGCCGCCGCCATCACCGCGGTGGTCTTGGCCGGGAGGTCGGCCGCGAATGTGTCGTGGAACTTGGCGGGCTGGATGTACAGATCGGTGCCCTTGCCGCTCGCCGTCTCGAACGGCGTCGGACTCAGTGCGGGGTTCAGCTCGCTGCCCGGGAACTTGGCGGCCAGCTGTCCGAGGACCTCGCCCTTGTCCGGCATGAAGGCGGAGACGTAGACCAGCGACTTCACGTTCGGGTTGCCGGCGGCCGCGCTGCTGATCACCGCGCCGCCGTAGGAGTGGCCGGCGAGCACGATCGGGCCCTTGATGTTCTTCAGGACACTGGCGATGTAGGTGGAGTCACTGGTCAGCCCGCGCAGGGGATTGGGCGGGGCGAGGACCGTGTAGCCGTCCGCCTGGAGACGTTCGATGACCCCGTTCCAGCCGGAGGCGTCGGCGAAGGCGCCGTGCACCAGGACCACGGTGGGTCTGGCACCTGCGTCCGTGTCACCGCCCGTCGTCCCGGCAGGGCCCGAGTCGGCCCAGGCCGGTACCGCGACGGTGCAGAGCGCCACGGTGAGCACGGCGGCGGAGACGTGCGGGAAGCGCCGGCGTATGAGGTCGGCGGTGGAAGGCATGGTCATGCTGTTCCCTCTTCTGCGCTACGGGTTGGGGGACCATCAGCGTTTCCGAGTACGGCCGGCGCGGCGCGGCCCGCGAGGCAAGCGGGTGAAGAGGGCCGCCCGTCCGGGTGACGCCCGCGGCACATCCGCCGTCAGTGGGTAGCGGGGCGCCGTCGGCAGCCCGGTGGGTGCCGCCGATCGGGTGGTCTCTGGCCGCCCCCATCAGGGCTCGGTTGCCGGTGCCCGAGCGGGTCGGCGCGGGCAACAGGGCCTAGTCGGCGGGGTCGGCGGCCCGGTGGGAAGGCAACCGCGCGGCCCCGGACACTGCCCGGCCCGTGGATGTCATGGAGGTAGGCGGGACGTAAGCCCGCTAGATTGCGCTTCGTGCGCCTTTGAGGAAATTTGCGGCCTGCTCAGGGGGTGCGGTCTGTGCATGGTGAAGGCTGCCGATTGAGTGGGAGTTCGTGTGGCTTCAGGGTCCGGGCCTGAGCTCGAAGTGTTGTCCAAGGACGACGACGCGTACGAGGACGAGCTGCCGCTGCGGCGCAAGCAGTCCGGCAGAGTGGTGGTGACGTGGCTGACCACCACCGACCACAAGACGATCGGCACGCTCTACCTCACCACGTCGTTCGTCTTCTTCCTGATCGGCGGGGTGCTGGCGCTCTTCATGCGCGCCGAGCTGGCCCGGCCGGGCACGCAGATCATGTCGAACGAGCAGTTCAACCAGGCGTTCACGATGCACGGCACGATCATGCTGCTGATGTTCGCGACGCCGCTGTTCGCCGGTTTCACGAACTGGATCATGCCGCTGCAGATCGGCGCGCCCGATGTGGCGTTCCCGCGGCTGAACATGTTCGCGTACTGGCTGTACCTCTTCGGCTCGACGATCGCGGTGGGTGGGTTCCTCACGCCGAACGGTGCGGCCGACTTCGGCTGGTTCGCCTACTCCCCGCTGTCGGACGCGGTCCGCTCGCCGGGTATCGGCGCCGACCTCTGGATCATGGGCCTGGCCTTCTCCGGCTTCGGCACGATCCTCGGCGCGGTCAATTTCATCACCACGATCATCTGTATGCGCGCACCCGGCATGACGATGTTCCGGATGCCGATCTTCACCTGGAACGTGCTGCTGACCGCTGTGCTCGTGCTGTTCGCCTTCCCGGTTCTCGCCGCCGCGCTCTTCGCGCTGGAGGCGGACCGCAAGTTCGGCGCCCACATCTTCGATTCGTCCAACGGCGGAGCACTGCTGTGGCAACACCTCTTCTGGTTCTTCGGCCATCCGGAGGTGTACATCATCGCGCTGCCGTTCTTCGGCATCGTGACGGAGATCATTCCGGTCTTCAGCCGCAAGCCGATCTTCGGCTACATCGGCCTCGTGGGTGCGACGATCGCGATCGCCGGTCTGTCGGTGACGGTCTGGGCGCACCACATGTATGTGACGGGCGGAGTACTCCTACCCTTCTTCGCGTTCATGACGTTCCTGATCGCGGTGCCCACCGGTGTGAAGTTCTTCAACTGGATCGGCACGATGTGGAAGGGCTCACTGTCCTTCGAGACACCGATGCTGTGGACCATCGGGTTTCTCGTGACCTTCCTGTTCGGTGGTCTGACCGGCGTCATCCTGGCCTCGCCGCCGATGGACTTCCACGTCTCCGACTCGTACTTCGTGGTGGCGCACTTCCACTACGTCGTGTTCGGCACGGTGGTGTTCGCGATGTTCGCCGGCTTCCACTTCTGGTGGCCGAAGTTCACCGGCAAGATGCTGGACGAGCGGCTCGGCAAGATGACCTTCTGGACGCTGTTCCTCGGCTTCCACGGCACGTTCCTGGTCCAGCACTGGCTGGGCGCGGAGGGGATGCCGCGGCGGTACGCGGACTATCTCGCCGTCGACGGCTTCACCGGGTTGAACACCATCTCCACGATCAGCTCGTTCGTCCTGGGCCTGTCGATCCTTCCCTTCCTCTACAACGTCTGGAAGACCTCCAAGTACGGCAAGAAGGTCGTGGTCGACGACCCGTGGGGCTTCGGTCGCTCGCTCGAATGGGCCACGTCCTGCCCGCCGCCCCGGCACAACTTCATCACCCTGCCGCGGATCCGCTCGGAATCACCGGCCTTCGACCTCCATCACCCCGAAGTCGCCAGTCTCGATCCCGCACACGCCGAGGGCCGCCGGGATGTCATCGAGCCCGGGGAGGGCGTGGCGTCGCCGCTGGGTGACGACGACGGGAACGACAAGGGCCGGTCGTGACCGGCGGGCCGTCGCGGCAGCAGCAGCCGTCGCTCGACATCGATGCCGGCATCTCGCAGGTGGAGGGCTATCTGCTGGCCCAGAGCCGGCTGCGGGAAGCCGCGGTGTCGGCCGAGATGTTCGCCGGACGTATGCCGTGGCTGACCACCGCCCAGTACGACGAGGTCGTGCGCCTGTACGCCGAGGAACACATCGCGGTGTCCCGGAAGGCGCTGGAAGCGGTCACGGCGCGCGCCGGTGAGCTCCGCACGGAGTACAGCGAGCGGTACGACGCGCTGCGGCAGCGTCTGCTGTGCCGGGTGGTCGCCGCGCTCACCGGCCTCGCGGTTCTGTGGCTGTGCGTGGTGCTGCTGACCGTCCGTGGCTGAGGAGTTCGCGGTAGCGGCGAGGAGGGTCGGGGAGTCGGGTCAGGAACGGCGGCGCGGCTTGCCGCGCTTGCTGCCCTTCGCCCCGCCCTTGGCGCCGCCGGAACCGCTCCGCGGGCCCTTGCCCGTCGACGTACCGCCTGATCTGCCGCCGCCCGACCTGGCCGCGGGCTTGCGTCGTGCGTCTCCCGCCTCGGCGCGCTTGTTCTTCGGCTCCGCCGGTGTCCGAGTACGACCGCGGGAGCTGTTGACCGTCCGCCCGCGGACGATTCCGATGAAGTCCTCCACCAGATCGGTGGTCCGGTCCTCCGGCCACGACAGCGCGATGCGCGACTCGGGGGTGCCGGACACCGGCCGGTACGTGAGGTCCTTGCGGTGGTGCAGACGGGCCAGTGACTGCGGCACGACGAGCAGCCCCACCCCGGCCGCCACCAGCTCGATGGCGTCCGCCGTCGTCGCGGGCCGCTCGTAGGCGGGCCGGCCGGGCGGCTGCTCCCAGTCGAGGGTGTCGTCGAGGGGGTGCAGCACGATCTCGTCGGCCAGATCCTCGGAGGACACCTCGTCGACCGCTGCCACGACGTGGTCCTTCGGGACCACGACCACGGTCGTCTCGGTGTAGAGGGGGATCGCGCTGAGGTCCGCTCCGTCGACCGGCAGCCGCACGAACCCGGCGTCGGCGCCGCCGCCGCGCAACACGTCGAAGGCCTCGGCGGGGGAGACCGCGACGAGAGTCAGGGGGACGTCGGGCAGTCGCTCGTTCCAGATCCGCACCCACTTCGTGGGCGTCACTCCCGGGACATACGCCAGCCGGAACGAAGGGGATGCTTCCGAGCCTGTCACCGGGCCAGGCTACCGGTCGTGGTCGGAGGGGGCGCACACGCTCGATACCCTGGTCACCATGACGTCGCACCAGACCACCCAGACGATGAAGCCCGCGACCGCGGCGAAGAAGCTGGGTGTGTACCTCGAGGCCACCCCCACCGAGTTCCAGGAGGGTGTCGTCTCGCGCACCGAGCTGAACGCCCTCCAGGCAGACCCGCCCGAGTGGCTGCAGGAGCTGCGGCGCAATGGCCCGCACCCCCGGCCGGTGGTCGCGGCCAAGCTCGGCATCTCCATCGCGGGTCTCGCCCGGGGCGGAGTGACCGACGCGCTCACCACGGAGCAGATCGACGCGCTGAAGGAGGACCTTCCCGAGTGGCTCCAGAAGGAACGTGCCACTCAGGCCGAGGTCCGCAAGGAAGCGGTGCGCATCAAGGAGAAGAACGCGGAGCGAGCCGAGCAGTCTCGCGGTCCGCGTCCCTGACCTTCTCCGGGCGATCGCCGGTCAGACGGACGGGCGAGAGGTGCTGAGCCAGTCCTTGTAGTGGGTTGCGGCCAGGCGGGCGCCGGGCCCCGGGACAAGAACGCCGTCGTCGGTGGCGGAGAACATGCCCGCCTGCTCGTCGGTGACGACGGTGCGGTCGTCCTGCCGGTCGGCGAGCGTGAGGCGGCCGAGCTCGTCGAGGGTGAAGACATCCGGACCCGCGACATCGACCGAGCCGCCCAGCGGCGGGGCCGTGGCGACGCCGGCGAGGGCGTCGACGACGTCGGCCGCCGCGATGGGCTGGATACGGGTGGACGGCAGCCGGACCGTCCGGTCGTCGGAGGTCCACGACATGACCGCGTTCATGAACTCGAAGAACTGCGTCGCGCGCACGATCGAGTACGCCGTGGGCCCCTTGCGGAGCAGCTCCTCCTGGAGCGTCTTCGCGCGGTAGTAGTCCAGCTGCGGCACCAGGTCGACGCCCACGATGGACAGGATCACCTGGTGACCGACGCCCGCGCGCTCGCCGGCGGCCAGCAGATTCCCCATGGTGGTGCGGAAGAAGTCCGGCGAGGCTTCGTCGAACGTGGGCGAATTCGTCACGTTGACGACCGTGTCCGCGCCCGCGAGCGCCTGGTCGAGCCCTACGCCGGTGAGCAGGTCGACGCCGGTCGACAGGGACGCGGGGGTCACCTCGTGTCCGGCGTCGCAGAGCCTGGAGATGAGCTGCGAGCCGATCAGCCCGGTGGCTCCGATGACGGTGATCTTCATGATGGTGTCCTTCCGTGAACAGGTTCGCTGTGTGCGCAAACTCGGATAACCGATGTCCGGGATACTACTCGGATAGTCTTTGTCCGAGTCAACTGGAGGGTGCATGAAACTGTCCGGCGGCGTGGAGTGGGCGCTGCACTGCTGCGTGGTGCTGACCGCGGCGGCCGAGCCGGTCCCGGCGGCGCGTCTGGCGGAGCTGCACGACGTCTCGCCCAGCTATCTGGCGAAGCAGATGCAGGCCCTGTCCCGGGCGGGTCTGGTGAAGTCCGTGCAGGGCAAGACGGGTGGATACGTGCTGACCAGGGCTGCCGGCGAGATCACGCTCCTGGACGTGGTGCAGGCGGTCGACGGGGCGAACCCGGCGTTCGTGTGCACGGAGATCCGTCAGCGGGGGCCGTTCGGGACGCCGCCGGAGGAGTGCGCGAAGGCGTGTCCCATCGCCCGCGCGATGGGTGCGGCGGACGCTGCTTGGCGAGCGTCGCTGGCGAGCGTCTCGGTGGCCGACCTCGCGGGGTCGGTCGAGCGGGACAGCGGACCCGAAGCGCTGCCGACGATCGGTGCGTGGCTCAACGCGGACAGGGGTGCCGACGGCTGAGGGGCAGCGGCTGATCACCAGAATCCTTTGCATAAAGCTGCGGTGATACGTATAGTCATGCCATCGACGAGGAGGACCCGATGGCAGTACGCGCAGCAGTGGCCGGAGCGAGTGGATACGCGGGCGGGGAACTGCTGCGTCTCCTTCTCGGCCACCCCGACGTCGAGATCGGGGCGCTCACCGGGCACTCCAACGCAGGTCAAAGGCTCGGCGGACTCCAGCCTCACCTGCTGCCCCTCGCCGGGCGGGTCCTCGAGCCCACCACCGCCGATGTGCTGGCCGGGCACGACGTCGTCTTCCTCGCCCTCCCGCACGGGCAGTCCGCCGAGGTCGCCGAGCAGCTCGGGAACGAGGTTCTCGTCGTCGACATGGGCGCCGACTTCCGGCTCGTGGACGCCGCCGACTGGGAGAAGTTCTACGGCTCACCGCACGCGGGGACCTGGCCCTACGGGCTTCCCGAGCTGCCGGGGGCACGCACCCTGCTGGCCGGTGCCCGGCGGATCGCGGTGCCCGGGTGCTACCCCACCGCCGTGTCGCTCGCGCTGTTCCCCGCGTACGCAGCGGGACTCGCCGAGCCCGAGGCCGTGATCACCGCGGCGTCCGGGACCTCCGGTGCCGGCAAGTCGCCCAAGGCGCATCTGCTGGGCTCCGAGGTGATGGGCTCGATGAGCCCGTACGGCGTCGGCGGCGGACACCGGCACACGCCCGAGATGATCCAGAATCTCAGCGCCGCCGCGGGCGAGCCGGTCACCGTCTCCTTCACCCCGACCCTGGCGCCGATGCCCCGCGGCATTCTCGCCACCTGCTCCGCCAAGGCGAAGCCGGGCACCACGGCCCATGACGTACGGGCCGCCTACGAGAAGGCCCTGGCGGACGAGCCGTTCGTCCACCTCCTCCCCGAGGGGCAGTGGCCCGCCACCGCCTCGGTGTACGGCTCCAACGCCGTCCAGATCCAGGTCGCGTACGACGAGGCCGCCGGCCGTCTCATCGCGATCAGCGCCATCGACAACCTCACCAAGGGCACCGCCGGCGGTGCGGTGCAGAGCATGAACATCGCCCTCGGGCTTCCCGAGGACACCGGTCTTTCCCTGACGGGAGTCGCTCCGTGAGCGGCAGACACGCAGCCGGCCGGCTGCAGAGCGACCCGGCAGCCGCGTCCGCGTGCCGCACGGGCGGAGAAGCGAACGAGGAGAAGCAGTGAGCGTCACGGCAGCGAAGGGATTCACGGCGGCGGGCATCGCGGCCGGGATCAAGGAGAGCGGCAACCCGGACCTGGCCCTCGTGGTCAACAACGGGCCGCGTCGCGCCGCCGCGGGCGTCTTCACCTCCAACCGCGTCAAAGCCGCGCCCGTCCTGTGGTCCGAGCAGGTCCTCAAGGGCGGTGAGGTCACCGCGGTCGTTCTCAACTCCGGCGGCGCCAACGCCTGTACGGGCCCACAGGGTTTCCAGGACACCCACGCCACCGCGGAGAAGGCGGCCGACGTCCTCGGCCACAGCGCCGGCGAGGTCGCGGTGGCCTCCACCGGTCTCATCGGTGTCCTGCTGCCGATGGACAAGCTCCTCCCGGGCATCGAGAAGGCCGCGGCACAGCTCGGTGAGCACGGTGGCGAAAAGGCGGCCATCGCGATCAAGACGACCGACACCGTGCACAAGACCGCCGTGTACGAGGGCGAGGGCTGGAGCGTCGGCGGGATGGCGAAGGGCGCGGGCATGCTCGCGCCGGGGCTCGCCACGATGCTCGTGGTGCTCACCACCGACGCCGACCTCGACAGCTCCACGCTCGACACGGCACTGCGGGACGCGACCCGGCTCACCTTCGACCGGATCGACTCCGACGGCTGCATGTCCACCAACGACACCGTGCTGCTGCTGGCATCCGGCGCGTCCGGGACGGCGCCGGAGTACGACGCGTTCGCCGAGGGAGTCCGCACGGTCTGCGGCGACCTGGCCCGTCAGCTCATCGGTGACGCCGAGGGCGCCTCCAAGGACATCCGTATCGAGGTCACCGGTGCCGCCACCGAGGACGACGCCGTCGAGGTCGGCCGGTCCATCGCGCGCAACAACCTGCTCAAGTGCGCCATCCACGGCGAGGACCCCAACTGGGGCCGGGTGCTCTCGGCGATCGGCACCACCCGCGCCGCGTTCGAGCCCGACCGGCTGAACGTCGCCATCAACGGCGTGTGGGTCTGCAAGAACGGCGGAGTCGGCGAGGACCGCGACCTCGTCGACATGCGCTACCGCGAGGTGCGGATCACCGCCGACCTCTCCGCCGGCTCCGAGTCCGCCGTCATCTGGGCCAACGACCTGACGGCCGACTACGTCCACGAGAACAGCGCGTACTCGTCATGAGCACCCGCAAGCACACCGCGCTGCCGAAGGCGCAGATCCTCATCGAGGCCCTGCCCTGGCTGACCCGGCACAACGGCAAGATCGTCGTCGTGAAGTTCGGCGGCAACGCGATGGTCGACGAGGACCTCAAGGCAGCCTTCGCCCAGGACGTCGTCTTTCTGCGACAGGCCGGCCTCAAACCGGTCGTCGTGCACGGCGGCGGCCCCCAGATCAACGCCCAGCTCGACCGGCACGGGCTGGTCAGCGAGTTCAAGGCGGGTCTGCGGGTCACCACGCCGGAGGCGATGGACGTCGTACGGATGGTGCTGTCCGGCCAGGTCCAGCGCGAGCTCGTCGGCCTGCTGAACCAGCACGGTCCGCTCGCCGTCGGCCTCACCGGCGAGGACGCCCACACCATCACCGCCACCAAGCACCGGCCCACGATCGACGGCGAACTGGTCGACATCGGACGCGTCGGCGAGATCACCGCGATCGACACCGGCGCGATCGAGGCGCTCCTCGCCGACGGCCGGATCCCGGTCGTCTCCTCGATCGCCCGCTCACAGGACGACGGACATGTCTACAACGTCAATGCTGATACGGCGGCTGCGGCACTCGCTGCGGCGCTGGGTGCCGAAACGCTGATGGTCCTCACCGACGTCGAGGGTCTTTACGAGGACTGGCCCAACAGCGACGAGGTGATCAGCAGACTCACCGCCGGTCAGCTGGAGAAGCTGCTGCCGGAGCTCGCGAGCGGCATGGTCCCCAAAATGGAGGGCTGCCTGTTCGCCGTTCGCAACGGTGTCAACACCGCCCGCGTCATCGACGGCCGGGTGCCGCACTCGATCCTGCTGGAGATCTTCACCGACTCGGGCATCGGCACGATGGTCGTGCCCGACGGACAGGGGGAACCATGACCAACCAGGAACTCGCCCAGCGGTGGCGGGACGTGATGACCGACAACTACGGAACGCCCCAGCTGTCGCTGGTCCGCGGAGAGGGCGCCACGGTCTGGGACGCCGACGGCACGGCGTACACCGACTTCGTCGGCGGCATCGCCGTCAACGCGCTCGGCCACGCGCACCCCGCCGTCGTTGAGGCCGTGACCCGGCAGATCTCCTCCCTCGGCCATGTCTCCAACCTCTACACCGCCGAGCCACCGCTGGCGCTCGCCGAACGCCTCATCCAGCTCTTCGGGCGTCCCGGACGCGTCTTCTTCTGCAACTCCGGCGCCGAGGCCAACGAAGCCGCTTTCAAGATCGGTCGCCTGACGGGCCGTCAGCACATGGTGGCCACCGACGGCGGCTTCCACGGCCGGACGATGGGCTCCCTCGCCCTCACCGGCCAGCCGGGCAAGAGGGAGCCGTTCCTGCCGCTCCCGGGCGATGTCACCCACGTCCCGTACGGCGACGCGGACGCGCTGCGGGCCGCCGTCACCCAGGAGACCGCACTCGTCGTCATCGAGCCGATCCAGGGCGAGAACGGCGTGGTCGTACCGCCCAGGGGATATCTGGAGGCCGCCCGGGAGATCACCCGGGCCACCGGCACGCTCCTCGTCCTCGACGAGGTCCAGACCGGCATCGGCCGCACCGGCCACTGGTTCGAACACCAGGCCCAACAGGGCGTCGAGCCGGACATCGTCACCCTCGCCAAGGGGCTCGGCGGAGGTCTGCCGCTCGGTGCGACCGTGGTCTTCGGTGAGGCCGCGGACCTGCTCAAGCCCGGTCACCACGGTACGACCTTCGGCGGGAACCCGGTGTCCTGCGCCGCGGGTCTCGCCGTCCTGAACACACTGGCGGCCGACGGAGTCCTCGACGAGGTCAAGCGCCTCGGCGAGAGGATCCGCGACGGAATCGAGGGCTCCGCGGACCGGCCGGGCCATCCTCTGATCTCCCATGTCCGTGGTGCGGGCCTGTTGCTGGGTATCGTGCTCAACGAGCCCCTCGCGCCCCAGGTGCAGCAGGCGGCTCAGAGCGCCGGTTTCCTGGTGAACGCCCCGGCCCCCGATGTCGTACGGCTGATGCCGCCCCTGACCATCGGCGAGGCCGATGTGGACGCGTTCATCCGGGCACTGCCCGGTGTTCTCGACGCGGCAGGCGGGGAAGGACGATCCGGAGAATGAGACGACGATGAGCGATGCGCAGGACACCGAGCACGGCGGGCCGGCCGTGCCGCAGACCCGTACGGCCCGCCACCGCCGGATCGTGGACATCCTCAACCGGCAGCCGGTGCGCTCGCAGAGCCAGCTGGCCAAGCTCCTCGCCGACAACGGGCTGAGCGTCACCCAGGCGACGCTCTCCCGGGACCTCGACGAGCTCGGCGCCGTGAAGATCCGCAACACCGGCGGTGAGTTGATCTACGCGGTACCCAGCGAGGGCGGCTTCCGCACCCCGCACGTGCCGCTGGGGGAGTCGGCGAAGGAGGAGCGGATGCGCCGCCTCTCCGGTGAACTGCTCATCTCCGCGGAGGCGTCGGCCAATCTCGTCGTCCTGCGCACACCCCCCGGGGCGGCCCAGTTCCTCGCCTCGGCCATCGACCAGGCCGAACTGCGCGACATCCTCGGCACGATCGCGGGTGACGACACCCTGCTGCTGATCAGCCGCGACCCGCTCGGCGGCCAGGCGCTCGCCGACCATCTGCTGCGCCTGGCCCAGAACGGCCGCTGACGGGGGCCCGATCGGGCCGTCAGGCGGGCAACTGCGCGCAGTGGCGGGCGAATCCGCTGGTCTGCCAGGTGCTGCCGTCGGCGAGGACCGCGAAGGCCTCGGTGCCGGCGAGGTCCTCCAGCCAGCCGCGGGCCCGGTCGCCCATCGCGTACGCGGCGGTCGCCCGGGCGTCCGCCTCCGTCAGCCCCGGGCAGACGACCGTCATCGAGGCGATGCCGTCGGCCGGGGGCCGGCGGGTGTGCGGGTCGAGGATGTGGCAGCCGCGCTCGGCCGGGCCCGAGGTGGCGACGGCCAGACCGTCGTCGGCCTCGATCACGGTGACGAGCTCACCGGGGTGCAGCGGGTCCGACACCCCCACTCGCCAGGGGCCGCCGTGCAGTTGGATGTCACCGCCGCCGTTGAGGCAGACCGCGTCCGCGCCGGAGGAGGCGAGCATGCGGACGGCGCACTCCACGGCCCAGCCCTTGACCACGCCGGTCGGATCGACGCCGCCGGCGTAGCGGGCGGTGAACCAGCCGTCGCTCTCGCGCTCGGCCTCCTCGCACAGCCGGAAGACCTCGGCGACCTCGGTGACGCAGTCGTCGAGCGTGATCTCGTGCCGGGCCAGCCGGCTGATCTGGCTGTCCTCGCGGTACGTCGAGAAGATCTCGTCGACGCGGTGCAGACCGGCGACGGCGGCCGCGAGCCCGGCACGCACCCGCGGGGAGTCGGCGGCGGCCATCCGGATGTCGAACGAGAAGACCGTGCCCATCGAGTGCTCGACGTGGCGCAGCCGCGTCCCGCCGGACATCACAGGCCCGCCTTGTCGATGGCGCTCTGAAGGGACGTGATGTAGCCCTTGCTGGTGTAGCTGGCGCCGGATACGGCGTCGATGCCGGCGCTCTGCGCCGTGACCGCGGCCTGATTGAGCTTGGGTACGGCATTGGCGGCGATCTGGCGGCTGTTGGCGTCGCTGTCCGGTGCCTTCACCGCGTCCGCCGCGGTGATCCTGCCGCCGCTGACCGTGATCTTGACCTGCACCGGGCCGTACTGTGTGTCGGCCACGTCGCCGAGCACGGTCTTCGGCGCCGCGTCGCCGGCTCCCGCACCTGCGCCGGAGCCGGAATCCCCACCTGCGCCGGAGCCGGAATCCGCTCCCGCGCCGGGATCCGCGCCGGCTCCCGTGTCAGCGCCGGCTCCCGGGTCCGCCGCGGGCGGCGGTGCCGCCGCCTCGCCGCTTCCCGTACCGCCCGAGGCCCCCGCGCCCGGGGCGGCCGCCCCGGCCTTGTCCAGCGCGCTCTGGAGTGACGTGATGTAGCCCTTGCTGGTGTAGCTGGCGCCGGATACCGCGTCGATGTCGGCGCTCTGGGCCGCCATCACCGCCTGGTTGAGCTTGGGGATGGCGCTGGCGGCGATCTGGCGGCTGTTGGCGTCGGCGTCGGGCGCCTTCACCGCCTGTGCGCCGGTGATTCTGCCGCCGCTGAGGGTCAGCTGGACCTGGACGTCGCCGTACTGCGTACCGGCGGCGTCCCCGAGCACCGTCTGTCCACCGGCGGCCGATGCCGAACCGCCCGGCGGAACCTGGGAACCGGCGGACGCCTCGGCGACCGTGGTGCCCGGCTGCTTCAGAGCGAGCAGCAGCACGACGCCGGACGCCGTGGCGGCGATGCCGATCATGACCCGGCGCAGCGGGTGTTTCCTCTTCACGGACGGCCTCACATCTCGAAGGACTCGTGGTGGATCCGGCGGGACGGCACTCCGGCTTCACGCAGTGCCTGGTAGGACTCCTCGGCGAGACCGGGCGGTCCGCAGAGGTATACGTCGTGACTGTCGATGTCGGGCAGGACTTCCTTCAGCCGCTCGGCGGTGATCTCGGGCCGGGCACCGTCCGGACCGTTCACGGCGTACATCAGCTGTGCGTCGCGGTTGCGGGCGATCTCCTTGAGCTCGCTCCACAGCGCCAGGTCCTGGGTCTTGCTGGCCCGGTAGAGCAGCGTCAGATCCCCCGGCCCGCCGGGCAGCGTCTCGAACAGCGCCCGGAGCGGGGTGATTCCGGCGCCGCCCGCGATCAGCAGCACCTTGTTGCGGCTGCGCCGGCCGGCGGTCATCGCGCCGTACGGACCCTCCGCCCAGACCCGCGTCCCGGGCTCCAGCTGGGACAGCGCCGTGCTGTGCTTGCCGACGGCCTTGACGGTGATCCGCATCAGATTGGGCCGGGGCGGGGCCGAGAGCGAGTACGGATTGGCGCTCCAGCGCAGGCCCTTGGTGAGGAAGCGCCAGCGGAAGAACTGCCCCGCCTCGGCGCCGAGCCGGTGCAGCCGGCGGCCGCTGATCAGCACGGAGACCACCCCGGGGGCCTCGTCCACCGTCGACTCGACCCGCATGCGGTGCCAGAGGTTCAGCCGGACAGGCGCCAGCACGCGGTACCAGAGCAGCAGCGCGCCGACGGTCCCGTACAGGGCGTACCAGACGGTGCGGGCTGTGGAGTCGGCGACGAACTCGGCCCCGGTGGCGAGTTGGTGCCAGAAGGTCAGATACACCGCGACATACGTCAGCAGATGCATGTAGTACCAGGTCTCGTACGCCATCTTCCGCCGCACCATGCCGGCCGAGACGAAGCCGATGAACAGCAGGAGACCGGTGCCGATCGTCGCCTTGATCATCTCGGGGAAGTCGACGACGACGGTGACGGTCTGCTCGACCACACCCGTGTCGGCCTGCACGGAGTAGCCCCATACGGTCATCACGACATGCGTGACGATCAGGCAGATCGCATAGCGGCCGCTCATCGCGTGCCATCGCGTCACCCTGTCGGAACCCACCCGCCGCTCCAGCGCGGGAACGCGCGCCATCAGCAGGACCACCAGCGCGATCATGTATCCGCCGAGCAGACCGGTGAGCCGGCCGGCCCCGACCAGCCACTCGGCGGTGTCCATGTGCACCACGGCCGTGTTCTGCCACCACAGGGACAGCACGGCCGCCGCCCCCACCCAAGCGATGGCCAACAACACCACCGCCGGGTCACGCTGGGGCCGGATCGCCCGCATGGTCTGGCGTCTGGCGGCCCGACCGTTCTGCAACATCGTCACGACTGCTCCTCGGCTGCGCCTCGTTCGCGTACCTGGATACGGATGCGGAGCGGCGGGAGTTCAACCGGTGAGGTTCCGGGTTCTGCCGTGACGCGGGCGCGGGCGTCGGTAACGTGTGGGGGCCGTGCGTCCGGGCCCCTGTCCCGGACGGTGTCCCGCGTCAGACGGTGTCCGTACGGGCCGCGAGAGGCAGCGGCAGCGCCGGCAGCCCGTCCAGGCTCACCCCCACGTGGTCCTTCTTCGCGCAGTACGCGGCGAATTCCTCGTCCGTCTTCCGGCCGAAGTGCTCCGCGTGCTGGGTGCGCTCCTCCCGGTAGTCCATGAAGGGCACCGCGAAGCCGCAGGCGTCGCTGATACGGCGGGCGTGGACGACCACGATCGCGCGGGCGGACGGCCCGTCGACCTCCGCGAAGTGGCCGATGTACGCGGACCAGCGGGGGTCGTCGCGGAACACGGCCTCCCCGGTGCCGTGCACCCGCAGCACCTTCGGCGGGCCGGAGAACGCGCACCACATCAGCGTGATCCGGCCATTGCCCTCCTCCCGCAGATGGGCGACGGTCTCAGCGCCGCTGCCGCCGAAGTCCAGATAGGCGAGGGTCTGCTCGTCGATGACCACGAGGCTGCCGCTGCGGCCCTTGGGGGAGAGGTTGACGTGCCCGTCGGCGGCCAGGGGCGCCGTGGCGGTGAAGAACACCGGCTGCTGCTCGATGAAGGTGCGGATACGGCCGTCGATACGTGCGTAGCGCTGTCCCATACGGAAGATTATCCGCCTGCGGACGGCTCCGAGCGGCCGAGTCCGAGGTGTGAACGCACCCTGTCCCGTACGTAGTTGCTCATCAGAGCCGCACTGCGGTCCACCAGCTCCCCGACCTCGGGGTCGTGACGCGGCAGCCGCGGGTCCGGATACGGGAACAGGCATCTCAGCGCCTGGTCCCCGCCCCTGCGGCGCAGTGTGGCGTCCTCGTCGGCCAGCAGGTCCACGGCGGCCCGCAGCGCTGCCGTACCGCCCTGCGCACTGAGCAGCCGGAAGGCCGCGATCCGGGAAGCCCGCGCCCGCCCGGGAGCCAGCCGTTCGCGCAGCCAGGCCTCGGGGAGGGTGCCGGCGGACGGCAGGAGGGCCAGTGACGCCTCCCGGACGACACCCGGGTGGGGGTCGTCGAGCAGCGCCCGCATGAACTGCGTCCGGGTCGCGTCGAGCAGGCGAAGTCCCGCCAGTGCCCTGGCCCTTACGGCACCGTCCGGGTGCCGGGCCAGGGTCGTCAGCCGGTCGGCGTCGGTCTTGTCCCCGCACTCGGCCAGCCCGATCGCGGCGCCGGGGGTCACGGTCGCCGGGTCGGCGCACAGACCGCGGTAGAGCGCGTGCGGATCGGTCCCGCTCTGCCGCAGGGCCCAGCGCGCGCAGGCCCGTACGAGCCCCGACCGGTCGGTCAGCCAGGATGCCGCGTCGGCGCCGCGGCCCGTGCGGTGCAGCGACGTGACACCGGCCGACCGTACGAAGGGCAGCCGGCCGCCGAGCAGCACGGCGACGACCTCGTCGTGGTCCGCCGCGTCCATGGTGGCGACGGCGGCATCGGCCCAGCGCCCGGCGAGCGCCGTGTCCCGCTCGACGGCGGCCCGACCGGCCAGTTCCACCGCGCCCAGGGCCTGCGCATCCAGCAGAATGCCGGCGGTCAGCCGTCGCGTGGCCCGGTCGCCGCTTTCCAGCAGCCGGGCGGTGACCGCGTACGGCTGCCCCCGCAGTGCCTCCTCGAACCGGTCCCGTGCCCACCGGCCCTGCTCACGCCCGCCGAGCCGCAGTACGAGCGGGGTCAGGGTGCGCAGTACGGTCCCGGGATCGGATGCCAGCGCGGCCGACAGCAGATCGCGCGCGGTCTCCCTGACGGGCTCGGCCCAGTCCGCGCACCGGATCGCGACCAGGGGCAGCAGGGCGGTATCGCCGGCGGCCTCGACGAGCGCGGCTCGGCGGCGCCGGCCGTCCCTGTGACAGAGCGCGGTCTCGGGCCTGGCGCGTACGGCGTCGTCGGTGCCGTAGCCGTTCCGGCCGGACGATCGCACACCGAGGTCGAACGCGAGCCAGGCGGCCGGGTCCTCACCGTTTCCTGCGCCGGCCGGGCGCGCCCCGCCGGCCAGGCGCGCCGCCCTCTGCCCGGCGCTCACGTCCACCGCTTCCATGGCCCCTCCCCAGGTCCGTTGCGTGGAGAGTAAGGGGCCGCAGGCGCTGGGGGCATCTTGATTACCGCAGGTCAGGGGCGAGGGGTGGAACCTCTTTGACAAAACATACGGTGCCTTGCATAGTTATACCCATCACCGAATGCATCGTAAGGAGAAACCCGTGACCGAGCGCGTCGTACTCGCCTACTCAGGCGGTCTGGACACCTCCGTCGCCATCGGCTGGATCGCCGAGGAGACGGGCGCCGAGGTCATCGCCGTTGCCGTGGACGTCGGCCAGGGCGGCGAGGACCTGGACGTCATCCGCAAGCGCGCGCTCGCCTGCGGTGCTGTGGAAGCCGAGGTCGCCGACGCGAAGGACGAGTTCGCCGAGGAGTACTGCCTCCCGGCGATCAAGGCCAACGCCCTTTACATGGACCGCTACCCGCTGGTCTCCGCCCTCTCCCGGCCGACGATCGTCAAGCACCTCGTCGCCGCCGCCAAGAAGCACGGCGCCACCACGGTCGCCCACGGCTGCACCGGCAAGGGCAACGACCAGGTGCGGTTCGAGGCCGGCATCGTCGCCCTCGCCCCCGAGCTGAAGTGCATCGCCCCGGTCCGTGACTACGCGATGACCCGGGACAAGGCGATCGCCTTCTGCGAGGACAAGCAGCTCCCGATCGCGACCACCAAGAAGTCGCCGTACTCCATCGACCAGAACGTCTTCGGGCGGGCCGTCGAGACCGGCTTCCTGGAGGACATCTGGAACGGTCCGATCGAGGACATCTACGAGTACACCTCCAACCCCGCCGAGCAGCGTGAGGCCGACGAGGTCGTCATCTCCTTCAAGGAGGGCGTCCCGGTCGCCATCGACGGCAAGCCCGTCTCCGTCCTCCAGGCCATCCAGCAGCTCAACGAGCGGGCCGGCGGCCAGGGCATCGGCCGGATCGACATGGTCGAGGACCGGCTCGTGGGCATCAAGTCCCGTGAGGTGTACGAGGCCCCGGGCGCGATCGCGCTGATCACCGCGCACCAGGAGCTCGAGAACGTCACGGTCGAGCGCGAGCTGGCCCGGTACAAGCGGCAGGTCGAGCAGCGCTGGGGCGAGCTCGTCTACGACGGCCTGTGGTTCTCCCCCCTCAAGCGCGCCCTGGACGGCTTCATCGACGAGGCCAACCAGCACGTGACGGGCGACATCCGGATGACGCTGCACGGCGGCCGCGCCGTCGTCACCGGCCGGAAGTCCACGGAGTCGCTGTACGACTTCAACCTCGCCACCTACGACTCGGGCGACACGTTCGACCAGTCGAAGGCGCAGGGCTTCATCGAGCTCTTCGGACTCTCCGCGAAGATCGCCGCCAAGCGCGACCTCGCCTGATTCCCTGGTTCCCCGTGCACGCGACATCTGCCTCCCCGTTCCTCCGCGGCGGGGAGGCAGTGGTTCATCCATCCTCCTGAGGAGCTTCAGCTGTGAGCAGCAACAACGGTGACGTCCGGCTCTGGGGCGGCCGGTTCGCCGACGGCCCGGCAGAGGCGCTGGCGAAGCTGTCCGCGTCGGTGCACTTCGACTGGCGTCTCGCGCCCTACGACATCGCCGGTTCCCGCGCGCACGCCCGGGTGCTCCACAAGGCGGGGCTGCTCACCGAGGACGAGCTGACGCGCATGCTCGCGGGGCTCGACCGGCTGGAGACGGACGTCGCGGACGGTTCGTTCGTCGGCACCATCGCCGACGAGGACGTCCACACCGCGCTGGAGCGGGGGCTGCTGGAGCGGCTCGGTCCCGACCTCGGTGGCAAGCTGCGCGCCGGCCGTTCCCGCAACGACCAGGTCGCGACGCTGTTCCGGATGTATCTGCGCGACCACGCCCGGATCATCGGCGGCCTCGTCGCCGAACTCCAGGACGCGCTGGTGGGCCTCGCCGAGGCGCACGCCGATGTCGCGATGCCCGGCCGTACGCATCTTCAGCACGCCCAGCCCGTGCTGTTCGCCCACCACGTCCTCGCTCATGTGCAGTCGCTCTCCCGGGACGCGGAGAGGCTGCGGCAGTGGGACAAGCGGACGGCCGTCTCCCCGTACGGCTCGGGCGCGCTCGCCGGGTCCTCGCTCGGGCTCGACCCGGAGGCGGTGGCGAAGGACCTCGGCTTCGAGAACGGGTCGGCGGGCAACTCGATCGACGGCACGGCGTCGCGTGACTTCGTGGCGGAGTTCGCCTTCATCACCGCGATGATCGGCGTGAACCTCTCGCGCATCGCGGAGGAGATCATCATCTGGAACACGAAGGAGTTCTCCTTCGTCACGCTCCACGACGCCTTCTCCACCGGCTCGTCGATCATGCCGCAGAAGAAGAACCCGGACATCGCGGAGCTGGCGCGCGGCAAGTCGGGGCGGCTCATCGGCAACCTCACGGGCCTGCTGGCGACGCTCAAGGCGCTGCCGCTGGCGTACAACCGCGACCTCCAGGAGGACAAGGAGCCGGTCTTCGACTCCTGCGACCAGCTGGAGGTCCTGCTCCCCGCCTTCACCGGCATGATGGCCACGCTCACGGTGAACCGCGAGCGGATGGAGGAACTGGCCCCGGCGGGCTTCTCCCTGGCGACGGACATCGCGGAGTGGCTGGTCCGTCAGGGCGTGCCGTTCCGGGTGGCGCACGAGGTCGCGGGCGAGTGCGTGAAGGAGTGCGAGCAGCAGGGGATCGAACTGGACCAGCTGACCGACGACCAGTTCGCGAAGATCTCGGAGCATCTGACCCCGGAGGTACGCGGCGTGCTGAACGTTCCGGGGGCGCTGGCGTCGAGGAACGGGCGCGGCGGGACGGCGCCGTCGGCGGTGGCCACGCAGCTGTCCGAGGTGAAGGCGGACCTGGTGATCCAGCACGCGTGGGCGCGGGCGAAGCACTGACCCGCTCGCGCCGGGCGGCCGGCCGGACAGCCGGCCGCCCGACGCGCACGGGCCGGCCCGCGGTCAGTCGATCTGCTCGCAGATGTCGGTCCGCGTGCCGTGGACCATGGTGACCGTCTTGTGGCCGGTCGCGCTGATGTCCATGGTGTAGAGCCCGTCGACGACATACATGCTGCGGGGCAGATTGCCGCCCCCTGCGCCGACGCCGACCAGGACCGGGCCCAGGACGGACCAGAACTGGGAGCCGTCCGTGCGGTGGTCGACGAGGGCCGTGCCGCTCACGTCGGCGTCGTAGAAGTCACCGGTTCCGGTGTTCGTGACCCGGACGACCAGATCACCCTTGTACGCCACCCGCTTCGCCGAGCCGTCCGGGTGCCGCTCGACAACGCGCCGGACGACCTCGTCGACCAGCGGTTCGCCATGAACCGGGAAGTCGCAGCGCACGCCCGCGGCGAGATCGAACGGCGGGGACGGCGCAGGCTCCCAGCCGGGGGCGGTGTCCGCCGCCGACGCGACCGCCGGGCACAGCAGCGTGGTGGCAAGTGCCGTCAGCGCAAGGGCGGTTCGTCGCACGGCAACAGCGGTTCGCATGGTCACTCCGTGAGTTCGGGGAGATCCGTGAGGAAGCGGGATCGGGACCCGGCCACCTTCTCCCCGGCCGCTGACCACACTCTCACCACCGTCGAAAGACGCCTGGGCTGAGCCCAAGTGCCCGGCTACGCTCAGCGGTTCATGGAGTTCCACCTGCTCGGGCCGTTCGAGGCCCGCCACGAAGGACAGCGGATCCTGGTGGCCGGCCGTCGCCAGGAACGCTGTCTGCTGGCGATCCTGCTGCTGGAGGCGGGCGCCGTGGTGACCACCGACCGGCTCATCGACCTCCTGTGGGACGGTGGCGCGCCCGCGTCCGCACGCGGCACCGTGCACACCTACATCGGACGGCTGCGGGCCGCGCTCGCGCCGTACGGGCTGCGCCTCGACACCCGTCATGACGGCTACGCCGTCGAGCCGGACACCCACGTCATCGACGCGCGCGAGTTCGTCCATCTCGTCCGCGAGGCCGCCGCCACGGGGGACTTCGCCCCGCGGGTGCGTCTGCACGACCGGGCGCTCGCGCTATGGCGCGGCCCGCTGCTCGCCGACGTGGCCGGCCCCCGGCTGCGCGAGCGTATCGGCGGCGCGCTCGACGACCTGCGGCTGTCCGCACTGGAGCAGCGGGCCGAGGCCCAGCTCGACATGGGCCTGCACGAGAGCGTCGTGGCCGACCTGGCGCTGCCGGCCAAGCAGCACCCGGATCGCGAACGGCTCGTCGCGGCCCGGATGACCGCCCTGTACCGCGGCGGCCGCCAGGCCGATGCCCTGGCGCTCTACCGCGGCACCCGCCGGTTCCTGGTCGCCGAACTCGGCGTCGAACCCGGCAGCGGGCTGCGCACCCTGCACGACCGTATGCTCCGGGCCGATCCCCGTCTGGACCGCTCGCCCGCGCCCGTCTACGCGGTACGCGTCGGTGAGGAATGGCTGCCGTGGAACACGAGCGGCCATCCGGCACTGGAGTTCTGCAACACCTACGCCGGCTGGGGCGGCCCGGAGCTTCCCGGCTCGGAGTGGCTGCGCGGCTACTCGACCCTCGCGGTCTGGGCCGGACATCTGGACCTGGCCGAGGACCGGCTCGTCTCCCGGTTGCTGGAACAGGCGCGCCGCCAGCCGGCCGAGGCGGCCGCCGCGCTGAAGGAGGCACGGGACTTCCGCGGCCGGCTCTACGCCTGCCTGAGCGCGCCGGACGACGGGCGCGCCTTCACCGCGGTGGCCGCCGTGGCCGAGGAGGCCGCCCGGGCCTCGGTGTTCGTCCGCGGCGAGGACGGTCTGGGCCGCTGGCGGCTCTCTCCCGGCGCCGGGCTGCGGCTCCCGCTCTGGGCCGTCGCCCGCAGCGCCGCCGATCTGCTCGCCGACCCCCGCCGGTTCCTGATCCGCGCCTGCCCCGGCGAAGAATGCGGCTGGCTCTTCCTCGACGAGAGCGGCCGCCGCCGGTGGTGCAGTCTCGGCACCTGCGGAAAGGGGCACCCGACGCAGGAATGAGACAATGATGTCTCATATGGTTTATGCTTGTCTCATGACTGTGGATCGTGAGCAGGTACTGCGGACCGCCGCCGGCCTCCTCTCCCGTAAGGCGACGTCGACGATGGACGAGGTCGCCAGGGCCGCCGGCATCGGACGCGCCACCCTGCACCGGCACTTCGCCGGGCGGGAGGCGCTGGTGCGGGCGCTCGAGGACCTCGGGATCCGGGAGTTCGAGACGGCCCTCGACGCCGCCCGCCTCGCGGAGGGACCGGCTCCCGAGGCGCTGCGCCGGCTCATCGCCGCGACCGAGCCGAGTGCGGGACTGCTCGCCTTCCTCGTCACCGAGAACCAGCTGTTCGAGGGCGAAGAGGTCAACGAGGGCTGGGCCAGGCTCGACGCCCGGGTCTCGGCGCTGTTCCGCCGCGGCCAGGACGAGGGCGACTTCCGCATCGACCTCACCCCTGCCTGGCTCACCGAGGCGCTGTACGGGCTGATCGGCTCGTGCGCCTGGGCGGTGCAGGACGGCCGCGTCGCCGGCAAGGACTACCAATTCATGATCGCCGAGCTGCTGCTCGGCGGCGCACGACGGAGCGTGGAGAAATGAGCACAACCGACCAGCGGGCGACGGCACACGAGACCGTGCGCGCACCCGGCCGGTGGCTCGCCCTGTCAGTCCTGGTTCTGGCGGTGCTGCTCGTCGCGGTCGACGCCACCGTGCTCGGCCTCGCGACCCCCTACCTCAGCGAGGACCTGAAGCCGTCCGGCACCCAGCTGCTGTGGATCGGCGACGTCTACTCGTTCGTCATCGCCGGCCTGCTCGTCTCCATGGGCAGCCTCGGCGACCGCATCGGCCGCAAGAAGCTGCTGCTGACCGGCGCGGTCGCGTTCGGCGCGGTGTCGGTGCTCAACGCCTATGCGTCCAGCCCCGAGATGATGATCCTGGCCCGCGCGCTCCTCGGCATCGCCGGTGCCACGCTGATGCCCTCCACGCTGGCCCTGATCCGCAACATCTTCCACGACCCCAAGGAGCGCAGCGTCGCGGTCGGCATCTGGGGCGCCGCCGCGTCGGCGGGCGCCGCGGTCGGGCCCGTCGTCGGCGGGTTCCTGCTGGAGCACTTCTGGTGGGGCTCGGTCTTCCTCATCAATCTGCCCGTCATGGCGGTGCTGGTGGTCGTCGGCATCAAGCTGCTCCCCGAGTCGCGCAACCCCGACCCCGGCCCCTGGGACCTCATCAGCGTCGCCCTCTCGCTGATCGGCATCGTCGCCGTCGTGTACGCCGTCAAGGAGGCGACCGTCCACGGCCTGCGCCCGGACACGTGCGGGGCCGCGGTCATCGGTATCGCCGCACTCGTCTGGTTCGTACGACGGCAATTGACGCTGCCCTCACCGCTCCTGGACGTACGCCTGTTCCACCACAAGGGCTTCTCCGGCGCGGTACTGGCGGACCTGCTGACCATTCTCGGCCTGTCCGGACTGGTGTTCTTCCTCTCGCAGTTCCTCCAGCTCGTCCAGGGGCGCTCGCCCCTGGAGGCCGGGCTCATCGAACTGCCGGCGGCGATCGGAGCGGTGGGTGCCGGCCTGCTCGCCGGCTACGCGGCGCGCCGCGCTTCCGTGCGCAGCGCCGTCTCGACGGGGCTGGCGGCCGTCGGTCTCGCCCTCGCGGCCTGCACACTGCTGACGGCCGACACCTCCGCGCTGATGCTCGGCGTGGCCCTGTTCATCGGCGGACTGGGTGCGGGACTCGCGTTCACCGTGACCGCGGACGTCATCCTGTCCACGGTGCCCAAGGAGCAGGCGGGCGCCGCGTCGGCCGTCTCCGAGACGGCGTACGAACTGGGTGCGGCGCTCGGCATCGCCCTGCTGGGCACCGTCGTGACCGGCGTCTACCGGGACTTCACCGTCCCGCAGGACGTGCCGGCCGGTGCGGCGGAAGCGGCCCGGGACTCGCTCGGCGGCGCCGTGGAGGTGGCCGAGGGGCTGCCCGCGCATCAGGGCGAGGCGCTGCTCACCTCGGTGCAGAACGCGTTCACGGAGGGGTTCCACGTGGCGGGCGCGGTGGGCTCGGCCGTGTTGTTCGCGACGGCGATCGCGGCATGGTTCCTGCTGCGCGGCCAGCGCCTCGAAAGCGGCATCGAGCACTGACGCAGGGCGAGTGCGCGCGGCACGACGTACGACGACGGGCCGGGACCTCAGCAGGTCCCGGCCCGTCGTCGTACGTCGTGCGGCTGCCGGCTCACCCGGTCAACGGCGCCCTGCCGCGGTGCGGTTCGCAGCGCCCCCGGAAGCCCTCGGCGCTCTCAGGCGGCCTTCGCCTTCGTGGCGTACATGTCCACGTACTCCTGGCCCGACAGCTCCATGACCTCGGTCATCACCGAGTCCGTCACCGCCCGCAGCACATAACGGTCGCGGTCCATGCCCTCGTACCGCGAGAATTCCATCGCCTCACCGAAGCGGATCGTCACCCGGCCCGGACGCGGCAGGCCCGCGCCGCCCGGCTGGAGCTTGTCCGTGCCGATCACCGCGAACGGGACCACCGGCGCGCCGGTCATCAGCGTGAGGCGGGCGATGCCGGTGCGGCCGCGGTACAGCCGGCCGTCGGGGGAGCGGGTGCCCTCGGGGTAGATGCCGAAGATCCTGCCCTCCTCCAGCACGCGCCGTCCGGTCATCAGTGCCGCCACTCCGCCGTTGGCGCCGTCGCGGTCGACGGGGATCATCCCGCAGCCCGTGAAGAACCAGGCCATGGCCCGGCCCTTGAGTCCCTTGCCCGTCACGTACTCGTCCTTGCCGATGAAGTACACCGGACGGGCGCACACCAACGGCAGGATCATCGAGTCGATGAACGTCAGGTGGTTGCCGGCGAGAATGACAGGACCGGTGCCCGGAATGTTCTCCGTGCCCTCCACCCGTGGACGGAACATCAGGCGCAGGAAGGGTCCTAGGACGGCCTTGATGAGCGACAAGCGGGACAACGGGTCCTCCGGTCTCAGGGACGGACGGTAGTGGACGGCCAAGTCTGTGCAGGTGAGGACGATACTCGCGGCTTGTCCCCACCGCACATCGGGTTCACGGAGCGGATACGCAGTGTTGACGTGTGTTTCCGGCGTGTTCGTCCAGGGTCTGCCGTATGTAAGGCGTAGCTGCCTACGATCGGGCGACTCTCGACAGGTGCGGGACATCACATGGAGGTACCTCGATGACGCAGGGTTCGGACGGAAGCCCGGCTCGCCGGACTGTTCTCGGAGCGGCGGTACTCGGCACGGCAGCCCTCGGTGTCGGCGCCACCGCCACGCCGTCCGGGGCTGCCGAACGGCACGGCGGTCACGGCGGATACAAGGACCTGCCGTATCCGACGGTCATCGCCCACCGCGGCGCCAGTGGTTACCGGCCCGAGCACACGCTCGGCTCGTACCAGCTGGCGCTCGACATGGGCGCGCACGTCATCGAGCAGGACCTGGTGCCCACCAAGGACGGCCATCTCGTATGCCGTCACGAGAACGACATCACGGGTACCACGGATGTGGCGAACCATCCCGAATTCGCCGCGCGGAAAACGACGAAGAGCGTCGACGGGGTGAGCCTCACGGGCTGGTTCACCGAGGACTTCACGCTCGCCGAGCTCAAGACGCTGCGTGCGAAGGAGCGGATCCCGGCCGTCCGGCAGGAGAACACGCTCTACGACGGCCGGTGGGCCGTGCCCTCCTTCGAGGAGGTGCTGCGCTGGGCCGAGACCGAGGGCCGTCGTCGGGGCCGGCCGGTGTGGCTGCACATCGAGACCAAGCACCCCACGTACTTCCGGGGCATCGGCCTCGGGCTGGAGGAGCGGCTCGCCAAGCTGCTGCGCCGCTACGGGCGCGACCGCCGCAACTCGCCCGTGTTCCTCCAGTCGTTCGAGCCGAGCAGCATGCAGCGGATGGCGAAGCTCGTCGACTCGCCGCGCGTGGTGCTCTTCGACGCCGCGAACACCCGCCCCTGGGACTTTGTGACGGCGGGGGACCCGCGCACGGTCGCCGACCTCGTCAAGCCCGAGGGCCTGAAGTGGATCGCGTCGTTCGCCCAGGGCATCGGCCCGTGGGTCGACCTCATCATCCCGAGGGACGCCAACGGCAAGCTGACCAAGACGACGACGCTGGTGCGGGACGCGCACGCCAAGGGCCTGATCCTCCACCCGTACACCATGCGGAACGAGAACAGCTTCCTGCCCGCGGACTTCCGGCGCGGCAGCGACCCGAACGCCTACGGCGACGCGTTCGGCGCGTTCAAGGTCTACTTCGAGACCGGCATCGACGGCATCTTCACCGACAACGCCGACACCGGACTGCTGGCCGCCGCGGACTTCCGCGGCTGACCCGGGGAACCGGCCTGCCCCTGCGTACGGCGGGGGCAGGCCCTGTCCGCCCGTACGGGTGACTGCGCGCCCGCGGGGCAACCGTCGCCCCCGTGGGACACGTCCCGCCGGGCATGACGCTTCTCGATGACTCCGCGGCTGATGTCGTCAGCGCCCTGCGTCCGTTGGTGAGCGCGGAGGCGACGGCCGAGGCCCTCGGTGCGGCGATGGACGCGGGTGATCTGGAACAGGCCGTGTGGGTGCGGCTGTTCGAACAACTCGACGGTGGCGGACCACCGCCGGACGCGGCCCGCTGGGTCAGGTCCGCGGTACGGGCCGAGGCGCGGCGCGCCCGGCGCACGGCCGCACGGGAGCGTCCGTACGGCGCAGAGTTCTCGGCCGATCCGGCCGATCCGGCCGATCCGGCCGGCGGACCGGAACGGGCGGCGCTGCGCGCCGAACGCCGCCGGACCCTACGGGCGGCCGTGGCCCGCACTCCCGGCAACTGCCCGCGCCTGCTGACTGCGATGTTGTCGCCCGAGGACCCCACCTACCGGGAAATCGCAGGGGAGTTGGGTATCTCACAAGGAAGTCTGGGGCCGATGCGTTCCCGTTGCCTGGGATGCCTGCGCAGAATGCTCACGACAGAGGTTGCGGCTCCTGAACATGGGGGAAAGGAGCGGTAGACAACCGGCGGACAGGTGAGCGGGAGGCGTGCGCACATGGGCATGAGCGTGACCATCTCAGCGGCGAGAGCACAGGACGCGGAGCAGATCCTCAAGCTGCAGTATCTGTGCTACCAGGCCGAGGCCGAGCTCTACGGGGACTACGGCATCGAGCCCCTCACCCAGTCACTCGACGATCTGCGGGCCGAGATCGACCAGGGCCACGCCCTGGTGGCCAGGCTCGGTGACGAGGTGATCGCCTCCGTGCGCGGCCGGGTCGACGAGGAGGGGACGGCCCGGATCGCCAAACTCATCGTGCACCCGCGGATGCAGCGCCACGGTCTCGGCGGCCGGCTGCTCGACGCGATCGAGAAGGGCTTCGCCGCGGAGCCCGCGGCCAAGCGCTTCCAGCTGTTCACCGGCCACCGCAGCGAGAGCAACCTCCGGCTCTACCGCAGCCGCGGATATGTACAGGTATCCAGCGAGCAGGTTGGCCCGAGACTCACGCTGGTCACGCTCCAGAAGGAAGCGGCCGCACGGGAGTTCGTCGCCAGCGCATAGTGCCCGGGCAGCCCGCGTAGGCCGTGTCCGCGGCGGACACTCCCTACGCGGGCTGCCTGCGTGAGCGGCGCAGCCACAGCATGCCGGTGACCGGCAGCAGCACCGGGATGAAGAGATAGCCCATGCCGTACTCCGACCAGACCGTCGAGTCGGGGAAGGCGGACGGATCCAGCACCGTCCAGGTACCGACGATCAGGACACCCGCGAGCTCGGCGGCGCAGCACACCAGCGCCGCCCTGCGGGCCTTCTCCCCGCCGCGGACCAGGGTGTAGGTGATGAACGCGTACACCACGGCGGCGACGGCGGAGAGCACGTGCGCCAGCGGGGCGCTGCCGAAGTCGGTGAGGATCTGGTAGACCGAGCGCGACACCGCGCCGACCGACATCACTCCGTACAGCCACACCAGCAGCAGTCCGGGGCCCTGGACCAGCGTGGTCCGCTCCTGCCGGCCGCTCTTCTCGCCGGTGACGGGCTCGGCCATCGTCAGCCTCCCCAGATGTCGTAGAGCCGTACTTCGAGTACCGCGAGGACCACGGCCCCGGCCGCGACGGTCGCCGACCCCCAGCGGGTCCGCTCCGTCAGTGACAGGAACCCGGCGGCCGGGACCGAGAGGAACGAGCCGATGAGATACGCGACGAAGATCGTGTTGCCCTCGTGCGCCTCCTGCCCGCGCGCCAGTTGCACGATGCCCACCACCAGCTGCGCCAGCGCGAGGACGGTCACCACGGCCATGCCGATGAAGTGCCAGTCCTTGGTCGGCTGATCGCGATAGGCGGCGAAGCCGCACCAGGCGGCGAGAGCGAGCGCGGTCACGGCGACCGCGACCGTCAGGGCGTCAAGCATGGCCCGAGCGTATTACGGGCCAAAAGGCCCGATGCGAGCGGCCCCGGTGCGCCCCGTAGGGTCGGGAGCATGAAGATCCCCGCCGAAGCCCTGCTGTTCGACAACGACGGAACCCTCGTCTCCTCGATGGAGTCGGTGTACCGCTGCTGGACCCGTTGGGCGCGGGAGTACGGCATCACCGCGGAGGACTTCGCCCGCGTCGAGCTGCACGGCCGTCCCGCCGTGGAGATAGCCGCCGACCTGCTGCCCGCCGCGGTGGTCCCCGAGGCCGTGGCCCGTATCGAGCAGCTGGAGGTCGAGGACGTCGCCGGGGGAGTCGTGCTCCTGCCCGGCACCGCCGAACTCCTGGACAGCCTGCCCGCCGACCGCTGGGCGGTCGTCACTTCCGCGACGCGGCGGCTGGCCGAGGCGCGGCTCGAAGAGGTCGGCATCCGGCCCAAGAACCTCATCGCCGCGGACGACATCACCCGGGGCAAGCCGGACCCGGAGCCCTTCCTGCTCGGCGCGCGCCGGCTCGGGGTGCGGCCGGAGGGTTGTGTGGTCTTCGAGGACGCCCCGGCGGGACTGACCGCGGGGCGGGCCGCAGGCATGCGAACCGTGGCCTTGACCACAACGCACGCGGCGACCGAGCTGCTGGCCGATGTCGTCGTCCGTGACCTCTCGGCGGTGTCTGCGCAGGTCAGCGGGGCCGGCCTGGAGATCACCGCAGCGGAGTGACTCCGTCCATTTTCCGTATCAGGGCTGTCCGCTATTCGGACGGCTGTGATCGTCCGGTGTGACGGTCTGGTTTACTTGCCGCCATGACCACGACGAGCAGCCGCACCCTTGCGACCGAGGCGATCACGACGCCCGGTGCTCGTTGTATGTGTCGAATGTGCGCCTTCTGAGGGCCCCTGCCGTTGTTTCGCGCCCCGAAGTGAGACCGCAGACACCGCGTCCATAGCCATGGACCACGCCTGCCCCCGCGCACTTTTCCCGTTCCGTGCTCCGGAACGAATCCGTGCCGCTTTCCGAATGTGAATGCCCCGTGCCCGGCGACACCCCTGCCGTGCACTCGACAGTGACGGATATCCCTGTGATCACCACTACGGGCCTGACCAAGGTCTACCGCTCGCGAGGACGCGAGGTCACCGCCCTGGACGGCGTCGATCTCCACGTCGAGGAGGGCGAGGTGTACGGCGTCATCGGCCAGAGCGGCGCCGGCAAGTCCTCGCTCATCCGCTGCGTGAACCTCCTGGAACGTCCCACCGCCGGCACCGTGACCGTGGCCGGTAAGGACCTCACCGCTCTCGCCGGCCGCGGACCGCGGGCGGGCAAGCAGCTGCGCGAAGCCCGCAGCCGTATCGGCATGGTCTTCCAGCACTTCAACCTGCTGTCCTCGCGCACCGTGCAGGACAACGTGGAACTGCCGCTGGAGATCCTCGGCATCTCCGGCCGGGAACGCTCCCGCAAGGCGCTCGAACTCCTCGACCTCGTCGGCCTCGCCGACAAGGCCAAGGCCTACCCGAGCCAGCTCTCGGGCGGCCAGAAGCAGCGGGTCGGCATCGCCCGGGCCCTCGCCGGCGACCCCAAGGTGCTGCTCTCCGACGAGGCCACCAGCGCGCTCGACCCGGAGACCACCCGCTCCATCCTCCATCTGCTGCGCGACCTCAACCGCCAGCTGGGACTGACGGTCCTGCTCATCACGCACGAGATGGACGTCGTCAAGACGGTCTGCGACTCCGCGGCCCTGATGGAACAGGGCCGCATCATCGAGTCCGGCACCGTCAGCGAGCTGCTCGCCACCCCGGGCTCCGAGCTGGCCGCCGCGCTCTTCCCGGTCAGCGGCGACGCCTCGGGCCTCGACCGCACGGTCGTCGACGTCACCTTCCACGGTGAGGCCGCCACCCGTCCGGTGATCTCGCAGCTCTCCCGTACGTACAACATCGACATCTCGATCCTCGGCGCCGCGATGGACACGGTCGCTGGCCGGCAGGTCGGCCGGATGCGGATCGAGCTGCCCGGCCGGTTCGAGGAGAACGTCGTACCGATCGGATTCCTGCGCGAGCAGGGACTCCAGGTCGAGGTGGCCGACGAGGCCGTTACGGGCGAGCTTGTGAAGGACGGTGCCAAGTGACCTGGTCGGAGATGCAGCCCCTGCTGGAGCAGGCCTGTTGGGACACCCTCTACATGGTGGGCTGGTCCACCCTCATCGCCGTCGTCGGCGGACTGCCGCTCGGTGTCGTCCTCGTCCTCACGGACCGCGGCGGCCTGCTCAGCAGCTCCCTGCTGAACAAGGTGATCGGCCAGATCGTGAACGTCACGCGCTCGATGCCGTTCATCATCCTCATGGTCGCGCTGATGCCCTTCACCAAGGCGCTGACCGGCACCACCATCGGCCGGGAGGGCGCCATCGTGCCCCTGGCGATCGGTGCCATCCCGTTCTTCGCCCGGCTCGTGGAGACCGCCGTCCGCGAGGTCGACGGAGGACTGGTCGAGGCCGTGCAGTCGATGGGCGGCAGCACCTGGACGGTCGTCCGCAAGGTGCTGGTGCCCGAGTCGCTGCCGTCGCTGATCTCCAGCGCCACCACGACGATCGTCGCGCTCATCGGCTACTCGGCGATGGCCGGAACGGTCGGCGCGGGCGGACTCGGCGACATCGCCATCCGCTACGGCTACCAGCGCTTCGAGACCGAACTGATGTGGATCACGGTGGCCATCCTCGCCGTCGTCATCTCCCTCATCCAGTTCGCCGGCGACTACGCGGCCCGCGGTCTGCACCAGCGCGGACGCGGCAGCTCGGCGCCCCGGCTGCGGATCCTCAAGCCCGCCACCGCGACCGCGGAACCCACCAAGACTTCCTGACCCCCCATGACCCCACCAGGGTCGTACCACCCATGGAGAAAGGCACTTTTCGTGCGTAACACCGCCAAGATCACCACCGCCGTCCTGGCCGCCGGAGCCCTCACCCTCGGGCTCTCCGGCTGCGGCTCCGACTCCGGTTCCTCCGCCGACGCCGACGCTCCGCTCGTCGTCGCCGCGAGCTCCGTCCCGCACGCCGAGATCCTGAACTACGTCAAGGACAACCTCGCGGCGAAGGACGGCCTCAAGCTGGAGGTCAAGGAGTTCACCGACTACGTGACGCCGAACACGGCCACCGAGAGCGGTGAGGTGGGTGCCAACTACTTCCAGCACAAGCCGTACCTCGACGACTTCAACAAGAAGAACGGCACGCACATCGTGCCCGTCGCCACGGTGCACCTGGAGCCCCTCGGCCTGTACTCCAACAAGGTCAAGAAGATCGCCGACCTGAAGAACGGCGCCACGGTCGCGCTGCCGAACGACACCACCAACGAGGCGCGCGCCCTCAAGCTGCTCGCCCTCAACGGCGTCATCAAGCTCAAGGCCGGCGCGGGCAACGACGCGACGCCCAAGGACATCGCCGAGAACCCCAAGAAGATCCAGTTCAAGGAGATCGAGGCCGCCCAGGTGCCGCGCTCGCTCGACGACGTCGACGCCGCCGTGATCAACGGCAACTACGCCGTGGAGTCCAAGCTCAGCCCCAAGGACGACTCCCTCGTCCTCGAGTCCGCCAAGGGCAATCCGTACGGCAACTTCCTCGCGGTCAAGAAGGGCAACGAGAAGGACCCGCGCGTGGTGAAGCTCGCCAAGCTGCTGAAGTCGCCCGAGGTGAAGAAGTTCATCGAGGACACGTACGAGGGCTCCGTGGTCCCGGCCGTCTGACCGGCCCGGACGACCACCACAGCCCGTACGACACGACAGGGAGCACACCATGCGCAAGCGGGCCATCGCGGCCGTCGCCGCGACCGGGGCACTCGCCCTGGCGCTGACGGCGTGCGGTTCGGGACCGGGCAAGGGCGGCGGTGACGCGAAGACCCTCGTCGTCGGCGCCACCGCCGTGCCGGCCGGTGAGGTACTCGACTTCATCGCCAAGGACCTCGCCGAGAAGGAGGGCCTGGACCTCCAGGTCAAGGAGTTCACGGACTACGTCCTGCCCAACACCGCACTCGCGGAAGGGCAGCTGGACGCGAACCTGTACCAGAACGCCCCGTTCCTGGAGAACTTCAACACGACGAAGGGCACCGACCTCGTCCCCGTCACCGAGGCCTATCTGCCTCCGATGGGGGTGTACGCCGAGAAGCTCGACGACATCGCCGAGCTGCCCGCGGGTGCGACCGTCGCCGTGCCGAACGAGACCACCAACGAGGGCCGGGCGCTCCTGCTGCTGGCCTCCCAGGGGGTCATCACGCTCAAGGAGGGGGCCGGCGTCACCGCCGACCCCGCGGACATCACGTCCAATCCGAAGAAGCTGAAGTTCAAGGAACTGGAGCCGGCGCAGCTGCCGCGTGTCCTCGGTGACGTGGACGCGGCGGTGATCAACAGCAACTACGCGCTCGACGCGGGGCTCGACCCCAAGAAGGACGCCGTGCTGCTGGAGAGCGCCGAGGGCAACGAGTACGCCAACGTCCTCGCCGTGAAGAAGGGCGACGAGGACGATCCGCGGGTGAAGAAGCTCGTCACGCTGCTGCACTCGCCCGAGGTGAAGAAGTTCATCCAGGACACCTACAAGGGCTCCGTCCTGCCGGCCGCCGCGGGCTAGACCCCGGGCCGTGCACGCGAGCCCGGCAAGAACCGATCGAGAGGCCCTGGGCCCCCGGCTCGGGCCCGCGAGCCCGGCACGATCCGGAAGCCGGGCTTCGGGCCGTCGCGGTCCCGCGGGCTCCGCACTTCCCTCACGGGGGTGCGGGGCCCGTCGGCATTCCCGCCCCCTGCTCAAGTCCGGGACCCTGTGGTGCAGTTCCGGCGCGTCATGCTGCATGCTGGGCTTTTCAGCAGGCCCCTGGTTACGGAGCGCGCATGACTACCACCTTCCCGGACGTGTCCATCAGCACGGAGCGGTTGGTGCTGCGCCCCTTCGAAGAGGCCGACATCCCGGCGCTCACCGAGATGATGAACGACGAGATGGTCACGGCCTGGACGTCCGTGCCCCAGCCGTACACCACGACGGACGCCGAGCGCTGGGTGCGCAGGATCGCTCCTTCTGAACGTACACAAGGCCGCGGGATCGCCCTGGCCGTCACCGAATTCCTCACTCAGCGGCTCGTCGGCATGGTGCACCTGCGGAACACCGACTGGCGCACACTCGCCACCGAGGTCGCCTATGTCACCGCCCCCTGGGCGCGCGGCGAGGGATACGCCACCGAATCCGTCCTGGCCATGGCCCAGTGGCTGTTCCGTGTACAGCGCTTCGAACGCATGGAACTGCGCACCCCCGCCGACAACACCGCCTCCCAGCAGGTCGCCCAGAAGATCGGCTGCATCAGCGAGGGTGTCCTGCGGAACGCCTGGATAGCGCGGACACAGACGGCCGACGGCGGCTGGGCCGACATCCGCACCGACCTGATCGTCTGGAGCCTGCTGTCCGAGGACCTCGAAGGCGTCACGGACCAGCTGGCGGACTCCGGCTACGCATCGTTCACCGACTGGAACTGACCGCCGACTGGAACTGCCCGGGCCCCGGCTGATTCAGTGAGTGCGTACCCCAGGTAGCCTCGGCGTGCCCGTACGGGCACGCCCTGCACCACCTGCGACACCACCAGGGAGACTGACGACGATGGCCGACCGCGTCACGGTGATCGGCTGGGACGGTTCGCCCCTCACCGCCGCGGCCAGGTCCGCCCTCTCCGCCGCCACGCTGGTGGCCGGGGCGGCCCACCATCTCGCGCTCCCGGAGGTGCCACGGGACGCCGAGCGCATCCGGCTCGGCAGTGTCGACCTCGCCGCCAGGCGGATCGCGGTCCACCGTGGCAGCGCCGTCGTCCTCGCCGACGGCGACCCGGGCTTCTTCGGCGTCGTCCGCACCCTGCGGGCCCCCGAGCACGGCCTGGAGGTCGAGGTCGTGCCCGGCGTCTCCTCCGTCGCCACCGCCTTCGCCCGCGCGGGGATGCCCTGGGACGACGCCCAGGTGGTCGTCGCCCACAGCCGTACCCTGCGACGCGCCGTCAACGTCTGCCGCGCACACACCAAGGTCGCCGTCCTCACCTCCCCGGGCGCGGGCCCCGCCGAGCTCGCCCTCCTGCTGGAAGGCGTCCACCGCACCTTCGTCATCTGCGAGGAGCTGGGCACCGACCGCGAGCAGGTCACCGTCCTCACCTCCGACAAGGCCGCCGACCACGTGTGGCGCGACCCCAACGTCGTGATCGTCATCGGCGGCACGGGCAGCACCACCGTCCAGGGCAGCGGCTGGATCGCGGGCCGCGAGCCCGGCTATCCGTCCGGGACGCGCGGCTGGGCGCTGCCCACCGAGTCCTACGCGCAGGACGGCGACGAGCGGGAGAGCGGAGGCGAGGGGGAGTCGGAGCAGCTGCGCGCCGCCCAACTGGCCCGCCTCGGGCCCCGTGTCGGCGACCTCGTCTGGGACATCGGCTGCGGCAGCGGCGCCCTCGCCGCCGAGGCGGCCCGCTTCGGTGCCGCGGTGATCGCCGTCGACGCCGACGCGCGCAACTGCGCCCGTACCGACGCTGCCGCACGCGGCGCCGGCGTCCAGATGCAGATCGTGAACGCCCAGGCACCCCATGTGCTGGAGCGGCTGCCCGAACCCGATGTCGTACGGATCGGGGGCGGCGGGGTCCCCGTCGTCACCGCCTGCGCCGACCGGCGGCCGGAACGCATCGTCACCCACGCGTCGACCCGCGACGAGGCCGAGGCGATCGGCGAGGCACTCGCCGCCGGCGGATACATCGTCGAATGCGCGCTCCTCCAGAGCGTCGAACTGGACCCCGAGGGCTGGGCGGAGCGCGAACGGTCCGTCGTCTTCCTGCTCTCCGGACGGCAGCCCGACCGCGCCCACTGACCCGCCGCCGAGGGCCGCGGGGTAGGCTGGCCGATCGTTGTACCGCGCCCGGACGTTCGTCGCTTCGTTCGTCAATGTCCGGAAAATGGGGTCGCTTTGGCTCCGGTATGTGGTACGTCGGAACCGGGGGACGCGCAACGTGGCGCAGCCCACAGCGGACCGTGCCGGATCTCCGTGCCATGGCCGCGAACGGCCGCGAGAATGCTGTGAGTCCGTGGGGCATCGTGCCGCGCGGCGCACCCGCTCGTTCTTGTTGACGGGCGTCAGGTGCGCGGCGCCGGGCGCCCCGGGCGACGGGGAAGGATCACAAGCGATGGGCGAGGGGTATGCATGACTGACACCGGCCAGATCCCGGGCGAGGGAATGCCCGAGAACGCGGGCGTGGTGGAGCAGCCGGGCATCCCCGGTGCGTACACCTTCCAGGACCCGTCCGAGACCCATTCCGAAGAGGACGATCTGCTGCTCATGCCGGGGGCGCAGGGCGCGTGGAGCGACCCGCAGTCCGTGCCGGCCGCACCGACGCACCACGGCGCGACGGGCCATGCGCCGGCGCCGGTGGCCGAGCAGTTCGCCGCCCCCGCGCACCGGATGACCCAGGCGCCGTTGGCCGAGCACTACGCCTCCGACCAGCCGATGGCCGAGTACGGCAGCGCCCCGCAGGCGGGAGGCGCCTTCGCCGCTCCGACGGATCTGGGCAGCCCGGGCTTCGACGCCCCGGCGGATCCGGGAACCCCCGGCTTCTCCGGCGCTCCCGACCACGCGGTGACGGGCATACAGCCCGCCGCCGGTCCGGGGCAGGGTCTCGGCCCGGTGGCCTCGGCGCAGCAGTCCGCCCTCGCCGAGAACTTCCAGGCGGCGTTCGGGGGCGAGCCGGCTGCGGGCCTGTACGAGGCCGCGGAGAACGGGCAGGCGAACGCACACGACAGCACGCGTGGGGCGGCTTCCCACGAGGCCGCTGCCCACGAGGCCGCTTCCCAGACGGCGGTTCACGAAGCCGCGGCGCGTGCTGCCGTCGAGCACGAAACCGGTGCGCACGAGGCCGGAGGCCGTCACTCGGGCTCCGTCGACCTCCGAGGCGTCCGCATCCCGCCGTCGTCCGCGACCCCGACGCCTCCGCCGGCGCGGCGTCCGTTGCACATGGGCCCGCCGATGCCCGACACCTCCGGCGGTGTCGTCCGCTCCCTGGCCGACCGCGGTCCCGCGGGCATGCCTCCGCACCCCCTGACCGTGCAGAACAATCCCGGACCGGCCACCACGGGCCCGGAGTACCTGGACATTCCGCGGGACGAGAACGGCGCCCCGCTGCCGGGTCCGCAGCTGGGGGAGATCCCGCCGCAGGCGGGGGCGCCCTGGAACCCGCAGCCGCAGGTTCCCCAGCCCCAGGCCCCGCAGCTCCGGACCCCGGATCCGGTACCAGCAGAAACGGTCGTCCCGGAGCCCTCGCCTGTCACAGCGGACGCCTCTGTCACACCGGTCGCGACGGAAGCGCCGGTGGCGGAGATGCCGGTGGCGGAAGCGCCGGTGACGGAAATGCCGGTGACGGAAATGCCGGTGGCGGAAGCGCCGGTGGCGGAAACGCCGGTACCGGAGCAGGAGGCGGAGCAGCAGCCCGAAGCGCTGCCCGAGCCCGCGCCGGAGCAGTCGTCCGAGGGACACTTCGTGCCGGTCGAGGGCTCGCTGCCCGACGATCAGCACCTGGCGCCCACGCCGGTCGCCGTCGTCCCGGAACAGGCGGCCGAGCCGGAGCCGGTCGCGACACCGGAGGTCGTGGTGGAGGAGCCTGTCTCCGCGTCGCCGGAGGCCCTCCATGAGGCGCCTGAGGCCGAGGTGGGGACCGTGTCCGTACCCGCGCAGGCGGAACCGGTCGACGAGGTTCCGTCCGCCGAGCCCGTGGCGGCGATCGAGCACCCGGCGGAGCCCGAAGCAGAGGTGGAGGCCGACGCCGGGGTCATGGTGCCCGCGCCGCGCGAGGCCTCGGAGCACGTCGTCGTCCAGCACGCGGAAGAGGTGACCGACGCCGCGCCGGAGCCCGAGCCCCTGCCGGAGCCGGACGCCGAGGCCGTACAGGAGTCCCAGCCCATGTCCGTCCAGGACCCCGCGGCCGAGCCCGTACCGGAGGAGACCCTTCCGGTCGCCGGGCCCGAACCGGTCGCCGCCGACAACGGGCCCGCGCCCGGATACGACGACGCCGAGCGCGAGGCCGTACTGCGCGTGATGCGCGAGCGCCGGGACATCCGCAACGGCTTCCGTTCCGACCCCATCCCGCACGAGGTGCTGCTGCGCGTCCTGGAGGCCGCGCACACCGCGCCCAGCGTGGGTCACTCGCAGCCGTGGGACTTCGTCGTCATCCGTTCCGCCGAGACCCGGCGTTCGATGCACGAACTCGCCCAGCGCCAGCGTGAGGCGTACGCCAAGTCGCTGCCGAAGGGCCGGGCCAAGCAGTTCAAGGAACTGAAGATCGAGGCGATCCTCGACACCCCGGTCAACATCGTCGTCACCGCCGACCCGACGCGCGGGGGACGCCACACGCTCGGCCGTCACACGCAGCCGCAGATGGCGCCGTATTCCTCGGCCCTCGCGGTCGAGAACCTCTGGCTCGCGGCCCGCGCGGAAGGGCTCGGTGTCGGCTGGGTCAGCTTCTTCGACGAGCGTGAGATGGTGCGCGCGCTCGGACTGCCCGAACACCTCGAAGTCGTGGCGTACCTGTGCGTCGGTTACGTCGACGAGTTCCCGGAGGAGCCCGAGCTGATGCAGGCGGGCTGGTCCAAGCGCCGGCCGCTGTCGTGGGTCGTCCACGAGGAGACGTACGGCCGCCGCGCCCTGCCCGGCGAGGACCCGCACGATCTGCTCCAGGAGACCGTCACCAACATCCGCCCGCTGGACGCCAAGGCGCTCGGCGAGGCGTGGGAGCGCCAGAAGCGGATGACGAAGCCGGCAGGTGCGCTCGGCATGCTGGAGATCATCTCCGCGCAGCTGAGCGGACTCTCCCGGATGTGCCCGCCGCCGATCCCCGAGCCCGCGGCCGTCGCGATCTTCGCCGGAGACCATGGGGTGCACGCGCAGGGGGTCACGGCCTGGCCCCAGGAGGTGACCGGCCAGATGGTCGCGAACTTCCTCGGCGGGGGAGCGGTCTGCAACGCCTTCGCCAACCAGGTCGGCGCCGAGGTCTGCGTCGTGGACGTCGGAGTCGCCTCCGACCTGCCCGCGACGCCCGGACTGCTGCCGCGCAAGGTGCGCGCCGGCACGGCGGACTTCACCACCGGCCCTGCGCTGACCCGTGAGGAAGTCCTCGCGGCGGTCGAGGTCGGCATCGAGACGGCGCGGGACCTGGTCGCGGCGGGCAACAAGGCGCTGCTCACCGGCGAGATGGGCATCGCCAACACGACGGTGTCGGCGGCGCTGATCTCCGTCTACACCGGCATCGACCCGGGCGAGATCACGGGCCGCGGCACGGGCATCAACGACGAGATGCACGCGCGCAAGGTCGACGTCGTCCGCCGCGCGCTGGACCTCCACGCGCCGGACCCCGCGGACCCGATCGGCGTCCTGTCCGCGGTCGGCGGCCTGGAGCACGCGGCTCTGGTCGGCTTCATCCTGGGTGGCGCGTCACTGCGTACGCCGGTGGTGCTGGACGGCGTCTCGGCGGGAGCGGCGGCCCTGGTCGCCCGCGCCGTCGCACCCGAGGCACTGGCGGCCTGCATCGCGGGCCACCGCAGCGCGGAACCGGGCCACGTGGCAGCCCTCAACAAGCTGGGCCTGCGCCCCCTGGTCGACCTGGACCTCCGCCTCGGCGAGGGCACGGGCGCACTGCTGGCACTGCCGGTGGTGCAGAGCGCGGCAAGGGCGATGCACGAGGTGGCGACGTTCGACTCGGCGGGCGTGACGGAGAAGTAGCGAAAGCGGGCGGGCCCGGGCCGGGCCCTTGGGCTTGGCCGGTCCCGCCTGCTGGGGCGACGGGGCGGCAGAGGGCGGATGCCGGCCGCCCCGCGGGCCCGGAACGGACCCGCAGGGCGGCGCGTGCCTGCGGGGCCGGTTGTCTGCCGCCTGGGCCGGACCTGTCTGCCGGCGCGGGTGTCGCACGCGTCCCGGTCTGTCTGCGCCCGTGCTCAGGGCCGGTCCCGCCTGCGGGCGCGACGAACGGCAGAGGACGGCTGCCGGCCGCCTTGCGAGCCGGAACCGGACCCGCGTGCCGATGCGAGCGGTGGGCGTCGGCCCGGGGGCGCGCGCCTGCGGGGCTGGTTGTCTGTCGTCCCGTCGCAAGGGAACTCGCGGTCCCGGTCTGTCGGCGCTCGTGCTCAGGGTTGGCCCCGCATGCCGATGCGCGCCTGCGGGGGCCGGTTGTCTGCCGCCCGGGCCGGACCTGTCTGCCGGCGGGGGTGTCGCACGCGTCCCGGTCTGTCTGCGCCCGTGCTCAGGGCCGGTCCCGCCTGTGGGCGCGACGACAGCGGCGCTGCCCGGATCGCCGCGCGGCGATCCGCCGGCTGCCTGCCGGCTCCGGGCGGGCCGGTTGTCAGCCACCCCGGGCTGGTTGGCCGCCGAGAAATGGGTCAGTGCCTCTCACCTCGTCCGCGATGTCGGTGGGTCGGGGTGCTCGCCGCGCTCGCGGAAGCGGGGTGCCAGGGCGTCGGCGGCGGCTCACCGTGCCCGGTGTCCCGGACCGCCCGCCGGCCGCGCGAGGCCGCTCTCACCCCGCGGGCGCAGCTACGGACGTGCGGCGGGCTGCTCGCCACCTCCGCCAGCCCGGCCCCGCGCTCGCGCGAAGCCGGCACCGCCTGCCGGCGCGACGACGCCCGCGCCATGGCGCGGCAACCACTTGCCGCACCGCCCGCCCGCAACCCGGGTCTCGGCCGACGTCACAACCCAGCCGCGCCGCCCGCCCGGGCACCCTCTCGCCGCCCCCCGATATCGTGGCCCCACCAGCCGCTTCATCGTCGCAGCGGACCGCACCTCCGTACGGTACGAGGAGTCCCCACCGCCATGGCCGAGCAAGCGCACGCGCCCGAGCACCCCGCCTACCCCGTCGGGCTCCGCCTCTCGGGGCGACGCGTCGTCGTCGTCGGTGGCGGGCAGGTCGCCCAGCGCCGGCTCCCCGCGCTGATCGCCGCCGGTGCCGACATCCTGCTCGTCTCGCCCTCCGCGACGCCCTCCGTCGAGGCCATGGCCGCGTCCGGCGAGATCCGCTGGGAGCAGCGCCGGTACGCCGACGGGGATCTCTCCGACGCCTGGTACGTCCTCATCGCGACCGCCGACGCCGAGGCCAACGCACAGGCCTCCGCCGAGGCCGAGCGCACCCGCACCTGGTGCGTGCGGTCCGACGACGCCGGTGCCGCGACCGCCTGGACCCCCGCGACCGGACGGTCGGAGGGTGTGACGGTCGCCGTCCTCACCGGCCGTGACCCGCGCCGCTCCGCCGCCGTACGCGACGCCATCGTCGAAGGACTGCGCGACGGCACCCTCGCCGCCCCGCACCACCGCACCAGGACCCCGGGCGTCGCTCTCGTCGGCGGCGGTCCGGGCGACCCGGACCTCATCACCGTCCGCGGCCGCCGGCTCCTCGCCGAGGCCGATGTCGTCATCGCCGACCGTCTCGGCCCCCGCGACCTTCTCGACGAACTGCCGCCGCACGTCGAGGTGATCGACGCCGCGAAGATCCCCTACGGCCGCTACATGGCCCAGGAGGCCATCAACAACGCCCTGATCGAGCACGCCAAGGCGGGCAAGGCCGTCGTACGGCTCAAGGGCGGCGACCCCTTCGTGTTCGGCCGCGGCATGGAGGAGGCCGAGGCGCTCGCCCAGGCCGGTATCCCGTGCACCGTCGTCCCCGGGATCTCCAGCTCCATCAGCGTGCCCGGAGCCGTCGGCATCCCGGTCACCCACCGCGGTGTGGCCCATGAGTTCACCGTCGTCAGCGGCCATGTCGCCCCGGACGACGACCGTTCGCTGGTCGACTGGCCGGCACTCGCCAGGCTGCGCGGCACCCTCGTCGTCCTGATGGGCGTCGACAAGATCGGCGCGATCGCCCAGACGCTGACGGCCAACGGCCGTGACCCGCACACTCCCGTCGCCCTGATCCAGGAGGGCACGACGGCCGCCGAACGCCGTGTCGACGCGACCCTCGCCACCGTCGCGGAGACGGTCGTGGCCGAGGACGTACGCCCGCCGGCCGTCATCGTCATCGGCGAGGTCGTCACCGTCGGCCCGCGGAACCCCCAGCACCCGCGTAACCCCCAGTAACCGACTCCTGCCCAGGCGTTGGCACCACCACCAGGAGAAGGCAGTATCACCCTGTGGCCGATCTCATCACTGTCGAGGACCCCGACGACCCGCGTCTGCGCGACTACACGGGGCTGACCGACGTCGAGCTGCGACGCAAGCGCGAGCCCGCCGAAGGCCTGTTCATCGCCGAGGGCGAGAAGGTGATCAGACGGGCCAAGGACGCCGGATACGAGATGCGGTCCATGCTGCTGTCCGCCAAGTGGGTCGACGTCATGCGCGATGTCATCGACGAACTCCCGGCACCCGTCTACGCGGTCAGCCCCGAGCTCGCCGAACGCGTCACCGGCTACCACGTGCACCGCGGCGCTCTCGCGTCCATGCAGCGCAAGCCCCTCCCGACGGCCGACGAACTGCTCCGGACCACCCGCAGGGTCGTGGTGATGGAGTCCGTCAACGACCACACCAACATCGGCGCGATCTTCCGCAGCGCCGCCGCCCTCGGGATGGACGCGGTCCTGCTCTCCCCGGACTGCGCGGACCCGCTCTACCGCCGGTCCGTGAAGGTCTCCATGGGTGCGGTCTTCTCGGTCCCGTACGCCCGTCTCGACGCCTGGCCCAAGGGACTTGACGCCGTACGGGAGGCGGGCTTCAAGCTCCTCGCCCTCACCCCCGACGAGAAGGCCGCGACGATCGACGAGGCCGCACCGCACCGGCTGGAACGGGTGGCGCTGATGCTCGGGGCCGAGGGCGACGGCCTGTCCACCCAGGCGCTGGTCGCCGCGGACGAGTGGGTGCGCATCCCGATGGCCCATGGCGTCGACTCGCTGAACGTCGGCGCGGCCGCAGCGGTGGCGTTCTACGCGGTGGCGACGGGCCGCCCGGGAGCCTGAACCACCCCCGGGGCCCGGGTCACAACTGCTGGGCGGCGGCGATGCCCAGCGCGACGATCAGCGTCACGACGAAGAAGACGATGATCCGCTGCCGCAGCAGCCTCGGGTTTGCCGGCCGCCGCCCCCCCGACGTCGTCCGCCCTCCGGGCCGGGTGCCCTGCCGTCCCTGGGGGCGGGAGTTGCGTGGCTGCTGCGGGCGCGAACCCCCGGTGCGCGACGGCTGCGGCCGCGACCCCGAACCCCCCGTACGCCGCTCCGGCCGCTCACCGCGCTCCGGCCGTTCCGGACGCTCCATGCGCTCCGTACGCTCCAGGCGTTCCGGGTAGCGGGACGTCGGCCGGTCCGCCTCGATGCGTTCGCGCTGGGCCGGCGGCCGCGCCTCCGGCAGCCCCTGGGCCTCCCGCGCCGCGATCTCCTTGAGCCGCATCGAGAGCTGCAGGGTGCTCGGGCGCTCCTCCGGGTCCTTGGCCAGACAGGCGCTCAGCAGCGGGGCGAGCGAGTCGGGTACGCCGTGCAGATGCGGTTCCTCGTGCACGACGCGGTACAGCATCACCTCGGAACCGCCGTGCCCGAAAGGGGAGTCCGCGGTCGCCGCGTACGCGAGGGTCGCCCCCAGCGCGAACACGTCCGTGGCCGGGGTGACCGCCACCCCCCGTACCTGCTCGGGGGCGAGGAAGCCGGGAGAGCCGACCGCCGTACCGACGTGCGTCAGCGTGCTCGCGCCGGTCGCCCAGGCGATGCCGAAGTCGATGATGCGCGGGCCCTTGGGCGACAGCAGGATGTTCGACGGCTTCAGATCCCGGTGCACGACACCGGCTTCGTGCACCGCCACCAGGCCCTCGGCGAGCGCCGCCCCGACCGAGGCGACCTCGGAGGCCGCGAGGATGCCCTCCTCGGCGACCTTGTCGTGCAGCGAGGGGCCGGGAACGTACTGCGTGGCGAACCACGGCCGTTCCGCCTCCAGATCGGCCGCCACCAGCCGCGCCGTACAGCCGCCGCGGATCCGCCGGGCGGCGGACACCTCACGGGCGAACCGCGATCTGAACTCCTGATCCTCCGCCAGATCCGGCCGGATCACCTTCAGCGCGACCCGCTGGCCCCGGCGGTCCGAACCGAGATAGACGACGCCCATCCCGCCCGCGCCGAGCCGCCGGTGAAGCCTGAACGAGCCGACGACACGCGGATCCTCGCGCCGGAGCCGCATCATCGCCATGTCCGTCCCCTACCTACGGTGGGGGAGACCCCACCCCTGCCTGGCGGTGGGAGGAGCCCCACCTCTGCCCAGCGGGCGGGAGGCCCCGCCCCGCTGCCCGGTCGTCCGTCTGACGTGGCACAGCTTACGGATCCCCGCCCCGGTGCGCTCATAGGCCGCGCCCTCGCGGCCCGATCGATTGTCAGTGCCGGGTGGGAAACTTGAAGAGTGGTCAGGGGACGCCGGATCCATGTTGCTTGGCCCGTGCGAGATCTCAACGGTCCGTCGCAGAAGGGGGATTGGATCTATGAAGGGTGACCGCGTGGAGATAGTGGTGGACGCGGGTGACACGACGCGGACGTACGAAGTCGTGGCAAGCCGGGCGGGTCGCCGGGTGGAGACGGCGGTGCGCAGAGGCGTGGTGGAAGTGAGCGAAGTCACCCGCAACGGAACCGTGGTCCGGACGGCCCGCTTCATGGCCACCCGAGTCCTCGCTCTGGTGGAGCAGCCGGTCCCCCGGGAGGACGCCTCGGAGGGTCCCCTCCGGGAAGACCCCAAGGCCTAGAGCGGCATCTCCACCCTGGGGAGTACGCCGGGGGGTGACGGCTCATCCTCCGGGAGGCCCGGCAATCGGTACGCGGGCATGACGCCCGGGGCCTGCGAGATCCCTAATGTTGTTGTCAAGCGGCGGGTGCAGCACTCGTCCCCCGAGGTCAGGCACCCGCCGCTTACAGACGAACAGGAGAGGAACCATGGCGGACACGGCATCGCGGACCATGATCCGCACGCAGGGACGCAGGGCATACGCCGCGTTCGGCGGCCGCGCGTCCGGCCGGCGACACCCCTTGGTGGCGACGGCGATGGTTCTTCCTCTGGCGGCACTGCTGGTGGTCGCCTTCGGCGGCTGGGAAGCAGTGGTCACACAAGCGTCGTCCGTGGGCGTGATGCTGGGGCGCTGACCAGCGCCCCGGACCCGGAAGAGCGGTCCGGGTCGGGGACATCCGGCCAAAACCCCGTGGGGACGGGGGTGCGGCGGACGGCAGCAATGGCCGGTCAGCTGGGGAGCTGACCGGCCATCGCGCATTGTCCGTGCGGGTCTTCTTGTGCGGGTTCTTGTGGTGCGGGGCTTGGTGCGGGTTCTTGTCCGGTGCGGGTTCTTGTGGTGCGCCCCTGTTGTGGTGCGGGTTCTTGTGGTGCGGCTGCGCCGGGTTGGTGGGTGGGTGCGGGGTTCGGGTTCTCCGGAGGGGGGTGTCCGGACTGCTTTCTCACCGCGCTTCGCGCGAGTTGCTGAAGCTTTGACGTCCGGACACCCCCTCCTGCGCCCCCGCCCCCCTCCCGCCGTCCCCGCGACCCTCCGTGAACAGGGGTGCGCTGCGAGCGTGGGTGAGGCGAGGGGCGTACCGCACTGGTGGAGTTCAGGGACGGGGACGTGCAGGGGTCGTGTCCGGGACGTCAAAGCGCCCGCAACTCGCGCGAAGCGCGGTGAGGACCGCAGTCCCGGACATGACCCCGGAACGGCACCGGGACAGCAGCCGCACAACCGGCCGCGCCACAACCACCTGACGGCCGAGCCGCAGGAACCCGAGCCGAACAGGCGCTGAGCCACAAGGGCCCGAGCCGAACAAGGGCTGAGCCACAAGCACCCGGGCCCGAGCCACACGCACCCGCACCGAACAAGGGGCTGAGCCACAAGAACCCCGGCGAACAACACCACGCGGCTCAGCCACCACCGCCCAGACCCCGCAACCGCCCCCGTAGGGTGAACGCCCAGCACACCCCCGGGGGAACCATGTCCGTCGTCAACGAGCTCGCTCGCACCGCCCGCAGCGCCGCCCATCTCCCCGGCGCCCGCCGCCCCTGCCCCGCCTGCCGACGCGACGAGGACGAGTCCGTGCTCGCGGACCGCGACGACGGTGCCGTCGTCCGCCACGGCGAGGCCGTCGCCAAGGCTCACGCCCCCGGTACGGACCCGAACGGCCACCGCGCCCGCCTCGCCGTGGCGTCGGATCCCCTCCTCGCGGGGATCCTCCTGCCGCCCCTCCCGCTGGACGCACCGGACGTGCACGGCAGACCGGTCACTGCGTGGCCGTACGGCGCCCCCGTGGACCCGGAGGACCCCGACGCCGCCCCCTGGGAGGAGGCGGCGGTCCTGCTCGCGCGCCTGCACCGGGTGGACGTCGCAGCGCTTCCCGGCCCGCTGCCGCCCATGCGCGGCCCCGCCAAGGTCGCCCGGGCCCTCGCGCGGATGGAGTCGGTGGCGGGGGAGCACCCCGCCGCGGCTGTCGTCCGCCGCGCCTGGGACCGACTGCCGGCCTGGGCCCGCGACGTGACCGCGTCCCCCCGCGAAGAGACCCCGTCCCCCCGCCAAGAGACCGCGTCCCCCCTCGAAGAGACCGCGTCCTCCCGCGAAGACACCGCCACCCCCCGCGACGCGCTCTGTCACGGCGACCTCCACCTCGGCCAGCTCGTCCGCCACCCCGCCCCGTCCGGCCCCTGGCTGCTGATAGACGTCGACGATCTCGGCGTGGGGGACCCCGCGTGGGATCTCGCCCGGCCCGCCGCCTGGTACGCCGCCGGCCTGCTGGCCCCGCAGATCTGGCAGCGCTTCCTCGGCGCGTACATCGCCGAACAGGGACCGGCCGTCCCCGTGGACGGCGACCCGTGGCCTCAACTCGACGTCCCCGCCCGGGCGCTCACCGTCCAGACCGCCGCGCTCTCGCTGGCCAGAGCGATCGCGGAGAAGCGCGAAACGGACGAGGTCGATCAGATGATGATCGATGCGTGTGCTCGAATAGTCGACCTCCCGCCCGAGTTGGAGTTCGAGCCTCCGTCGTAGGCTGAAGTCCTTGTCACCGGGCATGCATCCGGCGACGTCGACCGAACGGCGAGGAGCTGAAGCAGACCATGCAGTGTCCCAAGTGCCATGCAGCGATGCACACGTACAACCGCAACGGCGTCCAGATAGAGCAGTGCAGCGGCTGCCGGGGAATCTTCCTCGACTACGGCGAGCTCGAGTCCCTCACGCGTCTCGAGTCCCAGTGGCAGCAGCAGGCCCCGCCCCCGCAGGGGTACCCGGCGGCCCCGGCCCCGCAGGCGTACCCCGCCCCTCCGGCGCCCGCCTGGGGCGCCCCGCATCACGGCGGGCACCACGGTGGTCATCACCGGCAGAAGGGCTTCGGCCGGATGCTGTTCTCCTCCTGACCGCTTTCGTGCCCGCGGTCGGTCTTCTCCTGCCGACGGGCGCGACGACGGCCGCGGCACCCGCGGGCCCGGGCTCCCCGTCCGGGCCCGCACCACCCGCACCGCCTCCTGCACCGCCCGCACCGCCTCCTGCAGCGCGCGCAGCGCCTCCCGCGCCGCCCGCATCACCGCCCGCACCACGCCCCGCGTATATCGTCGACAAAAAAGGTGCCCTCGGCATCTAGTCATGAGCATGATCGCTCTCTAGGGTGCCGCCATGACCTTCCTCGACAGGTCCCGCACCGTCGCACCCCCCGGCTGGAGCCGCTGGCTCGTTCCCCCCGCCGCTCTCTCGGTCCACCTCTCCATCGGACAGGCCTACGCCTGGAGCGTGTTCAAGCCCGCGCTCGAGTCGTCCCTCGATCTGTCCGGCACCGCCAGCGCCCTCCCCTTCCAACTCGGCATCGTGATGCTCGGCCTCTCCGCGGCCTTCGGCGGCACGCTCGTCGAACGCAACGGCCCGCGCTGGGCCATGTTCGTCTCCCTGATCTGCTTCTCCTCCGGCTTCCTGATCGCCGCCCTCGGCGCCGCGACCCGCCAGTACTGGCTTGTCGTCTTCGGCTACGGCTTCATCGGCGGCATCGGTCTCGGTATCGGCTACATCTCCCCGGTGTCGACGCTCATCAAGTGGTTCCCGGACCGCCCGGGCATGGCCACCGGCATCGCCATCATGGGCTTCGGCGGCGGAGCGCTGATCGCCTCGCCCTGGTCCACGCAGATGCTGGATTCCTTCGGCACGGACAACACCGGCATCGCCTCGGCGTTCCTCGTCCACGGCCTGGCGTACGCGGCGTTCATGTCGCTGGGTGTCATGCTCGTCCGTGTCCCGCCCGACGGATGGAAACCGGAGGGCTGGGAACCCAAGGAGCACTCCGGCACGCTGATCACCACGGCCCATGTGTCGGCTGACAACGCCCTGCGCACACCGCAGTTCTGGTGCCTGTGGGTGGTTCTGTGCATGAACGTCACCGCAGGCATCGGCATCCTGGAGAAGGCCGCGCCGATGATCACGGACTTCTTCGCCGACACCCCGGCCGCCGTGACCGCCTCCGCGGCGGCGGGCTTCGTCGCCTTGCTCTCCCTCGCGAACATGACCGGCCGCATTCTGTGGTCGTCCACCTCGGACCTCATCGGCCGGAAGAACATCTACCGCGTCTACCTCGGCGTCGGCGCGCTGATGTACTTCGCCATCGTGCAGCTCGGCAACGACTCCAAGCCGCTCTTCGTCGTCTGCGCGCTGGTCATCCTGTCGTTCTACGGTGGTGGGTTCGCCACGATCCCCGCGTATCTGAAGGATCTCTTCGGCACCTATCAAGTGGGCGCCATCCATGGCCGGCTGCTCACCGCCTGGTCCACCGCGGGAGTCCTCGGACCGCTGATCGTCAACTGGGTCGCGGACGCACAGGAGTCGGCGGGCCGCACCGGCCCCAGCCTCTACACCGCGTCGCTGTACATCATGATCGGGCTGCTGGCCGTCGGCTTCGTCGCCAACGAGCTCGTACGGCCGGTCGACGCGCGCTTCCACGAGCCGCGGAAGGAAGGGGCGGTCCATGAACAGCAGCAGGCGTAAGGCGCTCGGCGTCGCGGTCTGGCTCTGGGTCGCCGTGCCCTTCGGCTACGGCCTCTACGAGCTGATCCGCAAAGCCACCCAGCTCTTCACGGGGTAGCCGGCGGCCGGACCCGCCGACGACAGAACCCCCGGCCGTCGAGACGGCCGGGGGTTCTGGCTGGTGCGCGATACTGGGATTGAACCAGTGACCTCTTCCGTGTCAGGGAAGCGCTCTCCCGCTGAGCTAATCGCGCGGGACGATCATGCGTGGTACTGCGTGCGCGATACTGGGATTGAACCAGTGACCTCTTCCGTGTCAGGGAAGCGCTCTCCCGCTGAGCTAATCGCGCGGGTCCCATGTCTGAAGACCGGGAAGATCCTTACGGATCAGTGGACGATACTGGGATTGAACCAGTGACCTCTTCCGTGTCAGGGAAGCGCTCTCCCGCTGAGCTAATCGTCCTTGGAGGTGGAGACGGGATTTGAACCCGTGTAGACGGCTTTGCAGGCCGTTGCCTCGCCTCTCGGCCACTCCACCAGGAGTGCAGGGGCTTCGGGAAAGATCCCCCACTTCGAGCGGACGACGAGATTCGAACTCGCGACCCTCACCTTGGCAAGGTGATGCTCTACCAACTGAGCCACGTCCGCTTGTTTCCGGATCACTGACGTGTCCCGGCGACGTGTTGAACTCTAGCGGATTACTGGTCCAGCACAAAAACGCGTTTCCGCAGCGTGCTGACGTGTGTTCGGGCCGCAGCAGCACATCCGCACCGGTCATAGACTCGCAGACGTGCACGACCTCGCTCCTCTGGCCCGCTTCGGGCGACTCATCGCCACGGACCTCCGGGATGTCACCAGCGACCCCGAAGCCCTCGACTCCGCCGGCTTCTGGGCCGTCGTCGCGGACTTCGAGGGCACTCTGACCTGCGCGCGCTTCGGTGACGTACGGACGGAGCCGGTGCCCGCGCCGGTCCCCGGGCAGTGGCGCGGTCCCACCGCGGACGACTGGACCTCGTCGCTGGACCGCGCCGGATACACCGCCGGAGTCCGGCGCATCCGCGAGCACATCGCGGCCGGCGAGGTGTATCAGGCCAATCTCTGCCGGATCCTGTCGGCGCCGCTGCCCGACCCGGCCGCAGCCGATGTCGACGCCCTGACCGCACTCCTCGCGCGGGGCAACCCGGCTCCCTTTGCCGGAACGATTCGGCTGCCCGGCCACGGCGTGGAGATCGCCACCGCGTCGCCCGAGCTCTATCTGCGGCGCGACGGCGCCGTGGTCGAGTCCGGGCCGATCAAGGGCACCGGCCGGACCCCCGAGGACCTGCTGGAGAAGGACCACGCCGAGAACGTCATGATCGTCGACCTCGTGCGCAACGACCTCGGCCGCGTCTGCGCCACCGGCACCGTCTCCGTCCCGGCGCTCTGCGAGATCGAGGCCCACCCGGGGCTGGTGCATCTCGTCTCGACCGTACGCGGCGAGCTCGGGCCGAAGGACGGCTGGCAGGCGTTGCTGGAGGCGACCTTCCCGCCCGGCTCGGTGACCGGAGCCCCCAAGTCCAGTGCGCTGAAGATCATCGACGCGCTGGAGACCGCACCGCGGGGGCCGTACTGCGGAGGGGTCGGCTGGGTCGACGCCGACCGGGGAACCGGTGAGCTGGCAGTCGGCATACGGACGTTCTGGATCGACCGGACCCCGCCCGGCGGCCCGGTCCTGCGGTTCGGCACCGGTGCGGGTATCACCTGGGGTTCCGACCCCGAACGCGAGTGGGACGAGACCGAACTCAAGGCGTCGCGCCTGCTCGCGGTAGCGTCGGGGGCGTACGTGACCGGCGGAAGGACAGTGGGATGAAGCTCTGGCTAGGCGGAGGACTGCGGGACGCCGACGAGGCGCGGGTCTCGGTGTTCGACCACGGTCTCACCGTCGGCGACGGCATCTTCGAGACGGTCAAGGCCGTCCACGGGCAGCCCTTCGCGCTCACGCTCCACCTCGAACGGATGAGCCGCTCCGCCGCCGGTCTCGGTCTTCCCGAGCCGGACCACGACGAGGTGCGCCGAGCCTGCGCCGCCGTGCTGGACGCCAACCCGATGGCGCTCGGCCGGCTGCGCATCACCTACACCGGCGGCGTCTCACCCCTCGGCTCCGACCGTGGCACCGCCGGCCCGACGCTGGTCGTCGCCCTCGGTGAGACCAAGCGCCGCAAGGACACGACGGCCGTGATCACCGTGCCCTGGACGCGCAACGAGCGCGGCGCGCTGACCGGCCTCAAGACCACCTCGTACGCGGAGAACGTCGTCGCGCTCGCCCGCGCGTCCGAGCACGGCGCGTCCGAGGCGCTGTTCGCCAACACGGTCGGACAGCTCTGCGAGGGCACCGGGTCCAACGTCTTCGTCGTCGTCGACGGAGAGCTGCACACCCCGCCCGTGGCCTCCGGCTGTCTGGCGGGCATCACCCGCGCCCTGACGGCCGACTGGACCGGTGCCAAGGAGACGGACCTGCCGTTCGACGTGCTGGAGCGGGCCGAGGAGGTCTTCCTCACGTCCACGCTGCGCGACGTCCAGGCCGTTCACCGGGTCGACGGACGCGAGCTCACGGACGCCCCCGGCCCGGTCACCGCGAAGGCCATGCGGGTGTTCGCGGAGCGTGCGGCGGCCGATCTCGATCCGAAGGCTCCGTAAAACCCCGTGACGGACGGCCGCCGGGCAGGTAGAACACCCCTGATGACCACCACCCTGCGGCCGACCGGGCCGTTGCAGCACGAGGCGGACGGCGCCCAGTCGCGGACCTTCGTGGTCTGCGTCAACAGCCGTCCCGTCGGCTCCGTCGAGATCGCCACCCTGCCCGCGCTCGGGCCGAGGGCGGGAACCGTCCGCTCGCTCGGCATCGACGATGCGGACCGGCGCCGCGGTCGCGGCACGGTTGCCGCGCTCGCCGCCGAGGAAGTCCTGCGGGGCTGGGGCTGCTCGCAGGTGACGGTGTCCGTACCGCCGGAAGCGGTCGAGGCCACCCGGCTGACCGCCGCCCTCGGCTACACCGAGCGCAGCCGCAACATGCTCAAGACCCTCGCCGCCGAGCCGCCCGCGCTTCCCGAGGGCGTCGAGGCACGGCCCATGACCGAGCCGGAGTTCCGTACCTGGTGGGACGTTCAGCACGAGGACTACGTCACCAGCTGGTCGGAGCGCGGCCTGACGGTCGCCGAGGCGCGCGCCAAGGCCGACGCCGACAGGCACAGAAGCCTGCCCGAGGGCCTCGCCACACCGGGTGTGCGCCTGGAGGTCCTCGTCCGGCAGGGCGAGGTCGTCGGCCATCTGTTCGTCGGACGGCGCGAGGTGCGTCCCGGCGAGGAGGGTGCGTACGTGTACGACGTGGCCGTGGCCGAGGCGCACCGCGGTCGGGGCCACGGACGTTCACTCATGCTGCGTGCCGAGCAGGGCGCGCTGGAGTCCGGCACGCGGCTGCTCGGACTGCACGTCTTCGCCGGCAACGCCCCGGCGCTCGGTCTCTACACCTCGCTCGGCTACGAGACGACAGGCGTCAACTTCACCAAGCCGCTGCTGTAGCCGGCCGGGACACTTCCTAGGCGGCGCCCGAGGATTGCTCGGCGAGGAGCCGGTCGACGATCTCCTCGACGCGTGCGCGCAGCCCCTCCTGGCTCTTGCCGCCGTCGAGCCGCTCGCCGCCGACGACATACGTCGGGGTGCCCGTCACACCGATCGCCTTGCCCTCGGCCTGGTCGGCGTCGACGATGAGGATGTGCCGGCCGTCGATGAGCGCGGTGTCGAACTCCTCGGCGTCCAGGCCCAGTTCACGTGCGGTCTCGACGAGGAAGGCCTCACCCTCACGGCCGAGGCGTCCCACGTGGGCGAGTACGGCCTCCGTGTACGGCCAGCCCTGCCCCTGCTCGGCTGCCTCCTCGGCGGCCTGGGCGGCGGCGAAGGCGTACGCGTGCTTCTCCAGGGGGAAGTGCCGCAGCCGCAGTTCCAGCCGGTCGCCGTAGCGCTCGCGCAGGGCCCGCAGATCGTCGAGGGAGCTGCGGCAGTCGGGGCACTGGAGCTCGCACCAGACGTCCAGGACGACGGGGCGGGCGGTGGTGGAGTCGCTCATGGGGTCCAGTCTCCCAGCCCGCCGCGGCACCACCCAACCGGGACCTGGGGAGGAGCCCGTCCCGGAGATCTCCCTGAGGTCGCACCCGACCGTGGCCGCTTTGCCGCCGTGCGGTGCAGGATGGAGGGGGACGTAACCGCCCATGCCCGCCGAAGCCTGGAGGACCGGATGATTGCCGAGACCATTTGCTCCGCGGTGTCCGCGGCGGGCCTGGGCATCGCCGCCATCACGGCGTACCGCAAGCGATTCCTCGCGGCCACCAGGATCGCCGCCTACTCGCTGGTCCCCATCGGCCTGGTGCTGACCGGCGCCGTCGAGTGGGCCGTCGACACCGCCTTCAGCCTCACCGCCTGGATCGGCTTCGGGCTGCTGGGCGCCGCCTGGCTGCTGTTCCTGACGACCCGCGCCGTCGAACGGCGCTCGGGCGGCACCCGTAAGGAGCGCAAGGCGGCCAGGGCCGCGGCCCAGCGCGAGGCCGTCGCACCCGCGGCGTCCGCGCCCTCTCTGGGGCAGGGTGCCACCCCGGCGGCCCGCCCCTCGGCGAAGAAGCCCAAGGAGGCGGCCGGCACCGGCGAGGACTTCAGCGACATCGAGGCGATCCTGAAGAAGCACGGCATCTGAGCACGGCATCTGAACCGGTGCCGCGCGCGGGAACACGGGCGGGCCGGGGACCGGGTCCCGCGGCAACAGGGGATCGGGTCCCCGGGACCACGGGAACGGATGAACTCCCAAAGTCGCGGGGCGTGTTGCTCGATCACGGCGGCCCGTACTGCGTCATCATCACCCCGAGATGGTCGATACCTCCCGGGGCGAGGCCCCCGCACCGCCGCAAGAGCCGCGAGGCTGTCTCTTCGCGCTCTCCCAGCCGCCCCTGATGATCTTTCTGACGGTGATCGGCATCCTGCTGCTCATGGCAGCCGTGCACGATCTGTTCCTCCTGTGAGCGGCCACGGGTGAGAACCATTCCCGTGGCGGGGGTTCCGGCCCGGCGCGCCGGGCTCAGCCCGCGGCTTCCTTGCGGCGGGCGCGGTACGCGGCGACATGCAGACGGTTCCCGCAGGTGCGGCTGTCGCAGTAGCGGCGGGAGCGGTTGCGCGAGAGGTCGACGAAGGCGCGCCCGCAGTCCGGGGCCTCGCAGCGCCGCAGCCGCTCCTGCTCGCCCGCGACCACGATGAAGGCCAGCGCCATCCCGCAGTCGGCGGCGAGGTGGTCGGCGATCGAGGCGCCGGGCGCGAAGTAGTGCACGTGCCAGTCGTAGCCGTCGTGGTCGGTCAGCTGCGGGGTGGTGCCCGCGGCCGCGACGAGCTCGTTGACCATCTCGGCCGCGCTGCGGGCGTCGGTCGCCGCGAAGATCTCCGCGAACCGGCTGCGGACGTCCTGCACGGCCTTGAGGTCCCGGTGGCCGAGCTCACCCACGCCGCTGATGTCGTGACCGCGTGCGAAGTCGTACAGCGCGGCGACGTTCGCGAGCCCGTCCCCCTGCTCGGTCTCCGGTGCGGTGTTCACCAGATCGACGACGGTGTCGAGGGCGATCCTGGTGTCGTGGGGAATCAGCACGATTCGCTCCCTGGCCTGCTGCGGGCGGGTCCCCGCCGAATTGCGCTGACTCTAGCGGTTCGCGCCGGGAGCGCATCGGCGCCGTCACCGCGCTGGAATGCGCGGTGACGGCGCCGATGTCCGCCGTATGAGGTTGTCCGCGCGGCGCCGTCTCCCCGAGTAGGACGGCGCCGTGCAGCTCTCTGCCTGGCTCAGCTTTCGGCCAGGATGTGCGAGAGCTCCGTGTCGAGATCGAAGTGACGATGCTCGGTGCCGGGTGGCACGGCTGCGTCGGTCCGCTTCAGGAACGACTCCAGGGCCCGCGCCGGGGCCTCGAGCAGTGCTTCGCCCTCCGGGGAGCTCAGCGCGATGCAGACGACGCCCTGGCCATGACTGCGTGACGGCCAGACTCTGACGTCGCCCGTGCCGGTGGGCCGGTGCAGCCCCTCGGCGAGAAGGTCGCGGGCAAAGACCCACTCGACCGTCTCTTCGGCTCCGGTGTGGAAGGTGGCGTGCACGGCATAAGGATCGGCCGTGTCATACCGCAGGCCCGCGGGTACAGGCAGTGAAGACTCGCTCGATACAACGAGGCGCAGGTGCAGCTCGCAGCTGACCGTGGTGTTCATAAGCGCCAGGGCCTTTCGCTCAGTGTGCGCTCGGGGATTCGCACGTCGGCGAAATCGACATGCCACCTACGGTGCCGTTGTAAACCCCTCTGACCGTTTTGTGATCCTTCATGTCGCTCGTACGGCGGTGTATTACTTTGGGTCATACGGCCATTCCGGTGACGTCACCCGATCCGGTACGTTTGTGTCCATGAATGCGGAGAGTGACGAGCGGGGGAAGGCCACGGCGGTGGCCTCCAACCCCGTGACGGGGGACGTAACGGCGCCGGAAGGGGCCGAGCCGGAGCTCGGGTCCCGTGCGCCCCATTTCATCAAGCGGTCGAAGCCGCTGCACCTGAGCTGGCAGGTCGGTGTGTTCGTGGTCGGCCTCGCGGTCGTCGGCGCCGGCATCGTGATGCTGCCGCTGCCGGGACCCGGCTGGCTGGTGATCTTCGGCGGCATGGCGATCTGGGCGACCGAGTTCGTCTGGGCCCAGCTGGTGCTGCGCTGGACCAAGCGCAAGGTCACCGAGGCGGCACAGAGGGCGCTCGATCCCAAGGTCCGCCGGCGGAACATCATCCTGACCACGATCGGTCTGGTGATCATCGCGGTGCTGGTCGGGATCTACGTCTGGAAGTTCGGCTTCGAGATGCCGTGGAAGATCAAGGAGTGATGCGGAAAGGGGCGCGCACCCTCCGCCGGCGCGCGGCCGGGGGGACCCCCGCCATGGGGTAATGTTTGCGATGCGCCCGGGCGATTAGCTCAGTGGGAGAGCGCTTCGTTCACACCGAAGAGGTCACTGGTTCGAACCCAGTATCGCCCACCCGGACCGAAGGCCCCGAAGACCCAACAGGTCTTCGGGGCCTTCGGCGTTGCCGCCTCAGTGCATGCGGCCCAGGGACTCCCGCAGCCTGCGCGCGTCACGCAGCCGCTGCTCGTACGTGGCACCCACGGCGAGGAGCAGAAGGCCCGCCAGCGCGGGCGGCAGCCAGCGCGGCAGCGCACCGACGACCTGGACGACGTACGGCGCAAGCTCGTGCAATGCGTCCAGGGCGAGGACCGCGCCGCCGAGCACCAGCAGCGCCTGGAGACGCAGCCGGGCGCCGACGAGCGTGATCGCGAGCGCCACGACGCCCAGCAGCAGCGGCCGCAGCCAGTGCTGGTCGCCCCAGGCGGCGACCAGGCTCGGCAGCAGCGTCGCGGCGAGCCCGGGGCCGTACGCTGGCCATGAGGAGGCCGCCGGGTCGCGGCGCCGGCGCAGTACGCCGATGGCGAGCGCGGGGATCGTCACGGGCAGCGTGTACGCCTCCGGGGTGGAGACGTCCGACGCGGCCAGACGTACCCAGGTCGCCAGGACGAACAGCACGGTCGCGGTGGCGCCGGCCGCGATGCGGCGCTCGGGCCGCAGAGCTGTGCCGGCGGTGATGACACCGCAGAGCGCGAGGACCAGGGCGAGGGCCGGCCGGTCGCCGGCGGCGAGGGCGATCGCGAGGAGGCCCGCTGCCGCTCCGGTGCACTCCAGCGGCAGGGTGACCGGGTGCGTACCGAGCCGGTGGGCGAGCAGTGCGACGGCGGCGGGCACCAGCAGGATCAGCAACGCCGCCTGATGGGGCGGGAGTTCGGCCGCTCCGGCGAGCGCGCCCAGCAGGGCGGTCGTGAACACGGCCGCCGCGCAGGCCAGTACGGACCTGATCGCGGTGCCGGTCCGGGCGGCGACCGCGGCCACCGTGAGCGCGGCGACGAGCGTGCCGAGCACGGTGAAGGTCGCCGGCCGGGTCGCGAGGGCCAGTACCGTGACGCCGGCCGCACCGGCGAGGCCGCAGGCGAGCGCGATGGCGGCGGAGGTGGGGGAGCGCCGGGCGGCGAGCGCGAGCATGCCGAGCGTGAGGGCGAGATGGAGGGCCACGGCGAGGCCGTACCCGAACCCGAAGGCGGGCGGGACGACGACCAGGGCGGCCCAGCCGAGTGCCAGGGCTCCGCCGCGGGCCAGATCACGGGGGGCCGGCCGGGCCGCGGTGGGATCACCGGTGCCGGGCATCCAGGCGCCCCACGGGCCGGCGCCGGGTGCGTCCTGACCGCTCGCCGCCGTGCCGGGACGGTCCGTGCCGGTGGCCCTGTCGTCGGCTCCGGACGGCTCCTCGGCGGGTGCGGCGCCCGCCGCCGGACCGGCGGCGGAAGGACCGGGCGCCGGGTGAGGGCGCGCCGCGGAGAGCGGTGCGTCCGGGGCGTGGTCGTGCGCGGTCGCCGCAGCCGGTCCGGCCGGCGGCGCGGCAAGGTCCGGGCGACGTGAGAAGAGCACCAGCACGCCCGCGACCACGAGCAGGACGACCGGCGCGGACGTCAGACCCTCCGCGGGCAGGTCCGCGCCGAGGGAGGCCCGGGCGTCCGACGGAGCGCCCGACCAGATGTCCGGCAGCACCGACAACGGGCCCGCCAGGGTGACCAGCAGCAGCGGAAGCGCGGCGAGGACGGCGAGGCCCTGGACAGCGGCCGACGCGTAGACCGGTCCCGGCACCAGACGCCGAGGCAGAGGCGAGCGGACGACGCCCAACAGGGCCACCGCGCACAGCAGATAGGTGAGGATGCCCCACCCCTCCGCCTCCGCCGCCACAGCGGCCCGTACGACACCGCCCACACCGGCGATCAGCGCGAGGCCGGCCACCACCGACGCGGCGACCGTGGCCGCGGGCACGCGCCACGCCGTGAACATCGCGACACCGGCCGCGGCCGTGAGCAGCGCGGCCGGCGGGAGGGCCGCGACCGGTCCGGAGGCCGTCACCGACTGTCCCAGGCCGAGCAGCAGCGCCCCGCCGCCCGTCACCGCGGCACCCACCAGCGCGATCCCGCGGATGGTGTCCCGTTTCAGCCACACCGCGGCCGCGACGTCGAGCGCGGCCGTCGCCAGCAGCGCCCACTCCATCGACGGTGCACCCGCCGATCCGGTCAGCGACCAGAGCCACAGGGGGAGTTGGGCCGTCACCGCGGCGACCGGCAGGGGGGTCCGGAGCCGGGGGAGCACGAAGGAGTACGCCGTCCAGGCGGCGGCGAGAACGGCCGCCGCCGCGGCCGAGTAACCGAGCCCGCTCGTCTCCGGCAGGGCGACCGCGTGCAGGGCGTAGGCGTCCAGCACCATCAGCACCATCCCGAGCGCGGCCACTGCCTCCGCGGTCGAGGTGAGTGTGCGGCGCACCAGCAGGGCCGGGGCGGCGAGCGCGGCGACGGTGACGGCGCCGAGCACGGCCGACCGTCCGCCGATGCCCATGTCGCCCCAGCTGACGAGCGTGAAGGCGATCGCCGCGATGGTCAGCAGAATGCCGCCCAAGGTGAGCAGCAGATTCTGCACGTTGGGCGGTGACGTCTCGGCGGGTGGTGCGGCGAATGGCCGTCCGCCATGGGCCCATGCGGCCTGGGGCGGTGCGGCGACGGGCCGGATCAGGGTGAGCAGCCAGGCGCGGCGGGCCAGCAACTGGGCCCGGCGGGCGTCCAGTCGGGCCAGCTCGCGGTCGAGTATCGCCAGTTCCTCGGCGGGTGGCGGAACGTTGTCCATGTTCGGAGTGTGGCCGCGGCCACAGTGGCGGACATGCGCGCGCGTACTCAGATCGCGTATGAGTACCGCCCGGGCCCGCCTCCCGGGCGCAGACTTGGGCCATGAACTGGTCTCACTACCGTTTTCGGAGCGTCTGGGTTCTCGGGGCCGCGCCCGCGGTCGTGTACGCGGCGCTCGAACGGGCCGAGGAGTACCCGCGCTGGTGGCCGCAGGTCCGCGAGGTCATCCCGCTCGACGAGGTGAGCGGTACCGCGCGCTTCCGCTCGTTCCTGCCGTACGACCTGTTCGTCACCGCCCGCCCCCTCCGGAGCGATCCGGCGGGGCTGGTCCTGGAGATCGGCCTGGAGGGCGACCTGGAGGGCTGGGCGCGCTGGACGCTCGCCCACCGCGGGGAGGGCACCCACGTCGTCTACGAGCAGGAGGTGGAGGTACGGAAGCCGCTGATGAGGCGGCTGGCTCCGCTGTGCCGTCCGGTCTTCCGCGCTAACCACGCGGCGATGATGCGCGGTGGCCGCCGCGGACTGGCGGCGTACCTGCGGACCGGCTGAATGAGATTTGAAGGCAGGCGGCCGGGGCCTGTATGGTTCAGTCCGTTCCCGGGCGATTAGCTCAGTGGGAGAGCGCTTCGTTCACACCGAAGAGGTCACTGGTTCGAACCCAGTATCGCCCACCGGGAAAGGCCGGTCCGTCACCGACGGACCGGCTTCTCTGTTGTACGGGGCCGTGCCCCGCGGCCGTACGCGTCAGGCGGCGGCGGGCAGTTCGGGCCGCAGCGGCCAGGCCGGGTCCACCAGCTCCGGGGTACCGCTGCGGGCGAACCACGCCTGAAGCCCCCGCGCCTGCGCCGCGTGCCACACCGCCTGGAGCGTGTGCAGCTCGGCCGCGGACAGCCGTTCCGTCCGGGTGGCGAAGCGGCGGCCCACCGCACGGGTCACCTCCATCGCCGCCAGGGCGTCGGCGGCCGCGTCGTGCGCCTCGTCGAGCACCACCTCGTACTGCGCGCACAGATCGGTCAGGGTGCGCTTGCCCTTGCGGTAGCGGTCCAGGTGTTTGTCCAGAACCCGCGGGTCGAGCACACACAGCGGCTTGTTCTCCAGATAGCGGGCGAGCGACGAGGCGCGGTGCCGTCGCAGCTCACGGTCCAGCATGGTCAGGTCGAACGGCGCGTTCATCACCACCAGCGGCCGGGACGCAGCGCACTGCTCGGCGAGGGTGCGGGCTATCTCCTCCATCACCGGCGCCGGCCAGCGGCCGTTGCGCTGCAGATGGTCGTCGGTCAGACCGTGGATCTCGGTCGCCCCGGGCGGTACGGGAACGCCGGGGTTGACCAGCCAGCGGGTGACACGCGGCCGCCCGCCCGCCATGTCCTGCACGACGACCGCCGCGGACACGATGCGGTCCTCCTCTACGTCGACTCCGGTGGTTTCGGTGTCAAATGCGGCCAGCGGGCCGTCGAACCAGTGCGTCATCCCCGAACTCCTCGCACACGTCTGGCAGATGGAGAAAACCCCTGCCCGAATCCGTGATACCCGGGCCGTTTGCGCTGTACGCCGGGCGGTGACAACACAGATGACAGACAAAGAAATTGACGCTCTGTCGTCTAGACTTCGATTCAGTACCGCCCGGAAGGCACGAAGAGCAATGGCTCTCCCGCAGCCGGAATTTGGGGGTACCTCCCGTGCCGAAAGTGTCGGGGGAGGGCTGCTGTCCCCACGGACGGCACCACTGCGCGGCTCACTCGCCACCACCGCCTGCATGGAGACCCTCCAGGTGGGCTATCTCCACGCGGTCGCGGCCGCGGCCGGATGCTCGCTCTCCCAGCCCTTTCCGGACAACGGCATCGACTGGCACGTCAGTCACAGCTCGGCCGGTCACACCGTCGACGACGAGGTGACGATAAAGGTGCAGCTGAAATGCACCTATCAGATCCCTCCGCATCCACCGGGTCCCGCTTTCTCCTTCACGCTCGACAACGACCATCTGGTGAAACTGGCCCGCACCCCGGTGTCCGTGCACAAGATCCTCGTCGTGATGCTCGTTCCGCGGACCCAGGACGAATGGCTGCGCGCCAGTCATGACCGGCTCGATCTGCGTCACTGCTGCTACTGGACCAACCTGGCCGGCCACCCGGTGACGGGCAGGCGCAGGACCACAGTGCGGATCCCGACCTCACGGATCTTCGACGACCGTGCGCTCTGCGAGATCATGACGCGGGTCGGGGCGGGAGGGAGACCCTGATGCACCGGCCCTTCGACGAATCTGTACGGCCGCATCCGGGCGCGGAGGTGCCAGGACCCTGGTACGGAGGCGAACCGGATCCCGCCCAGGTCGACCCCGTCGTCCTGGGCGCGCTGCTCGACCGGCACGGCTGGCGGCGACGCGGGGGAGCGGCGGGCCGCTACGCCCGCTGGACACCGCCCGGTCCGTCCGTGGGCGGCACCAGCCTGCTCGTCCCCGAGAGCAGGTCCTTTCCCGACTGCGAGGACCTGTTGTCCGAGGCGCTGATCGCGCTCGCGCGCAGTGCCGCCCCCTCGGCCCGCGAGGTGCTGGTCGGGCTCACCGTGCCGAGCGACGAGGTCCGCTGGTGGCGCGATGTGCCGCAGGGGCCCTCGGGTACCGCTGCCTGGACCGTGCAGGAGCAGATGCGCGCGGCCGCCCGGCAGATGCTGCTGGCAGGCGCTCTCGCGGCCCGCGGCCGGGCCGGCTACTACGGCGCGCGCCACCGGCGGCAGGCTCACGCCTCGCTCGAAGGCGTGCTGGTCGGGCCCGCTCCGGGCGGGCGCAGCCTCACCGCCTTCGTGCCCGTGGCCGGTGGCCGTGCCGTCGTGGTCCGTCTCCATCACGCCCTCCAGGCGGCCCGCGAGGCCACCGACTACCAGCGGGCCACCGGCGGTATGGAGGCCTTCGACCAGGCGGTCGAGCTCGGTGTCAGCCGCGAGTTGACCGAGGCCGTCATCGCGCTCGTCCGCGGCTCGGAGGGGGCGCGGATCGAGCTTTCATGGTCGCCCGCGGCCGGGGTGCCCGACGGGTGCGCCCCCGTCAGCGAGCCGGTGGAGTTCTCGCCCGGGGACCTGCCGGCCCTGCGGGAGGCGGGGGCCCGCTATCTCCAGGACGAGCCGTCGGTGCCCGTGCGGATCACGGGCACGGTGATCCGGATGCGCCGCTCGGGGCCGCGGGGGCCGGGGACCGTACGGCTGCGGGTGCTGGCAGGGGCGGAGGTTCCGCACATCCGGGTGGCACTGGAGGAGGACGCGTACCGCACCGCCGGTCATGCCCATCTCGTCGGACTGCCCATCCGGGTCGTCGGCCGGCTGGAGAGCCGGGGCGGTTTCCGCCGGCTCACCGACGCCACGAATGTGACGCCCGTCCAGGTCGACGATGCCGAGCGGGACCGGCTGATGAAGTCGCTCCACGAGAATCTGGACTTCTTCGAGGACGCCTGCGGCGCGGGTGAATGACGGGCGGGGCCCGAGAGCAGGGGGCCGCGGCGACGGGGGAACCGTTTCGCGGACGGCCCCCTCGGCTCGGTACGATTCAGGCGCGCGCAGTGTCCACTGCCGCAGCCCCCTCAGTCAGGAGAGACCGGTGTCGGACGTCCGTGTGATCATCCAACGCGATTCCGAGCGGGAAGAGCGCGTGGTGACGACGGGCACTACGGCTGCCGAGCTCTTCACCGGTGAGCGCACCGTCGTCGCTGCGCGGGTCGCCGGTGAGCTGAAGGACCTCGCGTACGAGGTCAGGGACGGCGAGGAGGTCGAGCCCGTCGAGATCTCCTCCGAGGACGGGCTCAACATTCTGCGGCACTCCACCGCGCACGTCATGGCGCAGGCCGTGCAGGAGCTGTTCCCCGAGGCGAAGCTGGGCATCGGCCCGCCGGTCAGGGACGGTTTCTACTACGACTTCGACGTCGAGAGGCCCTTCACGCCCGAGGACCTCAAGGCCGTCGAGAAGAAGATGCAGGAGATCCAGAAGCGCGGTCAGCGCTTCTCGCGGCGTGTGGTGAGCGACGAGGCGGCCCGCGAGGAGCTGGCCGGTGAGCCGTACAAGCTGGAGCTCATCGGGCTCAAGGGCTCCGCCTCCTCCGACGACGGGGCGGACGTCGAGGTCGGCGCCGGCGAGCTGACCATCTACGACAACCTCGACGCCAAGACGGGCGAGCTGTGCTGGAAGGACCTCTGCCGCGGTCCGCACCTGCCCACCACCCGCAACATCCCGGCGTTCAAGCTGATGCGCAACGCCGCCGCGTACTGGCGCGGCAGCGAGAAGAACCCGATGCTCCAGCGCATCTACGGCACCGCCTGGCCCTCCAAGGAGGAGCTGAAGGCGCACCTGGAGTTCCTCGCCGAGGCCGAGAAGCGCGACCACCGCAAGCTGGGCAGCGAGCTGGACCTGTTCTCCATCCCGGAGCAGATCGGTTCGGGCCTCGCGGTCTTCCACCCCAAGGGCGGTGTCATCCGCCGGGTCATGGAGGACTACTCGCGCCGCCGGCACGAGGAGGAGGGGTACGAGTTCGTCTACACCCCGCACGCCACCAAGGGGAAGCTGTTCGAGACCTCGGGCCACCTGGACTGGTACGCCGACGGCATGTACCCGCCCATGCAGCTCGACGAGGGCGTGGACTACTACCTCAAGCCCATGAACTGCCCCATGCACAACCTGATCTTCGACGCACGCGGCCGGTCCTACCGTGAACTGCCGCTGCGGCTCTTCGAGTTCGGCACCGTGTACCGCTACGAGAAGTCGGGCGTCGTGCACGGCCTCACCCGGGCCCGGGGCTTCACCCAGGACGACGCGCACATCTACTGCACCAGGGAGCAGATGGCGGACGAGCTCGACTCGACGCTGACCTTCGTGCTGAACCTGCTGCGCGACTACGGCCTGACCGACTTCTACCTCGAACTCTCCACCAAGGACCCGGAGAAGTTCGTCGGCTCCGACGAGGCGTGGGAGGAGGCCACCGAGACGCTGCGCAAGGTGGCCGAGAAGCAGGGCCTCCCGCTGGTCCCGGACCCGGGCGGCGCCGCCTTCTACGGTCCGAAGATCTCGGTCCAGACGAAGGACGCCATCGGCCGGACCTGGCAGATGTCGACCATCCAGCTCGACTTCAACCTGCCGGAGCGCTTCGACCTGGAGTACACCGGGCCCGACGGGACCAAGCAGCGTCCGGTCATGATCCACCGCGCGCTGTTCGGCAGCATCGAGCGCTTCTTCGCGGTGCTGCTGGAGCACTACGCGGGTGCGTTCCCGGCGTGGCTCGCCCCGGTCCAGGCGGTCGGCATCCCGGTCGGCGACGCCCACGTCCCGTACCTCCAGGAGTTCGCCGCGGAGGCGAAGAAGAAGGGCCTGCGGGTCGAGGTGGACGCGTCCTCGGACCGGATGCAGAAGAAGATCAGGAACCAGCAGAAGCAGAAGGTCCCGTTCATGATCATCGTCGGTGACGACGACATGAACGCGAACACGGTCTCGTTCCGCTACCGCGACGGTTCGCAGGAGAACGGCATCCCGCGCGAGGAGGCCCTCGCGAAGCTGGTGCAGGTCGTCGAGGACCGCGTCCAGGTCTGACCGAAGGTCTACGGCCGCAGGCCGTCCGAAGCCCCCGGGGTGCCCCCCGGGGGCTTCTTCTCTTCGAGCTTCTGCTCTTCGTCCTGTGCGAACGTCTGCAGCAGCCAGGACGAGAACGACCCCGTCACCGCTCCCAGCAGCGCGACACCGCCCACCATCATCCCCACCGCCACCACACGTCCCCGCGTAGTCACCGGGGTCATGTCGCCGTAGCCGACCGTCGTCACGGTCGAGGCGGTCCACCAGATCGCGTCCCCGAAGGTCTTGATCGTCGCGCCCGGCGCGTTGCGCTCGTCGTGGTAGACGCTGAGTGCGCCCGCGAAGCCCAGCAGCAGCGTCGACAGCCCCGCGTACGCGATCACCCGGGCCTGCAGAGGCAGCCGGGCGTGGGCGTGGCGGCGCTGCACCGCCTCGTAGATCTTGACGATCCGCAGGGGCCGCAGCAGCGGCAGCACCACGACGATCGCGTCCATGACGTGCCGGCGGACGAACGCGAGGCCCTCACCGCTCAGCACCCAGCGCACCGCGTAGTCCACGACGAACAGCGTCCACGAGGCATAGGTGACCGCCTCACAGAGGGCGTACCAGCCGGCCGGGAGGTTCTCCGCGAGGACCCGGACCGTGAAGGAGGCGAGGAAGAGCGCCGAGGCGGCGAGCATCGGGATCTCGATACGCCGCTGCCAGCGCTCCACCGGGCTTTCGTCGGTCATGGCCCCAGCATCGCGGGGTGTGCCGTGGGCCGCCCCCGGCGACACGCCCCGTACAGGCGAAGTCATATGCTGCACAGCATGACCAGTGAGCCGGAGCAGCAGATCGGAGTGGGGACGCCGGACGCGTTCCAGCGTCTGTGGACGCCCCACCGGATGGCCTACATCCAGGGCGAGAACAAGCCGACCGGCCCCGGCGCCGAGGACGGCTGTCCCTTCTGCGCCATTCCCGCGAAATCCGACGAGGACGGGCTTGTCATCGCCCGCGGCTCGCACGTCTACGCGGTGCTCAACCTCTACCCGTACAACGGCGGGCACCTGATGGTGGTGCCGTTCCGCCATGTCGCGGACTACACGGAGCTGGACGACGCCGAGACCGCCGAACTGGCGGCCTTCACCAAGCGGGCCATGACCGCGCTGCGCAACGCCTCGGGCGCGCACGGCTTCAACATCGGCATGAACCAGGGCTCCGTCGCCGGTGCCGGGATCGCCGCGCATCTGCACCAGCACGTCGTGCCGCGATGGGGCGGGGACACCAACTTCATGCCGGTCGTCGGACACACCAAGGTCCTGCCGCAGTTGCTCGCCGACACCCGCACGATGCTGGCGGAGGCCTGGCCCGCCTGAGGGCTGTACGACAGCCGGCCGGGCCCTGCGCGAAGGGCCCGGCGTTCTGCTGTCCGCCGGTGTGCCGGGGCGGTGTGTCGTACGGGTGCTACGCGTCGTAGAGGTCGGCCTTGCGCGGCGTCGGGTCCTGGACGAAGCCGCTGACCACCATGGAGCGGTTCCCGAAGCGGTCCGTGTCCACGCCGTTCTCCTCCAGCACCCTGATCGCCGCCGCGTGCGCCACCCGCAGCACGGGGGTGGCGGCACGCATCGCGTCGTCCGCCATGAACCGGTGCCGCCAGGGCTGGTCCGCCCAGGCGTGCCGCAGTCCGAACGGCTCGGGGAGCACCAGCTTGCCGCCGAGGAAGTCGAGCAGCGGCGGGTACCAGGTGAAGGGCGCCCGCACCGCGAGGCGCACCACCTCACGGGTCTCGACCAGCGGAAGCTGGCGGTCGACGGTCTCCCAGAAGCGGACCGTCTTGCTCACCGTCACGGTCTTGGGCGCGGGCTTGGTCGTGAACAGCGGGTGCACCGGCCCGAGAGCGTGACCGGTGACCTCGATGCGCAGGGTCTCGTGGAGCACGGTGACCGTGATCATCATGGTGATCACCAACTGGCCGTCCCAGAGCGTGAACTGCACGCCCAGGTAGTGCCGGTTGCCACCGCCGAACTGCTGGTGGTTGCAGATGCGCTGTATCTCGTGGCCCTTGACCTGGAAGGCCTCCACGTCCTGGCCCTCGGGCCGCGCCACTTCCTTGGCGTTCTCGCCGACGGGGGAGACGATCCAGTGCTTGACCGACGGCTTGGGGAAGCCGCCCGAGTTCAGCGGTCCGCGCTCCAGCATCTTCATCTTGTCGTGTATCGCGCGGACGACGTCCCAGCTGCGGAACTGGTTGATGTCCTTGCCCGGCTCCTTGGAGACCAGCTCCTCGGCCATCTGCCAGCTGCCCCACCGCGTGCCCATGCCGAGTATGCCCTTGGGGCCCGCGTAGAAGACCGAGTTGGACTGCTGCTCGGCGGTGAGCTTCTCCAGGCCCTGTCGCAGCTGCTCGCGCGCGGTCTCGTTCGGGTGTCCGGGGACGGCTTCGGGAACCTTGGCACCGATGCCGCCGCCAGCGAGGAGCGAGTCCCAGCGGGCGCGCATGTCCTTGGCCGTCGCTTCGCAGACCCGCTTGGCGAGCATCCATCCCACGATGGGGGCGACGAGCATGAGGCGCAGATACAGCGCCCAGAAGCCGCCGAAGGGCAGCTTGAACAGGAAGAGCGCGATCAGACCGCCGACGGCGACGAGCAGCAGGGTGCCGAGTGCCCCCGCGCTCCTGTTCTGGGCGCCCGCGAGGGTCCGGCGGAGCTGGAACACGGCCATCCACAGCAGCAGTCCGGGCAGGAAGACCAGCCCGAACAGCACCATGATGCCGGTCAGTTTGGAATCCCGCTCCTTGCGTATGCCGGTCGCCGCGAGGCAGTGCTCGACGACGGACTGCGGCTCGGTCCCGAAGGACTGGATCAGTGCCTTGCGGGCACCCCCCAGCGTCCGTGTCTGCACGGCGCGCGAGAACGCCTCGCCCAGATTCGGCTCGAAGAGCGAGAACTTGCCCGGCTTCACGACGGACGTGTGCCATTCGTTGTTCGCCTTGAGGATCTCGGCCACCGGCCCGTCGCGGTACGCCGCCGAGGCGAGGGCATGCGTCGCCGCGGTCTGCCCGGCGGCGCCCGTGAGCGGCACCTGTGCCCCTGGACTGAAGTCGAAACCGTCGCTCGCCACTGCCGCCCCCTCGCCGCGCTGCATCCGCACTGCGGCCTGTTCCCAACTACCGTGCCTCGCACACCTGCTGAGCTGCGCAGCTCAGCGTATCGGGGGCGCACGGCATTCGTCACAGGACGGCCCGATGCCGTCCGCCGCACGGCCGCCGGCGGACGGCACCCTCGCCTATGAGCCGTTCCCGCCCTGGCCACGCATCTTGTCGGCGACCTGCTGGGGCATCGGTTCATGCCGGGCGTACGCGCGGGAGAACTGGCCCGTGCCGTGGGAGATCGAGCGCAGATCGACGGCGTACCGCCCGATCTCGATCTCGGGTACCTCGGCCCGGACCAACGTGCGTGATCCGCTGGTCTGTTCGGTGCCGACGACCCGCCCGCGCCGTCCCGACAGATCGCTCATCACCGGGCCGACGTACTCGTCCGACACCAGCACCTGCACCTCGGCCACCGGCTCCAGCAGATGGATGCGGACGTCCGACGAGGCCTCGCGCAGCGCGAGCGCGCCGGCCGTCTGGAACGCGGCGTCGGAGGAGTCGACCGAGTGCGCCTTGCCGTCCCGCAGTGTGATCCGTACGTCGACGAGCGGGTATCCGGCGGCGACGCCGCGCGCCGCCTGGGCGCGCACTCCCTTCTCCACGGACGGGATGAACTGCCGCGGGACAGCGCCGCCCACCACCTTGTCGACGAACTCGATGCCGGAACCGGCCGGCAGGGGCTCCACGTCGATCTCGCAGATCGCGTACTGGCCGTGTCCGCCGGACTGCTTCACATGCCGCCCGCGCCCGGTCGACTTCCCGCCGAACGTCTCGCGCAGCGACACCTGGTACGGCACGACGTCGACCTGGACGCCGTAGCGGCTGCGCAGCCGTTCCAGGGCCACGTCCGCGTGCGCCTCGCCCAGACACCACAGCACGACCTGGTGTGTGGCCTGGTTCTGTTCCAGCCGCATCGTCGGGTCCTCGGCCACCAGCCGCGAGAGGCCCTGGGAGAGCTTGTCCTCGTCCGCCTTGCTGTGCGCCTGGATGGCCAGCGGCAGCAGCGGGTCGGGCATCGTCCACGGCTCCATCAGCAGCGGATCGTCCTTGGACGAGAGCGTGTCGCCGGTCTCCGCGCGGGAGAGCTTCGCGACGCAGGCGAGGTCTCCGGCGAAGACATGACCGAGCGGGCGCTGCTGCTTGCCGAAGGGCACGGAGAGCGCGCCGACGCGTTCGTCGACGTCGTGGTCCTCGTGTCCGCGGTCGGCGAGTCCGTGCCCCGACACATGCACTGTCTCGTCGGGCCGCAGGGTGCCGGAGAAGACCCGGACGAGCGAGAGCCGGCCGACATACGGGTCGGACGCCGTCTTGACGACCTCGGCCACCAGCGGGCCGTCGGGGTCGCAGCTGATCTGCGGACCGGGTGCGCCCGAGGGCGTGGTGACGACCGGGGACTGCGGCTCCAGCGGGGTGGGGAAGCCGCCGGTGATCAGTTCGAGGAGCTCGACCGTGCCGAGACCCTGCTTGGCCCCGTCGGCCGCCGGGGCCGCGGCGAGGACCGGGTGGAAGATGCCGCGTGCGACGGCCTTCTCCAGATCGGTGATGAGGGTCTTGATGTCGATGTCCGCGCCCGTGAGGTAGCGGTCCATCAGGGTCTCGTCCTCGCTCTCGGCGATGATCCCCTCGATGAGCCGGTTGCGGGCCTCCTGAAGCAGCGGCGCCTGATCCGGGTCCGGTGGCGTCTCTTTGCGCTCGCCGGAGGAGTAGTCGAAGATCTTCTGGGACAGCAGCCCGACCAGACCGGTGACGGGTGCGTGGCCGTCCGGGTGCTGGGGCCCGTACTGCGGCAGGTACAGCGACAGTACGGCGTCGGGGTCGTCGCCGCCGAAGATCTCTCCGCAGACCCGGGTCAGCTCCTCGAAGCCGGTCCGCGCCGTCTCCAGGTGGGTGACGACGATGGCGCGCGGCATGCCCACCGCGGCGCACTCCTCCCAGACCATGCGGGTCGCGCCCGCGATCGCCTCGGGTTCCTGGGCTGCCGAGACAACGAAAAGGGCCGCGTCCGCGGCTCGCAGACCGGCCCTGAGCTCCCCGACGAAGTCGGCGTATCCGGGAGTGTCCAGGAGATTGATCTTGTACCCGCCCCACTCGACGGGGACCAGTGACAGCTGTACGGAGCGTTGCTGCCGGTGTTCGATCTCGTCGTAGTCGGAGACGGTCCCGCCGTCCTCCACCCTTCCTGCCCGGTTGACCGCTCCCGCGGTGAGCGCGAGAGCCTCGATCAACGTCGTCTTTCCCGATCCGCTGTGGCCGACCAGCACCACGTTCCGTACGGATGAGGGCCGGTCGGCCGTCGCCGCCCTGCCGGCGGCTCCGGTGTGTCCACTCGCCTTGTCGCCCATGATTCTTGCCTCCCGATCGATTGCACGGTGAGGAGAGAGGGGCCGCGGGCGTACGAAGCCGTGACTGTGGCCTCCGGACGGCATCCAGGGGCAGCTCCGGCGGTGCCCGCAGTCGTCTTTCGAGCTTTCCACTCAGGTCACAATGCGTCCATACGTCGTACGCCGCCGTGCGGGGTGGGTGCGCGGCGGTGGAGCGCTTCGGTCCTGGCTACGATGGGCCAGCCGGTGGCCAATGGGGCCGCCCGGCCACCGACCCTCGGGAAGGCCATGCTGAACAAGTACGCGCGTGCATTCTTCACGCGTGTCCTCACACCGTTCGCCGCATTTCTGCTCCGTCGAGGGGTGAGTCCCGACGCGGTGACGCTCGTCGGCACGGCCGGAGTGATGGCGGGTGCGCTGGTCTTCTTCCCGCGCGGAGAGTTCTTCTGGGGCACGATCGTCATCACGATGTTCGTGTTCTCGGACCTCGTCGACGGCAACATGGCCCGCCAGGCCGGCGTGTCCAGCCGATGGGGAGCCTTTCTGGACTCCACCCTCGACCGGGTCGCCGACAGCGCCATCTTCGGCGGCTTCGCGCTCTGGTACGCGGGCAGCGGCAACGACAACGTGCTCTGCGCCGTGGCGATCTTCTGTCTGGCGAGCGGCCAGGTCGTGTCGTACACCAAGGCACGTGGAGAATCGATCGGCCTGCCGGTCGCCGTGAACGGTCTGATCGAACGCGCCGAGCGGCTGGTGATCTCCCTGGTCGCGGCGGGACTCGCGGGTCTCCACGCCTTCGGCGTGCCCGGCATCGACATCCTGCTGCCGATCGCGCTGTGGATCGTGGCCGTCGGCAGCCTGGTGACCCTGGGGCAGCGGGTGGTCACGGTGCGCCGGGAGTCCGCGGAGGCCGACGCCGCGGCGCACGGAAGCGAGGCTGAGGCGACGTGATGCGGGACCGGCTGACCGACGGGCTCTACGGACTGGGCTGGAGCACCGTCAAGAAGCTGCCCGAGCCGGCGGCCGCCGCGCTCGGCAGGAACATCGCCGACATCGCCTGGAAGCGCCGCGGCAAGAGCGTGCTGCGGCTGGAGTCCAACCTGGCCCGCGTCGTCCCCGACGCGGATCCGGCGCGCCTCGCCGAGCTGTCGAAGGCCGGCATGCGCTCCTACATGCGGTACTGGATGGAGTCCTTCCGTCTGCCCACCTGGAGCGCCGACCGCGTCCGGGAAAGCGTCGAGATCCACGACATCGACCGTCTGATGGACGGCACCGCCTCGGGCCGCGGGGTGATCCTCGCCCTGCCGCACCTGGCGAACTGGGACCTCGCCGGGGTCTATCTCACCCGGGCGCGGGGCGTTCCCTTCACCACGGTCGCCGAGCGGCTGAAGCCGGAGACGCTGTACGACCGTTTCGTGGCCTACCGCGAGAGCCTCGGCATGGAGGTCCTGCCGCACGCCGGCGGCTCCGCGTTCGGCACCCTGGCCCGCCGGCTGCGGGCCGGAGGGGTGGTGTGCCTGGTGGCCGACCGCGACCTGTCGGCCAACGGCGTCGAGGTGAAGTACTTCGGCGAGACGGCCCGGATGCCCGCGGGACCGGCGATGCTCGCCCAGCAGACCGGGGCCCTGCTCCTCCCGGCCACGCTCTGGTTCGGCGACGCGCCGATGATGTACGGCCGCGTTCACCCGGCCATCGACGTACCCGAGACAGGGACCCGGGCCGAGAAGACGTCCTCCATGACACAGGCACTGGCCGACGCCTACGCCACCGGCATCGCCGACCACCCGGAGGACTGGCACATGCTGCAGCGGCTGTGGCTCGCCGATCTCGAGCCCCAGGAGGAGCGGACGTGAGGATCGGCATCGTCTGCCCGTACTCCTGGGACGTACCGGGCGGCGTCCAATTCCACATCAGGGACCTGGCCGAACACCTGATCCGGCTCGGCCACGAGGTGTCGGTGCTGGCGCCGGCGGACGACGAGACACCGCTCCCGCCGTACGTGGTCTCCGCGGGCCGGGCCGTGCCCGTCCCGTACAACGGCTCGGTGGCCCGGCTGAACTTCGGCTTCCTGTCGGCGGCGCGGGTGCGGCGCTGGCTGCACGACGGCACCTTCGACGTCATCCACATCCATGAGCCCGCGTCGCCGTCGCTGGGCCTGCTCAGCTGCTGGGCGGCGCAGGGGCCGATCGTGGCGACGTTCCACACCTCGAACCCGCGTTCGCGGGCGATGATCGCCGCGTATCCGATCCTCCAGCCCGCGCTGGAGAAGATCAACGCCCGGATCGCGGTCAGTGAGTACGCCCGCAGGACGCTCGTCGAGCACCTCGGCGGCGACGCCGTCGTCATCCCCAACGGCGTGGACGTCGGCTTCTTCGAGGGCGCCGAGCCCAAGGCCGAGTGGCAGTCGGACAGCGCGCGCGACCCGGACGGCGGTGACGGAGGGCGGCGCGGCGGCACGATCGGCTTCATAGGGCGTATCGACGAGCCCCGCAAGGGCCTGCCGGTGCTGATGAAGGCGCTGCCGAAGATCCTCGCCGAGTGCCCGGACACCCGGCTCCTGGTGGCGGGCCGGGGCGACGAGGACGAGGCCGTCGCGTCCCTGCCGAAGGAGATGCGCGACCGCGTCGAGTTCCTCGGCATGGTCAGCGACGAGGACAAGGCGCGGCTGCTGCGCAGCGTCGACCTCTACATCGCGCCCAACACCGGCGGCGAGAGCTTCGGGATCATCCTCGTCGAAGCCATGTCGGCGGGCGCGCCGGTGCTCGCCAGCGACCTGGACGCCTTCGCCCAGGTGCTGGACCAGGGATCGGCGGGCGAGCTGTTCGCCAACGAGGACGCGGACGCGCTGGCGAGTGCCGCGGTCCGGCTGCTCGGCGACCCCGAGCGGCGGGCCGAGCTGCGGGAGCGGGGCAGCAAGCACGTACGCCGCTTCGACTGGTCGACGGTCGGCGCGGACATCCTCTCGGTCTACGAGACGGTGACGGACGGCGCCGCCTCCGTGGCGGCGGACGAACGGCCCGGCTTCCGCGCCCGTTTCGGCCTCGCGCGGGACTGAGCCCGCCTCCGAAGGGCTCCGCCGCCACGCTCCGGTGACGGCGGGCGCCCGGGCGCGGAACGCGCCGCGGGAGCCCTCGGACCGGGGCGGTAGCCTTGCCGCCCGTGACCGCAACCCTTATCTGGATCGTCGTCGGCCTCGTCCTGATCGGCCTGTATCTGAGCTGGACCGCCGGACGGCTGGACCGGCTGCACGCCCGTATCGACGCCGCCCGCGCCGCCCTCGACGCCCAGCTCGTACGCCGCGCTTCGGTCACCCAGGAACTGGCGACCTCCGGAGTGCTCGACCCGGCCGCGTCGATCGTCCTCTACGAGGCGGCGCACGCCGCCCGCCAGGCCGAGGAGGAGCAGCGCGAGGTCGCCGAGAGCGAGCTGAGCGCCGCACTGCGGGCCGTCTTCTCCGAGACGGTGCAGATCGAGGCGGTGCGTGAGGTGCCGGGCGGCGAGGACGCCACGCTGGAGCTGGCGCAGGCCGTGCGGCGGGTCCCGATGGCACGGCGGTTCCACAACGACGCGGTGCGTGCCGCACGCGCCCTGCGCCGTCACCGTACGGTCCGCTGGTTCCGGCTGGCCGGTCATGCGCCGTTCCCGCTGGCCTTCGAGATGGACGACGAGGCTCCGGTCGCGCTGGCGGACCGGCCGGGTACCTGACGTCCCGGGCGGGACGCGGTGTCCGGTGTACCCGTGGCGCGGTTACCAGCCGGGCCGGGTACCTCACGTATCCAGGCGCGAAGGGGTCCTCCCCTTCACTCCAGCGGTGAAAACGATCCACCGGCTGTTCATTGGCCCTTGCAGTGGCCTGGTCGGTGAAGGTTCCATCGGTTACGCATCGACTGTCGTCACCGAGTGAGGTCCCTTCCGTGTCCAGCACGCTCCCCAGCACCCCGCAGTCCACCGACTCCCCGGCCACCGGCACCGCCCGCGTCAAGCGCGGCATGGCCGAGCAGCTCAAGGGCGGCGTGATCATGGACGTGGTCAACGCCGAGCAGGCGAAGATCGCCGAGGACGCGGGAGCCGTGGCCGTCATGGCCCTGGAGCGCGTTCCGGCCGACATCCGCAAGGACGGCGGCGTGGCCCGGATGTCCGACCCGAACATGATCGAAGAGATCATCGAGGCCGTGTCCATCCCCGTCATGGCCAAGTCGCGGATCGGCCACTTCGTCGAGGCCCAGGTGCTCCAGTCCCTCGGCGTCGACTACATCGACGAGTCCGAGGTGCTGACCCCGGCCGACGAGGTCAACCACTCCGACAAGTGGGCCTTCACCACCCCCTTCGTGTGCGGTGCCACCAACCTGGGTGAGGCTCTGCGCCGTATCGCCGAGGGCGCGGCCATGATCCGCTCGAAGGGCGAGGCCGGCACCGGCAACGTCGTCGAGGCCGTCCGCCACCTGCGCCAGATCAAGAACGAGATCGCCCGGCTGCGCGGCTTCGACAACAACGAGCTCTACGCCGCAGCCAAGGACCTCCGCGCCCCCTACGAGCTGGTCAAGGAGGTCTCCGAGCTGGGCAAGCTGCCGGTGGTCCTCTTCTCGGCCGGCGGTGTGGCCACCCCCGCCGACGCCGCGCTCATGCGCCAGCTCGGCGCCGAGGGCGTGTTCGTGGGCTCGGGCATCTTCAAGTCCGGCGACCCGGCCAAGCGCGCCGCCGCCATCGTGAAGGCCACCACCTTCTACGACGACCCGAAGATCATCGCGGACTCCTCCCGCGACCTGGGCGAGGCCATGGTCGGCATCAACTGCGACACCCTCCCCGAGGCCGAGCGCTACGCCAACCGAGGCTGGTGATGACTTCGCCGGTCATCGGAGTCCTGGCCCTCCAGGGCGACGTACGGGAGCACCTGATCGCCCTGGCCTCGGCGGATGCCGTGGCCAGGCAGGTGCGGCGTCCCGAGGAACTCGCCGAGGTCGACGGCCTCGTCATCCCCGGCGGCGAGTCCACCACCATGTCCAAACTCGCGGCGCTCTTCGGCATGACCGAGCCGCTGCGCGAGCGGGTGCGCTCCGGCATGCCCGTGTACGGCACCTGCGCCGGGCTGATCATGCTCGCCGACAAGATCCTCGACCCGCGCTCGGGCCAGGAGACGCTCGGCGGCATCGACATGATCGTCCGCCGCAATGCCTTCGGCCGCCAGAACGAGTCGTTCGAGGCGTCCGTGGATCTGCGGGGAGTGGCGGACGGACCGGTCGAGGGCGTCTTCATCCGGGCTCCGTGGGTGGAGTCGGTGGGCGCCGAGGTCGAGGTGCTGGCGGAGTACGACGGCCACATCGTCGCCGTGCGCCAGGGCAACGCGCTGGCGACGTCCTTCCACCCCGAACTCACCGGAGACCACCGGGTGCACGGCCTGTTTGTGGACATGGTGCGCGCTGCCTGGTGACGCCGTCCCGGTAGGATCTCTGCCGAACGCAGCAGCAATGGGTTACGCGAAGGAGACAGGCAGATGTCCGGCCACTCTAAATGGGCTACGACGAAGCACAAGAAGGCCGTGATCGATGCCAAGCGCGGCAAGCTCTTCGCGAAGCTGATCAAGAACATCGAGGTTGCGGCCCGTACGGGCGGTGCCGACGTCGACGGCAACCCCACCCTCTTCGACGCCATCCAGAAGGCCAAGAAGAGCTCGGTCCCGAACAAGAACATCGACTCCGCGGTCAAGCGCGGCGCGGGCCTGGAGGCCGGCGGCGCCGACTACGAGACGATCATGTACGAGGGCTACGGGCCGAACGGCGTCGCGGTGCTCATCGAGTGCCTCACCGACAACCGCAACCGCGCGGCCTCCGACGTCCGTGTCGCCATGACCCGCAACGGCGGCTCGATGGCCGACCCCGGCTCGGTCTCCTACCTCTTCAACCGCAAGGGCGTCGTCATCGTCCCCAAGGGCGAGCTGAGCGAGGACGACGTCCTCGGCGCCGTCCTGGACGCGGGCGCCGAAGAGGTCAACGACCTCGGTGAGTCCTTCGAGGTCCTCAGCGAGGCCACCGACCTGGTCGCGGTGCGCACCGCGCTCCAGGAGGCCGGAATCGACTACGACTCGGCCGAGGCCAACTTCGTCCCGACCATGCAGGTCGAGCTGGAGGAAGAGGGCGCTCGCAAGATCTTCAAGCTGATCGACGCGCTGGAGGACAGCGACGACGTGCAGAACGTCTTCGCCAACTTCGACGTCTCGGACGAGGTCATGGAGAAGGTCGACGCCTGATCCGCTTCGTACGGCGGGCCGACGGGACACACCCGTCGGCCCGTCGGCGTTCCGGCGCGTTGTCGGTGCCGGCGGATAGCCTGCACGAACAGGGGACCTCCCGGCGCCGCCGGGGGAGGACGGAGGAGGACGGCGTGCGTGTGCTGGGGGTGGACCCGGGACTGACCCGGTGCGGTGTGGGGGTCGTCGAGGGAGTGGCGGGCCGTCAGCTGACCATGCTGGGCGTCGGAGTGGTGCGCACCCCCGCGGACGCCGAGCTCGGCCACCGCCTGGTCGCCGTCGAGCAGGGCATCGAGCAGTGGTTGGACGAGTACCGTCCCGAACGGGTCGCCGTGGAGCGGGTGTTCAGCCAGCACAACGTCCGCACCGTCATGGGCACCGCCCAGGCCAGCGCCGTCGCCATGCTCTGCGCGTCCCGCCGGGGTATCCCCGTCGTCCTGCACACTCCCAGCGAGGTGAAGGCCGCCGTCACCGGCAGCGGCCGGGCCGACAAGGCTCAGGTGGGCGCCATGGTCACCCGCCTGCTGCGGCTCGACGCCCCGCCGAAGCCCGCCGACGCGGCGGACGCCCTCGCCCTCGCCATCTGTCACATCTGGCGCGCACCCGCGCAGAACCGCCTGCAGCAGGCTGTCGCCCTGCACGCATCGAAAGGCCGTACCGCATGATCGCCTTTGTCAGCGGCCCGGTGGCCGCCCTCGCTCCCACCACCGCGGTCATCGAGGTCGGCGGCGTCGGCATGGCCCTCCAGTGCACGCCCAACACCCTGTCCGCGCTGCGCATCGGCCAGGACGCCAAGCTCGCCACCTCCCTCGTCGTCCGGGAGGACTCGCTCACGCTGTACGGCTTCGCCGACGACGACGAGCGGCAGGTCTTCGAACTGCTCCAGACGGCGAGCGGCGTCGGCCCACGACTGGCCCAGGCGATGCTGGCCGTGCACACCCCCGATGCCCTGCGGGTGGCGGTGGCGACCGGCGACGAGAAGGCGCTCACCGCCGTCCCCGGCATCGGCAAGAAGGGCGCGCAGAAGCTGCTGCTGGAGCTGAAGGACCGCCTCGGGGAGCCGCTCGGCGCGCACATCGGCAAGCAGGGCATCGGCACGGCCGTCTCCTCCTCCTGGCGCGACCAGCTGCACGGCGCGCTGATCGGACTGGGCTATGCCACCCGCGAGGCCGACGAGGCGGTGGCCGCGGTCGCGCCGCAGGCCGAGGCCTCGGCGGGCGAGCCGGTGGTGGGTCAGCTCCTCAAGGCCGCCCTCCAGTCGCTGAACCGCACGAGATGACCCGTGGGCGCGTCCGCGCGCCTGCCGGCCCCCGCCCCTCCCGTCCGTGCCGCAGGGCACGCCCGGGGACGGACGACCCCGACCACCCCGCGGCGCGAGTGCCGCGACGACCTCGTGAGGCACCTCCGCAGTGAACTGGGACGACATCACCCCGGCCCCCGCCGACGAAGCGCCCTATGCCGCCGACGGGCGGCTCGTCGGCCCCTCCGCCGACGGCGAGGACCAGGCCGTCGAGGCGGCGCTGCGGCCGAAGTCCCTCGACGAGTTCGTGGGCCAGGAGAGGGTGCGCGAGCAGCTCGACCTGGTCCTCAAGGCCGCTCTCGCCCGTGGCGCCACCGCCGACCACGTCCTGCTCTCCGGTGCCCCCGGGCTCGGCAAGACCACCCTGTCCATGATCATCGCCGCTGAGATGAAGGCCCCGATCCGCATCACCTCGGGCCCCGCCATCCAGCACGCCGGCGACCTGGCGGCGATCCTCTCCTCCCTCCAGGAGGGCGAGGTCCTCTTCCTCGACGAGATCCACCGGATGTCCCGGCCCGCCGAGGAAATGCTCTACATGGCCATGGAGGACTTCCGTGTCGACGTCATCGTCGGCAAGGGACCCGGGGCCACCGCCATCCCGCTGGAGCTGCCGCCGTTCACCCTGGTCGGCGCCACCACCAGGGCCGGACTGCTGCCCCCGCCGCTGCGTGACCGGTTCGGTTTCACCGCGCACATGGAGTTCTACGACCCCACCGAGCTGGAACGCGTCATCCACCGCTCCGCCCAGCTCCTCGACCTGGAGATCGAGTCCGACGGCGCCGCCGAGATCGCCGGCCGCTCCCGTGGCACGCCCCGCATCGCCAACCGCCTGCTGCGCCGCGTACGCGACTACGCGCAGGTCAAGGCGGACGGACTGATCACCCGGGACATCGCGGCCGCGGCACTCAAGGTGTACGAGGTGGATGCCCGGGGCCTCGACCGTCTGGACCGGGCGGTCCTCCAGGCGCTGCTCAAGCTGTTCGGCGGCGGCCCGGTGGGCCTGTCGACGCTCGCGGTGGCCGTGGGGGAGGAGCGGGAGACCGTGGAGGAGGTCGCCGAGCCCTTCCTCGTACGGGAGGGACTGCTGGCCCGGACCCCGCGCGGACGGGTCGCGACCCCCGCCGCCTGGGCCCATCTCGGCCTCGTTCCGCCGCAGCAGGCCCCCGGTGCAAGCGGACAACCGGGGCTGTTCGGGACGTGACGGCGCGGATACTCGCCGGGCAGGAACCACGGTGCGATGCTGGGCGTTGTTCCTTTGATGCGGACTCGCTTAGACTCCGCCGATGCCGCCCTTCCAGGTCGGCGTACCCACCCCCGTAGATAAGGCCGCCTCATCGGTGCGGTCGTGTGAAGGAAGTTTCTTCCCGTGAGTCTCGTGACCCTCCTCCCCTTCATCGTGCTCATCGGGGCCATGTTCCTGATGACCCGGTCCGCCAAGAAGAAGCAGCAGGCTGCTGCGCAGATGCGCAACCAGATGCAGCCCGGCACCGGCGTCCGGACGATCGGGGGGATGTACGCCACCGTCAAGGAGCTGCACGACGACGCCGTGCTGCTCGAAGTCGCTCCCGGCGTCCACGCCATGTATGCGAAGAACGCCATCGGCGCGGTCCTCGACGACGACGAGTACAACCGCATCGTGCACGGCGACGACGCTGCTCGGATCGACGACCCGATCGTGCCGGACGACGCGTCCTCGCTGACCGGCACGACCGAGTCCGATGACGCCAAGATCGACCTCGGCAAGAAGCCCGAGGCGGACGCGGCGGACGAGGCCGGCGCCAAGGATGCCGACGCCGACGCCACTGACACGGAGCCCAAGGACGGCAAGGCCGACGGCGAGAAGTAGTCATGATCGGGGATCGCGGAGGCACCGACCGGTGCCCTGCGGTCCCCGGGTCGTGTTGACTTCTGCGGGGGCAGGTCCCCACAACACTTCGTGGCCGACCCGGCGCACACCCGGCGCGGGGGCGGTTGGACAGGGAGAAACGAGAAGGTGGCAGCACCGAACAGGGGCCGAAGGCCCGCGGGGGCTCAGGGGAAGCCGGGGCGCGTCCTCGCTCTGATCCTGATCGCCATGGTCGCGCTGACCGGTGGGATGTTCTGGTCCGGGCACACCACGCCTCGCCTGGGCATCGACCTGGCCGGCGGTACGACGATCACGCTGGCCGCGAAGGCGGAGCCCGGCAAGGAAAGCGCGATCAACGAGACCAACATGAACACCGCGGTCGAGATCATCGAACGCCGTGTCAATGGTCTCGGTGTCTCGGAGGCCGAGGTTCAGACCCAGGGCCGCGAGAACATCATCGTCAACATCCCGAAGGGGACGAACTCCGAGCAGGCCCGTAAGCAGGTCGGTACCACCGCCCAGCTCTACTTCCGGCCCGTTCTGACCGTCGCCGCGGGTGGGCCGACCGCCCCGCAGCCCAAGCCCAGTCCGAGCGCCTCCGCGCCGGACAAGGCCACGGACAAGGGCGGCGCCGACAAGGCGACCTCCCCGTCGCCCAGCGCCACCACGCAGGGCCGCGCCGTCACCGACGGGCTGAAGGCCCCGTCGCCGAAGCCCAGCGGCTCCGCCGCCGAGAAGCCGGCCGCGACGCCGCCCCCGCCCGGCACCGCCGCGCTGGAGAAGAAGTTCACCGACCTCAACTGCCTCGACCAGACCGAGCGCGGCAACGTGGGCGAGGGCGTCAAGCCCGAGGAGCCCACGGTCGCCTGTGGCAAGAACAGCGCCGGGCAGTGGGAGAAGTACGTTCTCGGACCCGCCGCGGTGAGCGGTAAGGACGTCGACGACGCCAAGGGCCAGCTGGACCAGCAGCGCGGCATGTGGATCGTCACGATGGACTTCACCAGCGCCGGCTCGAAGAAGTTCCAGGCGATCACCAGCAAGCTCTCGCAGCAGCAGTCGCCGCAGAACCAGTTCGCGATCGTCCTCGACGGCGAGGTCGTCTCGGCCCCGCAGGTCAACCAGACGCTCAGCGCCAACGCCGAGATCTCCGGAAGCTTCGACCAGCAGTCGGCGCAGGACCTCGGCAACATCCTGTCCTACGGTGCGCTGCCCCTCAGCTTCGAGGAGCAGAGCGTCACCACCGTCAGCGCGGCGCTCGGCGGCGAGCAGCTCCAGGCCGGCCTCATCGCCGGTGCCATCGGCCTCGCGCTGGTCATCATCTACCTGGTGGTCTACTACCGCGGTCTGTCCCTGGTGGCGATCCTCAGCCTCCTGGTCTCGGCAGCCCTCACCTACTCGCTGATGGCCCTGCTCGGCCCGGCCATCGGGTTCGCCCTGAACCTGCCCGCGGTGTGTGGTGCGATCGTTGCCATCGGTATCACCGCCGACTCGTTCATCGTGTACTTCGAACGCATAAGGGACGAGATCCGCGAGGGCCGTACGCTGCGGCCCGCCGTGGAGCGTGCCTGGCCGCGTGCCCGGCGCACCATCCTGGTCTCCGACTTCGTGTCGTTCCTCGCCGCCGCGGTGCTCTTCGTGGTCACCGTCGGCAAGGTCCAGGGCTTCGCGTTCACCCTCGGTCTGACCACCCTGCTCGACGTGGTCGTGGTGTTCTTCTTCACCAAGCCGGTCATGACGCTCCTCGCCCGCACGAAGTTCTTCTCCTCCGGCGGCTCCTGGTCCGGGCTCGACCCGAAGCGCCTCGGTGCCAAGCCCCCGCTGCGCCGCACGCGTCGCACCTCCGCCCCCACCGACCCGAAGGAGGCGTGAGATGTCGCGTCTCGGCAACATCGGCGCCAGGCTCTACCGCGGCGAGGTCGGTTACGACTTCGTCGGCAAGCGGAAGATCTGGTACGGCCTCTCGATCCTGATCACCATCACGGCCATCGTCGGCCTGGCGGTACAGGGTCTGAACATGGGCATCGAGTTCAAGGGCGGTGCCGTCTTCAACACCGCGAAGACGAATGTGTCCGTCGCGCAGGCCGAGGAGTTCGCGGAAACGGCCTCCGGCCATGACGCCATCGTCCAGCAGCTCGGCAACGACACTCTGCGTATCCAGGTCAGCGACCTGGACACCAAGCAGGCCGACGCGGTGGCCACGAAGCTCGCCGCCGATCTGGACATGAACAAGAACCAGATCGACCAGGAGCTCGTCGGCCCGAGCTGGGGCAAGCAGATCGCCAACAAGGCCTGGACCGGCCTCGGGGTCTTCATGATCCTCGTGGTGATCTATCTGGCGATCGCCTTCGAGTGGCGCATGGCCATCGCCGCCCTCATCGCGCTGATCCACGACATCACGATCACGGTGGGCATCTACGCCCTGGTCGGATTCGAGGTCACCCCGGGCACCGTGATCGGTCTGCTGACCATCCTCGGTTACTCGCTGTACGACACCGTGGTCGTCTTCGACAGCCTCAAGGAAGGCACGAAGGACATCACCAAGCAGACCCGGTGGACCTACAGCGAGATCGCCAACCGTTCGATCAACGGCACCCTGGTGCGGTCGATCAACACCACGGTCGTCGCGCTGCTGCCGGTCGCCGGTCTGCTCTTCATCGGCGGCGGCTTCCTCGGCGCCGGCATGCTCAACGACATCTCGCTCTCGCTCTTCGTCGGCCTCGCCGCCGGTGCGTACTCCTCGATCTTCATCGCCACGCCGCTCGTCGCCGACCTCAAGGAGCGCGAGCCGCAGATGAAGGCCCTGAAGAAGCGGGTCCTCGCCAAGCGCGCGGCCGCCGCGGCCAAGGGCGAGTCCCCGGACCAGGCCGAGGAGCCCCACGGGCCGTCGGACGAGGTGCCGGGCGACGCCGCGACGGCGGGCGCCGTCGTCGGACCTCGGGGTCGTGGCCGCGGCCGCCCCTCGGGCAGGCGTCGATGACCGACGGCGTGCAGGAGCTGCTGCTGAGCCGTATCCGCGACGTACCCGACTACCCGAAGCCGGGCGTGGTGTTCAAGGACATCACGCCCCTGCTGGCGGACCCGAAGGCCTTCACGGCCCTCACCGACGTGCTCGCCGAAGGGTGCGCGCGGCACGGGGCCACCAAGGTCGTCGGACTCGAGGCGCGGGGGTTCATCCTCGGCGCCCCGGTCGCGGTCCGCGCGGGGCTGGGCTTCATCCCCGTACGCAAGGCGGGCAAGCTCCCCGGAGCGACGCTCTCCCAGGCGTACGAGCTGGAGTACGGCAGCGCCGAGATCGAGGTGCACGCCGAGGACCTGCAGACGGGCGACCGTGTGATGGTCATCGACGATGTGCTCGCCACCGGCGGCACCGCGGGGGCGGCGGTCGAACTGATCCGTCGCAGCGGGGCCGAGGTCGCGGGCATCGCGGTCCTGATGGAACTGGGTTTCCTCGGCGGCAGGGCCCGCCTGGAGCCCACGCTGCGGGGAGCTCCACTGGAGTCCCTGATCACCATCTGAAGTCGTACGGCCGTCCGTGGGCGTCCCGGGATCTCCCGGGGCGCCCACCGGTCTGTCACGGCCTCGTGAGCACCGGGACAGCGAGGTCGATACCATGGCTTCTCCGGACCTGACCGGGGGACCCGGAACCGCACGAGGAGCGCTCTTGCCAGACGAGGCCCAGCCCGCCGCCGCGCAGCCCGACCAGAAGGCCGACCAGGCCGCGGCAGCCCCTGTCACGCCCGAGACCCAGCCGGCCGACAAGAAGGCGAAGCCTGCTGCGCCCGAGGGGAGCGGGACGGGTGTCGCTCCGGTCGACGTCCGCCGGCCTGCGCCGGCCAAGGGCGCCGCCACCGGTGAGACCCCGGCGAGTGCGAACGGCGCGGCCCCCGCGCCCGCCCCCAAGCCCCCGGCTCCCACCCCGGCCCCGGCCCCGAGGCCCACACCCGCCGCCGTGCCGCGCAGCGCCGGCTCCTCGAACCGGGTACGCGCGCGTCTCGCCCGGCTCGGTGTGCAGCGCTCGTCGCCGTACAACCCCGTTCTGGAGCCGCTGCTGCGGATCGTGCGCAGCAACGACCCCAAGATCGAGACCGCCACGCTGCGCCAGATCGAGCGCGCCTACCAGGTCGCCGAGCGCTGGCACCGGGGCCAGAAGCGCAAGAGCGGCGACCCGTACATCACGCATCCGCTCGCCGTGACCACCATCCTCGCCGAGCTCGGCATGGACCCGGCGACCCTGATGGCCGGGCTGCTGCACGACACCGTCGAGGACACCGAGTACGGCCTGGACACCCTGCGCCGGGACTTCGGCGACCAGGTCGCCCTCCTCGTCGACGGCGTCACCAAGCTGGACAAGGTCAAGTTCGGCGAGGCCGCGCAGGCGGAGACCGTGCGCAAGATGGTCGTCGCCATGGCCAAGGACCCGCGCGTCCTGGTCATCAAGCTGGCCGACCGGCTGCACAACATGCGCACGATGCGCTATCTCAAGCGGGAGAAGCAGGAGAAGAAGGCCCGCGAGACCCTCGAGATCTATGCGCCCCTGGCCCACCGGCTGGGCATGAACACCATCAAGTGGGAGCTGGAGGACCTCGCCTTCGCGATCCTCTACCCCAAGATGTACGACGAGATCGTGCGGCTGGTGGCCGAGCGCGCCCCCAAGCGCGACGAGTACCTCGCCATAGTGACCGACGAGGTCCAGTCCGACCTGCGCGCCGCCCGCATCAAGGCCACCGTCACCGGCCGGCCCAAGCACTACTACAGCGTCTACCAGAAGATGATCGTCCGCGGCCGGGACTTCGCGGAGATCTACGACCTGGTCGGCATCCGCGTCCTCGTCGACACCGTCCGCGACTGCTATGCGGCGCTCGGCACCGTCCATGCGCGATGGAACCCGGTCCCCGGCCGGTTCAAGGACTACATCGCGATGCCGAAGTTCAACATGTACCAGTCGCTGCACACCACGGTGATCGGTCCCAACGGCAAGCCCGTCGAGCTCCAGATCCGTACGTTCGACATGCACCGCCGTGCCGAGTACGGCATCGCCGCGCACTGGAAGTACAAGCAGGAGCCGTCCGCCGGGGCCTCCAAGGTGCGCACCGACGTGCCGAAGAAGGCCGGCAAGGACGACGCCGTCAACGACATGGCGTGGCTGCGCCAGCTGCTGGACTGGCAGAAGGAGACCGAGGACCCCTCGGAGTTCCTGGAGTCGCTGCGCTTCGACCTCTCGCGCAACGAGGTCTTCGTCTTCACGCCGAAGGGCGACGTCATAGCGCTGCCGGCCGGCGCCACACCCGTCGACTTCGCCTACGCCGTGCACACGGAAGTGGGCCACCGCACCATAGGCGCGCGGGTCAACGGGCGGCTCGTACCGCTCGAATCCACTCTGGACAACGGCGATCTGGTCGAGGTCTTCACCTCCAAGGCCGAAGGCGCGGGCCCCTCGCGCGACTGGCTCGGCTTCGTCAAGTCACCGCGGGCCCGCAACAAGATCCGCGCGTGGTTCTCCAAGGAGCGTCGCGACGAGGCCATCGAGCACGGCAAGGACGCCATCGCGCGGGCCATGCGCAAGCAGAACCTGCCGATCCAGCGCATCCTCACCGGCGACTCGCTCGTCACGCTCGCGCACGAGATGCGCTACCCCGACATCTCGTCGCTGTACGCGGCGATCGGCGAGGGCCATGTCGCCGCGCAGGGCGTCGTGCAGAAGCTGGTGCAGGCCCTCGGCGGCGAGGAGGCCGCGAACGAGGACCTCGCCGAGAGCACCCCGCCCTCGCACGGCCGCTCCAAGCGCCGCTCCAGCGCCGACCCCGGCGTGGTCGTCAAGGGCGTCGAGGACGTGTGGGTCAAGCTCGCCCGGTGCTGTACGCCCGTGCCGGGCGACCCGATCATCGGCTTCGTCACCCGCGGCAGCGGCGTATCGGTTCACCGCGCGGACTGCGTCAACGTCGACTCGCTGTCCCAGGAGCCGGAGCGCATCCTCGAGGTCGAGTGGGCGCCCACCCAGTCCTCGGTCTTCCTGGTCGCCATCCAGGTCGAGGCGCTGGACCGGTCCCGGCTGCTGTCGGACGTCACCCGGGTGCTGTCCGACCAGCACGTCAACATCCTCTCCGCCGCCGTCCAGACCTCCCGTGACCGGGTGGCCACCTCACGCTTCACCTTCGAGATGGGCGACCCGAAGCACCTCGGGCACGTGCTGAAGGCGGTCCGCGGGGTGGAGGGCGTCTACGACGTGTACCGGGTGACGTCGGCCCGCCGCCCCTGACCGGATCCCCTGCCCGCAGGGGACAGGACACACGAAAGGGCCTCCCGTACACCGCGTACGGGAGGCCCTTTCGATGTGGCAGCTGTCAGCCGCCGAACTCCTCCAGGCCCTTCAGCGCCTGGTCCAGCAGCGCCTGCCGGCCCTCGAGCTCCTTCGCCAGCTTGTCCGCCTTGGCGTTGTTGCCCGCGGCGCGCGCCGTGTCGATCTGGCCGCGCAGCTTGTCCACGGCCGCCTGGAGCTGTCCGGTCAGACCCGCGGCACGCGCACGCGCCTCCGGGTTGGTCCGGCGCCACTCGGTCTCCTCGGACTCCTGCAGGGCCCGCTCGACGGCGTGCATCCGGCCCTCGACCTTGGGACGGGCGTCCCGCGGTACATGGCCGACGGCCTCCCAGCGCTCGTTGATGGAGCGGAAGGTGGCACGCGCCGCCTTCAGGTCCGTCACCGGGACGAGCTTCTCCGCCTCGGCGGCGAGCTCCTCCTTGAGCTTGAGGTTCTCCGCCTGCTCGGCGTCCCGCTCGGCGAAGACCCCGCTGCGGGCCGCGAAGAAGACGTCCTGGGCGCCGCGGAAGCGGTTCCACAGGTCGTCCTCGGCCTCGCGCTGGGCACGGCCCGCGGCCTTCCACTCCGCCATCAGCTCGCGGTAGCGGGCGGCCGTGACGCCCCAGTCCGTGGAGCCGGACAGCGACTCGGCCTCGGCGACCAGCCTCTCCTTGGTCTTGCGGGCCTCCTCGCGCTGCGCGTCCAGCGAGGCGAAGTGCGCCTTGCGGCGCTTGGAGAACGCCGACCGGGCGTGCGAGAAGCGGTGCCACAGCTCGTCGTCGGACTTCCGGTCGAGCCGCGGCAGGCCCTTCCAGGTGTCCACCAGCGCGCGCAGCCGCTCACCGGCCGCCCGCCACTGCTCGCTCTGCGCCAGCTCCTCGGCCTCGTTGACCAGGGCTTCCTTGGCGTGCCGTGCCTCGTCGCTCTGCTTGGCGCGCTGGACCTTGCGCTCCTCGCGGCGCTTCTCGACCGACTCCACCAGCGCGTCGAGACGCTTGGCCAGCGCCTCGAGATCGCCGACGGCGTGATGCTCGTCCACCTGCTGGCGCAGATGGTCGATGGCCTGCTGGGCATCCTTGGCCGAGAGATCGGTGGTCTTCACCCGACGCTCGAGGAGGCCGATCTCGACCACCAAGCCCTCGTACTTGCGCTCGAAATAGGCCAGAGCCTCTTCGGGAGTCCCGGCCTGCCACGATCCGACGACCTTCTCGCCGTCGGCTGTACGCACGTACACGGTGCCCGTCTCGTCGACACGGCCCCACGGGTCGCTGCTCACAGCGCCTCCTCCACCTGATGCCCGCGAGGGGGTTCGCCCCCCGGGCATCGTCCACAGTTTCCAGGGCGGGCATCGCCCGCCTTCCGCAGCGCGAAGCCGGCCGCGCTGCACAACGCCAATCTAGGCGACCGGCCGCCCGGCTGTCCGCACTCAGCGCGGCTGAAATTCCCCGCTCACGCCTTGGGGACGGCAGCCTTCTCAATGGTGACGGCCGTTTTCGGGGCACCGTCGCCGGCGCCGCCGGTGACTCCGGCCTTGGCCACCTTCTCGACGGCCTTGAGGCCGGCGGCGTCCATCTTTCCGAACGGTGTGTACGTCGGCGGCAGTTTGGTCGCCTTGTAGACGAGGAAGAACTGGCTGCCGCCGGAGTTCGGCTGACCGGTGTTGGCCATCGCCACCGTGCCGGGCGGGTAGGTCACCGAACCGTCGGCGGCCGCCTTGCCGAGCGCGGTCAGGTTCTCGTCGGGGATCGTGTACCCGGGCCCGCCGGTGCCGTCGCCCTTCGGGTCGCCGCACTGGAGCACGAAGATGCCCTGTGTGGTCAGCCGGTGGCACTTCGTGCCGTTGAAGAAGCCCTTGTCCGCGAGCGCCTTGAACGAGTTCACGGTGCGCGGGGTCTTCGCCGCGTCCATCGCGATCTTGATGTCGCCCTGGTTCGTCGTCAGGTCCATCGAGTACTTCGCCGTCTTGTCGATCGACAGGGCGGGTTCGGGGCTCTTGGCCTCGGAGGGAGTGGGGGAGGCGCTGGGCGACGTGGTGCTCTCGTCGCCCGCGGTCTGCCCGTCGGCCTTGGTGTCGCCGTCGGACAGGCCCACCGAGGCGTAGGCGGCCGCGCCCGCGGCGAGCACCACGGCCAGTGTGGCCGCGATGATCGTGTTCCGCTGCTTCCTCTTGCGTGACTGTGCCCGACGCTGCTGCTGGCGCTCGAACTTCTCCCTGGCGAGCTGCCGCCGCCGCTGATCGCTGCTGACCACCGGGTCTTCTCCTTGTAGTCGTACGTCTGATGCCGACCGGCCGAGTGTGCCCGTACCGTATACGGGTTGGCTGTGGGAGGAGCAGCGCCGGTAGGCTCTGATCTGCTGCATTTCGAGGCAGCGAGAACTCTCTCCACGACCACACTGAGGACGATCGTGCTTATTGCCGGGTTCCCCGCCGGGGCCTGGGGGACCAACTGTTACCTGGTCGCCCCCGCCGCCGGCGAGGAGTGCGTGATCATCGATCCGGGCCACCAGGCCGCCGAAGGTGTCGCCGAGGCGGTCGCGAAGCACCGGCTCAAGCCCGTCGCCGTCATCCTCACCCACGGCCACATCGACCATGTCGCCTCGGTCGTCCCGGTGTGCGGCGCGCACGACGTGCCCGCGTGGATCCACCCCTCCGACCGGTACATGATGAGCGACCCGGAGAAGGCGCTCGGCAGGTCGATCGGGATGCCGCTCATGGGCGAGCTGACCGTGGGAGAGCCGGACGACGTCAGGGAACTGACCGACGGCGCGAAGCTGCGCCTCGCCGGACTCGACTTCTCGGTCGCGCACGCGCCCGGCCATACGAAGGGGTCGGTGACCTTCGGCATGCCCGAGGCCGCGGACGTCCCGTCCGTGTTCTTCTCGGGAGACCTGCTGTTCGCCGGCTCCATCGGACGCACGGACCTGCCGGGAGGTGACATGGACGAGATGCTCGCGTCGCTGGCGCGTGTGTGCCTGCCGCTCGACGACTCGACCGTGGTCCTTTCCGGACACGGCCCCCAGACGACCATCGGCCGTGAGCGCGCCACCAATCCCTATCTGCGGGACGTGGCCGGCGGCCTCGGGAGCCAGGCGGCTCCCCGACGAGGAATGTGACGAGAGAAGCTCCGTGAGCACTTTTCAGGCCCCGAAGGGCACGTACGACCTGATCCCGCCCCGGTCCGCGAAGTTCCTGGCGGTCCGCGAGGCGATCTCCGCACCGCTGAAGAATTCCGGCTACGGCTACATCGAGACACCCGGCTTTGAGAACGTCGAGCTGTTCGCGCGCGGCGTCGGTGAATCCACCGACATCGTGAGCAAGGAGATGTACGCCTTCGAGACCAAGGGCGGCACCAAGCTCGCCCTGCGCCCCGAGGGCACCGCCTCCGTGCTGCGCGCGGCCCTGGAGGCCAACCTCCACAAGGCCGGCAACCTCCCCGTCAAGCTCTGGTACTCCGGCTCGTACTACCGCTACGAGCGGCCGCAGGCTGGGCGCTACCGCCACTTCTCGCAGGTCGGTGCCGAGGCGATCGGCGCCGAGGACCCGGCGCTGGACGCCGAGCTGATCATCCTGGCCGATCAGGCGTACCGCACGCTCGGCCTGCGCGAGTTCCGCATCCTGCTCAACTCGCTCGGCGACAAGGAGTGCCGTCCGGTCTACCGCGACGCCCTCCAGGGCTTCCTGCGCGAGCTCGACCTGGACGAGGACACCCGGCGCCGGATCGAGATCAACCCGCTGCGGGTGCTCGACGACAAGCGTTCCGACGTCCAGAAGCAGCTCGTGGGCGCGCCGATGCTGCGCGACTACCTGTGCGACGCGTGCAAGGCGTACCACGAGGAGGTCCGCGAGCTGCTGACGGCGGCCGGTGTGGCCTTCGAGGACGACGAGAAGCTGGTCCGCGGCCTGGACTACTACACGCGCACCACCTTCGAGTTCGTGCACGACGGACTCGGCTCGCAGTCCGCGGTCGGCGGCGGCGGCCGCTACGACGGTCTCTCCGAGATGATCGGGGGCCCGGAACTGCCGTCCGTGGGCTGGGCGCTGGGCGTGGACCGTACGGTCCTGGCCCTGGAGGCGGAGGGCATCGAGCTCGAACTCCCCGCCAGCACCAGCGTGTTCGCCGTCCCGCTGGGCGAGGAGGCACGGCGTGTGCTCTTCGGCGTCGTCACCGAGCTGCGCAGGGAGGGCATCGCCACGGACTTCGCGTTCGGCGGGCGGGGCCTGAAGGGCGCGATGAAGAGCGCGAACCGCTCGGGCGCCCGGTACGCGATCGTCGCGGGAGAGCGCGATCTCGCGGAGGGCGTGGTCCAGATCAAGAACATGGAGTCCGGCGAGCAGAGCGCTGTGGCGCTGGGCCTCGTCGTCGAGGAACTGCGCAGGCGCCTGGCCTCCTAGCCCGGCGTCAACCCGGCGGGAGTTTTCTCCTCCTGCCGTGCGAGGCCGATTCGGACGGGTCGGCGGCGGTTTCCGGTCGTCGTGCCGACGCCGGAGACCGCCACGTCACCTCCCGTTGCCCGAGGCCGGAGCGCCCGGCGGCCCCGCGGAGCACCGGCCCGCGGCGTCGCCGGAGTGCCGGTGCTTATGTCCGGCGAACGGCGGACACCGGCGCAGGTGCGGCAGAATGACCGTGCCCGAGCAGGCTACGAAGCGACGGAACGGCGATATGACGACTGCGGCGGTGGACGACGTGTCCTCAGACGAGCGAGCGGACGGCTCCACGCGCACGATCGGTGCCGGCCGGGCGTTCGCCTGGCTTCTGGTGATCACGGGTGCGGCGGGTCTGCTGGCTTCGTGGGTCATCACGATCGACAAGTTCAAGCTGCTGGAGGACCCGTCGTTCACGCCGGGGTGCAGTCTGAACCCGGTGGTGTCCTGCGGGAACATCATGAAGAGCGAGCAGGCGGCGGCGTTCGGGTTCCCGAATCCGATGCTGGGTCTGGTCACGTACGGCATGGTGATCGCGATCGGCGCGGGGCTGCTGGCGGGTGCGCGGTACCGGCGGTGGTTCTGGCTGGGGCTGAACGCGGGCTGTCTGTTCGGGGTGGGGTTCTGTACGTGGCTGCAGTATCAGTCGCTGTACAACATCAACGCCCTGTGTCTGTGGTGCTCGTTGGCGTGGGCGGCGACGATCGTGATGTTCTGCTACGTCACCGCGCACAACATCAAGCACCGGGTGATCAGGGCTCCCGAGGGGCTGCGCAGCGGTCTGCTGGAGTTCCACTGGATGCCGCCGGTGCTGTGGATCGGGATCATCGGCATGCTGATCCTCACCCGCTGGTGGGACTTCTGGACCAGCTGAGCGGAGCGGGGGAGCCGAGAAGCGTTGTCAGTGCGCTGACATAGGCTTCACAGCGTGGAGCCCGACCTCTTTACCGCAGCTGCCGAAGAACGCCAGGAGAAGGATCCGTCCAGCAGTCCGCTGGCCGTCCGGATGCGTCCGCGCGTTCTCGACGAAGTCGTCGGCCAGCAGCATCTGCTCAAGCCCGGATCGCCGCTGCGCCGCCTCGTCGGCGAGGGCGGCGGAGGTCCCGCGGGACCCGCGTCCGTCATCCTCTGGGGCCCGCCCGGCACCGGGAAGACGACCCTCGCCTATGTCGTCTCCAAGGCGACCAACAAGCGCTTCGTCGAGCTGTCGGCGATCACCGCGGGCGTCAAGGAGGTCCGGGCCGTCATCGACGGAGCCCGCCGCGCGGCCGGCGGCTTCGGCAAGGAGACGGTCCTCTTCCTCGACGAGATCCACCGCTTCTCCAAGGCCCAGCAGGACTCCCTTCTGCCGGCCGTCGAGAACCGCTGGGTGACGCTGATCGCCGCCACCACCGAGAACCCCTACTTCTCGGTGATCTCCCCCCTGCTCTCCCGCTCGCTGCTGCTGACGCTGGAGTCGCTGACCGACGAGGACCTCACGGGACTGCTGCGCCGGGCGCTCACCGAGGAGCGCGGCCTCGGCGGGGCCGTCACCCTGCCCGCCGACTCCGAGGCACATCTGCTCCGTATCGCGGGCGGCGACGCCCGGCGGGCCCTGACCGCTCTGGAGGCCGCCGCGGGCGCCACCCTCGACAAGGGTGAGAAGGAGATCTCGCTCGAGACGGTGGAGGAGACGGTCGACCGGGCGGCGGTGAAGTACGACCGGGACGGCGACCAGCACTACGACGTGGCCAGCGCGCTCATCAAGTCCATCCGCGGCTCCGACGTCGACGCGGCCCTGCACTATCTGGCGCGGATGATCGAGGCGGGGGAGGACCCGCGCTTCATCGCGCGGCGGTTGATGATCTCGGCGAGTGAGGACATCGGCCTGGCGGACCCGGCGGCCCTGCCGACCGCGGTCGCCGCGGCGCAGGCCGTGGCCATGATCGGCTTCCCGGAGGCCGCGCTCACCCTCAGCCATGTCACGATCGCGCTGGCGCTGGCCCCGAAGTCGAACACCGCCACGACGGCGATCGGTGCCGCGCTCGCCGATGTCCGGGCCGGTCTCGCCGGTCCGGTCCCTCCGCATCTGCGGGACGGTCACTACAAGGGCGCGGCCAAGCTCGGCCACGCCCAGGGGTATGTCTATCCGCACGATGTGCCCGGCGGGATCGCGGCCCAGCAGTACGCCCCGGACGCGGTGCACGGCAAGCGGTACTACGAGCCCACGCGTTACGGCGCCGAGGCGCGGTACGCGGACGTCGTGGAGAAGGTGCGTGAGCGGCTGCGCGGTGGCACCGCCGGCGACTGACCGCCTGCTGCGCGTCGTGCCGTCAGGGCGCGGCGGCCTCGAAGAGCGTGTGCATCGCCCGGCGCAGTTCGGTGACGTCGCGGACGGGCTCGGGGAAGTCGAACCGCGCGTCGAAGCAGCGCTCGCCGACGAACCGCACCCGCAGCCCGAAGCGGTCCAGCGCCAGGGGCACCGCCTGCTGGCCGCCCGAGTCCGTCCCCTCGGCCCGGTCGCCGAGCAGTCCGCACAGACCCTGCACCTGCTCGCCGTGGACGGAGTGCAGATGCTGGAGCAGCTCCGTCTCGTACGACACCAGCGGGTCCACGCCGGCCCGGGCGAAGTCCTCCGGCTCCACGCTCGACACACCCCACAGATCGTCCACGCGCAGCTCGCCGACCTCCAGCCGCAGCATCATGGCGCCGGGTTCGGCGAGGCCGGGGACGCAGGTCAGCCAGCCGGTGACCCATGCGCGCCCGCGGATACGATGGGGGACCGAGACCGGGGCGACATCCGTGATCTCCAGCACGGCGGACAGCTCGTCGTCCTGGGCGTGGGTCGCGGCCCGTACGGCCGGGGAGTCCGCGGGAAAGAGCAGGAAGACCTCACCGTCGGTGCCCACCACGCGTGCCTGCGGGGTCAGCTGCTCCGGCCGGGTGACATCCACACCGGGAATGAGCAGTACCGCGGAGCATGTACTCTGTACGAGAGTTCGTGTGCGCTCGGCTGCTGACGGCATCCGAGTGATTTCAAGCCCGCTGGGACGCGGCTGACCATGAGCTGATCGGACCTCCGTCGCCTCGACGCTCTGAGCAGCGTCGGCTTCTTTTGTGCTGTCCGTGATGCGCTTGGTGTTCCCAGGGCGAGACATGCGATCTCCTTGAGTAAGGTGAGCCTAACCTAACCTACAACGGAGGTCTGGAGAACGTGCCTAACCAGTCGCGTCCCAAGGTCAAGAAGTCTCGCGCGCTCGGTATCGCGCTGACGCCGAAGGCTGTCAAGTACTTCGAAGCCCGCCCCTACCCGCCGGGCGAGCACGGCCGTGGGCGCAAGCAGAACTCGGACTACAAGGTCCGTCTGCTCGAGAAGCAGCGTCTGCGCGCCCAGTACGACATCAGCGAGCGCCAGATGGCCCGCGCCTACGACCGCGCGCGCAAGGCCGAGGGCAAGACCGGCGAGGCGCTGGTCATCGAGCTCGAGCGTCGTCTCGACGCCCTCGTGCTGCGTTCGGGCATCGCCCGGACCATCTACCAGGCCCGCCAGATGGTCGTCCACGGCCACATCGAGGTCAACGGTGGCAAGGTCGACAAGCCGTCCTTCCGCGTCCGTCCCGACGACGTCGTGATGGTCCGCGAGCGCTCCCGCGAGAAGAGCCTGTTCCAGGTCGCTCGTGAGGGTGGCTTCGCCGCCGACGGTGAGACCCCGCGCTACCTGCAGGTCAACCTGAAGGCCCTGGCGTTCCGCCTGGACCGTGACCCGCAGCGCAAGGAAGTTCCGGTCATCTGCGACGAGCAGCTGGTCGTCGAGTACTACGCCCGCTGATTCAGGGGCCCTCCCGGCGACAGCCGGGAGAGTGACTCACCACGCTTCAGCCCGCCGCTTCCCCGCCCTTTCCGGCGGGGGAGCCGGCGGGCTCTCGCGTTTCCACGGGCGTCGCTGTACGGACCGGACGCGGCCTGCCCGGTATGGCCGCCGGCGGGCGTTTCGGTGTGGCGAGGGCCCGCCGCACCGCCGCGTCCAGCGACAGCTCACGGCCCACCCGTGCACATGAGGCGTACCGCTCGGCCCCCAGCACAGCGCCCGCCTGCTGCTCGCACAGCGCCCGCGGCCCGCTGAAGTGGCCGGAGCCGAAGAGCGGCATCCCGACCGCGCCCCACACCGGGGACGCGGCGCCCTGGAGCACCGCCGCCTCCGCCGGGTCCCCCTCGCCGGCCGTGACCAGCGCCAGCAGTTCGATCGCCAGCACCAGGCCCACCAGATCGTTGAACCGGTGGTCGATGACGACGGCGTCCTGGAGCAGGGCTCGCGCCCGGGAGTGGTCGCCGCCCGTCCACGCGGCATAGGCCAGGACGTAGAGCGCATAGGCGCGGGTCCACAGCTCGCCGCGCTCCTCGCAGATCTCCCGCACCTCTTCGCAGAGGCCGACCGCCTCCTCCAGACGGTTCTGGAAGACGAGCGCCATGGCCAGCTCGACCTGCCCCATCAGCACATTGCTGTTGAGTTCGCCGAGGTCCCGGTAGGCCACGAGGGCCGAGCGGATCAGCTCCTCGGCGCGCGGCATGTCGTCGGACAGCAGGGCCAGGCACCCCATGCGGTGGACGGCGTACGCCGCCGCCACCGGGTTGCCCGTGCGGCCCGCCTCCTCGCGGCACTCGTGCAGCGCGCCGGCGGCCGCCGCACTGTCGCCCTGGAGGACCGCCACATAGCCGAGCACCCACAGAGCCTTGAGCCGCGCCTCCTCGTGGTCCCCGGACTGCGCGAGCGCCCGGTCCAGCCAGTGCCTGCCCTCCGCGAGCCGGCCGCAGCCGGCCCAGTAGAACCACAGCGTGCCCGCCAGATGGTGACCCAGATGTGTGTCCTCCGCGGACTCCAGGCACAGCTCCAGCGCGGCCCGCAGATTGGGCAGCGCGCTGTCGGTGCAGTCCGCCACCTCCGGCTGCCGCGGACTGAACCACTCCAGCTCGCACCAGGTGGCCAGTCCGACGTACCAGTCCCGGTGCCGCTTGCGCATCCGCAGGGAGTCGCCGAGGGCTTCCAGCCACTCGGCGCCGTACGCGCGGACGGTGTCGAGCATGCGGTAGCGCACGCCCGCGGGCGTCTCCTCGCGGAAGACCACGGACTGCGCGAGCAGCCCGGAGAGCACGTCCAGCACCTGTTCGGCGGGGAGATCGGGGCCGCTGCACACGTACTCCACGGCCTCCAGTTCGAACTGCCCGGCGAACACCGACAGCCGCGCCCACAGCAGCCGTTCCTCGGGAGTGCAGAGCTCATGGCTCCAGCCGATCGCCGTACGCAGCGTCTGATGGCGCGGCAGGGCACCCCGGCTGCCGCCGGTCAGCAGCAGGAATCGGTCGTCCAGCCGCTGGAGCAGCTGGTCGAGGGAGAGTGCGGCGAGCCGGCCCGCCGCCAGTTCCAGCGCGAGGGGGATCCCGTCGAGACGGCGGCACAGGTCGCGTACCGCGCCCGTGTTCTCGCCGGACAGCGCGAAGTGCGGCAGCACCGCCGCCGCGCGATCCGCGAAGAGCCGCACCGCGTCGCTCTCCGTCAGTGGTGCCAGTGGGAAGACCACCTCACCCGCCAGCCGCAGCGAACGGCGGCTCACCGCCAGGATCTGAAGGCCGGGGGCGTGGCGCAGCAGATCGCCTACGAGCTCGGCGCCGTCGTCGACGAACTGCTCGAAGCCGTCCAGCACCAGGAGCAGCCGGCGCTCCGCGAGGTGGCCGAGGAGGACCTCGCGGGGCGGTCTGCTGGTGTGGTCGGTGATGCCGAGGGCGGTGACCAGCGCATGCGCGACCAGCGCGGGGTCGGACAGCGTGGACAGCTCGCTCAGCCACACCCCGTCGCGGTGGCTGCCCCGCTCCCGCAGCCCGGCCGCGACACGGATCGCCAGCCGCGACTTCCCCACACCGCCCGCTCCGGCGACGGTGATCAGCCGGACGCCACTGTCGATCAGCCGCGCGAGCGCGTCCTGCTCGCCGGCCCGGCCCACGAACGGGGTCAGTTCCGCCGGGAGACGGCCCCGCGGCGGGGAGTGATCGTCGGGCGAAGGGCCGTTGCGAGAGGTGCGCCGCATAGGACACGGAGCGTACCCGCGTGTAAGCACTCCGTACAATCTGCTTGCACAACTCCCTTCGGCCCCCTGGTAATGCGGTACGGGGTGTGACCCTGGGCGCGATAGGGTCGGAGGAGGTTTTCCGACGTGTTTCAGCGACTAGCAGAGAGCGGTGCAGCGTGACCGGTGGAGAGGTTGCCGGGATCCTGGTGGCCGTCTTCTGGGCGATCCTGGTCTCCTTCCTCGCCGTGGTGCTGGTGAGGTTGGCCCAGACCCTCAAGGCGACCACCCGGCTCGTGGCGGACGTGACCGAGCAGGCGGTGCCGCTTCTGTCCGACGCCTCAGCGACGGTCCGTTCCGCGCAGACGCAGCTGGACCGCGTCGACGCCATCGCGACCGACGTCCAGGAGGTCACCTCCAACGCCTCCGCGCTCTCCACGACCGTCGCGTCCACCTTCGGCGGCCCGCTGGTCAAGGTCGCCGCGTTCGGCTACGGAGTGCGCCGGGCGATGAGCCGCAAGGGCGACGGCGAGGCACCCGAGCCGTCCCGCCGGTCAGTGATCGTCGGCCGTACCGTGCCGGCCGCCCGGCGAAAGAAGCAGAGGGGCTGACGCACCATGTTCCGCCGCACGTTCTGGTTCACCGCCGGCGCCGCAGCCGGGGTCTGGGCCACCACCAAGGTCAATCGCAAGCTGAAGCAGCTGACCCCCGAGAGCCTCGCCGCCCAGGCGGCCAACAAGGCGATCGACGCGGGCCACAAGCTCAAGGACTTCGCACTCGACGTCAGGGCCGGAATGGTCCAGCGCGAGAGCGAACTGGGCGAGGCGCTCGGCCTCGCGACCCCGCCCGGCGGCCCCGAACTGCCCGCGCAGCGCCGCCTCGCCGCCGTCGAGCCGCCGAGGCGCCCGTTCGACAAGCACGACAAGCACGACAAGCGCTCCTACACATCGCACAACCGGAATGAGGACCACTGATGGAGTCGGCTGAAATCCGCCGCCGCTGGCTGAGCTTCTTCGAGGAGCGCGGGCACACCGTCGTGCCTTCGGCGTCGCTCATCGCGGACGACCCGACTCTGCTGCTGGTCCCCGCGGGCATGGTGCCCTTCAAGCCGTACTTCCTCGGCGAGGTCAAGCCGCCGTTCCCGCGCGCCGCCAGCGTGCAGAAGTGCGTGCGTACGCCGGACATCGAGGAGGTCGGCAAGACCACGCGGCACGGCACCTTCTTCCAGATGTGCGGCAACTTCTCCTTCGGCGACTACTTCAAGGAAGGCGCCATCAAGCTCGCCTGGGAGCTGCTGACCACTCCGGTGGCGCACGGCGGCTACGGGCTGGAGCCGGAGAAGCTCTGGATCACCGTGTACAAGGAGGACGACGAGGCCGAGCGCATCTGGCGCGATGTCGTGGGCGTGCCCGCCGAGCGCATCCAGCGCCTGGGCAAGAAGGACAACTACTGGTCGATGGGCGTCCCCGGACCCTGCGGACCGTGCTCCGAGATCAACTACGACCGCGGCCCCGAGTTCGGCGAAGAGGGCGGCCCGGCCGTCAACGACGAGCGCTATGTGGAGATCTGGAACCTGGTCTTCATGCAGTACGAGCGCGGCGAGGGCACCGGCAAGGAGGACTTCGAGATCCTCGGTGACCTCCCGTCGAAGAACATCGACACCGGTCTCGGCCTCGAGCGTCTCGCCATGATCCTCCAGGGCGTACAGAACATGTACGAGACCGACACCCTGAAGGTCGTCATCGACAAGGCCACCGAGCTGACCGGTGTGCGCTACGGCGCCGAGCACGGCTCGGACGTCTCACTGCGCGTGGTCGCCGACCACATGCGTACGTCCGTGATGCTGATCGGCGACGGCGTCACCCCCGGCAACGAGGGCCGCGGCTACGTGCTGCGCCGCATCATGCGCCGCGCCGTCCGCAACATGCGGCTCCTCGGCGCCACGGGCCCGGTCGTCGGTGAGCTCGTCGACACGGTCATCAAGACGATGGGCGAGCAGTACCCGGAGCTGGAGACCGACCGCAAGCGGATCGAGACCGTCGCCCTCGCCGAAGAGGCCGCCTTCCTCAAGGCCCTCAAGGGCGGCACCAACATCCTCGACACGGCCGTCACCGAGACCAAGGCCACCGGCTCCACGGTCCTCGCCGGCGACAAGGCCTTCCTGCTCCACGACACCTGGGGCTTCCCGATCGACCTCACGCTCGAAATGGCCGCTGAGCAGGGCCTGTCGGTCGACGAGGACGGCTTCCGACGCCTGATGCAGGAGCAGCGGGAGCGCGCCAAGGCCGACGCCAAGGCCAAGAAGACCGGCCACGCGGACGTCACCGCCTACCGCGAGATCGCCGACGGCTCCGGAGCCACGGAGTTCACCGGCTACACCAACACCGAGGGCGAGACCACGATCGTCGGTCTGCTCGTCAACGGCGTTCCCTCGCCGGCCGCTTCGGAGGGCGACGAGGTCGAGATCGTCCTCGACCGGACCCCGTTCTACGCCGAGGGCGGCGGCCAGCTCGCCGACCAGGGCCGTATCAAGCTGCACAGCGGCGCCGTCGTCGTGATCCGCGACGTGCAGCAGCCGGTCCCCGGTGTCACCGTGCACAAGGGCTCGGTCCAGGTCGGCGAGGTGACGGTGGGCGACACCGCCTACGCCACCATCGACGTGCTCCGCCGCCGCGCCATCGCCCGCGCGCACAGTGCCACCCACCTCACGCACCAGGCGCTGCGCGACGCCCTCGGGCCGACGGCCGCCCAGGCCGGTTCGGAGAACTCGCCGGGCCGCTTCCGCTTCGACTTCGGCTCGCCCGCCGCCGTGCCCGGCACGGTGCTCACGGACGTCGAGCAGAAGATCAACGAAGTGCTCGCCCGTGAGCTCGACGTGCACGCCGAGGTCATGAGCATCGACGAGGCCAAGCGACAGGGTGCCATCGCCGAGTTCGGCGAGAAGTACGGCGAGCGCGTGCGCGTCGTGACCATCGGCGACTTCTCCAAGGAGCTGTGCGGCGGCACGCACGTGCACAACACCGCGCAGCTGGGCTTGGTGAAGCTGCTCGGCGAGTCCTCGATCGGCTCCGGCGTGCGCCGTATCGAAGCCCTCGTCGGTGTCGACGCGTACAACTTCCTGGCCAAGGAGCACACGGTCGTCGCCCAGCTCCAGGAGCTGGTCAAGGGCCGTTCCGAGGAGCTTCCCGAGAAGATCTCCGCCATGCTCGGCAAGCTGAAGGACGCCGAGAAGGAGATCGAGAAGTTCCGCGCGGAGAAGGTCCTCCAGGCCGCCGCCGGGCTCGTCGAGAGCGCCAGGGACGTACGCGGCGTGGCCCTCGTCACCGGTCAGGTGCCGGACGGCACCTCCGCGGACGACCTGCGCAAGCTGGTGCTCGACGTCCGGGGCCGTATCCAGGGCGACCGTCCCGCCGTCGTCGCTCTGTTCACCACCGCGAACGGCCGGCCGCTCACGGTCATCGCCACCAACGAGGCGGCCCGCGAGCGCGGCCTGAAGGCCGGAGACCTCGTGCGCACCGCTGCCAAGACGCTGGGCGGCGGAGGCGGCGGCAAGCCGGACGTCGCGCAGGGCGGAGGGCAGAACCCGGCCGCCGTCGGCGACGCCGTGGCCGCCGTCGAGCGCCTGGTCGCCGAGACCGCGTGATGCGCCGGGGACGCCGTCTCGCGATCGACGTCGGGGACGCCCGTATCGGGGTCGCCTCGTGCGACCCCGACGGGGTCCTCGCGACGCCGGTGGAGACCGTGCCGGGACGGGACGTCCCGGCCGCCCACCGGCGGCTGCGGCAGCTCGTCGAGGAGTACGAACCGATCGAGGTCGTCGTGGGCCTGCCCCGCTCGCTCAACGGCGGGGAGGGGCCCGCCGCGGCCAAGATCCGGGTCTTCGCCCAGGAGCTCGCTCGCGGGATCGCACCGCTTCCGGTGCGACTTGTGGACGAGAGGATGACCACATTGACGGCCAGTCAGGGGCTCCGCGCTTCGGGCGTGAAGTCCAAAAAGGGCCGCTCTGTCATCGACCAGGCTGCCGCTGTGGTGATTCTCCAGAACGCTCTGGAGTCCGAACGGGCGTCGGGAGCGGCTCCCGGCGAGTCCGTCGAAGTGGTTGTCTGATCGCGATACGGTAACGTTCCGCGCGATGCGGCGGTGTTCGAACAGCTGCCGCTCAGCAAAGAGGCGGGACGCGTAAAAGCCTGCCTCGCGGCCCTAGGGGATCGATGACTGATTATGGCCGGGGCCCCGGCTCCGAACCGTGGCATCCCGATGACCCTTTGTACGGCGACGCGGGATGGGAAGGGCAGCAGGCCGCGACCGGCCAGGCCGCCTACGGCCAGCAGCCGCATCAGCAGTACGCGCAGCAGCAGCCGCAGCAGCACTACGGACCCCAGGACCCGTACCAGCAGCAGTACGCCCAGCAGCAGTACCAGCAGCCGGGGTACGACCAGCAGGCCTACGCGCAGCAGCAGTACGCCCAGCAGAACCAGCACCCGCAGCATCAGCAGCAGAACCAGCACCCGCAGCAGCACAACGGGGGCTGGGACACGGGTCAGCACGCGGCCATGCCCTACCCGGGCGACCCCGCCGACACCTACGGCGGCCCGCCCCCGGGCTACAACAGCCGACAGGAGGCGGACTACTACGCGACCCCCGAGGCCTACCCGCCGCCGCAGCCCCCGGGCCGGCGGCAGGCCGAGCCGGAGCCCGCGCCCACCGAGTGGGAGGCGGAGGCGGCGAAGGAGGGGGAGGAGACCCACCCCTTCTTCACCGGCGACGACGGCCGTGACGACGACGGGGAGTACGACGACGACCCGCGCGAGACGCGGCGCGGCAGCGGCAACGAGCGCCGTGGGAAGACCAAGAAGAAGAGCCGTAACGGTTGTGCATGTCTGGTCGTCTCGCTCGTCCTCGTGGGTGGACTCGGCGGCGTCGGCTACTTCGGCTACCAGTTCTGGCAGGGCCAGTTCGGTGCCGCGGCGGACTTCGAGGGCGAGGGCACCGGCTCCGTCGAGGTGGAGATCCCCAAGGGCGCCGGCGGGTACGAGATCGGCCGGATCCTCAAGGACAGCGGTGTCATCAAGAGCGTGGACGCGTTCGTGTCCGCGCAGGAGAAGAACCCCCAGGGCAAGACCATCCAGGACGGCAACTACGTCCTGAAGAAGGAGATGTCGGCGGCCAGCGTCGTCGAACTGATGCTCAGCCCGGGCAGCCGCAACAACCTGATCATCGCCGAGGGCCGGCGCAACGTCCTGGTCTACGCCGAGATCGACAAGCGGCTGGATCTGCCGGCGGGCACCACCAAGACGGTCGCCAAGAAAGAGGCGAAGAACCTCGGGCTGCCCGCGTGGGCGCTCAACCGCCCCAAGGTCAAGGACCCGCTGGAAGGATTCCTCTTCCCGGCCAGCTACTCGGCGGCCAAGGGCAACAAGCCCGAGGCCGTGCTCCGCAAGATGGTGGCCCGCGCCAACGCGGAGTACGAGAAGGCCGGTCTGGAGGACAAGGCGAAGAGCCTCGGGCTCGCAGGTCCGTGGGAGCTGCTGACGCTGGCCAGCCTGGTGCAGGTCGAGGGCAAGACGGACGACGACTTCCGCAAGATGTCCGAGGTCGTCTACAACCGCCTCAAGCCGACCAACACGGAGACCAACCAGGAGTTGCAGTTCGACTCGGCCTTCAACTACCTCAAGGGCGAGAGCAACATCGACATCTCCGAGCAGGAGATCAACACCAACCCGGACCCCTACAACACGTACACCAACAAGGGGCTCACACCGGGGCCGATCAGCAACCCCGGCAACGCGGCGATCGCGGCGGCGCTGAATCCGACGAAGGACGGCTGGATGTACTTCGTCGCGACCGACGGCAAGGACAAGACGGAATTCGCCAAGACCCACGACGAGTTCCTGAAGCTCAAGGAAAAGTTCGATGCCCGCAACGACTGAGGCACGGCGTGCGGCGGTCCTCGGATCGCCCATCGCCCACTCGCTCTCCCCGGTGCTCCACCGCGCCGCGTACGCGGCGCTGGGCCTCGCCCACTGGATCTACGACCGGTTCGAGGTGGACGAGGACGCGCTGCCGGGCTTCGTGAAGGGGCTCGACAGCTCCTGGGCCGGTCTGTCGCTGACCATGCCGCTGAAGCGGGCGGTCATCCCCCTGCTGGACGGCATGAGCGACACCGCCGCGTCCGTGGAGGCCGTCAACACGGTCGTGCTCACCGAGGACGGCCGGCGGCTCGGCGACAACACCGACATTCCCGGCATGATCGCCGCCCTGCGCGAGCGGGGCGTCGACAAGGTCGATTCCGCGGCCGTGCTCGGCGCCGGTGCGACGGCCTCCTCGGCCCTGGCCGCCCTCTCGCGCATCTGCACCGGACCCGTCACCGCGTACGTACGCAGCGCGGGCCGGGCGGCCGAGATGCGCGGCTGGGGCGAGCGGCTCGGGGTGGACGTCCGGATCGCCGACTGGGCGGAGGCCGACACGGCGCTCCAGGCGCCGCTCGTCGTCGCCACCACCCCGGCCGGTGCCACCGACGACCTCGTGGCGGAGGTGCCCGACCGGCCCGGCACCCTCTTCGACGTGCTCTACGAGCCGTGGCCGACCGCCCTGGCCGCCGGATGGTCGGCGCGCGGCGGAGCGGTCGTCGGCGGCCTCGACCTCCTGGTGCACCAGGCGGTCCTCCAGGTCGAGCAGATGACGGGCCGCGCACCGGCGCCCCTGGCCGTGATGCGGGCCGCGGGCGAGCGGGCGCTGGCAGCCCGCTGAGCCGTGTCCGGGCGATCTTGGCGGGCCTGCGACGACGGCTACGGCACTCCCCCGTAGCCCTTCGGGCACGGGAGGTGCCCCCACGCTGTGTCGTCGGAGTCGCCGCCCGAGTGCGCCCGGTACGAGGACGCTCTCCCCAGCTTCTGGCGGGGGTTCCCCCACGGCCGTGCGATGCACCGCATCCGACGCCGCGGGCTGATCCTCGAAGACCGCCCGGACAGGACCCGGAAGCCGGCGGGCTCGAAGCCCGCTGGAGATGCCGTCCGGATCGAGGCCGGCCCCACGCGGCCGTGCGGCCGTTCTTTCCGGTGGTCGGCGCGCCTGGCCGGGGCGAGGACGCTGACACACGCTGATACGCGGCGTCCGACTGCTGGACCGGCGGCCGGGTCCCACGTCCGGACATGGGAGGATCGGGGGTAGGCGGGCCAGGGCCGCGCTGCCCCAGTTGTCGCTGGGACGTGTCCCGGGCCGCGCCGTCGCAGGCCCAGGCGCGAGCAGGAGGAGCACCGTTGAGCAGGTTGCGTTGGCTGACGGCGGGGGAGTCGCACGGACCCGCACTGGTGGCGACGCTGGAGGGTCTTCCCGCCGGTGTGCCGATCACCACGGACATGGTGGCGGACCACCTTGCCCGTCGGCGTCTCGGCTACGGACGCGGTGCGCGGATGAAGTTCGAGCGCGACGAGGTGACCTTCCTCGGCGGTGTGCGCCACGGGCTGACGATGGGCTCGCCGGTCGCGGTCATGGTGGGCAACACCGAGTGGCCGAAGTGGGAGAAGGTCATGGCGGCCGATCCCGTCGACCCCGACGAGCTGGCCGCGCTCGCCCGTAACGCGCCGCTGACGCGTCCCCGCCCGGGCCACGCCGACCTGGCGGGCATGCAGAAGTACGCCCTGGACGAGGCCCGTCCGATCCTGGAGCGCGCCAGCGCCCGGGAGACCGCCGCCCGCGTCGCGCTCGGCGCCGTCGCCCGCTCCTACCTCAAGGAGACGGCCGGCATCGAGATCGTCTCCCACGTGGTGGAGCTGGCCGCGGCCAGGGCTCCGTACGGCGTGGTCCCGACCCCGGCCGATGTCGAGAAGCTGGACGCCGACCCGGTCCGCTGCCTGGACGCGGACGCGTCGAAGGCGATGGTCGCGGAGATCGACCAGGCCCACAAGGACGGCGACACCCTCGGCGGAGTCGTCGAGGTGCTCGCCTACGACGTCCCGGTCGGCCTCGGCTCCCACGTCCACTGGGACCGGCGCCTCGACGCACGGCTCGCTGCCGCGCTCATGGGCATCCAGGCCATCAAGGGCGTCGAGGTCGGCGACGGCTTCGAACTGGCCCGGGTGCCGGGTTCGAAGGCCCACGACGAGATCGTGCCCACCGCGGACGGGCTCCGTCGCTCGACGGGCCGCTCCGGCGGTACCGAGGGCGGTATGTCCACCGGTGAGCTGCTGCGGGTGCGCGCGGCCATGAAGCCGATCGCGACCGTCCCGCGTGCGCTGGCGACCGTCGATGTCGCCACCGGCGAGGTCGCGGCCGCCCACCACCAGCGCTCCGACGTCTGCGCCGTGCCCGCGGCCGGCATCGTCGCCGAGGCGATGGTGGCGCTGGTGCTCGCCGACGCGGTGGCCGAGAAGTTCGGCGGCGACAGCGTGAGCGAGACCCGCCGCAACGTGCGCTCGTACCTCGACAACCTGCACATCCGGTGAGCGCCCCGCTGATCGTCCTGGTCGGGCCGATGGGCTCCGGCAAGTCCACCGTCGGCGCGCTGCTCGCCGAACAGCTGGGCGTGGCCTACCGGGACACCGACGCCGACATCGTCGCGTCCGAGGGACGGGAGATCTCGGACCTCTTCGTCGACGAGGGCGAGCCCTACTTCCGTGAGCTGGAGCGCGCGGCCGTACGGGACGCGGTCGCCGCCCACACGGGTGTGCTCTCCCTCGGCGGCGGCGCCGTCCTCGACGACGCGACCCGCGAACTGCTCGCCGGCCTGCCCGTCGTCTACCTCTCGATGGAGGTGGAGGAGGCGGTCCGGCGCGTGGGGCTGAACCAGGCCCGGCCGCTCCTCGCCGTCAACCCCCGCAAGCAGTGGCGCGAGCTGATGGACGCCCGCCGTCATCTGTACACCGAGGTGGCCCGTGTCGTCGTGGCCACCGACGAACGCACGCCCGAAGAGGTCGCCGAGGCGGTCCTCGACGCTTTGGAGCTGAAGGACGTATGACCGATCAGTCCGTGACCCGTATCCAGGTCGGCGGTACGGAAGGCTCCGACCCGTACGAGGTCCTGGTGGGCCGTCAGCTGCTCGGTGAGCTCCCCGCGCTGATCGGGCGGGCGCAGCGGGTGGCCGTCCTGCACCCCGAGGCGCTCGCCGGGACGGGCGAGGCGATCCGTGAGGACCTGGCCTCCCAGGGCTACGAGGCCATCGCGATCCAGCTGCCGAACGCCGAGGAGTCCAAGACCGTCGAGGTCGCCGCGTACTGCTGGAAGGCCCTCGGGCAGACCGGCTTCACCCGCAGCGACGTCGTCATCGGTGTCGGCGGCGGCGCCACCACCGACCTCGCGGGCTTCGTCGCGGCGACCTGGCTGCGCGGGGTGCGCTGGATCGCCCTGCCGACCACGGTGCTCGGCATGGTCGACGCGGCGGTCGGCGGCAAGACCGGTATCAACACCGCCGAGGGAAAGAACCTGGTCGGCGCCTTCCACCCGCCGGCCGGCGTCCTGTGCGACCTGGCCGCCCTCGACTCCCTGCCGGTCAACGACTACGTCAGCGGTCTGGCGGAGATCATCAAGGCCGGTTTCATCGCCGACCCGGTGATCCTGGAGCTCATCGAGGCCGACCCGGAGGGCGCGCGCTCGCCCGCCGGTCAGCATGCCGCCGAGCTGATCGAACGGTCCATCCGGGTCAAGGCCGAGGTCGTGTCCAACGATCTCAAGGAGTCGGGTCTCCGCGAGATCCTGAACTACGGCCACACCCTCGCCCACGCCATCGAGAAGAACGAGCGCTACAAGTGGCGCCACGGCGCGGCGGTCTCGGTCGGCATGGTCTTCGCCGCCGAACTGGGCCGGCTGGCCGGGCGGCTCGACGACGCGACCGCCGACCGTCACCGTGCGGTCCTCGAGTCCGTGGGGCTGCCGCTGACCTACCGTGGCGACCAGTGGCCGAAGCTCCTGGAGACCATGAAGGTCGACAAGAAGTCCCGCGGCAACCTGCTGCGCTTCATCGTCCTCGACTCCCTCGCCAAGCCGACCGTGCTGGAGGGACCGGACCCGGCGGTGCTGCTCGCCGCGTACGGCGAGGTGTCCGCGTGACCCGCCGGGTGCTGGTGCTCAACGGGCCCAACCTCGGGCGCCTCGGCTCCCGCGAGCCCGACGTCTACGGCGCCACCTCCTACGCCGGACTGGTGGAGGCCTGCCGGACGCTCGGCAAGGAACTCGGCTTCGACGTCGACGTACGCGAGACGAACGACGAGGGCGAGATGATCCGCTGGCTGCACGAAGCGGCGGACGGTTCGATTCCGGTCGTTCTCAACCCCGGTGCCTTCACCCACTACTCGTACGGCATGCGGGACGCCGCGGCGCAGCGCACCGCCCCGCTGATCGAGGTGCACATCTCCAACCCCTACGCACGCGAGGCATTTCGGCACACTTCGGTGGTGGCCGCCGTCGCCAGCGGTACGGTCGCCGGCTTCGGCATCGGCTCCTACCGGCTCGCCCTGCGCGCGCTGGCGGAGGAAATCGCGGGCTGAACAGGGCACTTCGGGCCGATCCCGGCCGTTCACCCAGTGGCGGCCGGGACTTCGAGGACGTATTCCGGCGCCGCCGCGGGGTACGGTTCGGTAGCAACGGCGGCCGAGCTGCCGCCTGACCAGCGACAGTCGCACGAGACGGAGTGGCACCGGATGCAGCACGCAGTGGGGGGTCCGCTGCCGCCCCACCGGCCGGGGCACGGGCCGGCCGGATGGACACACAGCGCCCAGCACCCCGGGCCGCCGCCGGGCCCTCCCCCCGGACACCCGGCCGCACCGCCGCAGGGTCCGCCCGCGGGCCCGCCGCCCGCGGGACACGCTCCCCGGCCGCAGCAGCCCGCACATCCGGGACCGCCGCCCCCGCACACCGGGCAGCCCCCGCAGGGCTGGACGGGACCGAGGCCCCAGCACCCCTCCGCGGCACTACCGTCCCGCGACACCACCGGGCACGTCCCGCTGCCGCCCGGCGGGCCGGTTCCCATACCCGCGCCCCCGCAGAACGACGGCGGCACCGGCACGGCCACCCTCGCCGTCCTGCTGATCGGCCCCGCCGGCGCCGGCAAGACGACCGTGGCCCGTCACTGGGCGACCAGCCGGCGCGTCCCCACGGCCCACATCAGCCTCGACGACGTCCGCGAATGGGTCTGCACGGGCTTCGCCGACCCCCAGTCCGGTTGGAACGACAGCTCCGAGGCCCAGTACCGCCTCGCCCGCCGCACCTGTGGCTTCGCCGCCCGCAATTTCCTGGCCAACGGCATCTCCTGCATCCTCGACGACGCGGTCTTCCCCGACCGCCCGGTCGTGGGACTCGGCGGCTGGAAGCGGCACGTCGGCCCCGGCCTGCTGCCCGTCGTGCTGCTCCCCGGCCTCGAGGTCGTGCTGGAGCGCAACGCCGAGCGCAGCGGGAACCGCAGGCTCTCCGACGAGGAGGTGGCGAGCATCCACGGCCGGATGGCCGGCTGGTACGGCTCGGGCCTGCCGATCATCGACAACTCCAAGTACGACGTCGAGACCACCGCCCGGGTCCTCGACGAGGTCCTCGCCCGCTCCATCGCGAGCCCGCCGGCCTGGTAGCCGCCCCCGCCGTGCCACGCCCCCGGTCGGACGCGCTGACCGGGCCGCCTCGCGCCCGCGCTCGTAGGCTCGGAACATGTCAGAGGTGTATGGCGTCCGCCGCAGCCGGCTGCGCGACCGGTGCGCGGCCACCGGCAGCGACGGGGCCCTGGTCTCCCGTCCCGCGAACGTCCGCTATCTCGCGGGCGGAGCGCCTCCCGGGGCCGTTCTGCTGCTGGGCGGGGCCGAGGACATCCTGCTCTGCCCCCGTACGCTCACCGGCGACCCCGCCGACGGCCGCCCGGACGAACGGCTGCGGCTGACCGTCCTGCCCACCTCCGCGGGCGACCCCGCGGTCGCCGCCGCCGAGCTGGCCCGGACGGAGGGCGTCGAATCCCTCGCCGTCGAGGAGCACCACCTGACCGTCGTCCGCCATCGCGCGCTGCGCTCGGTGGCGCCGCGGCTGCGCATCGCCGACCTGGGCCTCGCCGTCGAGCACCTGCGCATCGTCAAGGACGAGGAGGAGATCGCCTGTCTGCGCATCGCGGCGGAGATCACCGACCAGGCGCTGGGGGAATTGCTGGAGTCGATCCTGGTGGGGCGCACCGAGCGGCATCTCGCCCTCGAACTGGAGCGCCGGCTCGTGGACCACGGCGCCGACGGCCCCGCGTTCGCCACGTCCGTCGCGACCGGACCCAACTCGGGCCGTGGCGGTCACCGCCCCACCGACCGCAGGGTCGAGGAGGGTGATTTCCTCTCCGTCTGCGTCGGTGCCAATTACCGCGGGTACCGCTGCGAGATCGGCCGCACCTTCGTGATCGGCACCTCGCCCGCGGACTGGCAGATCGAGCTGTACGACATCGTCTTCGCCGCTCAGCGGGCCGCTCGGGAGTCCCTCCTGCCCGGTGCCGCGTACCGCGAGGTCGACCACGCGGCCCGGCAGATCCTCGATGCCGCGGGCCACGGAGAGGGCCTCGCACAGCTCACCGGGCACGGCGTGGGGCTCGAAATCGAGGAGGACCCGCGGCTGGGCCCTGCCGCCATGGGTAAACTGGACGCTTGTGTGCCGGTCACCGTCGAACCGGGGGTCCACGTCCCCGGCCGGGGAGGTGTCCGGATCGATGACACGCTCGTCGTGCGCCAGGAGGCGGACGGCGGACCCGAGCTACTCACCATCACGACCAAGGAACTGCTCGCGCTCTAGCCTCGCGGCAGCGCGTTTCCTCGGTCGTCCACCAGCGTCAGTCCAGGAGATTCCGCAACCGTGGCTTCCACGAACGACCTCAAGAACGGCATGGTGCTCAAGCTCGACGGAGGCCAGCTCTGGTCCGTCGTCGAGTTCCAGCACGTCAAGCCCGGCAAGGGCCCTGCCTTCGTGCGCACCAAGCTCAAGAACGTGCTCTCCGGCAAGGTCGTCGACAAGACCTTCAACGCCGGCGTGAAGGTCGAGACGGCCACCGTCGACCGCCGCGACATGCAGTTCTCGTACATGGACGGCGAGTACTTCGTGTTCATGGACATGCAGACCTATGACCAGCTCATGGTCGACCGCAAGGCCGTCGGCGATTCCGCCAACTACCTGATCGAGGGCTTCACGGCCAGCGTCGCCCAGCACGAGGGCGAGGTGCTCTACGTCGAGCTGCCCGCCGCCGTCGAGCTGGTCATCCAGGAGACCGAGCCGGGCGTCCAGGGCGACCGCTCCACCGGCGGCACCAAGCCCGCCACCCTGGAGACGGGCTTCACCATCCAGGTCCCGCTCTTCATCACCACCGGTGAGAAGATCAAGGTCGACACCCGTTCCGGCGACTACCTCGGCCGGGTGAACAGCTAACCGTGGCTGCTCGCAACAAGGCCCGTAAGCGCGCCTTCCAGATCCTCTTCGAGGCCGACCAGCGCGGGGCGTCCGTGCAGACGGTCCTCGCGGACTGGGTCCGGCACGCACGGTCCGACGACCGGCAGCCGCCCGTCGGTGAGTACACCATGGAGCTGGTCGAGGGGTACGCGGAGTACGCGGACCGGATCGACGACCTCATCGCCACGTACGCGGTCGGCTGGACGATCGACCGGATGCCGGTCGTCGACCGGAACATCCTGCGGCTCGGCGCGTACGAGCTGGTGTGGGTGGACGAGACCCCGGACGCGGTGGTGATCGACGAGGCGGTGCAGCTCGCCAAGGAGTTCTCCACCGATGAGTCCCCTGCGTTCGTGAACGGCCTGCTGGGCCGCTTCAAGGACCTCAAGCCGAGCCTGCGGCGCTCTTAGCGGCGGGACGGTTCCACCGGGCCCGGGACGGAAGACGAAAGGTCTTCGGTCCCGGGCCCGGTGCATGTCCGGTCTCCGGGCGCCCGGCGTCCGCACGCATACGGCGGCGACGGAACGTACGTCCTGACGGGGCGACAGCAGCCTGCCGCCGCCCAAGCGTTGGCCAAAGCTCGGGAGCCGGCCGGGCCGCCGAGGATCCGGGAACCGAGCCGGATCCGACGTGCTGTCAGCCCCGCGGATCCGGAGCGAGATGCCGGACCGGGAGGCGGACGGGGACCCGGCGCGGGACCGGGAGGAAAACGTCGGAGGGCGAACCCGCATACGACGGGTTCGCCCTCCGATGTGACGTTTCTCCTGAAGTGGGATCAGCCCTCTTCGTGAGTCACGGCACGGCGTGCATCGGCGTCCAGGACGCCCCAGCTGATCAGCTGCTCGGTCAGGACCGACGGCGACTGGTCGTAGATGACCGCCAGCGTGCGCAGGTCGTCCTGGCGGATCGACAGCACCTTGCCGTTGTAGTCGCCGCGCTGGGACTGGATCGTCGCTGCGTAACGCTGCAGCGGGCCCGCCTTCTCCTGCGGGACATGGGCCAGGCGCTCCAGGTCCAGCACGAGCTTCGGCGGCGGCTCGGCGGCTCCGCCGGGCGTGGTGCCGGGCAGCAGCTCCTGGACCGGAACCCCGTAGAAATCGGCCAGCTCGGCGAGGCGCTGCACGGTCACGGCGCGGTCGCCGCGCTCGTAGGACCCGACCACGACGGCCTTCCAGCGGCCCTGGGACTTCTCCTCCACGCCGTGGAGGGACAGCCCCTGCTGCGTGCGGATGGCGCGGAGCTTGGCCCCGAGCTGCTTTGCGTATTCGCTGGACATATAGCTCCCCGGACGAAGTCTGGTAACTCACTGTGAGGTTACGCAGCGTTACTTGGATGCGTCAAGCCGAATGGGGCCGGACCGGTTGTCGACAGGGGCGCGACCGGCCGCCCCGCAAGGCCCTGGTACCGTGGGTGGCGCAAATCCGACGTCCTTTAACGTCCGTCCCGTGAGGCGGAGAAGGAGGTCCGTTTCTTATGGACGCCAGCAGCTCCGATGTGGCACGCCCCGTACTCGAGGCGCCCGACATCGCGCGGGTTCTGACCCGCATCGCCCACGAGATCGTCGAACGCGCCAAGGGCGCCGACGACGTGGTTCTTCTCGGCATTCCGACCCGCGGTGTGTTCCTCGCCCGCCGGCTCGCCGACAAGCTCGAGGAGATCACCGGCCGCACAATGCCGGTCGGCTCGCTCGACATCACCATGTACCGCGACGACCTGCGGATGCGGCCCGCCCGCACGCTGGCCCGCACCGACATCCCCGGCGACGGTGTGGACGGCCGCCTCGTCGTCCTCGTCGACGACGTGCTCTTCTCCGGCCGCACCATCCGCGCCGCCCTCGACGCGCTCGGCGACATCGGCCGCCCGCGCGCCGTGCAGCTGGCGGTCCTGGTCGACCGCGGCCATCGCGAGCTGCCCATCCGCGCCGACTACGTCGGCAAGAACCTCCCCACGTCGTTGCGGGAGACGGTCAAGGTCCTGCTCGCCGAGGAGGACGGTCGCGACACCGTGCTCCTCGGTGTCCGCGAGGCCGCCCCGGCCGGCGAGCAGTAGCGCGCTTCCTCCGTACGGCCACGTGCCGTACGGACGCCTCTGCACGCCCGCAAGTCCACCGTGCCCCGCCCGGGTCACCCCCCGCCGGCCCGGCACACCGACCGCCACACACCGGAGCACACCCAGATGAAGCGTCACCTCATCTCGGCCGCCGACCTCACCCGTGACGACGCCGTCCTGATCCTCGACACCGCCGAGGAGATGGCCCGGGTCGCGGACCGGCCGATCAAGAAGCTGCCCACCCTGCGCGGACGCACCGTCGTCAACCTCTTCTTCGAGGACTCGACCCGCACCCGGATCTCCTTCGAGGCCGCCGCCAAGCGGCTCTCCGCCGACGTCATCAACTTCTCCGCCAAGGGGTCGTCGGTCTCCAAGGGCGAATCGCTCAAGGACACCGCGCTGACCCTGGAGGCGATGGGCGCGGACGCCGTCGTCATCCGCCACCACGCCTCCGGTGCCCCCTACCGGCTGGCGAACTCCGGCTGGATCGACGGAGCCGTCGTCAACGCGGGCGACGGCACCCACGAGCACCCCACCCAGGCCCTCCTGGACGCCTTCACCATGCGCCGCCGCCTGGTCGGGCGGGACGCCGGCCTCGGCCGCGACCTGGAAGGGCGCCGGATCACCGTCGTCGGCGATGTGCTGCACAGCCGCGTCGCCCGCTCCAACGTCCTGCTCCTGAACACCCTGGGCGCCGAGGTGACCCTGGTCGCCCCGCCGACCCTCGTCCCGATCGGCGTCGAGAACTGGCCGTGCCAGGTGTCGTACAGCCTCGACGAGGTGCTGCCCAAGTCCGACGCCGTGATGATGCTGCGGGTCCAGCGCGAGCGGATGAACGCCGCGTTCTTCCCCACCGAGCGCGAGTACTCGCGCCGCTACGGCCTGGACGGCGACCGCATGGCGCGGATGCCGGAGCACGCCATCGTCATGCACCCCGGCCCGATGAACCGCGGCATGGAGATCACCGCCGAGGTCGCCGACTCCGACCGCTGCACCGCCGTCGAGCAGGTCGCCAACGGCGTCTCGATCCGGATGGCCGTCCTGTACCTGCTGCTGGGCGGCAACGAGCCCGCCGTCAGCCCCGCCCACTCCCGTACCGAGGAGAGCAAGTAACCATGAGCAAGACCCTTATCCGTGGCGCGAAGGTGCTGGGCGGCGAGCCGCAGGACGTCCTGATCGACGGCGAGACCATCGCGGCCGTCGGCGCCGGCCTGAGCGCCGAGGGCGCGACCGTGATCGAGGCCGAGGGCAGGATCCTGCTGCCGGGCCTCGTCGATCTGCACACCCATCTGCGCGAGCCCGGCCGCGAGGACTCCGAGACCGTCCTGACCGGCACCAAGGCCGCCGCCGTCGGCGGCTTCACCGCCGTCCACGCCATGGCCAACACCTTCCCGGTCGCCGACACCGCCGGCGTCGTCGAGCAGGTCTGGCGGCTCGGCAAGGAGTCCGGCTACTGCGACGTCCAGCCGGTCGGCGCCGTCACCGTGGGGCTGGAGGGCAAGCAGCTCGCCGAACTCGGCGCGATGCACGACTCCGCCGCCGGGGTGAAGGTCTTCTCCGACGACGGCAAGTGCGTCGACGACGCGGTGATCATGCGCCGCGCGCTGGAGTACGTGAAGGCCTTCGACGGCGTCGTCGCCCAGCACGCGCAGGAGCCCCGCCTGACCGAGGGCGCCCAGATGAACGAGGGCGTCGTCTCCGCCGAGCTCGGACTCGGCGGCTGGCCCGCCGTCGCCGAGGAGTCGATCATCGCCCGCGATGTCCTCCTCGCCGCCCACGTCGGCTCCCGGGTGCACATCTGCCACCTCTCCACCGCAGGCTCCGTGGAGATCGTCCGCTGGGCCAAGTCCAAGGGCTGGGACGTCACCGCCGAGGTCACCCCCCACCACCTGCTGCTCACCGACGACCTGGTGCGCACCTACAACCCCGTCTACAAGGTCAACCCGCCGCTGCGCACCGAGGCCGATGTGATGGCCCTGCGCGAGGCGCTCGCCGACGGCACCATCGACTGCGTCGCCACCGACCACGCCCCGCACCCGCACGAGGACAAGGACTGCGAGTGGGGCGCGGCGGCCATGGGCATGGTCGGCCTGGAGACCGCGCTCTCCGTCGTCCAGGAGACGATGATCGAGACCGGTCTGACCGACTGGGCGGGTGTCGCCGACCGGATGTCCTTCCGGCCCGCGAAGATCGGCCGCCTCAAGGGCCACGGACGCCCCGTCTCGGCTGGTGAGCCCGCGAACCTCACGCTCGTCGATCCGGCATACCGTGGAGCGGTGGACCCCGCGGGCTTCGCGTCCCGCAGCCGCAACACCCCGTACGAGGGCCGTGAGCTGCCGGGACGCGTCACCCACACCTTCCTGCGGGGCCGCGCCACGGTCGTCGACGGGAAGCTCGCGTGACAACTCATCTCCACATCGCCGCCGCGAAGCAGTCCGCGGAGGTCACCGACTGGGCGGCCCGCGCGGGCTGGGTCGTCGGGCTGCTGCTCTTCATCGCCTTCGTCTACTGGCTGATGCGCCAGGGCTGGAAGTGGCGGGGCAGCCTGCAGTCCGGTCTGCCGGAGCTCCCCACCGCGCCGGACGCGCCCGGAGAGGCCAAGCTGACCATGACGGGCCGCTACCACGGCTCGACCACGGCCGGTCAGTGGCTCGACCGCATCGTGGCGCACGGTCTGGGCACCCGCAGCCGCGTGGAGCTCACCCTGACCGACGCGGGACTGGATGTCGTACGCCCCGGGGCCGCCGACTTCTTCGTCCCCGCGGCACAGCTGCGCGAGGCACGGCTCGACAAGGGGATCGCCGGCAAGGTGCTCGCCGAGGGCGGGCTGCTGATCGTCACCTGGCAGCACGGCGAGACGCTCATCGACTCGGGCTTCCGCTCGGACCACGCGGCCGAGCACACCGCCTGGGTCGAGGCCGTCAACTCCATGAACACGCACATCACGACGGAAGGCACCGCACGATGACGACCTCCACCCGGGGAACCGCGAAGGTTCCCGCCGTACTCGTCCTGGAGGACGGCCGCATCTTCCGCGGCCGCGCCTACGGGGCCGTGGGGGAGACCTTCGGCGAGGCGGTGTTCAACACCGGCATGACCGGTTACCAGGAGACGCTGACCGACCCCTCGTACCACCGCCAGGTCGTCGTGATGACCGCCCCGCACGTCGGCAACACCGGCGTCAACGACGAGGACGACGAGTCCCGCAAGATCTGGGTCGCCGGATACGTCGTACGCGACCCCGCCCGGGTCCGCTCCAACTGGCGCTCGCGGCGCACCCTCGACGACGAGCTCGTCGCCCAGGGCGTCGTCGGCATCAGCGACATCGACACCCGCGCCCTCACCCGGCATCTGCGCGAGCGCGGCGCGATGCGCGTCGGCATCTTCTCCGGGGAGGGCCTGGCCGACGACGGGACGCTGCTCACCCGCGTCCGGCAGGCCCCCGAGATGTCGGGCGCCGACCTGTCCGCCCAGGTGGCCACCACCGACGCCTACGTCGTCCCCGCCATCGGCACCAAGCGCTTCACCGTGGTCGCCCTCGACCTCGGCATCAAGGGCATGACCCCGCACCGGATGGCCGAGCGCGGCATCGAGGTGCACGTGCTGCCCGCCACCGCCACGGTCGACGAGGTGTACGCGGTCCGACCCGACGGCGTGTTCCTGTCCAACGGCCCCGGCGACCCCGCCACCGCCGACCTGACCGTCGTCAAGGCGGTCCTCGAGCGCAGCACCCCGCTGTTCGGCATCTGCTTCGGCAACCAGCTCCTCGGCCGTTCGCTCGGCTTCGGAACCTACAAGCTGAAGTACGGCCACCGCGGCATCAACCAGCCCGTCCAGGACCGCTCCACGGGCAAGGTCGAGGTCACCGCGCACAACCACGGCTTCGCCGTCGACGCCCCGCTCGACCAGGTCTCCGAGACGCCCTACGGGCGCGCAGAGGTCTCCCACGTCTGTCTCAACGACAACGTGGTGGAGGGCCTGCGGCTGCTCGACCGGCCGGCCTTCAGCGTCCAGTACCACCCCGAGGCGGCCGCGGGCCCGCACGACGCCGCGTACCTCTTCGACCGCTTCGTATCCCTGATGGAGGGCCAGCGTGCCTAAGCGCTCCGACATCCAGTCCGTTCTGGTCATCGGCTCCGGCCCGATCGTCATCGGTCAGGCCGCCGAGTTCGACTACTCCGGCACCCAGGCCTGCCGCGTCCTCAAGTCCGAGGGTCTGCGCGTCATCCTGGTGAACTCCAACCCGGCGACGATCATGACCGACCCGGAGATCGCCGACGCCACCTACGTCGAGCCCATCACCCCCGAGTTCGTCGAGAAGATCATCGCCAAGGAGCGGCCCGACGCGCTGCTGCCCACCCTCGGCGGTCAGACCGCGCTCAACACCGCGATCTCCATGCACGAGCAGGGTGTGCTCGAGAAGTACGGCGTCGAGCTCATCGGCGCCAACGTCGAGGCGATCAACAAGGGTGAGGACCGCGACCTCTTCAAGGAGGTCGTCGAGGCCGTCCGGGGGAAGATCGGCCACGGCGAGTCCGCCCGCTCCGTCATCTGCCACTCCATGGACGACGTGATCAAGGGCGTCGACACGCTGGGCGGCTACCCCGTCGTCGTCCGCCCCTCCTTCACCATGGGCGGCGCCGGCTCCGGCTTCGCCCATGACGAGGGCGAACTGCGCCGTATCGCCGGCCAGGGCCTGACGCTCTCGCCGACCACCGAGGTGCTCCTGGAGGAGTCCATCCTCGGCTGGAAGGAGTACGAGCTGGAGCTGATGCGCGACAAGAACGACAACGTCGTGGTCGTGTGCTCCATCGAGAACTTCGACCCCATGGGTGTGCACACCGGCGACTCGATCACCGTCGCCCCCGCGATGACCCTCACCGACCGCGAGTACCAGCGGCTGCGCGACATCGGCATCGCGATCATCCGCGAGGTCGGCGTCGACACCGGCGGCTGCAACATCCAGTTCGCCGTCAACCCCGAAGACGGCCGGATCATCGTCATCGAGATGAACCCCCGCGTCTCCCGCTCCTCGGCGCTGGCATCCAAGGCGACCGGCTTCCCGATCGCCAAGATCGCGGCCCGGCTCGCCGTCGGCTACACCCTCGACGAGATCCCGAACGACATCACCGAGAAGACCCCGGCGTCCTTCGAGCCCACGCTCGACTACGTCGTCGTCAAGGTGCCCCGCTTCGCCTTCGAGAAGTTCCCCTCCGCCGACGCCACCCTGACCACCACCATGAAGTCGGTGGGCGAGGCCATGGCGATCGGCCGGAACTTCACCGAGGCGCTGCAGAAGGCCCTGCGGTCCCTGGAGAAGAAGGGCTCGCAGTTCGCCTTCACCGGCGAGCCCGGTGACAAGGACGAGCTGCTGCGCGTCGCCGTCACCCCGACCGACGGCCGCATCAACACCGTCATGCAGGCCATCCGCGCGGGCGCCACCCCCGAGGAGGTCTTCGAGGCGACGAAGATCGACCCGTGGTTCGTCGACCAGCTGTTCCTGATCAAGGAGCACGCGGACGAGCTGGCCGCCGCCGAGAAGCTCGGCCCCGAGCTGCTCGCCGAGGCCAAGCGGCACGGCTTCTCCGACGCCCAGATCGCGGAGATCCGCGGACTGCGCGAGGACGTCGTCCGCGAGGTCCGGCACGCGCTGGGCGTCCGGCCGGTCTACAAGACCGTCGACACCTGCGCCGCCGAGTTCGCCGCAAGGACCCCGTACTTCTACTCCTCGTACGACGAGGAGAGCGAGGTCGCTCCGCGCGAGAAGCCCGCCGTGATCATCCTCGGCTCCGGTCCGAACCGCATCGGCCAGGGCATCGAGTTCGACTACTCCTGCGTCCACGCCTCCTTCGCGCTCAGCGAGGCCGGCTACGAGACCGTGATGGTCAACTGCAACCCCGAGACCGTCTCCACCGACTACGACACCTCCGACCGGCTCTACTTCGAGCCGCTCACCCTGGAGGACGTCCTGGAGATCGTGCACGCCGAGACGCTCGCCGGCCCCATCGCCGGCGTCGTCGTCCAGCTCGGCGGCCAGACCCCGCTGGGTCTGGCACAGGCGCTCAAGGACAACGGCGTGCCGGTCGTCGGCACCTCCCCGGAGGCGATCCACGCCGCCGAGGACCGCGGCGCCTTCGGCCGCGTACTGAAGGAGGCCGGACTCCCGGCGCCCAAGCACGGCACCGCGACCACCTTCGCCGAGGCCAAGGCCATCGCCGACGAGATCGGCTACCCGGTCCTGGTGCGCCCGTCCTATGTGCTCGGCGGCCGCGGCATGGAGATCGTGTACGAGGAGAGCCGCCTCGAGACGTACATCGCCGAGTCCACCGAGATCAGCCCCACCCGGCCGGTCCTGGTCGACCGCTTCCTCGACGACGCCATCGAGATCGACGTCGACGCCCTCTACGACGGCACCGAGCTCTACCTGGGCGGCGTCATGGAGCACATCGAGGAGGCCGGCATCCACTCCGGCGACTCGGCGTGCGCGCTGCCCCCGATCACGCTCGGCGGCTTCGACATCAAGCGGCTGCGCGCCTCCACCGAGGCGATCGCCCGGGGCGTCGGCGTACGCGGACTGATCAACATCCAGTTCGCACTGGCCGGCGACATCCTGTACGTCCTGGAGGCCAACCCGCGCGCCTCCCGCACCGTCCCCTTCACCTCGAAGGCGACCGCCGTACCGCTGGCGAAGGCCGCCGCGCGTATCTCGCTGGGCGCGACCATCGCCGAACTGCGCGGCGAGGGCCTGCTCCCGGCCCGCGGCGACGGTGGCACGCTCCCCATGGACGCGCCGATCTCCGTCAAGGAGGCCGTGATGCCGTGGTCGCGCTTCCGCGACATTCACGGCCGCGGCGTCGACACCGTCCTCGGCCCGGAGATGCGCTCCACCGGCGAGGTCATGGGCATCGACACCGTCTTCGGCACGGCGTACGCCAAGTCGCAGGCCGGTGCGTACGGTCCGCTGCCCACCAAGGGCCGCGCGTTCATCTCCGTCGCCAACCGCGACAAGCGCTCGATGATCTTCCCGGCCCGTGAGCTCGTCGCCCACGGCTTCGAGCTGCTCGCCACCTCCGGCACGGCCGAGGTGCTCAAGCGCAACGGCATCAACGCCACGATCGTGCGCAAGCACTCCGAGGGCGAAGGGCCGGACGGCGAGAAGACCATCGTCCAGCTGATCCACGACGGCCAGGTCGACCTCATCGTCAACACGCCCTACGGCACGGGCGGCCGTCTCGACGGCTACGACATCCGGACGGCAGCGGTGGCGCGCAGCGTGCCGTGTCTGACGACGGTCCAGGCGCTCGCCGCCGCCGTCCAGGGCATCGACGCGCTCAACCGCGGTGACGTGGGCGTCCGTTCCCTCCAGGAACACGCCGAACATCTGATCGCGGCCCGCGACTAGCCACCCACGAGGGGGACACCACACGGTGTCCCCCTCTTCATGAGGCCCTTGAGGACACCACCATGTACACGTTCTTCTTCCGTCTCGTCTTCCGGCGGATGGACCCGGAGCAGGCGCACCATCTGGCGTTCCGCTGGATCCGGCTGGCAGCCCGCGTCCCCGTTCTGCGCACCTTCGTCGCCGCCGTGCTCGCGCCCCGTCACAAGGAGCTGCGCACCGAGGCGCTCGGACTGCGTATGCACGGGCCGTTCGGACTCGCGGCGGGGTTCGACAAGAACGCCGTCGCCATCGACGGCATGTCGATGCTCGGCTTCGACCACATCGAGATCGGCACGGTCACGGCCCAGGCCCAGCCGGGCAACCCCAAGCAGCGCCTCTTCCGGCTCGTACCGGACCGCGCCCTGATCAACCGGATGGGGTTCAACAACGAGGGCTCGGCCGCCGTCGCCGAACGTCTCGCGACGCGGAAGGCCGTCTTCCGGACCACCGTGGGCGTCAACATCGGCAAGACCAAGGCAGTCCCCGAGGAGGAGGCGGTCGGCGACTACGTGACCTCCACCGAGCGCCTGGCCCGCCACGCCGACTACCTCGTCGTGAACGTCTCCTCGCCGAACACCCCCGGCCTGCGCAATCTCCAGGCCACCGAGGCGCTGCGCCCGCTGCTCACCGCCGTACGCGAGGCGGCCGACCGCACCGTCACCGACCGCCGCGTCCCGCTGCTCGTCAAGATCGCTCCGGATCTGGCGGACGAGGACGTCGACGCCGTCGCCGACCTCGCCGTGGAACTCGGCCTCGACGGCATCATCGCCACCAACACCACCATCGCCCGCGAGGGCCTCGGGCTCACCTCCGACCCGGCCCTGGTCAAGGAGACCGGCGGACTGTCCGGCGCCCCGGTCAAGGCGCGCTCGCTGGAGGTGCTGCGACGGCTGTACGCGCGCGTCGGCGACCGGATCACGCTGGTGGGAGTCGGCGGCATCGAGAACGCCGAGGACGCCTGGCAGCGCATCCTCGCCGGTGCCACGCTCGTCCAGGGCTACAGCGCCTTCATCTACGAGGGCCCCCTGTGGAGCCGCGCGATCCACAAGGGCCTGGCCGCCCGCCTGGCCACCAGCCCCTACGCCACCCTCGCCGAGGCCGTCGGCGCCGACACCCGAAAGGCGAACGCATGAGCCCTCTGGAACCCTTCGGCACCCGGCTGCGGACTGCGATGGACGAGCGCGGGCCGCTGTGCGTCGGGATCGACCCGCACGCCTCGCTGCTGAGCGAGTGGGGGCTCGGCGACGACATCGCGGGCCTGGAGCGCTTCACCCGGACGGTCGTCGAGGCGCTGGGCGAGCAGGTCGCCGTCTTCAAGCCGCAGAGTGCCTTCTTCGAGCGCTTCGGCTCCCGGGGCATCGCCGTTCTGGAGCGCGCGGTGGTGGATCTGCGCGCGGCCGGCGCGCTGGTCGTGATGGATGCCAAGCGCGGCGACATCGGCTCCACCATGGCCGCGTACGCCGAGACCTTCCTGCGCAAGGGCGCGCCCCTGTTCTCCGACGCGCTGACGGTGTCCCCGTATCTCGGCTACGGCTCGCTGAAGCCGGCTGTCGATCTCGCCCGGGAGAGCGGGACCGGACTGTTCGTCCTCGCCCTCACCTCCAACCCGGAGGGCGCGGAGGTCCAGCGCGCGGTACGCGAGGACGGCCGCAGCATCGGCGCGACGATGCTCGCCCACCTGGCCGCCGAGAACGCCGGACAGACCCCGATGGGATCGTTCGGAGCGGTCGTCGGCGCGACGCTCGGTGATCTGTCGTCGTTCGACCTCGCCGTCAACGGTCCGCTGCTGGCCCCCGGAATCGGCGCCCAGGGCGCGACGGCCGCCGATCTGCCGAAGGTCTTCGGCGCCGCGGTGCGCAATGTGGTGCCCAATGTGAGCCGGGGCGTACTGCGGCACGGACCCGACCCGGCGGCGCTGCGCGCGTCGGCCGAACGCTTCGCGGACGAGGTCCGTTCGGCCGTTTCGGGGGTTTAGAACCGCTCCGGCGCGTCGACCTGCGACCTCATCACCACTCCCGTCCGGGGCTTGTTGACAGATCTTTGGCCGAAATCAGGGGCGATATGCCCGAAAAGTCCTGGTCGATCGATGCTGACCAGGACTTTTCCGCTGTTCTCGCTGACTGGAGCGGTGATGGCCGCTAGTCTCCGTCGAAGAGCGAACGTGCAGTGCGTTGCTCGTTGCTCGCCTGGTGTGGGGCGACTAGGTTCCTCACCGGTCCGTATCCGACAGTTCGACATCCGAGGTGACGTAGGCGTGGCTCTTCCGCCCCTTACCCCTGAACAGCGCGCAGCCGCGCTCGAAAAGGCCGCCGCGGCTCGCCGGGAGCGGGCCGAGGTCAAAAATCGACTCAAGCACTCCGGCGCCTCGCTCCACGAGGTCATCAAGCAGGGCCAGGAGAACGACGTCATCGGCAAGATGAAGGTCTCCGCCCTGCTCGAGTCCCTGCCCGGCGTCGGCAAGGTCCGCGCCAAGCAGATCATGGAGCGGCTCGGCATCTCCGAGAGCCGCCGAGTGCGCGGTCTCGGCTCCAACCAGATCGCCTCTCTCGAGCGCGAGTTCGGCGGCGGTGCCGCCTGACGTTTCCGGGCACCCCCGGGAACCTGGATAATCGCTGCATGGCAGCAGAGGTACGTCCGCGGCTGACCGTGCTCTCCGGCCCCTCCGGGGTCGGTAAGAGCACGGTCGTCGCGCATATGCGCAAGGTCCACCCCGAGGTCTGGCTCTCGGTGTCGGCGACCACCAGAAAGCCGCGTCCCGGCGAGCGTCACGGCGTTCAGTATTTCTTCGTCTCCGACGAGGAATTCGACAAGCTGATCGCCAACGGTGAGCTGCTCGAATGGGCCGAGTTCGCGGGCAACCGCTACGGCACGCCGCGCCGTGCCGTGCACGACCGCCTGGAGGCGGGCGAGCCCGTCCTGCTGGAGATCGACCTCCAGGGCGCGAGGCAGGTGAAGGAGTCCATGACGGACTCCCAGCTGGTCTTCCTCGCCCCGCCCAGCTGGGACGAGCTGGTCCGCCGTCTCACCGGCCGCGGTACCGAGTCGACCGAGGTGATCGAGCGCCGGCTGACGGTCGCGAAGGTCGAGCTGGCCGCCGAGTCGGAGTTCGACACCACACTGGTCAACACCTCCGTCGAGGACGTGTCGCGCGAGCTGCTAGCCTTGATGGCGGTGTCTTCTTCGGATTCCGGGCAGTGAGTTCCGGGTCCCAGCACCGTTTTCGCTTTTTCCCATCTGTCGGAAGGTAGAGCGTGTCCTCTTCCATTTCCACGCCCGAGGGCATCATCAACCCGCCGATCGACGAGCTGCTCGAGGCCACGGACTCGAAGTACAGCCTCGTGATCTACGCGGCCAAGCGCGCGCGTCAGATCAACGCGTACTACTCGCAGCTCGGCGAAGGCCTGCTCGAGTACGTCGGTCCGCTCGTTGACACCCACGTCCACGAGAAGCCGCTCTCGATCGCCCTGCGCGAGATCAACGCGGGTCTGCTGACCTCCGAGGCCATTGAGGGTCCGGCCCAGTAAGTCGTAGCGGTACTTTCATCCCAGGCCCGGCGGAACATCCGCCGGGCCTGTGGTGTGTCATGGGAGGGAAGCGAGCCGAATGCGGGGAGACGCAGTGGACAAGCCGAAGGTCGTTCTGGGGGTCAGCGGTGGCATCGCCGCGTACAAGGCGTGCGAGCTGCTGCGGAGGCTGACCGAGTCGGGCCACGACGTACGGGTGGTGCCGACCGCGTCCGCCCTGCACTTCGTCGGCGCGGCGACCTGGTCGGCGCTCTCCGGTCACCCCGTCTCGACCGAGGTCTGGTCCGACGTCCACGAGGTCCCGCACGTCCGCATCGGCCAGGGTGCCGACCTCGTCGTGGTGGCGCCCGCCACCGCCGACATGCTGGCCAAGGCCGCGCACGGGATCGCCGACGACCTCCTCACCAACACCCTCCTCACCGCCCGCTGTCCCGTGGTCTTCGCCCCCGCGATGCACACGGAGATGTGGGAGCACCCCGCGACCCAGGAGAACGTGGCGACGCTCCGGCGCCGTGGCGCCGTGGTCGTCGAGCCCGCGGTGGGACGGCTGACCGGGGTCGACACCGGCAAGGGCCGGCTGCCCGACCCGGGCGAGATCTTCGAGGTGTGCCGCCGGGTGCTCGCCCGCGGCGCGGCCGAGCCGGATCTGGCCGGCCGCCATGTCGTCGTCAGCGCCGGCGGCACGCGCGAGCCGCTCGACCCGGTCCGGTACCTGGGCAATCGCTCCTCCGGCAAGCAGGGGTACGCCCTCGCCCGGACGGCCGCGGCCCGCGGTGCCCGGGTCACGCTCATCGAGGCCAATACCGGGATGACCGATCCCGCGGGGTGCGATGTCGTCCACGTCGGCACGGCCGTGCAGCTGCGGGAGGCCGTGATCAAGGCCGCCGCGGACGCCGACGCGGTGGTGATGGCCGCCGCGGTGGCCGATTTCCGGCCCGCCGCCTACGCCTCCGGCAAGATCAAGAAGAAGGACGGGCAGGAGCCCGCGCCCATCGCTCTGGTCCGCAACCCCGACATCCTCGCCGAGATCAGCCACGAACGGGCCCGAGCCGATCAGGTGATCGTGGGCTTCGCCGCCGAGACCGACGACGTCCTCGCCAACGGCCGCGACAAGCTCCGCCGCAAGGGCTGCGACCTGCTCGTGGTCAACGAGGTCGGCGAGCGCAAGACCTTCGGCTCGGAGGAGAACGAAGCGGTGGTCCTCACCGCGGACGGCGGCGAGACACCCGTGCCGTACGGGCCCAAGGAGGCCCTCGCGGACATCGTCTGGGACCTGGTGGCCCCCAGGCTCGGATGAATTCTTGATGGCGGATCGACAGCTGGGCGAAAATCGGCCAAACCCGGCGTACCGGCGGTGAAATCCGGCCCTCCTGCCCTGCTGTCACCCCTCCGCCGCAGGTGAGAGTGGTCCCATCGGACTCCCACGGAGCGAGACAGGTGGACTGCCGGAGGAGGTCGACGGATAAACTGCCCATGGAACGTCGCGGGGCGCAGCCCCCTGCCGGTCCGCCAATGATCAGCCAGCAGCCGCTGCAACCCCAGGGAGCGATGTGTCCCGCCGTCTCTTCACCTCGGAGTCCGTGACCGAGGGTCACCCCGACAAGATCGCTGACCAGATCAGCGACACCATCCTCGACGCACTGCTGCGCGAGGACCCGACGTCCCGCGTCGCCGTGGAGACCCTGATCACCACCGGCCTCGTGCACGTCGCCGGCGAGGTGACCACCAAGGCCTACGCCGACATCCCCACGCTCGTGCGCAACAAGATCCTCGAGATCGGTTACGACTCCTCGAAGAAGGGCTTCGACGGCGCGTCCTGCGGAGTCTCGGTCTCCATCGGCGCGCAGTCGCCGGACATCGCGCAGGGTGTCGACACGGCGTACGAGAAGCGGGTCGAGGGTGCCGCCAAGGGTGAGGAGGGGGACGAGCTCGACAAGCAGGGCGCCGGCGACCAGGGCCTGATGTTCGGCTACGCCTGCGACGAGACGCCCGAGCTGATGCCGCTGCCGATCCACCTGGCGCACCGGCTCTCCCGCCGTCTGTCCGAGGTCCGCAAGAACGGGACGATCCCGTACCTGCGCCCCGACGGAAAGACCCAGGTCACCATCGAGTACGACGGCGACAAGGCGGTCCGTCTGGACACCGTCGTCGTCTCCTCGCAGCACGCGTCGGACATCGACCTGGACTCGCTGCTCGCTCCCGACATCCGTGAGTTCGTCGTCGAGCACGTGCTGAAGCAGCTCGTCGAGGACGGCATCAAGCTGGACACCGACGGCTACCGCCTGCTGGTCAACCCGACCGGCCGCTTCGAGATCGGCGGCCCGATGGGCGACGCCGGCCTCACCGGCCGCAAGATCATCATCGACACCTACGGCGGCATGGCCCGTCACGGCGGCGGCGCCTTCTCCGGCAAGGACCCGTCCAAGGTCGACCGCTCGGCCGCCTACGCCATGCGCTGGGTCGCGAAGAACGTCGTGGCCGCCGGCCTCGCCGCCCGCTGCGAGGTCCAGGTCGCGTACGCGATCGGCAAGGCCGAGCCCGTCGGTCTCTTCGTCGAGACCTTCGGCACCGCGACGGTCGACGTCGAGAAGATCGAGCAGTCCATCGGGGAGGTCTTCGACCTCCGTCCGGCCGCGATCATCCGCGACCTGGACCTGCTGCGCCCGATCTACGCGCAGACGGCCGCGTACGGACACTTCGGCCGCGAGCTCGCGGACTTCACCTGGGAGCGCACGGACCGCGTGGACGCGCTGCGTACCGCCGCGGGTCTGTAGCCCCCGTATCTCCCGCACGGCCCGAGGCCCGGCACCCTTCAGGGGGCGCCGGGCCTCGGCCGTGCGCCTGGGCCGCACCACGGCCCGGGCCCGCTGTCGGTGGCATCTGGTAGGAATTTGGCTGTGAGCAGCGACAACGAGCAGCCCGACGAGCCCGCCGCCGGTGGGCCGGAGCAGCTTGCGCTCATCCGGGAGACCGTCCGCAAGGCCAACGTGCCCAAGGCCAAACCGCGGACCTGGCGGGGAGCCGCGCTCGCCCGGGACCTGCCCGTGGCGCGGGTGATGGTCAACAAAGGCGTGCTGCACCTCGACCAGTACTTCGACTACGCCGTGCCCGAGGAGCTCGACGCCGACGCGCAGCCGGGAGTGCGGGTGCGCGTGCGCTTCGGCGCCGGGGCGCACCGGGTGCGCGACGGACGGCGCGAGGGCGGCGGTCTGATCGACGGCTTCCTCATCGAGCGGCGTGCCGAGAGCGACTACGGCGGGGCGCTCGCCGCGCTCGCCTATGTCGTCTCGCCCGAGCCCGTGCTCGGCCCGCAGATGCTGGCCCTCGCGCGTGCGGTCGCCGACCGGTACGCGGGGAGCCTCGCGGACGTGCTCCAGCTCGCAATCCCGCCGAGGAACGGACGGGCCGAGTCCAAGCCGTCGCCCGACCCGCTGCCCGCACCGCCGGTCCCGGAGCCCGGCAGCTGGACGCGGTACGGCCGGGGGCCCGCGTTCCTGGCGGCGCTGGCATCGGGCGGAACCCCCCGGGCCGTGTGGACCTCGCTGCCCGGGCCCGGCTGGCCCGACGAGCTGGCGCGCGCCGTCGCCGCCACCCTCGCCTCGGGCCGCGGCGCCCTGGTGGTCGTGCCGGACGGGCGGCGCGCGGCGCGGGTCGACGCCGCGCTCACCGAGCTGCTGGGTGCCGGCCGGCATGCGCTGCTGACCGCCGAGTCCGGGCCCGAGAAGCGGTACCGCCAGTGGCTCGCCGTGCGCAGAGGCTCCGTGAAGGCCGTCGTCGGGACGCGGGCCGCGATGTTCGCCCCCGTGCAGGATCTCGGACTGGTAGCCGTCTGGGACGACGGCGACTCCAGCCACAGCGACGAGAACGCCCCCTTCCCGCACGTCCGAGAGGTACTGGAGCTCCGCGCCACCCACGAGACCTGCGCGTTCCTGCTGGGCAGCACCAGCTGCACGGTGGAGGCCGCCCAGCTGGTCGAGAGCGGCTGGGCGCTGCCGCTGGCCGCCGACCGGGAGCAGGTGCGCAGCGCCGCGCCACTGGTCCGTACGGTCGGCGACCAGGACCTGGCACGGGACGAGGCCGCCCGGGCCGCGCGGCTGCCCAGCGTTGCCTGGCAGGCCGTGCGCGAGGGGCTGAAGAGCGGACCGGTGCTGGTGCAGGTGCCCCGGCGCGGCTACGCGCCGCGCCTCGCCTGCGAGCGGTGCCGTACCCCGGCCCGGTGCCGGCACTGTTCGGGACCTCTCGAAGCACCGGACGCGCGCGATCTGACCTGCCGCTGGTGCGGGCGCGGCGCCACGGAATGGCACTGCGTGGCCTGCGGAGGCACGCGGCTGCGGGCGAGCGTCGTGGGTGCACGGCGCACCGCCGAGGAGCTGGGCCGGGCCTTTCCCGCTGTCCCGGTGCGCACCTCGGGCCGCGATCATGTGCTGGACACCGTCCCGGCGCGGCCCGCGCTGGTGGTGAGCACCCCGGGTGCCGAGCCCGTCGCCGAGGGCGGCTACGCGGCGGCACTGCTGCTCGACGGCTGGGCGATGCTGGGGCGGCCCGATCTGCGCGCCGGCGAGGACGCGCTCAGACGCTGGATCGACGCGTCGTCCCTGGTGCGCGGCCAGAGCGAGGGCGGCACCGTGGTCGTCGTCGCCGAACCGACCCTGCGGCCCGTCCAGGCGCTCGTCCGCTGGGACCCCGTCGGTCATGCCCAGCGGGAACTGGCCGAGCGGGCCGAGCTCGGATTCCCGCCCGTGTCGCGGATGGCGGCCGTGACCGGCCGGGCGGACGTCGTGGCGGCCTTCATCGCGACGGCCGGGCTTCCACCCGATGTGGAGGTGCTGGGCCCCGTACCGCTGCCGGCCGCGGACCCCGGCCGGCCGCGTCGACCGGGCGATCCGCCGGTGGGGGAGACCTGGGAGCGGGCGTTGCTGCGTGTCCCGCCGGGCAGCGGGGCGGCGCTCGCGGCCGCTCTGAAGGCGGCGCAGGCGGCCCGGATGGCACGCGGGGGTACGGACCAGGTCCGGATCAGGATCGACCCCCCGGACATCGGCTGAGGGCCCGCCCCGGGCGGCGCCCGGCCTTTCGCTGCCGCGCGTCCCGCCGCACCCGTGGTCGTACGTGACGACAGACGGCTGCCCCCGTCCTCGCGGGCGGGGGCAGCAGCCGGGGGCGGAGGATCAGCCGTTGCGCGGGCCGGGGAAGGCGCTCGGGCGGGCCTCCTCCCGGAGGGATTGGCTGGTGGCCGTCGGCTGCGGCGGCATGGTGCGGGCGGCGGGCACCGCGGGCAGTCCCGGCGTCGGCAGCCCCGGCGAGGGGATTCCCGGCGGCGGGAGCGTGCGCGTCGTCGTCTCCACGGCGTGGTCCCCGTCGACGGCCGCCTGCTGCGTGGCCCTGCGGGCGCCGTACCGGCGGTGGACGGCCTGCTTGGTGACTCCGAGCGCCGAACCGACCGCGTCCCACGAGAAGCCCAGCGAGCGGTCGAAGTCCACCGCCGCCGTCACCAGCGTCTCGACGCTGTCCCTCAGCTCCTGGGCGAGACGGACGGTCGGCGCGGGAGCCCTGCCGTAGACGACGAAGCCCGCGGAGGGGCCGGAGCGGCGGGGCCGGTAGACATTGCCCAGCTGCGCGGTGAGCGTGCGCAATGCGTCCACCTGCCGGCGGACCCGCTCGATGTCCCGCACCAACAGATGCAGACTCGCCCGGGCTTGGGCGTCGTGGGTTGCGTGGTCGGCCATTGGCAAGCCTCTCGAACCGGCGTTGAAAAGGGGGTGGGCCGCATCCTGGCGGCCCGCTTCGGTCAATCTCTCTTGACCAACGCGCCAGCGGGCGATGTGGTCACGCCTCGGGGGCGTGGACGCGTATGCGCGGGGCGCGCGGTGGTCCGTACGCCCCCTGCGTCAGGGGCCCATAGACTGGTGTGCTGCTCGTCGACGCACGCGTCGCCTCCCCACCGCACCATCCAGCCTGAGAGGCAGTCAGCCACCCATGAAGCTCGTCTTCGCAGGCACCCCCGAGGTCGCCGTACCCGCCCTGGACGCCCTGATCGCCTCCGGGCGGCACGAGGTGGCCGCCGTCGTCACCCGGCCCGACGCGCCCGCGGGACGCGGACGGCACCTGGTCGCCAGTCCGGTCGCGCAGCGCGCCGAAGAGGCCGGGATCGAGGTGCTCAAGCCGGCCAAGCCGCGGGACGAGGATTTCCTGGCCCGGCTGCGGGAGATCGCGCCCGACTGCTGCCCCGTCGTCGCGTACGGCGCGCTGCTGCCGAAGGTCGCCCTCGACGTGCCCGCACGCGGCTGGGTGAACCTGCACTTCTCGCTGCTCCCGGCCTGGCGCGGTGCCGCGCCCGTGCAGCACGCCCTGCTCGCCGGCGACGACATGACGGGCGCCGCCACCTTCCTGATCGAGGAGGGCCTCGACTCGGGCCCGGTCTACGGCGTGATCACCGAGCAGGTGCGGTCCACCGACACCAGCGGCGATCTGCTCACCCGGCTCGCGTTCGCCGGCGCCGGGCTGCTCTCGGCGACCATGGACGGCATCGAGGACGGCAGCCTGCGCGCCGTGCCGCAGCCCGCGGAGGGCATCTCCCTGGCGCCGAAGATCACCGTCGAGGACGCCCGCGTCGACTGGCGGGCCCCGGCGCTGCGGGTGGACCGCGTCATCCGTGCCTGCACCCCGGCGCCGGGCGCCTGGACGGAGTTCCGCGGCGAGCGGCTCAAGATCGTGAACGCGCGGCCGGCCGCCGACCGCACCGACCTCGCACCCGGTGAACTCGCGGCCGGCAAGAACAACGTCCACGTCGGCACCGGGTCCCACGCCGTCGAGCTGCTCTGGGTCCAGCCGCAGGGCAAGAAGCCGATGCGCGCCGCCGACTGGGCCCGCGGCGTGCGCATCGCCCCCGGTGAGCACGTAGGAGTCGCCGACGTAGGCTGAGGGGGTTGGACCCATTCGATCGCGGAGCACCTTTGAACGAGCAGGCACGTCGCCGTACCCCCAAGCCCTACCGCCGCCCGAAGAAGGATCCGGTGCGGATCCTCGCCTTCGAGGCACTGCGGGCCGTCGATGAGCGGGACGCGTACGCCAACCTCGTCCTGCCGCCGCTGCTGAAGAAGGCTCGCGAGCAGGGCGACTTCGACGCGCGGGACGCGGCGCTGGCGACGGAGCTGGTGTACGGGACGTTGCGCCGGCAGGGCACCTACGACGCGATCATCGCCACCTGTATCGACCGGCCGCTGCGTGAGGTCGATCCGCCGGTGCTCGATGTCCTGGCGCTCGGTGCCCACCAGCTGCTCGGCACCCGTATTCCGACGCACGCCGCGGTCTCGGCGAGTGTGGAGCTGGCGCGGGTGGTGCTCGGCGACGGGCGCGCCAGGTTCGTCAACGCCGTGCTGCGCAAGATCTCGCAGGACGACCTCGACACCTGGGTGGAGCGCGTCGCCCCGCCCTACGACGAGGACGCCGAGGACCATCTCGCGGTGGTGCACTCCCACCCGCGGTGGGTCGTCTCCGCACTGTGGGACTCGCTCGGCGGTGGCCGCGCCGGCATCGAGGACCTGCTGGAGGCCGACAACGAGCGTCCCGAGGTGACCCTCGTCGCCCGGCCCGGCCGCTCCACGACGGACGAGCTGCTGGCGGCGGTGGGCGAGGAGTCCGGGCTGCCGGGCCGCTGGTCCCCGTATGCCGTACGGATGGCGGAGGGCGGCGAGCCGGGCGCGCTGGAGGCGGTACGCGAGGGCCGGGCGGGCGTGCAGGACGAGGGCAGCCAGCTCGTCGCGATCGCCCTGGCCGGTGCGCCGCTGGAGGGTTCCGACGAGCGCTGGCTCGACGCGTGCGCGGGTCCCGGCGGCAAGGCGGCCCTGCTGGCGGCGCTCGCGGCGCAGCGTGGTGCCTCGCTCCTGGCCGCCGAGAAGCAGCCGCACCGCGCGCGCCTGGTGGAGCGGGCGCTGGCGGGCAACCCCGGCCCGTACCAGGTCATCGCCGCGGACGGCACACGCCCGCCGTGGCTGCCCGGCACGTTCGACCGGGTGCTCGTCGACGTCCCGTGCACGGGCCTCGGCGCCCTGCGCCGCCGCCCGGAAGCCCGCTGGCGCCGCCGCCCCGAGGACCTGGAGGGCTTCGCACCCCTCCAGCGCGCCCTGCTGCGCGAGGCGCTGAGCGCGGTCCGGGTCGGGGGAGTGGTGGGGTACGCGACGTGCTCGCCGCACCTCGCGGAGACGCGGGTGGTCGTCGACGACGTCCTGCGCGGCCGCGGAGGCGACCCGGTCGAGGCGGAACTCCTGGACGCGAGGCCCCTGATGCCGGATGTCCCGGCACTCGGCGAGGGCCCGGACATCCAGCTGTGGCCGCATCTGCACGGCACGGACGCGATGTATCTGGCGCTGCTGAGGCGCACGGGGTGAGGTGTGCCGGGCTGTGACGTCGCGGAGTGAGTGACTGATTCTCCTTTGATCGGTCACCGCCCGACCGATCGGCCGCGGACACGCTCCGGGTACGTGTCCGCCTCATCGCTCGTGAGTAGCTGCGAAATCCGGCGCTGCGTCACACCCCACCGAGGCGGCGGAACTCATGTGCGGCGCGGGGGAACGATGAAGCGAGGATGGCCGACCGCAGCTCTCCGTCGAGGCAGGACGCGAGGAATCGCGTGCACGACACGGAGAAATGCTCCCATCGGTCGCCGCGCGCCTCGTTCACCATGACGGTCCATTCGTCCGGCTCGAGGCCCGGCCGGACAAGCCAGTAGAGGCACTCTCCGTTGTCCGTGGTCGCCCACGGGACGACGTGGGCTCCGTCGGGCTCCAGTTCCGCCGGCTTCTTCTCGAATTCCCACAGGCCTTCCAGGTCTTCGGCCTGGTTCTCCGCCCATGCGATCAGGTCGTAGTTCTCGTTGGGGCAGCCGGGTTCCAGGACGTACAGGTAGTCGTCCCAGTTGCTTCCTCCGTAGACGTGGACGAGCTCCTTGTAGTCGGCGGGGAGTCGGACCCCCAGGGTGCGCTCGACCGCGCCCCAGTCCTTGCGGCGGGGCTCGCTCGGCGGTGGGGCGATGGTGAGGAGACGCGTCAGGGCGTCGGTCATGGCGGGGTCCCGTTGTCGAAGGATCACTGACGGCACTACGGATACCGCGGAGGTCCGGGGCGAGCAGACGCGGGTCCCTGCGCGCATGAGCGAGAGCTGCGTCAGACCTTCGCCGGTTCCTCCTCCGCCGTTGCCGGGGGCTCCTTCGGATCCTCCTCGCGCGACATGGGGTGCGGCCACCACACTCTCGGGCCCGCGTCCAGGAACAGCGACGTGACCAGGACCGAGCGGACGACGAACGTGTCCAGCAGGACGCCGAGCGCCACCGCGAAGCCGATCTCGGCGAAGGCGACGATGGGGAGGGTGCCCAGCGCCGCGAATGTGCCTGCCAGGACCAGGCCCGCCGAGGTGATCACCGCGCCGGTGGCGGCGAGACCCGTCACCACGCCCGCTCGCGTGCCCTGGTGGCCGGCCTCCTCGCGGATACGGGTGGACAGGAAGATGTTGTAGTCGATGCCCAGCGCGACCAGGAAAACGAAGACGAACAGCGGGAAGTCGGTCGTCTCGCCCGCGAAGTCGAAGATGTAGCGGAACGCGAGCGCACTGAGCCCCAGCGCGGCGGCGAACGACAGCACCACTGTCGCGATCAGCAGCAGCGGGGCCACCAAGGCCCGCAGCAGGACCGTCAGCACCAGCAGTACGACCAGCAGGACCAGCGGGATGATCAGCAGGTTGTCGTGCCGGGTGGCGGTGTCCATGTCCAGCAGGGCGGCCGTGCCTCCGCCCACCTGCGCATCCGCGTCCGGGACCGCGTGGACCGCGTCCCGTACGCGTTCCACGGTGTCCTTCGCGGCCGCGCTGTCCGCGGGTGCGGTCATCGTCGCCTCGATCAGCACCCGGCCCTCGTGCACGGGCTTGGTGCCGGGCGGAACGGCGATGGAGGCCGGGACCACACCGGGCGTGGCCGCCACGGCCGCCCGCACCTGTCCGGCCTGTGCCGCGTCGCTGATGACGATCAGCGGGTCGCCGCTGCCCGCGGGGAAGTACGTCGCCTGGACCTCCTGCCCGACGATCGAGTCGGGCTTCTCCGTGAAGGAATCGGCGTTGCTGATGCCCTCGGCGCGCAGCTGGGTCAGGCCGATCGAGAAGGCCACCAGCACGACCGCCGTGACGGCCCAGATCGCCCGTGGCCGCCGGGCGATCCACCGGCCCATCCGTGCCCACACTCCGGACTCCGTGAGCTCGGGCGAGCCGAAGTGGGGGATCACCGGCCAGAAGATCCAGCGGCCGAAGACGACGAGCAGCGCAGGGAACAGCGTGATCATGGCGATCAGCGCCACCGCCACCCCGATCGCGGCGACCGGGCCGAGTCCACTGGTGGAGTTCATCTCGGCGAAGAGCAGGACCAGCATGCCGAGCACCACCGTGGCGCCGCTCGCCAGCACCGCCGGGCCCGCACGATGCAGCGCGAGAGCCATCGCCTCGTGCCGATCCTCGTGGCGGCGCAACTCCTCGCGGTAGCGCGCGATCAGCAGCAGGGCATAGTCCGTCCCCGCGCCGAAGACGAGGACCGTCAGAATGCCCGCGCTCTGCCCGTTGACGGTCAGACCGGCGTGCTCCGCCAGCAGGTAGATCACTGCCTGCGCGGCGGAGAGCGACGCGACGGCCGCGATCACCGGCACCAGCAGCAGCGTGGGGCTGCGGTAGGTGATCAGCAGCATCACGATCACCACGGCGAGCGCCGAGAGCAGCAGCGTCGAGTCGATGCCCTCGAAGGCCTCGGAGGAGTCGGCCGCCGTGCCGCCCGGACCCGTGACGTGCACCGCGAGGCCCGCAGCCGCTGTGCCGGTCACCCCGCGGATCGAGTCCACGGCCGGGCCGATCCGTTCCCAGCCCTTCTCGTCCATGACGATGGGGACGAAGACCTGGGCCGCCCGCGGATCAGCCGGCCGGTCCAGCACCGGGCCGCGCACCTCGTTGCCCAGCACGCCGTGCGCGCTCAGCCGCTTCAGCTCGGCGACGTCCTCGGCGATGCGCGTGCGGTCGGCCGCCGTGAGGCCGCTCTCGCGGGCGTAGACGACGATGGCCGGGATGACCTCGGGCCTGAACTCCTCGGCCTCGTGCAGGACTTGAGTGGATTCCGCGCTGCCGGGCAGCCAGGACGCGGCGTCGTTGTCCTGGGCGTCGGTGAGTTTCTGCGCCAGCGGGAACGCCAGCACCATCACCGCGAGCCAGAGCACGACCACGATCCACTTGGCGCGTCGCCCGCAGACCAGGTGGGCGACGCCCCGGCGAGGCCGCATCTGTCCCGTGTTCCCGTCCGCCATGACGCCCCCATTGGCCTCGACCCTGGCCGAAAACGCCAGGATTGCACGGACTGTGCTGATCCCGGAGCGCTTTGGTCCGGACCGGAACCCGTACCGGGGAGGGGAAGACCCCCGGAACATGGCAGGCTTGGGCCATGGCCGTACAGATCAACCCCAGTATCCTCTCCGCCGACTTCTCCCGCCTGGCGGAAGAGGCCCGGGCCGTCGAGGGCGCCGACTGGCTCCATGTCGACGTGATGGACAACCACTTCGTGCCCAACCTGACGCTGGGTGTGCCGGTCGTGGAATCCCTCAGCCGGGCGACGGACACCCCGCTGGACTGCCATCTGATGATCGACGACCCCGATCGGTGGGCACCCCAGTACATCGAGGCAGGGGCCGGATCCGTCACCTTCCACGTGGAGGCCGCCGCCGCTCCGGTACGGCTGGCCCGCGAGATCCGCGCCAAGGGGGCCCGTGCCTCGATGGCGCTCAAGCCGGCCACCCCGATCGAGCCGTACGAGGATCTGCTGCCCGAGCTCGACATGCTGCTGATCATGACCGTGGAGCCCGGCTTCGGCGGTCAGGCCTTCCTCGACATCATGCTGCCCAAGATCCGCCGCACCCGTGAGCTGATCTCCAAGCACGGACTCGCCCTGTGGCTCCAGGTGGACGGCGGCGTCTCGGACGCCACCATCGAGCGGTGCGCCGAGGCGGGCGCGGACGTCTTCGTCGCGGGTTCCGCGGTCTATGGCGCGAAGGACCCGGCCCAGGCGGTGCGCGCCCTGCGTGCCAAGGGGGAGCAGAGCATCGCCTCGGCGAGCTGGGCTTGCAACCACTGAGCCACAAGCAAGTGAACTCGGCCCTTCGGGGCTGATCGACAACCGCCGGATCTGACAGGATTGCAGATCTGGAGTGCGAACAGCAGTGAGGAGATCGCGGTGTCTGCAAGGTCGGCGGGACGGTCTGCCCTGCGGATGGGACCCGCGGAGCTGGTGCAGGCGGCGGCCATGGCCCGCCGCTTCTACCTCGAGGGCAAGTCCAAGATCCAGATCGCGGAGGAGTTCGGCGTCAGCCGCTTCAAGGTGGCGCGCGTCCTGGAGACCGCCCTGGAACGCGATCTGGTCAGGATCGAGATCCGCGTCCCGGCGGAGCTGGACGCCGAGCGCTCCGACGCCCTCCGCGCCCATTTCGGACTGCGTCACGCGGTCGTGGTCGAGTCGCCGGCGGAGGCGGCGGACGAGTCGCCGGACCCCGAGAACCTGGGCGAGGTGGCCGCCGACCTGCTCGGCGAGCTGGTGAACGAGGGCGATGTGCTGGGTCTGGCCTGGGGCCGGTCCACCATCCACATGGCGGCCGCGCTGGACCGGCTGCCGCCCTGCACGGTCGTCCAGCTCACCGGCGTCTACGACGCGGGTACCGCCGAGCGCGGCTCGGTGGAGGCGGTCAGACGCGCGGCCCAGGTCTCCGGCGGCGACGCCCACCCCATCTACGCGCCGATGCTGCTGCCCGACGCCGCCACCGCGGCCGCGCTGCGCAATCAGACCGGTATCGCCCGCGCCTTCGAGTACTTCGACAAGGTCACCGTCGCGGCCGTCTCCATCGGCTCCTGGGAGCCGGGTATCTCGACGGTGTACGACATGCTCAGCGACGAGGAGCGCGCCCGGTACGCCTCCTTCGGCGTGGCCGCCGAGATGTCGGCGCACCTGTTCGACCGGGACGGCCGACGCGTCGGCCGTGACCTGGGCGAACGCTGCATCACGGTCGAGGCCGACCGGCTGCGCCGCATCCCCGAGGTGGTGGCCATCGCGGGCGGCCAGCGCAAGGCGGAGGCCATCGCGGCCGTCCTGCGCTCCGGCCTCGTCACCAGCCTCGTGACGGACACGGCGGCCGCCGACCACCTGCTCTCGGTCCAGGCGGGGCCTCGCCCGGCGCTGGAGCGCGCGGACCCCGACGACTGACGGGAGCGGCCGGACGGACGGCCTTGGACGATCGTACGAGCCCACCCGCGCTGACCTGGAGGAATCGTCCGGGCCATGCATGCGGGTGGGCATGGGACAATGAAGTACGTGCGATTTCCCCGGCTGAGATGACCGGGGGCCAACTCCGATCGACTGGGATGATCAGCACGTGCGTTTCCTCAATGATCTGAAGCCGCCGTACGACCTGACGTACGACGACGTGTTCATGGTGCCGAGCCGCTCGGCGGTGGGCTCCCGTCTGGGTGTGGACCTCTCGTCCCCCGACGGAAGCGGCACCACCATCCCGCTGGTCGTCGCCAACATGACCGCCATCGCGGGCCGCCGGATGGCCGAGACGCTCGCCCGCCGCGGCGGGCTCGTCGTCATCCCCCAGGACATTCCGATCGAGGTCGTCACCGAGGTCATCGCCTGGGTCAAGACGCGTCACCACGTCCTGGACACCCCGATCGTGCTCGTCCCCACGCAGACCGTGGCCGACGCGCTGGCCCTGCTGCCCAAGCGTGCCCACGACGCGGGCGTGGTCGTCGACGCCGACCACCGGCCCGTCGGAGTCGTCACCGACGCCGACCTGACCGGCGTCGACCGCTTCACCCAGCTGTCCGAGGTCATGTCCAAGGACCTGTTGCTGATCGACGCGGACATCGACCCGCGCGACGCCTTCAACACGCTGGACGCGGCCAACAGGCGCTACGCCCCCGCGGTCGACCAGAACGGCCGTCTCGTCGGCATCCTCACCCGTAAGGGCGCCCTGCGCGCGACTCTCTACAGCCCTGCCGTGGATGCCCAGGGCAGGCTGCGCATCGCCGCGGCCGTCGGCATCAACGGCAATGTCGCGGGCAAGGCCAAGCAGCTTCTCGACGCGGGCGTCGACACCCTCGTGGTCGACACGGCGCACGGCCACCAGGAATCGATGATCGCCGCGATCAAGGCGGTCCGCGGACTGGACCCGCACGTGCCGATCGTGGCGGGCAACATCGTCGCCGCCGAGGGCGTGCGCGACCTCGTCGAGGCCGGCGCCGACATCATCAAGGTCGGCGTGGGTCCCGGTGCCATGTGCACCACCCGCATGATGACCGGCGTGGGCCGGCCGCAGTTCTCGGCCGTGCTGGAGTGCGCGGCCGAGGCGAAGAAGTACGGCAAGCACGTCTGGGCCGACGGCGGTGTCCGCCATCCCCGCGATGTCGCCATGGCACTCGCCGCCGGCGCGTCCAACGTCATGATCGGCTCGTGGTTCGCCGGTACGTACGAGTCCCCGGGCGACCTCCAGCAGACCGCCGACGGACGGCTCTACAAGGAGTCCTTCGGCATGGCGTCCGCGCGAGCCGTCCGCAACCGTACGAGTGAGGAATCCGCGTACGACCGGGCCCGCAAGGGGCTGTTCGAGGAGGGCATCTCCACCTCGCGCATGTTCCTCGACCCGACCCGTCCCGGCGTCGAGGACCTGATCGACTCGATCATCGCGGGCGTCCGCTCGTCCTGCACGTACGCCGGCGCCAACTCCCTGGAGGAGTTCGCCGAGCGGGCGATCGTGGGTGTGCAGAGCGCCGCGGGGTACGCCGAGGGCAAGCCGCTGCACGCCAGTTGGAGCTAGTGCCGCTCCCGGCAAGCTTTGCCCTGTCGCCCCGCCCTGCACGCCCGCTCGCTGCGTTGGCCACAAGTCCTGGTAGCTCCGCTACCAGGACTTCCGGCCGCCTTGCGATCGCACGCACCGGACGCTCCCCCTACGCCCTGCGGGCGTGGGGGGACCCCCACTCCTTGACGGGCAAACATTGCCTGTCGCGGCACTAGGGCGACAAGCGTTCGCCCGCACGGCCGTTCGCGTCCGGTCCCGGCATCGTCCGGGGCCGGACGTCTTCGTGTGCGCCCGCATCCGCCGTCCGCCCGATCAGTTGGCCCCGACAGGCCGCTCCCACCAGGTGTTTCCACGACTTTGGAATTCGTAGGCATGTGTGGGCGGACTGGGGGTAGACGGGCCGTTGCACTGACCACGGAGCAGGGGAGGACTTAGTGTCCACGGCGAGTACGGTTGCGACCGAACGCACAGAGCCGGGAACACGGTGCCCGAGCCGCGAGCTCGAGCTTCCGGAGGTGCGGGACGCCAGGGCGGTCGCTCCCAAGGACGCACGGGAGATCTCCAAGGTCTTCTTCGTGCGCCTGTCCTCGCTGGAGGAAGGCACCCCCGACTACCAGTACGTGCGGAACACCCTCATCGAGCTGAACCTCGCTCTCGTGAAGTACGCGGCCGGCCGCTTCCGGAACCGGGCCGAGCAGATGGAGGACATCGTCCAGGTCGGGACGATCGGCCTGATCAAGGCGATCGACCGGTTCGAGCTGAGCCGCGAGGTGGAGTTCGCGACCTTCGCCGTCCCGTACATCGTCGGTGAGATCAAGCGGTTCTTCCGTGACACCAGCTGGGCGGTCCATGTGCCGCGGCGGCTCCAGGAGTTGCGGATAGATCTGGCGAAGGCGGCCGACGAGCTCTCGCAGCGGCTCGACCGGGCGCCCAGCACGGCGGAGCTCGCCGCGCACCTCAAGCTCGACGAGGAAGAGGTCATCGAGGGCATCGTCGCGAGCAACGGCTACACCGCCGGCTCCATCGACACGCCGATCGACGACGCCTCCGATCACGCGTCGGCACCGCTGTCCGACCGGCTCGGCGCACCGGACTCCGATCTGGAGATCGCCGAGAACGTGCAGGCGCTCAAGCCGCTCATCCAGGAACTCGACGACCGGGACAGGCTGATCCTCGCCATGCGCTTCGGCCAGGAGCTGACGCAGGCGGAGATCGGTGCGGAGCTCGGCGTCTCGCAGATGCATGTGTCCCGGCTGCTGAACCGCATCACCTCGCGGCTTCGCGAGGGCCTGCTCGCGGGAGCGTGAACTCCCGCCCTCACACTTCCCCCCACGGGAAGATCCCCCCACGGGACAGGCGGCGCCCCACCTGACAGGGGGCGCCGCCTCCTGTGATTCCCGGGAGGGCGCGCCGTCGACGCGGGGGAGGGCGTCATGGTTCGTGCGCGCCGTGTGCTGTCGTTTCATGACTACCGCGTGATGATGCCGCTGTGGACCGAAGAAGGCTGCCTGTGCGCCGGCAGCGCGCCCGGCCGTTCCGGCCGCGCGTCAGCAGGCAGGCGCCGTTGCGGGGATCTTCCTCACCCACGTCGCCTGGACGCGCTTGCCGCAGGGCAGGGGGCTGATCTCCACCTGTCCGGCGAGCTGGTGCACCATGTGCCAGCCGAATCCGCCGCTGCCGCTGAAGTCCGGCTCGCGGGACACCGGGATCGCGGGGCTGGAGTCGTCGATCTCGACCACCAGCGTGTCCTGGGCCGCCGCCAGCTGGAGCCGCCACCAGCCGGCCGTGTGCTGCACCGCGTTGCTGACCAGCTCGGACACGACGAGCAGTACGGCGTCCAGGTCGGCCCACGGGCAGTGGCGCGCCAGGAAGTCCGCGGTCGCCCTGCGGGCCCGCGCGCTGTCGCTGGGGAGCGGGGGGTCGGCCACCACCCGCGGTTCAGTGTTCATCGCAGCTCGCGTACCCCGTCCCGGAACATGTATTTGCGCCTGCACCTCATCCGTTCGGCCGCGCCGAGGGGAGGGCCTCGGCCACCGCGGCCGCCAGCACGGCGTGTCCCTCGTCGTCGGGATGCACCCCGTCGGCCAGTTGTCCCGCCCGGAGCAGGTCGCGACCGGGAAGCAGAGCGAGCCAGTCGTCCGCGTCCTGGCCGTCACTGCCCTCCCTGCGGTCCGTGACGGCCCGCTCCATGGCCGTCCGCAGATCCGCGAGCGTGGCACCCAGCCGGTTCGGGGTGTTCTCCGCTCCGGGGCGCAGGACGGGGGAGACCACCAGGAGGGGCGTGCGGGGGTGGCCCTGTCGTACGAGGGTGAGGAAGGTGCGGACCGTCTCGTACATCAGCGGCGCCGAACAGGGGGTGCTGGACCAGCAGTTGGTGCCGAAGGCGAGAGTGATGGCATCCGCGTCCAGCGACGCGAGCTGTTCCGCGAGGGCCGGCTCGCCGTGTGCGCACCCCGCGTATCCCAGGTTCACGGTGTCCAGGCCCAGCCGCCGGCCGGCCGTGGCTGGCCAGGAGTGGGCGGGACGGGTGGACCACCAGCCCTCGGTGATGGAGTCCCCGTGCACGAGCCAGCGGGGCTGCCGTGGGGCGGGCGCGATCGAGCCGCCGACCGCGCGCAGCCCGAGGATCTCGGGTGCCACGGACTCGGGCGGATGCACGGTGAAGGGCGCGGCCGAGCTGCCCGGCAGCGCCAGGGTGACCACCGACTCGGCGGCGGGCTCGGTGATCGTCTCCGATACGCAGCGGCCGTCCTGCCACAGCGCGAAGCAGTGCGGGAGCTCCCGCAGGGCATCGCTCTCGCCCGGCGGGGAGGCGCGATAGCGGATCTCGACCGCGGCGGCGTCCTCGGCCGTGAACTCCAGGCGCACGCCGATGGGCAGGGTGGCCCGCTCCCAGGCATCCCAGGGCAGCCGGCCCGCGTCCGCGGGGTCCGCACGCACCGGCCGTCCTCGGTCCAGCCAGGCCACTCCGCGCAGGAACGGATGAGGATCGAGCCAGGTCACCGGGGCCTCCAGAGGTCGGGTTGCGGGTCGCGGAGCGGTGCTTGCGCACCGCGCAACGGCCTGACGGGGGGTCAGAAAATACCGTTCCTACTGAACGGCCGGTTACCCCCAGGAACGTTGCGTTGCGCATGCTGCGTCGCGTAACTTGACTGCCCCCTACTCGGGGGTAATCACCGCTGTTCAGTAGCTCTCTTGCTCAGGGGAGACCATGCGCCGGCGACTTCGCCGCCCCACGATCCGGGGACGGATCGTGACACTGACGGTCATACCCGTCATTGCTCTGATGTCCTTGTGGACCTTTGCCATGGTCTCCGTGACCGGTGATCTCCGCGCGCTCATACGGCTCCAGAGCATGTACGAGAGCTTCGGTACGCCGGTCGACACCGCCGTCGGGCAGATCCAGATCGAACGGCGGCTCTCCGCCGCGTACTTGGGGGCGGGGCCGCAGGGCGGCGCTGCCGCCGTCGCCGGTCTGACCCAGCAGCAGCGCTCCACCGACCGGGCCGTGCGCGCGATGCGCGAGGCGATCGGCGACCGGGAGCGGCGGGAGGACCTCTCCGCACGTCAGCGCGAGTCCCTGGACGCGATGGCGGACGCGGCCGACGGTCTGGATGCGCTGCGCGAGAAGGTCGTGGGCCGGACGATCTCCTGGGACCGCGCGATCGAGGAGTACACGACGATGGTGGAACCCACCTTCGACGTGCAGTCCACGCTCACCGCGCTTCAGGCCGGCCAACTCGCCCGCGAGGCGCAGGTCGTCGTCGAACTCGTGCGGGTGCGGGAGTTCGTCTCCCGGCAGGACGCACTGGTGGCGGGCGCGCACGCCGCCGGGCGGCTGAGCGACGCGCAGTACGACACCCTCACCGCCACGATCGAGGACCGCCGGGTCTTCCACCGCACCTATGTCCCCGACCTCCCGGCCGACTCCCGGCAGCTCTTCGCCGGCTTCGAGCGCAGCGATGTCTACCGGGCCCTGGTCGCCCAGGAGGACACACTGCTGCGGGCCGGTCCCGCGGGTGCCGGCGAGGCGATGGCCGGTGACTCCTGGCGCGACACGACGGACCGCGCGGTCCAGCGGTACATGCTGCTGTGCACCGACGCGGCGATCAACGCGTCCGACCGGGGCCGCGCCTTCGCCTACCACGAGATGATCAAGGCGGCGGTCGTCGGTGTGGCGGGACTGGCCGCGGTCGGTCTGTCGATCTGGTTCTCGGTGGCCAGCGGCCGCCGCATCTCCCGCCGGCTGGAAGAACTGCGCGACGCCGCGGACCTGTTGGCCACCCGCCAGCTGCCCGACGTGATGGAGCGGCTCGCCGCGGGCGAGGAGGTCGACGCGGCAGCCGCCGCTCCACCCCTCGACTTCGGCGACCCGAAGCGAGGCCCGGACGAGATCGACGAGATCGACCAGGTGGGCCAGGCACTCAACGCCGCACGGCTGGCCGCCGTCGAGGCCGCCGTCAAGCAGTCCACGCTGCGCCGGGGCATCTTCGCCGTCCTGCTCAACATCGCCCGCCGCAACCAGGCCCTCGTGCACCGTCAGTCGAAGCTCGTCGACACCCTGGAGCGCCGCACCAGCGACCCCGACACACTCGACGACCTGTTCCGCATCGACCATCTGACCACCCGGATGCGCCGGCACGCGGAGGGCCTGATCATTCTCTCCGGCGCCGCCCCCGGCCGTCGGTGGCGCCGGCCGGTGCCGGTCGTCGACATCGTGTCCGCGGCCGTCGGCGAGATCGAGGACTACGCCCGTGTCGTCGTACCGCCCATGCCCGCGGTCGGCATCACGGCCGATGCCGTGGCGGACGTGGTGCACCTGGTCGCCGAACTCGTCGAGAACGCCGCCGTCTACTCCCCGCCGCACACGCAGGTCACCATGCGCACCGGACGCGTCGGCAACGGCTTCGCGCTGGAGATCGACGACCGCGGACTCGGCATGGACCAGGCCGCGCTGGAAGAGGCCCAGCGGACGCTGGCCCGGCCCGGCGACTTCGATCCGGCGCAGGACGACCGCCTCGGGCTGTACGTCGTCGGCCGCCTGGCGGAACGGCACGGCATCGGTGTCACCCTCACCCGCTCCCCGTACGGCGGCACGACGGCGGTGGTCTTCCTGCCCACCGCGGTCCTCGCCGCCGTCGAGCAGCCGGCCAAGGCCGCCGCGGAGCGGGAGAGCGCGCCGCCGCCCCGGCCCCGGGCCGTACGGGCCGAGGCCTTGCGGCGCACGCTCGAACGCGTGCCCCTGGTGCACGACCGCGCCACGGATGCCCCGGCACCCGCGCCGGAGCGGACGACGGCGACGACGGGATCCGGGGCGAGGCCGGTGGCGGTACCGGACGGGTCCGGCGCTGCCGCGGGGGAGGCGGATCCTGCGTCGGACGGGTCCGGTCCTGCCGCCGAGAAGGCGTCACCGGTGACGGACGGGTCTGGTCCTGCCGCCGAGAAGGCGGCTCCTGCGTCGGACGGGTCTGGTCCTGCCGCCGAGAAGGCGGATCCTGCGTCGGACGGGTCCGGTCCTGCCGCCGAGATGAGCGCGCCCGCGACGGACGGGTCCGGCGCTGCCGCCGAGAAGGCGGCTCCTGCGTCGGACGGGACCACCCCGTCCGGCACCAGGCCCGCGTCCGTACCGGACCCGACCGGCGGGCCGAGCGGGACGGCGGTTCCCGCGACGCCGCTGCACGGCCTCCCCACCCGCGTGCGCCAGGCCTCCCTCGCGCCTCCGCTGCGTGACGCGCCGCCGCCCGCCGCCGGGGGCCCCGACCGCGAGGTGTCCGCCGAGGAGATGCGCTCGATCTTCGGATCCTTCCAGCGAGGGCTGGACCGCGGCCGCCGCGGCGACAGCGTCGGACCCGAGTCGCCGAGCACCGCACCGCAAGCCCGCACGACCGATGAAGGGACCGACGACGATGGCTGACGAAGGCACCGGAGAAAGCGCCGGCCTGGGCTGGCTCCTCGACGACCTGGTGGCCAGGACCGGTCATGTGCAGCAGGCGGTGCTCCTCACGGCGGACGGGCTGGTCGGCAGCGCGTCCCGGGGCATGGTCAGGCGGGACATCGAGCATCTGTCCGCCGTCTGCGCGGGCTTCCACAGCCTGGCGAAGGAGGCGGGCGACCGGTTCGCGGCGGGCAGCGTACGGCAGACGATGGTGATGCTCGACAACGCCTTCCTCTTCATCACCCCGGCCGGTGACGGCAGCCGGCTTGCCGTCCTCTCCGACATCGAGACGGACGTCGGTCAGCTGGCCCACGAAATGGCACTGCTGGTCCGGCGCGTGGGACGGCACATGGCCGTGCCCACGCGCTCGGCCCCCGAGGACACCGGCACCTGAGTCCTCGTGAGCGACCACTGGTACGAGGACGAGTCCGGTCCCCTCGTACGGCCCTACACCGTCACCCGAGGCCGGACCCGGCCCGCGTCCGAGCAGAACATCGACCTGATGTCCCAGGTCACGGCCCTGGACCCGGAGGGCGTCGACCTGCCGCTCGACCACGCCCGCAGCGCGCTGCTGGAGCTGGTGCGGCGCGGGCCGCGGCCGGTCGCCGAGATCGCCGCCGACGCCGATCTGCCGCTGACCGTGGTCCGTGTGCTGCTCGCCGACCTCGCCGAGGCCGGTCTCGTCAGGATCTCCGAGCCGGTGACACCGCGGAACCTGCACGACCCCGTGCTGCTGCGGGAGATCGCCGCCAGACTGCGGGAGTTGTGACGCCCGCGTTCACCGCGGGGTGCGGCACGTTTCACCGGATCGCCCTTCCCGCGTTCCGCGCCGCGGCGAGGCCCACGGTCGGCGGAGCGCAATGTTTCCCCATACTCTCCGTCATCGCGCAATGATCGTCCGCCGATGCGCAACGACAGTGCATTTCCGGTTCCGAGCGCGGGCTCATAGGCTCATCCCCCGTACCAGGAGTGGCGGTGACCGTCTGCTCGGCGGTCTCCCCTCATGCGGACCCCTCCGTCATGTCCGTGGATCGTCGCAGGTCACCCGTCGCGATCCGCAGCGATGAAGGAGCACCCGCAGTGCTGGACCACGGCGCAGCCCCACCCTCGACCGAGCCACCGCAGGGCGGGCGCCCCGGCGCCGGCGCCCGGCTGATGCGGCGCAAGCCCGTCGAGCGCCTGGTTGCCGAGAGTGGCCAGGGCGAGGGTGGATCGCTGCGCCGGTCGCTCTCCATGTGGCAGCTGACCATGATCAGCATCGGCGCCACGCTGGGCACGGGCATCTTCGTCGTCCTCGGCGAGGCCGTCCCCGAAGCGGGACCGGCCGTCACTGTCTCGTTCGTGATAGCCGGCCTCACCGCACTGTTCTCGGCACTCTCCTACGCCGAACTCGCCGGCACGATCCCCGTCTCCGGTTCCTCCTACTCGTACACCTACGCCACCCTCGGCGAACTCATCGCCTGGGTCTGCGGCTGGTGTCTGATCCTCGAGTACGGGGTGTCGGTGGCCGCGGTGGCCGTCGGCTGGGGCGAGTACCTCAACGAACTGCTCGACGGCACGATCGGCGTGACCATTCCGGACGTGCTGTCCGCTCCGCCGGGCGACGGCGGCCTGTTCAATCTGCCCGCCCTCATCGTCGTGCTTCTGGCGATGGTCTTCCTGCTCGGCGGTGCCCGCGAGAGCGCCCGCGCCAACACGATCATGGTCGTCGTGAAGATCGCCGCCCTGGTGCTCTTCTGCGCCGTCGGCGTCCAGGGCTTCCGGGCCGGCAACTACGAGAACTTCATGCCGCTGGGCATGGCGGGCGTCAGCGCCGCCGGCGCCTCGCTGTTCTTCTCCTACATCGGCTTCGACGCCGCGTCGACGGCCGGCGAGGAGGCGAAGAACCCGCAGCGCGACCTGCCGCGCGCGATCATGCTCTCGCTGCTCATCGTCACGGCCCTGTACGTGCTGGTCGCGGCCGTCGCCGTGGGCGCCAGGCCGTGGAAGGGCTTCGGCGATTCGGAGGCCGCGCTCGCCGGCATCATGCGCGATGTGACCGGCCAGACGTTCTGGGCCGTCCTGCTCGCCGCCGGCGCCGTGATCGCCATCGCCAGCGTCGTCCTCACGGTGCTCTACGGACAGACCCGCATCCTGTTCGCGATGTCCCGCGACGGCCTCGTCCCCAAGGTCTTCTCCAAGGTCGACCGCAAGAGCGGCGTGCCCCGCGCCAACACCGTGATCGTCTCGGTGTTCTGCGGAGTGCTGGCTGCCGCCGTCCCGCTGGGCCAGCTCGCCGACGCGACCAGCATCGGCACGCTCTTCGCCTTCGCCCTGGTCAATGTGGCGGTCGTGGTGCTGCGCCGGACGCGCCCGGACATGGACCGCACGTTCCGGGTGCCGCTCTCGCCGCTGTTCCCGGTGGCTGGTTTCGCCTTCTGCGTCTGGATGATGTTCAGCCTCCCGGCCGTCACCTGGGCGGTCTTCGGAGTCTGGATGGCGGTCGGCCTCGTGTTCTACTTCGGTTACGGCATGCGCCGCTCCCGACTGGCCACCGCAGAGAAGTGACCCATTCGTAGTGCGACTCAACGATCTCGACGAACGCATCGTCCACGCTCTGGCGGAGGACGCCCGCCGCTCCTACGCCGACATCGGCGCGATGGTGGGCCTGTCCGCTCCCGCCGTGAAGCGGCGTGTGGACCGGCTGCGCGACGTGGGGGCCATCACCGGCTTCACCGTACGGGTGGACCCGGCGGCCCTCGGCTGGGAGACCGAGGGGTTCATCGAGATCTACTGCAGCCGCAACACCTCGCCCGAGGCCATCGAGCGTGGGCTGAAGCGGTACCCGGAGATCGCGTCCGCCTCCACCGTCACGGGGGACGCGGACGCGATCGTGCAGGTCTTCGCGGCCGACATGCGCCACTTCGAGCGGGTGCTGGAGCGGATCGCGGGCGAGCCCTTCGTGGAGCGCACCAAGTCGGTTCTGGTGCTGTCGCCGCTGCTGCGGCGCTACTCGTCGGGCTCACCCGCCTGACACGCCGGGTCCCGATGCGTCAGAGCTTGGGGTTCCAGGGCACCACCCGGAAGTCGCCCGAGCCCCCCTTCACCTTCTCGAAGGGCGCGGAGCCCACGCATCGGGGCAGGTCCTTGGTCTCCACCGGGCTGCCCTGGGCGGCCCAGCTGTAGCCGAGCCGGTCCCGCCCTCCGACGTCGTGGACGGTGATGCCGACCCGGGTGCCCTTGGCCCCCTCCAGGTCGGTGTCGGTGATGACGCCGCTGACCACGGCCACCTTGCCGCCGGTGACCAGGCAGTCGACCCTGGCCTTCGCCCAGGCGCCCTCGCCGTTCAGATAGTGGCTCCAGCTGAAGGTGCCGGTGGCCTTGAGCGGGTCGTCGGTGTCCTTCGCCGCCAGATGCGCGTCGAAGGTGAAGGTGATGTCGTCGCCGAGCGAGCGGTACAGCTTCGCGGAGCCGGTGAGGGCGGCGGCCTCCCGCTGCCCGCCGCCCCGCGCGTCGGCGTCGCCCGACGCCACGGCGGACCCGGTGGCCCCGGCGGTGATCAGCAGGGCCGCGCCGATCGCGGCGACTTTCGCAGGGAAGTGGACAGGCGCTTTCATGGTGGTCCTTTCGGCAGGTGAACCGGACGACGACCACTCTTCCGGCGGCCCTCCCGACGCACATCGCGCCCGAGACGGTGCCCGGCTCCGCCGTCCGGGCGGGGCAGCGCGACGCGCCGTACGACCGCAGCCGTAGACGCATCAGCGGCCGGTCTCGCCCCACCCCCGGATGTCGCAGGTCACAGGGCGCAACGAATCGCCGCTCCATGGACTGTCGGCGCAATGGATCGCTCATCAGCGCGCAACGGTCGCGCCTTGTCCCGGCCGGTGCCCGGCCCGTACCGTTTTGACGTCTCCTCCACCCCGCACTCCGTCCGAGGTCAGCCATGCCGCCGCTGCGCACCGCACTGCTCCAGAGTTCCGGCCGACCGGGCTCGGTCGCCGAGAATCTGAAGGCGCTCGACGAGGCCGCCGCGCACGCCGCGGCCACCGGCGCCCGCCTGCTGGTGTGCCCGGAGCTGTTCCTGACCGGATACGCGATCGGGGACGAGCTGCCCGTGCTGGCGGAGCCCGCAGACGGCCCCGGTGCCACGGCCGTCGCCGAGATCGCCGTCCGCCACGGCATCGCGGTCGTGTACGGATACCCCGAGCGGGACGGCGCCGCGTCCGGCGACCGGACCGGAGGCCCGGGCCGGATCTTCAACTCCGCCCAGCTGATCGGCCCCGACGGCGACCGCCTGGCGAACTACCGCAAGACCCACCTCTTCGGCTGCTTCGAGCAGCAGTGGTTCACCCCCGGCGACCAGCCCGTCGTCCAGGCCGAGCTCGACGGCATCACGATCGGCATGCTGATCTGCTACGACGTGGAGTTCCCGGAGAACGTCCGCGCGCACGCCCTCGCCGGCACCGACCTCCTGCTGGTGCCCACCGCACAGATGCACCCCTTCCAGTTCGTCGCCGAGTCGCTCGTACCGGTGCGGGCCTTCGAGAACCAGATGTACATCGCGTACGTCAACAGGACGGGCCCCGAGGGGGAGTTCGAGTTCGTCGGGCTCAGCTGTCTCGCCGGCCCCGACGGCGCCGCCCGGGCCCGCGCGGGCCGCGGCGAAGAACTCGTGGTCGGCGAGGTGGATCCCGCCTTCCTGAGTGCGTCGCGCGAGGCCAATCCGTATCTCCGGGACCGCCGCCCGGGCCTGTACACCTCGCTGAACTGAGCCGCGGCGCTCCCCACGCCACGACGATCCGGGCCCGCCCGGCCTTCCCCGCCCCACCTTTTTGCGCAAGGAGTCCGTACCCCATGACGTCCACGGTGCCCACCGCTGTCCAGCACACCGACGCTCAGCCGCCGATCACCATGTTCGGTCCGGACTTCCCGTACGCGTACGACGACTTCCTCGCCCACCCCGCCGGCCTCGGCCAGGTACCCGCGACCGAGCACGGCACCGAGGTCGCCGTCATCGGCGGCGGGCTCTCCGGCATCGTCGCCGCCTACGAGCTCATGAAGATGGGCCTGAAGCCCGTCGTCTACGAGGCGGACCGGATCGGCGGCCGGCTGCGCACCGTCGGCTTCGACGGCTGCGACCCGGAGCTGACCGCCGAGATGGGCGCCATGCGCTTCCCGCCGTCCTCGACGGCCCTCCAGCACTACATCGACCTGGTGGGACTGGTCACCGAACCGTTCCCGAACCCGCTGTCCGAGGCGACCCCCTCGACCGTGGTCGACCTCAAGGGCGAGTCCCACTACGCCGAGACCATCGACGATCTGCCGCAGGTCTACCGCGATGTGGCCGCCGCGTGGAACGCCTGCCTGGAGGAGGGCGCCGACTTCTCCGACATGAACCGCGCCATGCGCGAGCGCGATGTGCCCCGCATCCGGGAGATCTGGGCGAAGCTCGTCGAGAAGCTCGACAACCAGACCTTCTACGGGTTCCTGTGCGACTCGGAGGCCTTCAAGTCCTTCCGGCACCGCGAGATCTTCGGGCAGGTCGGATTCGGCACCGGCGGCTGGGACACCGACTTCCCCAACTCCATCCTGGAGATCCTCCGCGTCGTCTACACCGAGGCGGACGACCACCACCGCGGGATCGTCGGCGGTTCGCAGCAGCTGCCGGTGCGCCTGTGGGAGCGCGAGCCGCAGAAGATCGTGCACTGGCCGCTGGGCACCTCGCTCGCCTCGCTGCACGACGGCGAGCCCCGTCCGGCCGTGACCCGGCTCAACCGCACGGCGGGCAACCGCATCACGGTCACCGACGCGTCCGGCGACATCCGCACCTTCCAGGCGGCGATCTTCACCGCTCAGTCCTGGCTGCTGCTCTCCAAGATCGACTGCGACGACTCGCTCTTCCCCATCGACCACTGGACGGCGATGGAGCGCACCCACTACATGGAGTCGTCCAAGCTCTTCGTCCCCGTCGACCGGCCGTTCTGGCTCGACAAGGACGAGACGACCGGCCGCGACACGATGTCGATGACGCTGACCGACCGGATGACGCGCGGCACCTATCTGCTGGACAACGGCCCCGACAAGCCGGCCGTCATCTGCCTCTCCTACACCTGGTGCGACGACAGCCTGAAGTGGCTGCCGCTGTCGGCGAACGAGCGCATGGAGGTCATGCTCAAGTCGCTCGGCGAGATCTACCCGAACGTCGACATCCGCAGCCACGTCATCGGCAACCCCGTCACCGTGTCCTGGGAGAACGAGCCGTACTTCATGGGCGCGTTCAAGGCGAACCTGCCCGGCCACTACCGCTACCAGCGGCGGCTGTTCACCCATTTCATGCAGGACTCGCTGCCCGCAGACAAGCGCGGCATCTTCCTCGCCGGTGACGACATCTCGTGGACCGCGGGCTGGGCGGAGGGCGCCGTACAGACCGCGCTGAACGCGGTGTGGGGCGTGATGGCGCATCTCGGCGGCACGACCGACCCGACCAACCCGGGCCCCGGCGACGTGTTCGACGAGATCGCTCCCGTCGAACTGCCGGAGGACTGACCTCCCGGATCCGGGCCCGCCGGTCAGGACCAGGGCGTCAGCAGGCAGCGCCCGACCAGGCCGACGCCCGTGTCCAGCCGTTCGGTGAACTCGTCGGCCAGCTCCGGCAGGGACCGTACGCCCCACAGCAGCCGGGCCGCGGACCAGGCGCCGTCGCGCGCCCGGTCCAGGCTCCACGCGCCCAGCAGATGGGTGAGCGGATCCGCGATCTCCAGCAGATCGGGTCCCGGCATCAGGTCCTCCCTGATGCGCTCCTCCAGGAGCGTGAGGATGTCGCCGACCCGGTCGAACTCGCCCTCCAGATCGGCCGGTTCGCAGTCGAGCACCCGGCAGCTGTCGACGACGGCGAGCGCCAGGTCGTGCCCGATGTGGGCGTTGATCCCGGCGAGGGCGAACTGCACGGGGTGGATGCCGGGGTGGCGCCGGTACTGGAACAGCGGCCGCCAGCACGCCGGCGGCCTCTCGCCCACCGCGGCCGCGTCCACGACCGCCAGATAGCGCCGGGCGAAGAGCACGTCCAGCGTGGCGGCGGCCCGCCGGTCGGGGAAGTCGCCCGCCGCGATGCGCCGGTCGATCTCCTCGGTGACGGTCAGATAGACGCGGTTGAAGACCGCGACCCCGTCCGTCGCGGGCCAGATCGAGCGGAACGAAACCATCCGCTCCACCACGGAGTCGACCGGGGACGGGCGGCGGCCGGCCGGCGGTGCGAGCAGTTCCCTCTGCGCCATACCGGAAGCGTCCCAGCCGCCGGCCCACGGACGCGGTGACCGGCCGGGACTTCCCCGAAACGAGGGAATACGCGGGCGGCTACGGCTGCTCGTCCGGGTGCTTGTCGGCCTCGTCGTACGTGGAGGTGCCCGAGTCCAGCAGGGGCTCCTGCTGCTTGAGATGGGCGGGGGCGAAGGCCCGCAGCAGGTGGTAGCCGGCGATGACCACGATGGTGCCGAGGGCGATGCCGCTGAGCTCGAAGGTGTCGGTGATCTTCAGGCTGACGCCGCCGACGCCGATGATGATGCCCGCCGCCGCCGGTACGAGGTTCAGCGGATTGCGCATGTCCACCTTGGCGTTGATCCAGATCTGGGCGCCGAGCAGACCGATCATGCCGTAGAGGATCACGGTGATCCCGCCGAGGACGCCGCCGGGGATGGCGGCCACCACCGCGCCGAACTTCGGGCAGAGCCCGAACAGCAGGGCGAAGCAGGCCGCGGCCCAGTAGGCGGCGGTCGAGTAGACGCGGGTGGCCGCCATGACGCCGATGTTCTCGGAGTACGTCGTGTTCGGCGGGCCGCCGACGGCCGTCGACAGCATGGAGGCCGCGCCGTCCGCCGCGATCGCGGTGCCGAGCTTGTCGTCGAGCGGCTCGCGGATCATCTCGCCGACTGCCTTGACGTGTCCGGCGTTCTCGGCGATCAGCGCGATGACGACCGGCAGGGCGACCAGGATCGCCGACCACTCGAAGCTCGGTGCGTGGAAGGACGGGAGGCCGATCCAGTCGGCCCGGCCCACGCCCGACAGGTCGAGCCGCCAGTGGTCGACGGCTTCGGCGCCGCCGGCGGGGGAGTGGATCCTGCCGAAGATCCGGTCGAGGGCGAAGGACAGCACATAGCCGAAGACGAGGCCCAGGAAGATGGCGATCCGGGAGAAGAAGCCACGCAGGCACACCACGGCCAGCGCGGTGAACAGCATCGTCAGCAGGGCCGTCCACTGGTCCTGCGGCCAGTACGTCGTGGCGGTCACCGGCGCCAGGTTGAAGCCGATGAGCATGACGACAGCGCCGGTCACGATCGGCGGCATCACGGTGTGGATGATGTGCGCCCCGAAGCGCTGCACGGCGAGGCCCGCGAGGAAGAGGGCCACGCCGACGACGAAGACCGCGCCGGTCACGGTGGCGCTGTCGCCGCCCGAGGCCCGGATGGTGGCGGCCACGCCCACGAAGGAGAGCGAACAGCCCAGGTAACTGGGCACCTTCCCGCGGGTCGCCAGCAGGAAGATCGCCGTCGCGATGCCGGACATCATGATGGCGAGGTTGGGGTCGAGCCCCATCAGGATCGGGGAGACGAAGGACGCCCCGAACATGGCCACCACATGCTGGGCGCCGAGCCCCGCGGTACGCGGCCAGGAGAGCCGCTCGTCGGGGCGTACGACGGCGCCCGGAGCGGGAGTCCGCCCGTCGCCGTGCAGGGTCCAGCGCACGCCGAGATTCACGGGCCGCTCCACTTCCACAGTCGTTCGATGATCGGCGCAATCGTAGTGGCCGATCAACGCCGCAGTCCCATCCGTGAATCGTGCGCGCGGCATTGTCACCCGTACCTGGTGGCCCTACGCTCGCACGGTCCCGTTCATGAATCTCGTTCACATATCTGATGGGAGCGCTTGATGACCGGAAGACCCCGACGCCGCTGGGCAGTTGTGCTCACCGCCCTCGCCGGCTGCGTCGCCGTCCTCGTACCGACCGCGTCCTCCCAGGCCGCCACCACCGGCTCCCACCAGGTGCCGAGGACGGCGGTCATCGACGGCAAGAGGCTGGAGGAGGCCAGAAAGCGGCTGGAGCGCGGTGATCCGGCCCTGCGCCGGGCCGCCAGGGATCTGACCGTCCGCGCGGACGGCTGGCTCGGGCAGGGGCCCTGGACCGTGGTGGACAAGCCCAAGCCCGCCCCGAGCGGCGATGTCCACGACTATCTGAGCCAGGCGCCCTACTGGTGGCCCTCGCAGCCCAAGATCCCCGAGAATCCGTGGGGTTGCCCCTACGTCCAGCGGGACGGGGAACGCAATCCCGAGGTCGACACCGGCACCGACCGCCCCGACATCGGCAAGGTCGTCAACTCCACCACCACGCTCAGCCTCGCCTGGTACTACACCGGCGAGAGGAAGTACGCCGAGCACGCCTCGAAGATCCTGCGCACCTGGTTCGTGGACCCGGCCACCCGGATGAACCCCCATCTGAACCATGGGCAGTTCATCCCCTGCAAGTACGACGGCCGGGCGATCGGCATCATCGACTTCTCGCAGATGTACACCAGCGTGCTGGACGCCATCGCGATCCTCGACACCGGAGCTCCCGGCTGGTCCGGCACGGACCGCTCCGGCATGCGCGCCTGGAACACCGCGTTCCTGGGCTGGCTGGTCAACAGCCCGTTCGGCAAGGAGGAGGCGGCGGCCAAGAACAACCACGGCACCTTCCACGACATGCAGGTCGCCGCTCTCGCCGTCGCGACGGGGGACAAGGCGCTCGCCCGCAGGACCGTCCTCGACGCGCGCGCCAAGCGCATCGATCCGCAGATAGCCGCCGACGGGAGCCAGCCGCAGGAGCTCGCCCGCACCCGCAGCTGGCACTACTCGACCTTCGACCTGGTCGCGTACACCCGCCTCGCGGACATCGGCGAGAAGGTCGGCGTCGACCTGTGGGCCTACCGAGGACCGCAGGGGCAGAGCCTGTTCAAGGCCGTCGACTATCTGCTGCCCGCGGCGACCGGCGCGTCCCCGTGGCCGCATCCGGAGCTCGAGTTCTACCGGTACGCGGCGACCGACGTCGTGCACGCGGCGGCCGACGCGGGTGACCGCCGGGCCAAGGCGGCCGTCCCCCGGCTCCAGGCACCTCCCGGCGGAGATCTCTGGGCGCTGCGGCCCGCTGCCGAACAGCTCGACTCGATCGCCGGCTGACCGAGGCCGGGAAGCGGAAGGACCCGGCGCGCGCGGAGCCCGCCGGGCGCCATGAACGGCTCAGGGCCGGGCCTCAGGTCCGGGGCTCGGATACGGCCCGGTCCTGAGTCCCCGCCTTGGCCTGCTCCCGCCCGGCCGACCGCAGCACACCGGCCCCCAGGGTCAGTCCGAACGCCAGGGCCGTCACCAGGGAGAAGGAGACCACCAGGCTGGTGGCGTCGGCGACCGCGCCGATCGCCGAGGGTGCGATCAGGCCTGAGGTGTAGGTGATGGTCGCGACGCCCGCGATGGCCTGGCTGGGATTCGGGCCGCTGCGTCCGGCCGCCGCGAAGGCGAGCGGGACGACGACGGCGACACCCAGTCCGATGAATCCGAAGCCGGTCATCGTCAGCGCCGGATGCGGTGCGAGGACGACGGTGAGCCCGCCCGCCGTCGCGAGGACTCCGCCCCAGCGCACCGTGCGCACGGGGCCGAAACGGTCCACGATCCGGTCGCCGGCGAGCCGGGCGACCGCCATCGTCAGGGCGAAGGCCGTGGTCGAGGCGGCCGCGAGACCCGGTGACGTGTCCATCACGTCCCGCAGATAGACCGCCGACCAGTCCAGGCTCGCGCCCTCCGCGAAGACCGCGCAGAAGCCGATCGCCCCGATGACGACCGCTGATGTGGGCGGCAGGGCGAAGCGCGGCGGGGGCTCCTCGTCGGGCGCGCTGCGCAGATCCAGTACGCCCTGGCAGGCGATCAGTCCGAGCGCGGTCAGGGTCAGCGCCGCCAGGGCGTGATGCAGGCGGGCGTCGCTGCCCAGATGGGCCGCGAGGGTGCCGCCGGCGGATCCGATCAGAGCGCCCGCGCTCCACATGCCGTGCAGTCCGGACATGATCGAGCGGTCGAGCCGGTTCTCGATCTCCACGCCGAGGGCGTTCATCGCCACGTCGGACATGCCCGCCGTCGCACCGAACACGAAAAGCGCCGCGCACAGACCGAGCAGGTTGGGTGCCAGAGCCGGGAGTGTCAGGGCGAGCGTCCACAGGGCGAGCAGTCCGCGCAGCGCGTTGCGCGCACCGAAGCGGTGGCTGACCGCGCCGGCGAGGGGCATCGCGACGGACGCGCCGAGGGCGGGGAAGGCGAGGGCCAGGCCCAGCTGACCCGCGCTGACCGCGGCATGGTCCTGGATCCAGGGGATCCGGGTGGCGAAGCTGCCGGTGACCGCGCCGTGCACACAGAAGACCGCGGCGACGGCGAACCGAGCCCGCCGCAACTGCCGCTGCCCGTAGGCCGCTTCCTCCGCCATGATTCTGCTCCTCCCCGCGGTTGGTTCGCGTAAACTATCAGGAACCCTGCCTGATAAATAGTGGCCGGATCAGATCTGGAAGGATCCAGGCATGCCCGCATCCCCCAGTACCGCCCGGGCCATCAACGACCGGGTGGCCCTTCAACTGCTCCAGCGCGAGGGCCCGTTGACGGCAGGGCAGCTCAAGGCCATGACCGGTCTGTCCCGGCCGACCGTCGCCGACCTGGTGGAACGGCTCCAGGGCTCCGGCCTGATCCAGGTCGTCGGAGAGTCGGGGGAGCAGCGGCGCGGGCCCAATGCCCGGGTGTACGGGATCGTCGCCGACCGCGCGCACCTCGCCGCCCTCGACGTCCGTACCCAAGGGGTGACCCTCGTCGTCGCCGATCTGCTGGGTGTCACCCTCGCCGAGGCGTCCCTGCCCATCGGCGACGACACCGGTACCGAGCCCGCCGTCGAGCGGGCGGTCGCCCTCCTGGAACGGACCGTGCGCGAGGCCGGCGCGGCCCGGCTGCACAGCGTCGGCATCGGGGCGCCCGGCCTCATCGACCCGATGAGCGGCGAACTGCGCGACACCTCCGGGCTGCCCGCCTGGCACCGCCGCCTGGTCTCCGCGCTCCAGGAGCGGCTGCCGGCCCGAGTCGTGGTGGAGAACGAGACCAATCTCGCCGCGCTCGCCGAACAGCGGGCCGGCGCCGCGCGCGACCGCGACACCTTTGTCTACCTGTGGCTCGGGCACGGCGTCGGCGCCGCGCTCTTCCTGGACGGCAGGCTCCGCCGCGGAGCGTCGGGCGGCGCGGGCGAGATCGGCTTCCTCCCGGTGCCGGGCACGGCCGGGCTGCCGTCGGCGAACGACTGCGACGGCGGCTTCCACTCGCTGGCGGGCTCCGCCGCGATCTGTGAACTCGCCGGGAAGTACGGCATCGAGGCCGCTCCGGCGCCCGGTCCGGCGGCGGCCGCGCTGGTCGCCGAGGCGGTGGCCTCGGGCCACGCCGGTTTCCTCGACACACTGGCCCACCGCCTCTCGCTCGGCGCGGCCGCGGTGGCCTCGGTCCTCGACCCGGGCTGCGTCGTCCTGGGCGGCGAGGTCGGCCGGGCGGGCGGTGAGGAGCTCGCCGCCAGGGTCGAGGCCAAGCTGGCGGCGCTGACTCCGCTGCCGACCCAGGTGCGTGCGGGTGATCTCGGCGGCGACGCGGTGCTGCACGGTGCGCTGCTGACGGCCCGGGAGGCGGCCCAGGATGAGCTGTTCGCACCGGGGGCGTGAGCTCGCAGGTGCGGGGTGCGGGGTGCGGGGTGCGAGGGCGCGGGTGGCGGGCCGCGGGCCGGCGGTTCCGGTTGCTCGGCACGGAGGCGCGGGCCCGGCGGTACCAAGGTGCTCCTTGCGAAGGCGAGGGCTCGGGGTACCGGGGGCTGTCGCAACCCCGCGGTGCCTGCGTATTCGGCGGGTGAGGCGAGGGCCTGGCGATGCGGGGGCATTCGGCGCAGTCCCTGCGGTGCCTGCGCGTTCGGCGTGCGAGGCGAGAGCCCGGCGATACCCGGTGCTGCCGCAACCCTGCGGTGCCTGCCCGTTCAGCGTGCGCGTCGCCGGTCGGCGGACCGGGGTGCTGAGCACGAGGATGCGTTCCCGGCGGACCGGGGTGCTGAGCGCGAGGATGCGTTCCCGGTCTTACCGGGGTGCTCGACGCCCGGTGCTCAGCGCAGCCCCGCGGTACGGGGACGCTCGGCGCGAGGAAGCAAGCCCGGCGGCACCGGGGCGCTCAGCGCGAAACGCGCGCCCGGCGGTGCCAGGGCGCTCAGTTCTTCCGTCGCGCCAGGAACTCCTCGAACGTGACCCGCCCCACGGCCCGTTCCGGTGCCAGATGGCCGCCCGCGCGGAAGCCCGCGTACGCCTTGCCCACGAGCCGTACCGGCATGATTCCGCGGCGGCGCCCGGTCGCCCGGAGGTAGCTGCGCGCCAGGTCGGCAAGCGGCCGGATCTGCGGGCCGCCCATGTCGGCGACCCGGCCGGCAGGTGGTCCGAGGGCCAACTCGGCCAGCCGGTCGGCCACTTCACCCGCGTCGACCGGCTGGACGCGCACACCCGACGGCAGCGGCAGTACCGGAAGCCTGGACGCGCCGGCCAGCAGGCGCAGCACCAGCTCGTGGAACTGGGTCGTGCGCAGCACCGTCCACCCCGGGCCGCCGGACGCGCCCGACTGTTCGATCAGTCGCTCGGTCTCGCGCTTCACCCCGTAGTAGCCGAGCGGAACCCGGTCCACGCCGACGATGGAGATGTGGACCAGATGTCCGACACCGGCCCGCCGGGCGGCCTCGGCCAGCATGGCGGCCGACCGGTCGTCGCCTCCGCGCGGGCTCGTCGCGCAGTGGACGATCGCGTCGACTCCCTCGACGGCCGCGTCCAGGCCCGTACCGTCACGCAGATCCACGGCGTACGGGTGCGCATGGCGGCTGAGGACGCGGACCTCGTGCCCGTCGCGGCGCAGACGCGCGCTCACCAGAGTGCCCAGAGTTCCCGTGCCGCCCGTCACCAGGATCGAGGTCATGGCGCCCACCCTGCCAGGTCCGGCAGAAGCCCGACGGCGGCAAGGGCCGGGACTCCGCCGCCGGGCAGTCCACACCCCGCGCGCATGCCGAGGTGCGCCAGAGACTAAAAGGACTAGACCAGTCCGTCAATAGGTCTGAACCAATCGTGGCCCGCGGGGTGTTCGCCTCACGGCCGGCCGTGCGCTCACACCCGCGGGGTGTTCGCCTCACGGCCGGCCGTGCGCTCACACCCGCGGGGTGTTCGTCTCACGGCCGGCCGTGCGCTCGCCCTCTTGTGCGGCATGTCTAGACTTGTGAGTCAGCACACATCTGTTCACTCGCATGGCCCACGCCCAGGCGTGGCAGAATTGCCCTGTATCAGCAGCAGCGCACTCCGGGGTCGGTGAAATTCCGAACCGGCGGTTACAGTCCGCGACCCGTCCGCATCCAGCGGACGGTTGACCAGGTGAAATTCCTGGACCGACGGTTAAAGTCCGGATGGGAGGCAGTGCGCGGCGGGCGGCCCTACGCGGCATGCCGGCCGTAGTGGCTGGTTGTTTCACGACAACCGGCGTGCTCGGCCCAGGCGCAGCCGTACGGTGACGTCCCGCTTCTCTGTCGTTCGTCGACAGGCCCCGGAGTCCGTGCCCGAAGAGGCAGGAGGACCCGGTGGCCACCGCAGCCGACATCACCGCCATGCGCCGAGCGATCACGCTCGCCGCCCGCGGACTCGGCTCCACCAGCCCCAACCCGGTCGTCGGGTGTGTCATCACCGATGCATCCGGCCGGATCGTCGGCGAGGGCTACCACCAGCGCGCCGGCGGCCCGCACGCCGAGGTCCACGCCCTGCGCGACGCGGGCGACCGGGCCCGTGGGGGCACCGCGTACGTCACCCTCGAACCCTGCAACCACACCGGTCGCACCGGCCCCTGTTCGCAGGCACTCGTCGACGCCGGGATCGGCCGCGTCGTCTACGCCGTCGCCGACCCCAACCCGCAGGCCACCGGCGGCGGTGACACCCTGCGCGCCGCCGGCATCCCGGCGGAGGCCGGCCTGCTGGCCGAGGAGGCCGCGGCGGGCAACACCGCCTGGCTCACCGCCATACGCCGCGGCCGCCCCTTCGTCCGGTGGAAGTACGCCGCCACCCTGGACGGCCGTATCGCCGCCGCCGACGGCACCAGCCGCTGGATCACCTCGCCCGAGGCCCGCGCCGACGTCCACCGGCTGCGCGCCGAGGCCGACGCGGTCGTGGTCGGCTCCGGCACCGCCCGCGCGGACGACCCGCACCTCGCGGTCCGCGGGATCGAGGGCGCCACCCAGCCCCTGCGCGTCGTTCTCGACACCGAGGCCACCGTGGTGAAGCCCGGCGCCCGGGTCCTCGACGACGCCGCGCCCACCCTGGTCGCGGTCGCCGACGACGCGACCACCGATCTCCCCGATGTCGTACGACTGCCGAGGGCCGGGCGCGGGCTGTCCGTGCCGGCCCTGCTGACGGCCCTCCACGAACGCGGCGTCCGTTCCGTACTGCTCGAAGGCGGGCCCACCCTCGCGGGCGCCTTCGTCGCCGAAGGAGCGGTCGACCAAGTCGTCGGCTATCTCGCCCCCGTCCTCCTCGGTGCGGGCCCCGCGGCCCTCGCCGACGCCGGAATCTCCACTCTCCCCGAGGCGTTGCGCCTCGACGTGACGGAAGCCGTCCGTATCGGCCCCGATCTGCGTATCACTGCCACACCGAAGGAGCGCTGAGCGTGTTCACCGGAATCGTCGAAGAACTGGGTGAGGTCACCGCCGTCGAGAACCTCGGCGACTCCTCGCGTTTCCGACTGCGCGGACCCGTCGTCACCGACGGCGCCAAGCACGGCGACTCGATCGCCGTCAACGGCGTCTGCCTCACCGTGGTCGACACCGCCGACGGCGAGTTCACGGCCGACGTCATGGCCGAGACACTCGACCGCTCCAGCCTCGGCGCGCTCCAGGCCGGTTCCCGCGTCAACCTCGAACGGCCCATGGCCGTCGGCGGGCGGCTCGGCGGGCACATCGTCCAGGGACATGTCGACAACGTCGGCACGGTCCTGGAGCGCAAGCCCTCCGAGAACTGGGAGATCGTCAAGATCTCGCTCCCCGCCGACCTCACGCGCTACGTCGTCGAGAAGGGCTCCATCACGGTCGACGGCGTCAGCCTCACCGTCGTCGACGCCGGACCCGACTACTTCACGATCAGCCTCATTCCCACCACCCTCGCGCTGACCACGCTCGGCATCAAGCAGAGCGGCGACCCGGTCAACCTCGAGGTCGACGTCATCGCCAAGTACGTCGAGCGGCTGCTCGGCGCCGGTACCGAGGAGACAGCCCGGTGAGCGCTCTGTCCTGGCTCAACGCCGAGGCCTTCACGGCCTTCGACCAGCACATCCTGTGGTCGGACATGATCGGGAACTGCGTCGGGCTGCTCGCGCTCGCGCTCGGCTGGCGGCGCTCCATCTGGACCTGGCCGGCCCAGTTCGCCTCCGGTGTCATCCTCGTCGCGGCGTACGCCTCCGCCCAGCTCAGCGGCGGAGTCGGCAAGCAGCTCCTCGTCATCGGCGTGGCGCTGTGGGGCTGGCAGCAGTGGCGCCGCGGCCGGCAGCAGGCCCAGGACGGGTCCATCGCCGTCCGGTTCGCCACCTGGAAGGAGCGCGGCCTCCTCGCGGGCGGTGCCCTCGTCGGCACACTCGCCGTGGGCGGGCTGTTCACCCTCTACCCGTCGCTGTCGTGGAGCCCGTGGGCCGACGCGTACATCTTCGTCGGCACGCTCGTCGCGATGGTCGCCCAGGCCCGTGGGCTGGTCGAGTTCTGGTTCGCCTGGCTGCTCGTCGACCTCGTCGGCGTCCCGCTGGCCTTCAACAGCGGCCTGGCCTTCTCCGGCCTGGTCTACGTGGTCTACTTCGCGCTCGTCCTGTGGGGCATGCGCGACTGGTGGCTGCGCTCCCGTGGGAGCGTCAAGCCCGCTCTGGAAGGAGCAGCAGCATGACGGCACAGCCCACCTGGTACTCCACCGACAACGTCGAGGACTTCGCCCTCGACCCGGTGGAGCAGGCCATCCGTGACATCGCCGCCGGACGCCCCGTCGTGGTGGTCGACGACGAGGACCGCGAGAACGAGGGAGACCTCGTCATCGCCGCCGAGAAGGCCACCCCCGAGATCGTCGCCTTCATGATGAGCGAGTGCCGCGGCCTGATCTGCGCGCCGATGGAGAGCGACGAACTGGAGCGGCTGGAGCTGCCCCAGATGGTGGAGCACAACACCGAGTCCATGCAGACGGCGTTCACCGTCTCCGTCGACGCGAGCTCCGCCCACGGCGTCACCACCGGTATCTCGGCCGCCGACCGCGCCACCACGCTCCAGCTGCTGGCCGGCGGCCGGGCCGAAGCCTCCGACTTCGTGCGCCCCGGCCATGTCTTCCCGCTGCGGGCCAAGTCCGGCGGCGTCCTGGTCCGCAACGGTCACACCGAGGCCGCCGTCGACCTCGCCCGGCTCGCCGGTCTGCGCCCCGCCGGGGCGATCGTCGAGATCGCCGGCGAGGACGGGGTGATGCTGCGGCTGCCCGAGCTGATCCCGTTCGCCCGCAAGCACGGTCTGACGATCATCTCCATCGAGGACCTGATCGCCTACCGGCGCTCCGCCGAGCCGACGGTCAAGCGCGAGGCCGCGGTCAACCTGCCCACCTCCTTCGGGCAGTTCACCGCCTACGGCTACCGCTCCACTGTCGACGGCATCGAGCACGTCGCGCTCGTCCACGGCGACATCGGCGACGGCGAGGACGTCCTCGTGCGCGTCCACTCCGAGTGCCTGACCGGCGACATCTTCCACTCGCTGCGCTGCGACTGCGGCCCCCAGCTCCAGGAGTCCATGGAGCACATCACCAAGAACGGCCGGGGCGTCGTCGTCTATCTCCGCGGCCACGAGGGCCGCGGCATCGGCCTGCTGTCCAAGCTGCGGGCGTACGAACTCCAGGAGCGCGGCCGCGACACGCTCGACGCCAACCTCGAACTGGGGCTGCCCGCGGACGCCCGCGACTACGCTGCCGGCGCCCAGATCCTCGAGGACCTCGGTGTCCGCAGCCTGCGGCTGATGACCAACAATCCCGACAAGATCAGCGCGCTGGTCCGGCACGGTCTCACCGTGCACGGCCGCGAGCCCATGCCCGTCCACGCGGGTGAGCACAACCTCCGGTATCTGCGCACCAAGCGGGACCGGATGGGACACGACCTGCCCCGGCTCGACGCCACCGGCGCGTCCGCCTGCGGCAACCAGTAAAGCCAGTAAGCGTCAAGGAGAGACATGAGCGGCAAGGGTGCACCCGAACTGTCCGTACGCAACTGCGGCGACCTGCGGGTCGCGGTGATCGCGGCGCAGTGGCACGAGAAGGTGATGGACGGGCTGGTCGACGGCGCTCTGCGCGCACTGCACGAGCTGGGCATCGACGAGCCGACACTGCTGCGCGTCCCCGGCAGCTTCGAGCTTCCCGTGGTCGCCAAGGTGCTGGCCGGCCGCGGCTACGACGCGATCGTCGCGCTCGGCGTCGTCATCCGCGGTGGTACACCGCACTTCGAGTATGTGTGCCAGGGCGTCACCCAGGGCCTCACCCAGGTGTCGATCGACACCGGTGTCCCGATCGGATTCGGCGTACTGACCTGTGACAACGAGGAGCAGGCGCTGGACCGGGCCGGGATCGAGGGCTCGCACGAGGACAAGGGGCACGAGGCCGTGACCGCCGCCGTGGCCACCGCGGCCACGCTGCGGACCGTCAGCGAACCCTGGCGCTGAGCGTCCGGCCGGCACCCGTCGGCCGAGGCGCTGCGTGTCCGCCTTTCCGCACCCCTTACTCTGAGACCATCATGGCGAACAAAACCTTCGAAGAGCTCTTCGCCGAGCTGCAGCTCAAGGCGAAGAACGGCGACCCGGCCACCTCCCGTACTGCCGAACTGGTGGACAAGGGTGTGCATGCCATCGGCAAGAAGGTCGTCGAGGAAGCCGCCGAGGTGTGGATGGCCGCCGAGTACGAGGGCAAGGAAGCCGCCGCCGAGGAGATCTCGCAGCTGCTGTACCACGTCCAGGTGATGATGGTCGCGCGCGGGATCTCGCTCGACGACGTCTACGCCCACCTCTGAGCACACCCGTCAACGCAGAACACTCCCTACGCACGAAGGAAGCCCGACTCATGCTGCGCATCGCCGTCCCCAACAAGGGTTCACTGTCCGGACCTGCGTCGGCGATGCTCCATGAGGCCGGCTACCAGCAGCGCAAGGAGTCCAAGGAGCTCGTGCTCGTCGACCCCGAGAACGAGGTCGAGTTCTTCTATCTGCGGCCGCGCGACATCGCGATCTATGTGAGCTCCGGCCGGCTCGACATCGGCATCACGGGCCGCGACCTGCTGCTGGACTCCGGCGCCAGCGCCGAGGAGATCCTCCAGCTCGGTTTCGCCCGCTCCACCTTCCGCTACGCCACCAAGCCCGGCACCGCGTCCGGGGTCGGCGAGTTCGGCGGCATGACGGTCGCCACCTCCTACGAGGGCATCGTCGCCAAGCACCTCGCCGAGCACGGCATCGACGCCTCCGTCGTCCACCTCGACGGAGCGGTCGAGACGGCGATCGAGCTCGGTGTGGCCCAGGTCATCGCCGACGTCGTGGAGACCGGGACCTCGCTGCGCAACGCGGGCCTCGAAGTCATCGGCGAGCCGATCATGACCTCCGAGGCGGTCGTCATCCGGCGCACCGGCGCGGAGACCGACGACCCGAAGGTGCAGCAGTTCCTGCGCCGCCTCCAGGGCGTCCTGGTCGCGCGGAGCTACGTGATGATGGACTACGACTGCCGGGTCGAGCACCTGGAGCAGGCCGTGGCCCTCACCCCGGGCCTCGAGTCCCCGACCATCTCGCCGCTGCACCACGAGGGCTGGGTCGCCGTGCGCTCCATGGTCGCCGCCAAGGAGGCGCAGCGGATCATGGACGATCTCTACGACCTCGGCGCCCGCGCCATCCTCACCACCGCCATTCACGCCTGCCGGCTCTGAGGATGCCCGACACCATGCCCGCTTCCGCGCCCGAAGTCCCCGCGCTGCCGGTCACGTTCCGGCCCACACGCACCCGATTGGTCCTGCTGACCGTGGGCGCGGCGATGTTCGTCGTCATCACCGCCGTCGCCCTGCTGCTGGAGAACCTCAGCGCGGGGGAGCGGAGCAGCTTCGTCTTCACCGCGGTGCTCTTCCTCGGTGTCCTGACATTGCTGAGCCGGCCCAAGGTCGTCGCCGACACGAGCGGGGTCACTGTCGTCAACATCACCCGCACCAGGCGGCTGGAGTGGGCGGAGATCCTGCGTGTCAACCTCCGTCCGGGTGACCCCTGGGTCTTCCTCGATCTGAGTGACGGAACCAGCCTGCCTGTACTGGGCATCCAGCCCGGAATCGCCAAGCAGCACGCGATCCGTGACGCCCGCGCACTGCGGGCGCTGTCGGAGTCCCGCGGCAGCTCGGACGCTCACTGAGCGTTTCGAGCGGCGATGCCCCTGCCGCGTCCGCGGCTTGCTTGTCTACTCTGGTGACGGCGGCGCCGAGCGCGCCCCGTCCCGCCCACCCCCGGCCGTCCGCGGCCCGCGGGACTCTCCACCGACCCGAGGAGTGACTCCCTCCAGCAATGGACGGATCGTCCGGTAGTACCTGCGCCGCCCCCTCCCAGGAGGCGGCGGCATGATCATCCCCTTGTCGCTGCTCACCGCAGCCTTCCTTCTGATCCTCGCCAACGGCTTCTTCGTCGCGGCGGAGTTCGGTCTCGTCACCGTCGACCGGCCCGACGCCGAACGGGCCGCCGCCGAGGGCGACCGCCGGGCCGGCAACGTCGTCCGGGCGCTGCGCGAGCTGTCCTTCCAGCTGTCCGGCACCCAGCTCGGCATCACCATCACCTCGCTCGTCGTCGGCATGCTCGCCGAACCGGCGCTCGCCCAGCTGCTCCACGGGCCGCTGACGGCCACCGGGCTGCCCGCGGGGGCCGTCTCCGGGGCCGCGGTGGTGATCGGCATGCTGCTCGCGTCCGCCGTCCAGATGGTGATCGGCGAGCTGGTCCCCAAGAACTGGGCCGTGTCCCGGCCGCTCCAGGTCGCGCGGTTCGTCGCAGGCCCGCAGCACCTGTTCTCGACCCTCTTCCGCCCGGTCATCACCCTGCTCAACTCGGCCGCCAACCGTCTCGTACGACTGTTCGGTGTCGAGCCGGCCGACGAGCTGGCGTCCGCGCGCACCCCCGGCGAGCTGATGTCCCTGGCCCGCCACTCGGCTCTGGCCGGCGCGCTGGAGCAGGACACCGCGGACCTGTTCGTCCGCACGCTCTCGCTCGGCCATCTCACGGCGCAGCATGTGATGACGCCGCGGGTGAAGATGAGCGCGCTCCAGACCGACGCCACCGCTGCCGACGTCCTCAACCTCACCCGGGCGACCGGGCTTTCACGCTTCCCCGTCTACCGCGAGCGCATCGACGAGATCGTCGGCATGGTGCACTTGAAGGACGCCCTCGCCGTCCCCGCCGACCAGCGCACGCGCATCCCCGTCGACCAGGTCGCCGTCGCGCCGCTGCTGGTCCCCGAGACCCTGCCCGTCCAGCAGCTGCTGGAGCGGCTGCGCAGCGAGCAGCCGATCGCGGTGGTGGTCGACGAGTACGGCGGCACCGCCGGGGTCGTGACCCTGGAGGACATCGTCGAGGAGCTCGTCGGCGAGGTCCGCGACGAGCACGACGCCGAGGCCGACGCCCAGCCCGAACTCGCGCCGGTGGCAGCCGAGGACGGACGGCCGGCCTGGGAGGCGGACGGCAGCTGCCGGGTGCTCACCCTGCGCCGCATAGGCCTCGATGTGCCCGACGGTCCGTACGAGACCGTGGCCGGACTCGTCGCCGATCTGCTGGGCCGCATCCCCGCCCCCGGGGACCGCGCGGAACTCCCCGGCTGGCGGCTCTCCGTGCGCCAGGTGGAGCGCTACCGCGCCGAGCGGGTGCGCCTCGTGCGCACCGCCGATGTCCCGGTGCTCACGGAGGCAGCGCGATGAGCGTTCTCCAACTGGCCTTCGCCGGACTGCTGGTCCTGGCGAACGGGTTCTTCGTCGGGGCCGAGTTCGCGCTCGTGTCCGTCCGCCGCAGCCAGGTCGAACCCCTCGCGGCGGAGGGCTCGGCCCGGGCCCGGCAGGTGCTGCACGGACTGGAGAATCTGCCGCAGATGATGGCGGCCGCACAGTTCGGCATCACCATCTGCTCGCTGACCCTCGGCGCGGTCGCCGAGCCGACCGTCGCGCATCTGCTGGAGCCGGTCTTCCACGCGGCACACGTTCCCGAGGGCCTGATCCATCCGCTCGGCTTCGTGATCGCGCTCGCCGTGGTCGTCTTCCTGCATCTCGTCATCGGCGAGATGGTGCCGAAGAACCTCGCCATGGCCGCACCGGAGAAGACCGCGCTCTGGCTCAGCCCGGGCCTCGTCGCCTTCGCCCGGCTGTGCCGTCCGGTCACCGCGGCACTCGGCGCCTGTGCCCGGCTGGTGCTGCGTGCCTTCCGGGTCGAGCCGAGGGACGAGGTGGAGTCCGTCTTCACCAGCGACCAGCTGGGCCAGCTGGTCGAGGACTCGGGGCAGGCCGGGCTGCTGGAGCCGGCCGAGCAGGAGCGGCTCGAGGACGCCCTGGAACTGGGCTCCCGCCCGGTGAGCGACGTCCTGATCACCCGCGCGGCCCTCGTGACGGTCCCGCCGTCGGTCACCCCGCGCCGGATCGAGGAACTGACCGTCCGCACCGGTTACTCCCGCTTTCCCGTGAGCGCCGAGGGGCCGGGGCCGTACATGGGCTATCTCCATGTGAAGGACGTCCTCGACCTGGAGGACCGCGAACGGGCCGTGCCCCAGCACATCTGGCGGCCCATGGCGACGCTGCGGGCCGAACTGCCGCTGGACGACGCCCTCACCGTGATGCGCCGGGCCGCCACCCATCTGGCGCAGGTCGCGGACGCGTCGGGACAGGTACTGGGCCTGGTCGCGCTGGAGGACGTGCTGGAGATGCTGGTCGGCGAGGTCCGTGACCCGTCCCACCGGATCACCGTGCCGTCCACGCCCCGGACCACGCCCCCGGCCCGGGACACGGCGCTGGTGGGCTGAGGCTCAGACCGGCGGAGGCTCCTGGGGGCCGCGGTCCCGCGGACCGCGGCCCGACAGGACCTCGCCGTACGCCTGCATGAGGTCGGGCAGCCGCAGCGTGGCCAGGTCCTCGCGGGTCGGCGTGCCGGGGTAGCCGGACAGCCGCAGATCGCGGTACGCGCAGCTCTTCTCGTACAGGGTGCGCAGAAAGCGCCCGTTGCCCAGTTCGTCGATCCAGCTCTGGTCGACCACATGGCCGCTGATGGACCGCAGCTCGTCGACGGCCTCCTCGTCCCACATGTCGCCGTTGTCGGCGGCCAGCACCTGGCCGATCGCCGTCAGCTCCAGCGGTCGGTACGAGGGGAAGTCGACGCGGGTGGTGAAGCGGGACGACAATCCGGGGTTCGTGGCGAGCAGCCGGTCCATGCCCTCGGGATAGCCGGCCAGGATGACCACGAGATGGTCGCGGTTGTCCTCGGCCCGCTTCAGCAGCACCTGAAGAGCCTCGTCGCCGTACGCGTCGCCCTTGCTGTAGCCGGAGTTGGACAGGCTGTACGCCTCGTCCACGAACAGCACACCGCCGAGCGCCGAGTCGATCAGTTCGTTGGCCTTCACCGCCGTCTGGCCCAGGAACTCGCCCACCAGATCGGACCGTTGGGCCTCCACCAGATGATCACCGCCGAGCAGCCCCAGCGCGTAGAAGACCCGGCCGAGGATGCGGGCCACGGTGGTCTTGCCGGTCCCGGAGGGGCCGGAGAAGACGAAGTGGCGCTTCGGCGGCTGTACGGGCAGGCCTTGGCCTGCCCGCAGTCTCGCCATCTTCAGCTGCGCCGACAAGGCGTTGACCTGCCGCTTCACCGGTTCCAGACCCACCATCCGGTCCAGCTCGGCGAGCGCGTCGGCGAGCAGGTCCGGGTCGGTGGGGCCGGCCGGGAAGAGCGGCGGCGCCGGCTGGGCGGGCATTGCTGCCCGGTGGCGGATGGTCTCGGGCGGTGCGGCGGGCACCGAGCCGGGCAGCTGGGTCTGCGGATCGATGCCGATACGGGCGTCGGCGGCCGGGGAGCCTTCGCCCTCCGCCTGTGCGTCCACCGCGTCCTGGCCGTAGCCGGCGAGGGAGACGGCGAGCCCGGCCGAGTCGTCGAAGCCGTCCATCCCGTCGTACTCGGCGATTGCGGCGAGCCGGGCCGAGGTGTCCATGAACGCCGGGTCGATACGGTGCACCGCCCGGTACAGCGGCAGCGCGGCCGCGCTGCGCCCGGTGCCCTCGTGGGCGCGCGCCAGCCAGTACCGCAGCTCCTTGCGCTGCGGCTGCTCGCTGCGGCAGCGCATCAGCGCGGCCGACAGCAGCGGCTCGGCCTGTCCGTACATCTCCAGACGCACCCGGGCCATGCCGCCGAAGAGACCTGCCTCGATGCCCAGCACCGGATCGTTGACCAGCGGCTCGGTGTGGCGCACGAGCTGCTCCCAGTCCTTGACCAGATAGGCGCGGCAGGCGTGCAGAAACCGGACCTGCGGATCGGCGTCGACCGGCGGCAGTCCGGCGAGCGCCCGGTCGAGCTCGGGCACATGGCGGCCGTCCAGCCAGTGGGAGGCGTGCGCCAGCAGGAGATCGCGCGGGCTCTCCAGCACGGGCTGGACCCACCAGCCCAGCCAGTACCAGGAGTTGAGCGTGCGGCGGTGGCGGGCGCGCTGCTCGCCGAAGCGTTCGCGGTTGCGGTACATGCGCAGCAACGCGGTCGTGGTGTCGACGCGCAGCGCATGGAGTCCGAGCCAGCCGTCGGCCATCCCGGGGTCGAGCCGCACGGCGCTGCGGAACTCCTCCTCCGCCTGGGGGTAGGCCCCCATGGTGTAGGCGTCCACGCCGCGCACCCAGGCGAGGTCGGCCGGGGCCGGTGCGCCCTGAGTGCCGATGTCCATCAGGTCCCCCACAAAGTGCACCTGTGCTGTGTTTTCCGGGGGGAGCCCCCGGACCCCCGGCGCCGGGAGGACGACCGTGGGCAATGCACTGAACCGCCTTGCCGTGGACGGGAATTGACCCCACCGAGGTGCATCGTACCTGCGCAGAGGGGTTGCGCCTAAGGGCACCACAAATGATCCCTTGGCGGTGACCCAGGGTGAGCGAAGGGTGGGGTGACGCGCCGGTGAAGTGGGGGAGAGGGCAGAACGAAGCCCCCGATCACGGGGGAACAACCGGGGGCTTCGCGTCTGCGGCGACTCCGGAAAGCCGCACATTGGAAACGTAAGACCTGTACGCCCCGTCGGTCAAGAAGAGTTGGAGCACTCTTGAGGCGGATTTCCGACTGCTCAGTATGGGGGTGAAATCCGGTGACCCTCTGTGATGATTCCGTTCAATCGTGCTGTCGCAGAAGGCCTCGGCAGCACCTCATATCCCTCGGAACACTCGCGTACCAGGGAATTCGCGAATGAATACGAGGGGTCGGTCAGGAAATGGCGAGTCTCCGCCGTCGTCCAGTCGTCCCAGAAGGCCGAAAGCGCATCCCCGTCCCGCTGACGGCCGCGCTGCCAGGAGCTGTCGGCGTCCTTGTCCATCCAGAACAGCCATGCCAGATGAGGGCGCAGCGCCCGCCGGCCGGCGCCCACGCCCTCGACCAGCACCACCGGAGCCGGTGCGAGTGTCCGCGCCGAGGTGAAGCGGCGGTCGACCCAGTCGTACGGCTCGTAGCGCGCCTCCTCGCCCCGCGAGAGCGGGTCGACGACCTGGCCGAGCATCCGGTCCGTCCAGTCGAAGAACTCCTCGTGGCTCGCCAGATCGTCGAGATGCAGCACCGGCACCCCGCTCCCGAGGACTTCCGCGAGACGCGCGGCGAAGGTGCTCTTGCCCGATCCGGCGTGGCCGTCCACGGCGATCAGCCGCACCGGCCCGCAGGAAGGCGGCAATGCCCGCAGGGCCAAAGTCAGCTGTTCGAGATCGTCCATCCGGCAACCCTACGAGGGCCCGGTGGAATGCCGCAGGCCACTCCCTCCGCACCGATTCGGAGAACTCCCAAAGGACAAGACCAATATTGGTGGCGCGACGCGATGCCGGGATGCTGGCAGAACTTGGCAGGGACCCGTAATAGTGACCCCACTGCAGGCACCGACTTGGGAGTCCCATGGCCAGAGCCACTTCCCGCAGAACCGTGCTCGGCGCCGCGATCGCGGCAGCGGCGGGAGCGGGCGTCCTGTCCTCGTCGGCCGTCGCGGCCACCGCACCCCGGGCGCGACATGGTGCCGTGCCCGGTCATGCGGCTCGGAAAGGTGCAGGAACGATTCCGTTCGTCGACAACCGGTTCTGGGCGACGTATACCGACTGGCGCAGCGGCACGGCCGCCGGTACCGGGGCGGTCGCCGGCAGCCGTCCCGGCGTCGTGATCGCAGCCCCCGCCGGCCGCGTCGACTACACCGACCCGCACACCGGGAAGACCGCCGCCTGGGACTACGCCACCTGGACCTCGCCCGTCCACCGCGCCCGGGTGCCCGCGACGGAGCTCGTGGCCTCCTGGAACGCGCACACCCCGGCCGGCACCTGGCTCCAGGTCGACCTGCGCGGCCACTACTCCGACGGCACCATCGGTCCCTGGTTCGTGATGGGCCGCTGGGCGACGGGCGACGGGGACATCCGGCGGACCTCGGTCGACGGCCAGACCGACGGCAAGGCCTCCATCTGGACCGACACCTTTTCGATCGATGACGCGGCGAGCGGTCTGCGCCTGGCGGCCTACCAGCTGCGGCTCAGGCTCCACCGCAAGCCCGGCACCGGGCTGACGCCCACGGTCTGGCGGCTCGGTGCGATGGCCTCGGACGTTCCCGACCGGTTCACCGTCCCTGCCTCCGCCCCGAAGCTCGCACGCGAGCTGGCCGTGCCGCGCTACTCGCAGAACACGCACGTCGGCCAGTACCCCGAGTACGACAACGGCGGCGAGGCCTGGTGCAGCCCCACCTCCTCGCAGATGATCATCGAGTACTGGGGCCGGAAGCCGTCCCCGGCGGACCTCGCCTGGGTCAACCCGGCCTTCGACGATCCGCAGGTCTGCCACGCGGCCCGTTTCACCTTCGACCACCAGTACAACGGCTGCGGGAACTGGCCGTTCAACGCCGCGTACGCGGCGACCTACCCGGAGATGAACGCGGTCGTCACCCGGCTGTCCTCGCTGGCCGACCTGGAGACGCTGGTACGCGCGGGAATCCCGGCCATAACGTCGCAGTCGTTCCTCAAGGAGGAGCTGACGGGCGCGGGCTACGGCACCGCCGGTCATCTGATGACCGTGATCGGGTTCACAGCCGCGGGCGATGTGATCGCGAACGACCCCGCGTCGCCGGGCAACGCGGCCGTACGCAGGGTCTACCGCCGCCGCGAGTGGGAGAACATCTGGCTGCGGACGAAGCGGTACAACGCGAGCGGGAACGTGTCCTCCGGCACAGGGGGCGTCTGCTACCTCTACTGGCCGGAGCGCCCGACGGCCGCTCAGCGCAAGGCGCTGGAGGCCTTCGGCATCCACTGAGGCGCGGACCGGGCCCCGGGGGCAGTGACGTACGTCTCTACCGTCGGGGCCCCGGTCTTTGGCACTGTGGTCGGGTCACCCGGGGGGACGTACACCTGTCAGCCCGACCGAGCGAGATGCCCCATGACTTCTTCCGCGACCACCGCAGACCGTGCCCGGACCCGCACCGGCGGCCCCGACGAGGACTCGAACCTCCTCGAGCACATTCTCGGCTGGACCCTCGTCGTCGTGTTCGCCATGCTCGTGACCCAGATCGGCCTGATCTAGCCGCTGCGCTGGTCTGCCATACTGCGGGAATCCTGTGGCAGTTGGAGACTAGGGCGCAATTTGAATAATAGTCAACAACGCGGTGCGACCGAACGATCCCAGGTGCGCCGCGTTGAACTCATCGCAACCGGGCGGAAGTTGTTCGCCGACACGTCCTATGACGCGCTGTCGATGGACGACATCGCGAAACACGCCGGTGTCGCCAAGGGTTTGATCTACTACTACTTCAAGAGCAAACGCGGCTACTACCTCGCGATCATCGAGGACTCGGTGGCCGATCTCGTCTCCGGCGCGGCGAGCGACACCGAACTGCCGCGCGCCCAGCGGGTGCAGCGCACCGTCGAGGGCTATCTGCGCTACGCCCAGCACCACGAGGCCGCGTTCCGCACCATCGTCACCGGTGGCGTCGGCTTCGACACCGAGGTGCAGTCCATACGCGGGGCGGTGCGCGAGGAACTGATCGCGACCATCGCCGAGGGTGCGTACGGCAGACGGGACATTCCCATGATCGCCCGGCTCGCGCTGCTCGGCTGGCTCAGCAGCGTCGAGCAGATCACCCTCGACTGGCTCGCGCACCAGGAGCTGGAACGGGAGCTCGTCTGCGCCCTGCTGATGCGACAGCTCCGGGCCACCCTCGGCACCATCGAGGAGTTCGAGCCGAAGTGCCCGCAGCCGCCGCGCGAACATGTGCCGCCGCCGTATCCGCAGGACACCGCGGTCCAGGCCTGACCTGGGGCGTTCGGACCTGGCGGCGCGGTTCCGGGCCCGACCGGGCGTCCCGAACATGTCAGCGGGGCGGGGAGCCCGACCGGCTCCCCGCCCCGCTGTCGGTCGTCGCCCCTAGCTGATGGCCTTGATCAGCTCGCCGTTGGCGGTGTCACCGCTGAGCTCCCAGAAGAAGGTGCCTCCCAGGCCCTGCTGGTTCTTGTAGTTCATCTTGCCGGTGATGGTGGCGGGGGTGTCGTAGCTCCACCACTGGTTGCCGCAGTGCGCGTACGCGGTGCCGGCGACCGTCCCGTTGGCCGGGCACTTGGCCTTCAGTTCCTTGTAGTCGTCGATACCCGCTTCGTACTTGCCGGGCGCGGGTCCCGTCGCCGTGCCGCCGGGCGCCTTCTGGGTCACGCCGGTCCAGCCGCGTCCGTAGAAGCCGATGCCGAGCAGCAGCTTGGAGGCGGGAACGCCGAGGGACTTCAGCTTCTGGATCGCCGCGTCACTGTTGAAGCCCTGCTGCGGGATGCCGCTGTAGGACGTGAGCGGCGAGTGCGGCGCCGTCGGGCCCTGCGCGGCCCAGGCACCGAAGAAGTCGTATGTCATCGGGTTGTACCAGTCGACGTACTGAGCGGCTCCCGCGTAGTTGGCCGCGTCGATCTTGCCGCCGGACGAGGCGTCCGCGGTGATGGCGGCGGTCACCAGGTTCGATCCGCCGAACTTGGTGCGCAGCGCCGACATCAGGTTCTTGAAGGACTCGCGCCCGCTGGTGTCGCACGTAAGACCGCAGGAGTTGGGGTACTCCCAGTCGATGTCGATGCCGTCGAAGACATCGGCCCAGCGCGGGTCCTCGACGAGCTTGTAGCAGGAGTCGGCGAAGGCCGCCGGGTTCGCGGCGGCCTGGCCGAAGCCGCCGGACCAGGTCCAGCCGCCGAAAGACCAGAGGATCTTCAGATTCGGATGCAGCTTCTTGAGCTTGCGCAGCTGGTTGAAGCTGCCGCGCAGCGGCTGGTCCCAGGTGTCGGCGACACCGTCCACGCTCTGGGCGGCGGTGTAGGACTTCTCGTAGTCGGCGAACGCGTCGCCGACGGTGCACTTGCCGCCCTGGACGTTGCCGAAGGCGTAGTTGATATGCGTCAGCTTGGCGGCCGACCCCGACGTCTGGATGTTCTTGACGTGGTAGTTGCGGTCGTAGACGCCCCATTCGGTGAAGTACCCGATCACCTTGCTGCCGGCGGAGGCCGGGGCGGCGGCCGTCGTCGACGTCTTCTGCTGCGGGGCGCTTCCGCCCGCGGCTGCGGCATGGGCACCCGTCAGCAGGGTCGCTCCGAGCGCGGCGGTACAGGCGGCGGCGATCAGGGCCCTCAGGCGGGCACGGGGACGGTGTGGACCGGACATCTGGTCTCCTCGTGGGGGAGGCGAACACGTGGGGGGACTGCTGTCGACCGTCTGACTCTTTTGACATGAACGCGGTACGCGTTGCAGGAACGGTAGAAGGACTAGACCATTGGGTCAATGGTTCGGACCAAGTTCCCGTGCAGGGGAGCGGTGGCCGGGCCGGACGGCTCCACCCGTGACGGAAGCCCGCTGATCGGGCATACTCAACCCGCCACAGCCGCCGTCCAGCCCACATCCGTGACCCGGAAAGGCAGCATCGGCCTGGCAGGAAGACCCGGCGGCGCGCACACACCCTTCGCGCGCGACCGCCGCATCGCCCGACAGGGAGGAGAGCGCCGCAATGCCCGACCGCGCCCCGCAGCCGGTGGAACGTCAACTGCCCACCGAGGAGTCCAGGGATCTCATCGCCCTGGTGCGCGACATCATCGAGCGGGAGATCGCTCCACGGGCGGCCGAGGAGGAGGAGGCGGGACACTTCCCCCGCGAGCTCTTCACCCTCCTGTCCGAGTCAGGTCTGCTCGGCCTTCCCTACGACAGCGAATACGGCGGCGGGGACCAGCCGTACGAGGTCTACCTCCAGGTCCTGGAGGAACTCGCCGCCGCCCGGCTCACCGTGGGCCTCGGCGTCAGCGTGCACTCCCTCTCCTGCCACGCACTGGCCGGCTACGGCAGCAAGCAGCAGCAGAGCGACCACCTGCCCGCCATGCTCGGCGGCGGACTGCTCGGCGCCTACTGCCTGTCGGAGCCCTCGTCCGGCTCGGATGCCGCCTCCCTGCGCACCAAGGCCGTCCGCGACGGTGACGACTGGGTGATCACCGGTACGAAGGCCTGGATCACGCACGGCGGGATCGCCGACTTCTGCACCGTGCTCGCCCGGACGGGCGGGGAAGGTGCTCGCGGCATCACGGCCTTCCTGGTGCCGGGCGACGCCGACGGCCTGAACGCGGCCGCGCCCGAGAAGAAGATGGGCATGAAGGGCTCGCCCACCGCCCAGATCAACTTCGACGGCGTCCGGGTCTCCGACGCCCGCCGGATCGGCGACGAGGGGCAGGGCTTCGCGATCGCGCTCTCGGCCCTGGACTCGGGCCGTCTCGGCATCGCCGCGTGCGCCATCGGTGTCGCGCAGGCCGCGCTCGACGAGGCCGTCTCGTACGCCACCGGGCGTCTTCAGTTCGGCCGGCCCATCGCCGACTTCCAGGGGCTGCGCTTCATGCTGGCCGACATGGCCACCCGGATCGAGGCGGGCCGCTCGCTGTATCTGGCGGCCGCCCGGCTGCGGGACGCGGGACGCCCCTTCTCCCGCGAGGCCGCCATGGCGAAGCTCTTCTGCACGGACACGGCGATGAGCGTGACGACCGACGCCGTGCAGGTCCTCGGCGGCTACGGCTACACCCTGGACTTCCCCGTCGAGCGCTACATGCGCGAGGCCAAGGTCCTGCAGATCGTCGAGGGCACCAACCAGATCCAGCGCATGGTCATTGCCCGCCACCTGGCCGGTCCCGAGACCCGCTGAACCGATCGCGCCGCGGACCGCTCCCGGGCGGGCCGCGGCGGCGTCGGCGACGTCGGGCCGGGTCCGCGAGGTCTCGTCCGGTCCGGGCGGACGACGACACCTTGCGGATACTCCCCGGGCGGCGTCAGCGGATGGAGACGCTGTGGGCCATCTCCGTGTAGTGGGACCGGCCGGGGTACACGATCGCGTCGATGGTCCCCCGGCAGTCGAAGCCGGTCCACACCGTGGCCGTCGCGTTGGTCCTGTTGGTGATCGAGGACGGGAACCAGGTGACCGGGTAACACCCGCTCGGATTCTCGTACGCGACCCGGTTGATGATCAGTGTGCCCTGGGCCGCGTACGCGGAGTTCGGAACCGCGAGCGTCAGCGTCGCCGCCGTCGCGAGCGCACCGAGCACCGTGGCCGTCCGTCTGCGCGTCATCTGCCTGCTCCTTCCACCGGCAGCGGGCCGCGCCCGAGCGGCCTGCGGGTGGTCCCACGTAAACACGCGGGCGGGGAGCGGACGGACGGAGCGCACAGGCCCGAACCCGTCAAGTGCCGTGTTCCCGCCACTGATTCACCGCGAGCGCCGAAGTGCGGTGCGGTGCGGCGCGGCAAGGCAACTCTCTTACGTGGCAAAGGAGTTCAGCGTCTTCTCGCGGCCGTGCGGGGGCCGGAGAACGACGGTGCGGTCGACGGGACCCGGCCGTCCGGCCGCGCGCAGCCCGAACTGTCCGTCAGGTGCTGCGCGTTACGACTCCGGCCGGGAACCCCGGAACCGACCTCAGACGCGGCGGCGCATGGACGGGATCCGCACCGGACGCGAGCCCGGGCCGCCGACGTGCGAGAAGGGCTGCATCCGCCAGTCCAGGCCCTGAGGCAGCGTCAACAACAGTGCGGTGTCCTGCTCCTGGACCTCCAGCGATTCGTCCGCGGCGCTCGCCTGCGAGGCGGGCCGGCCGGTGCCGGTGCACACGGTGAGCCCGAACGGGTTCCACGGAGTCGGGCACAGCGCGTGCTCCGGAAGGACGTCCTCGTCGGCCAGCAGTGCGATCGGCTGCACGCAGTCCGGGCAGATCACCCGGTACATCTCGTAGGTGTCGTACGCGTCCAGCTCGTCCATCTCGGCGGGCTCAGCCGGATCAACGGGCTCCGGTTCGGTACGGCCGGTGTTCTTGACACTCTGCATGGAGATCTCCCCCTCGGGTGGGCCGACCAGGCACGTGCGGCCTCGACCACAGCAAGCACTTCCCCACGCGCCCGGCAGGTAACCGTGCGGTCACGGCGGAGGCGCCGCCGGGACTGTGGTGTTCGTCACATGGCCCCCGCAGGTGCCCTCGCATGCCTCTTTCGGCTGTGCCGGAAGCCACCTGGGCAATTAGGTTGATCCGCATGGAGGAGCTGGATCGTCAGATCGTGGAGTTGCTCGTCAAGGACGGGCGGATGAGCTACACCGACCTGGGCAAGGCCACCGGCCTGTCCACATCGGCGGTGCACCAGCGCGTCCGCCGTCTCGAACAGCGCGGCGTCATCCGCGGATACGCGGCGGTCGTCGACCCCGAGTCGGTCGGGCTCCCGATCACCGCCTTCATCTCGGTCAAACCGTTCGACCCCAGCGCCCCCGACGACATCGCCGAACGGCTCGCGGACGTACCCGAGATCGAGGCCTGCCACAGCGTCGCCGGGGACGAGAACTACATCCTCAAGGTGCGTGTTTCCACCCCGCACGACCTCGAGCACCTGCTCGCCCGCATCCGCACCCTCTCCGGCGTCTCCACCCGCACCACGGTCGTCCTGTCGACCCCGTACGAGGCACGCCCGCCGCGTATCTAGGCTGGTCCCATGACCGAGAGCACCGCCCCCCGCGCCGAAGACCGCACCGTCCTGCTGCGCGGCGGAGAAGTCCACAGCCCCGCCGACCCCTTCGCCACCGCGATGGTCGTCGAACGAGGCCACATCGCCTGGGTGGGCTCCGAGGGGGCGGCCGACGGCTTCGCCGACGGGGTCGACGAGATCGTCGACCTCGAAGGGGCCCTCGTCACCCCGGCGTTCACCGACGCCCATGTGCACACCACGGCCACCGGCCTCGCGCTCACCGGGCTCGACCTCTCGGGCGCGGCCACCCTCGCAGACGCCCTGCGTCTCGTGCGCGAGCACAGTGCGGCACACCCTGGTGCGGCCGTCCTCCTCGGCCACGGCTGGGACAGCGCCCGCTGGCCCGAACGGCGTCACCCCTCCCGCGCCGAGCTCGACGAGGCGGCCGGCGGCCGCCCGCTCTACCTGCCGCGTATCGACGTCCACTCCGCCGTGGTGACCACCGCGCTGCTCGATCTCGTCCCCTCGGTGACCGGTCTGTCCGGCTACCACCCGGGCGAACCGCTCACGGGCGCCGCCCACCACGCCGTGCGGGCCGCCGCCCATGCCGCCATCGCTCCCGCCCAGCGCGAAGCCGCCCAGCGGGCCGCGCTGGACCACGCCGCGTCCCTCGGCATCGGCACCGTGCACGAGTGCGCCGGGCCCGACATCTCGGACGAGGACGACTTCACCGGTCTGCTCGCACTCGCCCGCGGCGGAGCGGTGCCGCGGGTCGTCGGCTACTGGGCCGAACGCGTGGCCGACGAGAAGGACGCACTGCGCATCAGGGAACTCGGAGCGGCAGGGGCCGCCGGCGATCTGTTCGTCGATGGCTCCCTCGGCTCCCACACCGCCTGCCTCCACACCCCCTATGCCGACGCCGCCCACACCGGAACCCCGCACCTGGACGTCCAGGCCGTCGCCACCCATGTCGCCGCCTGCACCGAGGCCGGGCTTCAGGCCGGCTTCCACGCCATCGGCGACGCCGCTCTCACCACCGTCGTGGACGGCATCCGGGCCGTCGCCGACACGCTCGGCCTCGCCCGCGTCCGCGCCGCCAGGCACCGCGTCGAGCACGCCGAGATGCTGACCCCCGAAACCATCGCCGCCTTCGCCGAGTTCGGCCTCACCGCCTCCGTGCAGCCCGCCTTCGACGCGGCCTGGGGCGGCGACGACGGCATGTACGCCGAGCGCCTCGGTGTGGAGCGGGCCCGCACCCTCAACCCGTACGCGGCCCTGCTGCGCGCGGGCGTCCCGCTCGCCCTCGGCTCCGACGCCCCCGTCACGCCGCTCGACCCCTGGGGCACCATCCGCGCCGCGGCCTTCCACCGCACCGCCGAGCACCGGGTGTCCGTACGGGCCGCCTTCACCGCCCACACCCGGGGCGGCTGGCGGGCCGTGGGGCGCGACGACGCGGGTGTCCTGGTCCCCGGGGCACCGGCCGACTACGCCCTGTGGCACACCGGCGAACTGATCGTCCAGGCGCCCGACGACCGCGTCGCCCGTTGGTCGACGGACCCGCGCTCCGGCACTCCGGGCCTGCCCGACCTCACCCCGGGCACCGAGCTGCCGGTCTGTCTGCGAACGGTGGTATCCGGACAAACGATCTTTGAGCGGCCGAAAGAGTGACGTCCGGACATTTCGTACCGCCGACCGGTGCGTTCGAGGTTCGGCCACGACCTGCGGATCTTCGGCTCCGACCTGCGGAATTGCGCAAATCGCGCAGATCGCACGACTGTTGACACGGAGCGCCCACCGGCCGGTAGGTTCGGCCGAGTCCACCACAGGACGTCCGACCGGAGAACTTCCCCCCAGTCGTCGAACGCCGCTGGGCCATGGGGCAGAGCACCGCACCGGTGCACTGCCACTGGGAGCCAGGTCCAGCGCCCGCGCCTCGGGGGCGAGGGAAGGTTTCAGCCGGCCGGCAGGTGCGACCCGGGTAGGGCCCGGCGTTCAGTAGACAACGGCTCTCGGTCGACCCGCAGCCAGCGGGTCCCAGGTCGGCCCGAAGGACGCCGGGCCCTGATCCGCACCCGCTGTCTCTCCCCGCCGCACGGCCCACGACACCCCAGGTCCGTGCCGCCGCAGGCTCGCGCCGCACGATCGCTATGGTGGGGCTCTGTGCACGGACATTAAGGGGCAGTAGTGAACGACGGCGCTGGGTCTACCCAAGGCGAAGCCCAGGGGAGGCGGTACGAACCGCTCGGCAGATCCTTGGTGATCATCCCGACCTACAACGAGGCCGAGAACATCAAGACGATCGTCTCCCGGGTGCGCGAGGCAGTGCCCGACGTGGACATCCTCGTCGCCGATGACAACAGCCCCGACGGCACCGGCAAGATCGCGGACGAACTCTCGGGCCACGACGAGCAGGTGCATGTCCTGCACCGCAAGGGCAAGGAAGGCCTCGGCGCCGCCTACCTCGCCGGCTTCGCCTGGGGCATGGAGCACGGCTACGGCGTGCTGATCGAGATGGACGCCGACGGCTCGCACCAGCCCGAGGAACTGCCCCGGCTGCTGACCGCGCTCAAGGGCGCCGATCTGGTGCTCGGTTCGCGCTGGGTGCCCGGCGGCCGGGTCGTCAACTGGCCCAAGTACCGCGAGTTCCTGTCCCGCGGCGGCAGCACCTACTCCCGCCTTCTCCTCGGCGTCCCGATCCGCGACGTCACGGGCGGCTTCCGCGCCTTCAGGGCCGAGACGCTGAAGGGGCTCGGACTCGGCGAGGTCGCCTCCCAGGGCTACTGCTTCCAGGTGGATCTCGCCCGCCGTGCGGTGGCCGAGGGCTACCACGTGGTCGAGGTGCCCATCACGTTCGTCGAGCGGGAGCTCGGCGACTCCAAGATGAACCGCGACATCGTGGTCGAGGCGCTGTGGCGCGTCACCGCGTGGGGCGTCGGCGACCGGACCAATCGTCTCCTCGGCCGTAAATCCTCGTAGCGGCGACGGCCCGATGACCCGCCCGTCCGGACCGCGATCTTCTTGATCACCCGCTTACGCCACTCCGGCGGGCTCCCAGGCACACTGGGAGCATGACGACCGGCGCTATGCCCCCTACAGCCCCCAAGCGCTCACGCGCCCGCAATCTGGTTCCCCTCGCCGTTGCCGCCTGGCTGGTGCTCGAGATCTGGCTGCTGACCCTGGTCGCCGGGGCGGCCGGGGGATGGACCGTCCTCGCCCTGCTGATCGCCGCCGGCATCGTCGGCGGCGCCGTGGTGAAGCGCGCCGGCCGGCGGGCCTTCCGCAATCTCACCGAGACCGTGCAGAGGCAGCAGAACGGCCAGACGCCGCCCCCGGAGAGCGGCAGCACCGGCAACGGCTTCCTGATGCTCGGCGGACTGCTGATCATGCTGCCCGGCCTGATCTCCGACGTGGTGGGCCTGGTCCTGCTGGTGCCGCCCGTCCGCTCGTACCTCGGGCGCCGCGCGGAGCGGTCCCTCGAGCGCCGTATGCGGGCAGCGGGACCCGGCAGCCTGGGAGACGCCTTCCAGCAGGCCCGTATGCACCGCCCCGACGGCAAGATCGTGCAGGGTGAGGTCATCCGCCAGGACGCGGGGCATTCGGCGGGCGGACACGAGGGCGAGCGTGGCGATCGCCCGAGGCCGCCGCTCACGCCCTGAGCGGCACCTGGTGAGGGGCGACGGGTTCGCAAGCGGCGTGTGCGTGCGGCCGCGGCCGGGTGCACGCCCGCTGCGAGCCTGAGCCGCGCCTCTCCGGACCCGCACCGAGTGGCCCGCCTCGGACCCCGAAGACAGCAGAGCCGCGGGCCGTCTCACCTGGTCGGTGAGACGGCCCGCGGCTCTTGTCGTGCGTCATGCTGTTGTAGGTGGCGCCAGATGGTGCGATGCGGTGTACGCGGTCAGGCGGATCAGGCAGACTTCCGGCTGTCCCGCGGGTGCACGGCGATGTTCATGGCACCGGAGCGCAGGACGGCCAGCCTCTCGGCCAGCACCTCCTCGAGCTCCTCGCGGGTACGCCGCTCCATGAGCATGTCCCAGTGCGTTCGCGCCGGCTTGCCCTTCTTCTCCTCGGGGCCATCCCCGTCGACCAGGAGTGCCTGGGCGCCGCACGCCTTGCACTCCCACTCCGGCGGAATTTCCGCCTCGACCGAGAACGGCATCTCAAACCGATGTCCGTTCTGGCATGCGTACTCCACCGCCTGGCGCGGGGCCAGATCGATGCCGCGGTCCGTCTCGTAGCTGGTAACCACGAGGCGCGTGCCGCGGAGAGCTCGCTCACTCATGAATCGTGCCTCCCGGGCTTGTCGCCCACAGGACAGGTGTCGCTGTCGTCGTCATCCGGTCAACGTCCGGTCGGCGGTAAAGATTCCCGTTCCGGGTCATGCGTCGCCCGTCGTGCCGCTGGTATCCCATTGGTTGGGGTACCCACCAGTGCCCGGTTTGTCACATCTGACAGGAAGTGTCACCCAGTGATTTCACTTCTTCAGCTCGCAGTAACGGTCCGCCTGGCAGGCCAAAGGCGTACACTACCGGCCTTTCACTTCAACGTCTAAATCCGTTCCGGCACGGGGTTGCCCGCGGCTGCCACCGCACGGCGTACGGGTACCCGGGCGAGCAGGACGAAACCCAGCGCGAAGAAGACCACCAAAGAGATGATCGCGTCCCGATAACTCCCGGTCAGCTGGTACGCGAGGCCGAAGACCAGCGGTCCGAGCCAGCTCAGACCGCGGTCGCTCATCTCGTACGCCGAGAAGTACTCCGCCTCCTTGCCGCGGGGCACCAGGTGTGAGAAGAGCGACCTCGACAGGGCCTGGCTGCCGCCGAGGACGAGCCCGATCGCCGCGGCGAGCGCGAAGAACCACAGCGGAGCCCTGGCCGGAAGGAAGAACCCGGCCGCCAGGATCACGGCCCACACTCCGAGCGAACCGAGAATCGTCCGCTTGGCCCCGTGTGTTCTGGCCAGCCGTCCCATTCCGAGGGCACCCGCCACGGCCAGCACCTGCACCAGCAGAACCGCGACGATCAGTGTCGTCTGGTCGAGTTCCAGCTCCTCCGAACCGTAGATCGAGGCCTGCGAGATGACCGTCTGGATGCCGTCGTTGTAGATGAGATACGCCAGCAGGAACGACATCGTCAGCGGATGCTTCCGCATGTCCTTGAGGGTCGCCACCAGCTGCCGCCAGCCCGATCCGACCGCTCCCTCGCCGCCCGGCGCGATCCGCCGGTCCCGCAGACGTCGCAGCGGAACCAGCGTGAAAGCGCCCCACCACACACCGGCCGACGCCAGGCAGATCCGTACCGCGGCGGATTCGGAGAGGCCGAACGACTCATGGCCCGAGTAGACGATCAGATTGAGCACCAGGACCAGGGCGCCGGAGGTGTAGCCGAAGGCCCAGCCGCGCGACGAGACCGCGTCGCGTTCGTCCGGCTCGGCGATCTGCGGCAGATAGGCGTTGTAGAGGACCATCGAGACCGACAGCGAGGCGTTCGCGACGATCAGCAGAAACGCGCCCAGCAGATAGCGGTCGCCGCCCACGAGGAACATGGCCGTCGTGGCCGTCGCACCGACATAGGCGGCCACGGCCAGCAGCGGCTTCTTCCGCCCGGTGCGGTCCGCCCACGCTCCCGCCATCGGCATCAGCAGCACGGCCAGCACCACGGACGCGGAGACCGCGTAGGCGAACACCGATCCGGCGCGTATCGGGATGCCGAGGGGATGCACGAAGCCGTCCGCGTCGGCCGCGGCCTTCGCCACCGACGTCAGATACGGGCCGAGGAAGACGGTGAGCACACTCGTCGAGTAGACGGAGCACGCGAAGTCGTAGAAGAACCAGCCTCGTTGCTCGCGCCGGCGGTCGCCCGCCCCCGTCGCCTCCTGCGCGATGTCGGTCGTCACGCCCGCCCCCTCGCTCGCCCGTGGTGCAGACGCGCGGGTCAGACCCAGACTCCCCGGTCCGTCAGTACCGTGCGCAACGTCTCCAGATGATCGGTCATGATGCCATCCACTCCGAGGTCCAGGAGCGCTGCCATCCGATCCGCGTCGTTGACGGTCCAGACGTGCACCTGAAGACCGCGGTCGTGAGCCGACCGCACGAAGCGGCGGTCCACCACGCGCACCCCGCCCTGGGACTCCGGTACCTGCGCGCACACGGCGCCCATCCGTACCGCCGCCGGAATGCCGAACGACCGCAGCCGCAGACCCACCACACCCCGCACGCCGTACGACGTGGCGAGCCGCGGACCCGCGAGGCGCATCGCCCGGGCCACCCGGCCCTCGGAGAAGGAGCCGATGCAGACCCGGTCCCAGGCGCCGGCCCGGCGCACCAGATCCACCAGCGGCACCAGCGCGGGCTCCGCCTTGATGTCGATGTTCCAGCGGGCCTCGGGGAATTCCTCCAGCAGCTCCTCGAACAGCGGCAGCGGCTCCTTGCCGGCCACCTTCGCCTGCTGGATCTCGCTCCACGGCAGGTCCGAGATCCGGCCCTTCGCGTCCGTCAGCCGGTCCAGCGTCGAGTCGTGGAACGCGACCAGCTTGCCGTCGGCCGTGGTGTGCACATCCGTCTCGAAGTAGCGGTAGCCGAGACCGGCCGCCCGGCGGAACGCTGCGGTGGTGTTCTCGATCCCGTCCGCCGTGCCGCCGCGATGGGCGAACGGCAGCACGGAGGGGTGGTCGAGATAGGGGTGGAGTACGCGGTTCACTTCCGCAGTATCGCCCGTCCGGGTGTCGCGCCGGCGAAGACCGTGCTGCCGGCGTCCTGATCGGAGATGGCGAAGACGCGCAGGAACAGCTGCGCGAGCGGGCCGATGGCCAGGGCGTAGGCGATCGTGCCGATGCCGACCGAGCCGCCCAGCACGAAGCCCGTCGCCACCACGGCCACCTCGATCGCCGTACGCACCAGGCGGATCGAGCGCCCCGTGAGCCGGTGCAGTCCGGTCATCAGGCCGTCCCGCGGGCCCGGTCCGAACCGCGCCGCGATGTAGAGCCCGGTCGCCACCCCGTTGAGCACGATGCCCGCGATCAGGAGCGTGATCCGGACGGGCAGGCCGTGGGCGTCCGGGACGAGCGCCAGCGTGCCGTCCATCGCCAGACCGACGACGAAGACGTTCGAGACGGTGCCGAGGCCCGGCCGCTGCCGGATCGGGACCCACAGCAGCAGCACCACGGCGCCGACGATGATCGAGATCACGCCCATGGTCAGACCGGTGCGCTCCGCCAGGCCCTGGTGCAGCACTCCCCAGGGTTCGAGCCCGAGCCCGGCGCGCACCAGCAGTGCCGCACTCACCCCGTAGAGGGTGAGGCCGATGTACAGCTGCGACAGCCGGCGAGTGAGATGCGCGGACTTCCCCGACACGATGACGCCCCCTCTGGTGATAGTGGACTGACTCATGACACTCTGTGGCTATGCCATACCCGGCAACCATGGCCAATTCGATGAAGGTGGACTGACTTCCATGACGCAGTGGACCTCTGCGGTGGGCGCGGCCCAGCTCGCCCGGCAGCTCACCTCCCAGCAGCCGCGCCCCGCCGGCCCCGGGACCCGTAAGCCGCCGGCCTACCGGGCCCTCGCCGACGGTATCCGGCTGCTCGTCCTCGAAGGCAGGGTCCCCGTCGCCGCCCGCCTCCCCGCGGAGCGCGAACTCGCGCTGTCCCTCTCCGTCAGCCGCACCACGGTCGCCGCCGCCTACGAGGCGCTGCGTGCCGAGGGCTTCCTCGAATCCCGCAGGGGTGCGGGCAGCTGGACCGCCGTACCGGCAGGGAATCCGCTGCCCGCGCGAGGCCTGGAGCCCCTGCCGCCCGAGTCGCTCGGCTCCATGATCGACCTGGGCTGCGCCGCCCTGCCCGCGCCCGAGCCGTGGTTGACCCGTGGCGTCCAGGGAGCGCTGGAGGAACTGCCGCCGTACGCCCACACCCACGGCGACTACCCGGCGGGCCTTCCCGCCCTCCGGCAGATGCTCGCCGACCGCTACACCGAGCGCGGCATCCCGACCATGCCCGAACAGATCATGGTCACCACCGGCGCGATGGGCGCGATGGACGCCATCTGCCATCTGTTCGCCGGGCGCGGCGAGCGGGTCGCCGTCGAGTCACCCTCGTACGCCAACATCCTCCAGCTGATGCGCGAGGCCGGGGCGCGTCTCGTGCCCGTGGCGATGGAGGAGGGGCTGGGCGGCTGGGATCTGCCGCGGTGGCGGCAGGTGCTGCGGGACGCGGCGCCCCGGCTCGCCTACGTCGTGGCCGACTTCCACAACCCCACCGGCGCGCTCGCGGACGAGGACCAGCGCCGCCGGCTGGTCGACGCGGCCCGCTCCGCCGGCACGGTCCTCGTCGTCGACGAGACGATGTCCGAGCTGCACCTGGACGACGGTCTCGACATGCCGCGGCCCGTCTGCGCCTTCGACCCGGCGGGCAGCACCGTGCTCACGGTCGGCTCGGCCAGTAAGGCCTTCTGGGCGGGCATGCGCATCGGCTGGGTGCGGGCCGCACCCGATGTGATCCGTTCGCTCGTCGCCGCCCGCGCCTATGCGGACCTGGGCACCCCGGTCCTGGAGCAGCTCGCCGTGAACTGGCTGATGCGCACCGGCGGCTGGGACCAGGCGGTCTCCATCCGGCGCGATCAGGCCCGGGAGAACCGCGACGCGCTGGTCACCGCCCTGCGCCGGGAACTGCCGGACTGGGAGTTCGCCGTCCCGAGCGGTGGTCTCACGCTCTGGGTGCGGACGGGCGGGCTGTCCGGCTCCCGGCTCGCCGAGGTCGGCGAACGGGTCGGTGTACGTGTCCCGTCGGGGCCGCGCTTCGGCGTGGACGGGGCCTTCGAGGGCTTCGTCCGGCTGCCGTTCACGGTCGGCGGGCCGGTGGCCGACGAGGCGGCCGCGCGGCTGGCCGCTGCCGCGCGACTGGTGGAGGCGGGGGCGAAGGCCGGCACGGAAACGCCGCGCACCTTCGTCGCCTGACCCCTCCCGGCAGCGGCCGTCCGGGCCGGGTCAGCCCTCGGCCGGTACCGGGTCGGGCGCCCCGGCCTCGGCCTTCTCCGTCTTCTTCACCTGCGCCACCGGCTCCGCGGCCTCGTCCGGCGCCCGCCCGTCGATGTACTCGGGCAGCAGCTCCAGCACGGCCTGGCGGTGTGCCTCGCTCGTCGCGTCGTCGTACGGGTCGGGGGTCGCCGGCACCTGGAGCCGCAGCACCGGGCCGGTGCCGAGCCGTGCGTAGCCGCGGCCGGGCGGGACGTCCGGCGTCGGCGTGGTGTGGGGCGTCGTCCCGAGCACGGTGCTGATCTGTTCCGGGGTCGCGGGGCCGAGCACCACGCGGCCGCGGGTGTGCGTCCGTACGGTCTCGGTCAGTGCGTCCAGGCTGTCGAACTGCTCCGCCACCACGACCGTGACCTGGGCGGCGCGGCCGTGCCGCAGCGGCACCTGGAGCAGCTGCTGGGGCTCGGTGTCCCCGTCGGCCGCGGCGAGGTGGCCGAAGATGCTCGGGCGGTCCACCAGGATCCACAGCGGCCGCTTGGTGTCCTCGGGGACGGACTGCCCGGCCTGGCGGGCGCGGTTCGCGGCGATCAGACGGCGCTCGGTCTCGTGCGCGGCCCATTCCAGGCTGGCGAGCGCCCCGGCCAGTCCGCACTCGACGGCCAGCACACCGGAGCGTCCGGTCAGGCAGGCGTACTCACCGGTGCCGCTGCCCTCGACGATCAGCACGTCGCCGTGCTGGAGCGCCTGGAGCGCGATGGACCGGAGAAGGGTCGTGGTGCCGCTGCCCGATTCGCCGACCACCAGCAGATGCGGCTCCGTTGAGCGCGGACCCGTACGCCAGATCACCGGCGGCGCGTCCCGTGTCTCCTCGCCCTGGGCCACCGGCACGGTGCGCTGGACGGCGCCCTCGTCGGTGAAGCCCAGCACGGTCTCGCCGGGGACGGTGACGAAGCGCTGGGCGGCGATGGCCGTGGACAGGGCGGGCAGGACGCTCATGACGAGGCGGTTGCCCTCCTCGTCCCAGGTGAAGTGGTACTCCCGGCCGCGGCCGGACTTGGCGTGCAGAAGCTGCTCGATCCGGTCGCGGGACTGCGCCTCACCGTCTGTGAAGTACGCCGGGTAGGCGATGTGCAGCCGGGTCAGACGGCCGTCGTCGTCGAAGGCGTACTCACTGAAGGCGCCTGACCAGTCGCCACCGTGGGCGAAGAGCGGGGCCGGGTCGTCGGGGACCGAGAAGTAGGGCACCAGGGCTTCGTAGAGCGCCTTGAGCCGTCCGATCTCCGCCTCGTCGGGCCCCGTCTTCACCGGTTCGCGCACCCGTCCCTTCCAGGCGGCCGCGGCCATCACCGAGATGAGGGCCAGAAGCGGCCCGTACGGGATGAGCGCGACCACCAGGACGCCGCCCGCGACCAGGAACAGGGTGGGACCACGCCGTTCCTTGGGTGTGGCGGCCCACCGCAGCCGGGTCAGTCCGGCCAGCTTCCGCAGACCACGGGAGACCGTGATCAGCGGATGGAGTACGTCCGTGGCGTTGTCGGCGGCCGTGCGCGCGATCTCCCGGCTCCGGGCGATCTGCGCTGTTCCGCTACTCAGAATGCGGGGGAGTGGTCGCCGGGCCACGTGGGTCTCCTGGGGGTGCTGAATGCGGATGTACCGATGGGGGCGGGAGTGGTCAGAACTTGATCCCGCCCAGCAGGCTGGCGAGGCTCTGGCTGCCGGCCTTGATGCTGGGGGCGATGGCCGTGCCCGCAAGGAAGAAGCCGAAGAGGGTGCAGACGACGGCGTGGGAGGCCTTGAGGCCGTCCTTCCTGAAGAACAGGAAGACGATGATGAGCAGCAGCACGACGCCTGAGATGGACAGGATCATGATGAGTTCTCCTGGGTGAGGGGACAGTCACCTTGAGTACTTCCAGCCTCACAGGAAGTATCTATGCGATAAAAGGTGCAAATGGGTGAAAATCCCAAGATTCCACTCCACTGGCGGACGCCGGGTCTCCGCTCGAGGGGCACACTCCGCGCTCGCACGGCACAGTGCCTCCCTCATGGGTGATCCATGCCTCGGGCGCGCCGCTCCGTCCCGGTCGCCGGGCAGTACTCTGACGATTCACTCGTACGGCTGTTCTTGCCGTGCGCCCCAGGTCAACGCAGTGAGAGGCGGTCCGTCCGATGAGCGAAGCCCCGGATCCCGAGGTGATCGAACTCGCGACCAAGGTCTTCGACCTGGCGCGGCAGGGCGAGACCGAGACGCTCGCCGCGTACGTCGACGCCGGTGTGCCCGCGAATCTCACCAACGACCGCGGTGACACCCTCGTCATGCTCGCCGCCTACCACGGCCACGCCTCCGCCGTGGAGGCGCTGCTCGCCCGCGGCGCCGAGCCGGACCGTCCCAACGACCGCGGCCAGACCCCGCTCGCCGGTGCAGTCTTCAAGGGCGAGGACGATGTCATCCGCGTTCTGCTGGCCGGCGGAGCGGATCCTTCCGCAGGTACGCCCTCCGCCGTGGATACTGCGCAGATGTTTGGGAAGACAGAGCTCCTGGAGCTCTTCGGCGGCCGGTGACCGGTTGCCGGAAGGCCGCCGGGAGGGACGCCGTAAATGTGGTCGCGGTGGCGAAATGGGTGGGTCATCATGACGTCGGGCCCTACCCCGGACTTCATCCGGGAGTTCCCCTGGGGCCACCGACGAGAGGCAGGACGATGGTCTACACCAAGCGGAAGACGACGACGGGCGGCCCTACATGTTGCTGCGCGGCCTAGGCATCCCCTTGCCCGGATTTCCCCGGATCTCCCCGGTTGCGTCGACAGCTTGATGTGAGGCTCTCCCCATGTTCGATCCAGTCATAGCGCCGAGCGGCACCTTGCTCGGCCTGCTGCAGAGGGGCCGCGGCGACGGCACGCTGCACGCGCTCGCCGCGCCGCGCGCCGAAGCGCTCGCCGCCCTCAATCACTGCGTGCTCCACGACCCCCGCCACGACTGGCAGGTCGAGAACCGCTCCCTCTACTACGCCCGCCTCTACCTCGACCTCCACGGCGGTCTCGAGGAGATCGAGCGGCACCTGAGCGACACCGACGACCACCTCGACACCGACGAGGCCAGGACCGGCCTCGCGCTCGCGGTGCTCGGGCATCTCGCCTCCTACGGCAGGACCGACGCCCTCGCGCTGTTGCGCGGCTATGCCGCCACCGGCGCCAACTGGGCGTGGGCCCTGGACGAACTGGCCCTGCGCGACGACGACGCCGGACTGCGTGCCCTCGCGGTCCCCGTCCTCGCCCGTTTCCCGGCCACCCCCGAGGGTGAGGCCGAACTGGCCGCCGCCGTCCGCGACGCCTTCGAACCCCGGCCGTGGCGGCTGTGGGCGGACGATCGGCGCGAGAACGTCGGCGCCCGGGTCCGCGCGGCCCGGGAGGCAGGCTCCTTCGACCGCTGGCAGCGCCAGATGCGACCGTCCGGGCCCCGTCCGGGCTGGAGTGTCCAGGCCGTCTTCGACTGGGCCGACGAAGGTGTCGAGCGCGGCGCCGCGCTGCATGTGCCCGCTGCCCGCTGTCTGTCCGCCGTGGCCGGGTCCGAGGACCGGCCCGCCATCCTCGCCGCCGCACGCGACGGGGCCGACGGCGCCCGCTGCGCGGCGCTGCACTACCTCGCCCAGTCACGCGACCCCGCCGTCCTCGACCTGATCGAGGCCGCCGTCGGCACCGGGTCGCGGACGGTCGCCGAGGCCGCCGTCGCCGCGTTCGAGCGGATGTGCGGCGACGAAGCCGTCGACCGGGCGCGCGGCTGGGTCCACCGGCCCGACGCCCTCGGCGCCTCGGCCGCCGGTGTCCTCGCCTGCCGCGGCACCGCACAGGACGCCACGCTGGTCCTCGGCGCACTGCGGGAGACCGTGCGGGCCGACGGCCCGGACGCCCCGCTGCTGTGGACCCTCGTCGACGGGGCCGGGCGGCTCGGCATCGCCTGCGCCGCACCCGTCCTGCGCCACATCTACCGCGAGACCGCCTCCTCCTGCCTGCGCGGCAGGGCCGCCCGCGCCCTGGCCTGCACCGACGGGTCGTTCGCCACCGGATTCGCCGTGGAATGCCTGTGGGACTGCGAGGAGACCACCCGCGAAGTCGCGGCGCTGCACGCCGAGACCGGTGACGTCCGCGTGGCCGAGAGGCTGCGCCGGCTGGCCGCCGATCCGGCCGAGGAGGCCGAGGTGCAAACGGCCGTACGGAGCAGAATCGGCCCGGACATGCCCGCAGTGTGACATCAGGGACGCCGCCACAAACGCTCATGGGACGTTCCACAAGCGGAAAGATCCACGTTGTCGCAGCCACCCCGGGCCAGACGACAACACGGGTATGCGAGTCGTCATCATCACCGAATCATTTCCGCCAGACGTCAATGGTGTGGCGCACTGCGCCCTGCAGACCGCCCGGCATCTCGCCGCGCGCGGCCATGACCCGCTCGTCATCGCCCCGGCCGTCGCCGGGGCGGACGGCTCCGACGAGAGCGCACCCTGCCCGGTGGTGCGCGTGCCCTCCCTGCCGCTCCCCGGCTATCCGCAGGTACGGGTGGCGCTTCCCAGCCGCAAGGTGGCGGCGACGATCGCCGCCCACCGGGCCGAGCTGGTCCACCTGGCCAGCCCGTTCGTCCTCGGCGTACGCGGCATGGCCGCCGCGTCCAAGCTGGGGCTGCCGGCCGTCGCGGTCTACCAGACCGACCTCGCCGGTTATGCCCGTACCTATGTCGGCGCGGGCGAGAACGCCGCCTGGCGGCGTATCCGTACCGTGCACAGCGCGGCCGACCGCACCCTCGCCCCCTCCACCGCTGCCCTGCGGGATCTGGAGGAACACGGCGTCGAGAGGGTGCGGCTGTGGCCGCGCGGCGTGGACACCGCGCGTTTCCGGCCGGAACTGCGGGACGAGCAGCTGCGCCGCAGCCTCGCCCCGAACGGCGAGCTGATCGTCGGCTATGTGGGGCGCCTCGCCCCCGAGAAGCACGTCGAACTCCTCGCCGGGGCCTGCGCCACACCCGGTGTACGGGTGGTCGTCGTCGGCGACGGCCCGAGCGAGCCGTCCCTGCGCACCGCGCTGCCCGCAGCCGTCTTCCTCGGCCGAAGGACCGGCGCGGACCTCGCCCGGATCTTCGCCTCGCTGGACGTCTTCGCGCACACCGGACCGTACGAGACCTTCTGCCAGACCGTGCAGGAGGCCATGGCCAGCGGCGTTCCCGTCATCGCACCCGCCGCGGGCGGACCGCTCGACCTCGTCGACCACCTGCACACCGGCCTGCTCGTCGAGCCGCGGGACGGCGAAGCGGTACGGACCGCCGTCGCCACCCTCGCCGCGGACCCGCAGCTGCGGGCCGCCTACGGCCGCGCCGGAAGGGCCGCCGTCGAAGGACGGACCTGGGCCGTGATCGGCGACGCCCTGCTCGACCACTACGCCGAGGTCCTCGGCGCCCGGACGGCGGTGGCGGCATGAGCGGCCTGCGGATCGTACGACTGGCGAACTTCGTCACCCCCGCCTCCGGGGGCCTGCGCACGGCGCTGCGCGAACTCGGCCAGGGCTACCTCGCCGCCGGCCACGAGCCGGTGCTGATCGTGCCCGGCGACGTGGAGAGCGACCGGATGACCCCGCAGGGCCGGGTGATCACCCTGCCCGGGCCCGAGATACCGGGCACCGGCGGCTACCGCGTACTCGCCGCCAAGCGGCGCCTGCGGGAGGTCCTCGACAGCGTCGGACCCGACCGGCTGGAGGTCTCCGACCGCACCACCCTGCGGTGGACCGGTGAATGGGCACGGCGCCACAGGGTCCACTCCGTGATGGTCTCCCACGAAACCGCGGACGGGGTGCTGCGCACCTGGGGACTGTCCGAAGGCGTCGCGGCCCGCGCCGCCGACCGGCTGAACCGCCGCAGCGCCTGGGCCTACTCGCGCATCGTGTGCACCACCGAGTGGGCGGAGCGCGAGTTCGTGCGCATCGGGGCACGCAACGTCGTCCGCGCGCCTCTCGGGGTCGACCTGGTCCACTGCCGTCCCGGGCGGCGCAGCACGGTCCTGCGGGCCGAGCACGCGGCCGGGGCCGATGTGCTGCTGCTTCTCTGCTCCCGGCTGTCGGTGGAGAAGCGCCCCGGCATGGCCCTGGACGCACTCGCGGAACTGCGCCGGCGCGGAGTACGGGCCACGCTCGTCGTCGCCGGCGACGGCCCGCTGCGGACCTCCCTGATCCGCCGGGCACGGGCGGAGCGGCTGCCGGCCGAGTTCCTCGGATACGTCGGCGACCGCGAGGCCGTGGCCGACCTGCAGGCGGCGGCGGACATCTGCCTCGCCCCCGGTCCCGCGGAGACCTTCGGGCTCTCGGCCCTGGAGGCACTGGCCTGCGGGACCCCCGTCGTCGCGAGCGCCTCGTCGGCCCTGCCCGAGGTGATCGGCGACGCGGGAGCCGCTACCGAGGACACCCCGCAGGACTTCGCCCAGGCCGTACAGGGGCTGCTCGCCCGCCCGGAGCGGGAACGCCGCGAGGCGGCCAGGGCGCGCGCCGAGCTCTTCGACTGGCAGCGGTCGGTGACCGCCTTCCTCGACGCGCTGGAGGCCCCGGCCGGCCGGCCGGCCGGCCGGCCCGCACCGCACGTCCTCGGAGAGGGAGTGACGGTATGACGGCCTCGCCCGCGGGGGCACTCGCCGACGCGTCGCAGGCCGACCCGTCGGTGGCCGCCCCGGAACCGACAGCCACCGCGCATCCGACAGCAGCCACTGCGCATCCGGCGGCGGCGACCCCGCATCCGACAGCAGCCACCGTGCTCCCGTCGCCGAGCTCTCCGCGTCCCTCGTCGGCCACCGCGGACCCGACCGCGCCGGGGCGTACCGCGATCGTCGCGGGCGCGGAGGTCTACCCCGTACCGGACCTCGCCCCCGCACCCGAGCTGCCGGGTTCCGGCGTCATCGTCCGCCCGGCGCCCCTGGCACCCCAGGCACCGGTCCGCCCGCTCACAGCGGTTCCCGGCCCCGGGAGCGACACCCCGTCCGCACCGCCGCGTGCCCTGCGGTTCGCGGCCCTCGGCGACTCCCTCACGGAAGGCGTCGGCGACCGGGTCGGCGACGGCTGGCGGGGCTGGGCCGCCCTCCTCGCGGCCGGGCTGGGGGACCGCTCGGCACCGGCCGAGTTCCGCAACTTCGCCGTCAGCGGCGCCCTCACCGAGGACGTCGCCGAGCGGCAGGCACCCGAGGCGCTGGCCTTCCGGCCCGACATCGCCTCCGTGGTCGTCGGCGTCAACGACACCCTGCGCCGCACCTTCGACATCGAGGAGGTCACCCGCCGCCTCGACTCCGTCTTCGACCGGCTGACGGCACGGGGCACCGTCCTGCTGACCGCCTGCCTCCCCGACCCGGGGACCATGCTGGGGCTTCCGCTCCCGCTCGCCCGGCCGCTCGCCCGTCGCCAGCGTGCGGTCAACGCGGTCGTGCACGCCCTGTCCGCCCGCTACGACGCCGTCCATCTCCACGCGAGCGACGGCGCCTGGGTCCTCGACCGGTCCATGTGGAGCGCGGACCGGCTGCATCCGGGGGAGCGTGGCCACCGCATGATCGCGCTGCGCTTCCACGAACTGCTCGGCAGGTACGGGCTCGCCCGCGGTCAGGCGCCAGGCGCCGAGCCGACCCAGCCCCCGCCGACCAGGGCGGCCTCCCTGCTGTGGCTCGCCACGGCGGGTACCGGCTGGGTGGCCCGACGCTGCAACGATCTGCTGCCGCAGCTGATGCGACTCGCCGGTTCCGAAGTGCGCCACTGGGCGCGCGGCACCAGCGAACGCCTGGACCGGAGCGCGGAGCACGCACTCTCCGTCGCCCTCGCCGCCGTGTCCCTGGAGGTCCCGCTTGCCAGAATGGGGGAATGAGCGGGCGCTGGGAGTTCTGGATCGACCGTGGCGGCACCTTTACCGACGTCGTGGGCCGACGCCCCGACGGCAGGCTGGTGACCCGGAAGCTGCTCTCGCACAACCCCGAGCGTTATCGGGACGCGGCCGTGGCGGGGATTCGGCTGTTGCTCGGCACCGGGCCCGACCAGCCCGTGCCGGCCGACCGCGTCGACAGCGTGAAGATGGGCACGACCGTTGCGACGAACGCCCTGCTGGAGCGCCGCGGTGAACCGACCGTCCTGGTCGTCACCGAGGGCTTCCGGGACGCCCTGCGCATCGCCTACCAGAACCGGCCGCGGATCTTCGACCGCAGGATCGTCCTGCCCGAGGCCGTGTACGAGAAGGTCATCGAGGTCCCCGAACGCGTCGACGCGCACGGGGAGATCATCCGGCCGCTCGACCTGGACGACGTCACCGAGCAGCTGACGGCGGCGCGCGCCGAGGGCTTCCGCAGCGCGGCGATCGTGCTGATGCACGGCTACCGTCACCCCGGCCACGAGCAGCGCATCGCCGAAGCCGCACACGAACTCGGCTACACCCAGATCAGCTGCTCCCACGAGGTCAGCCCGCTCATCAAGATCGTGCCGCGCGGCGACACGACCGTCGTGGACGCCTACCTCTCACCCATCCTCCGGCGCTACGTCGACGAGGTCGCCTCCGAACTCGCCGACATCCGGCTGATGTTCATGCAGTCCAACGGAGGACTGCGCGAGGCCGCCCACTTCCGGGGCAAGGACGCCGTCCTGTCGGGACCGGCCGGCGGGGTCGTCGGTATGGCGCGCACCGCCCAACAGGCCGGTTTCGGGCGGGTCATCGGCTTCGACATGGGTGGTACGTCCACCGATGTGTCCCACTACGCGGGGGAGTTCGAGCGCGAACTCGGCACTCAGGTCGCCGGCGTGCGGATGCGGGCGCCGATGATGAACATCCACACCGTCGCCGCCGGCGGCGGTTCCGTGCTCCACTTCGACGGCCGCCGGTACCGGGTCGGCCCCGACTCGGCGGGCGCGGACCCCGGACCCGCCTGCTACCGCCGCGGCGGGCCCCTCACGGTGACCGACGCCAATGTGATGCTCGGCCGGATCCAGCCCGACCACTTCCCCGCCGTCTTCGGGTCCGACGGCGACCGGCCGCTGGACGGCGACGTCGTACGGGAGCGGTTCACCGAACTCGCCGAGGAGGTCCGCCGGGAGAGCGGAGTCCGGCGCACCCCCGAGGAGGTCGCTGCCGGATTCCTCGAGATCGCCGTGCTGAACATGGCGAACGCGGTGAAGAAGATCTCCGTCCAGCGTGGCCACGACGTCACCGGCTACGCCCTCAACTCCTTCGGCGGCGCGGGCGGCCAGCACGCCTGCGCCGTCGCGGACGCCCTGGGCGTCGACACCGTGATCGTGCCCCCGCTCGCGGGCGTGCTGTCCGCGTACGGCATCGGCCTCGCAGACGCGACCGCCATGCTGGAGCAGTCCGTGGAGGCGGAACTGGACGAGGAGACCTGCGCGCGGGTCGGCACCCTCTGCGACGAGCTGGCCGGCCGCACCCGGGCCGAACTGCGCGACGACAACGTCCCGGACGACGCGATCACCACCCACGCTCGCGTCCTGCTCCGCTACGCCGGCACGGACGCGAGCCTGCCCGTACCGCTGGAGGGCGCGGCCGCCATGCGGGAGTCCTTCACCTCGGCCCACCGGGCCCGTTACGCCTTCACCATGGACAAGCCGCTCGTCGTGGAGGCGGTCTCCGTCGAGGCGGTGGGGACGGCGGGCGAACACGGCGCTCATGTCGTCGAGGAGACCGAGGGCGGGGGCGAGTTCGCGCCACGGGCCCGCGTTCCGATGTTCGTGGAAGGTGAGCGGCAGGAGGTGCCGCTGTACCGGCGCGCCGACATCGGGCACGGCGACACCGTCGAAGGGCCCGCGATCATCGCCGAGTCCGACGCCACCACGGTCGTCGACCCCGGCTGGCGGGCCGCGCCGGACGAGGGCGGTCATCTGCTTCTGACGCGCGTACGGCCCCGGCCCGGCAGGACCGCCGTCGGCACCGACGTCGACCCGGTGCTGCTGGAGGTCTTCAACAACCTCTTCATGGCCATCGCCGAGCAGATGGGGGTGCGCTTGGAGAACACCGCCCACTCCGTCAACATCAAGGAACGGCTGGACTTCTCGTGCGCCCTCTTCGACGCGGAGGGCAATCTGATCGCCAACGCGCCCCACATTCCCGTACACCTCGGCTCGATGGGCGAGTCGATCAAGGAGGTGCTGCGCCGCAACGGGGACGGACTGCGGCCGGGCGACGTCTACGCCATCAACGATCCGTACCACGGCGGCACGCATCTGCCCGATGTGACCGTGGTGACGCCCGTGTTCGACGGTGACGAGCTGCGCTTCCTCGTCGCCTCCCGCGGGCACCACGCGGAGATCGGCGGCATCACCCCCGGCTCGATGCCCGCCTTCAGCGAGACGATCGACCAGGAGGGCGTGCTCTTCGACAACTGGCTGCTCGTCCGGGACGGCGTGCTGCGCGAGGAGGAGACACGCGAGCTGCTGACCACGGCGGCGTACCCCTCCCGGGCACCCGACACCAACCTCGCCGACCTGCGCGCCCAGATCGCGGCCAACGAGAAGGGCATCGAGGAACTGCGCCGTATGGTCGACGAGTTCGGGCTCGACGTCGTCCAGGCCTATATGCGCCACGTCCGCGACAACGCCGAGGAATCGGTCCGCAGGATCGTGGCCGATCTCGACGACGGTGAGTACTGCTACGAGACCGACGGCGGCGCGGTCATCCGTGTCGCGCTGCTGGTGGACCGCGACGAACGCAGCGCCGTCATCGACTTCACCGGCACCTCGCCGCAGCAGCCGGGCAACGTCAACGCGCCCACCTCAGTGGTGATGGCGGCCGTGCTCTATGTCTTCCGCACGCTCGTCGCCGACGACATCCCGCTCAACAGCGGCTGTCTGGAGCCGCTGGAGGTCCGGGTGCCGGAAGGATCCATGCTGGCGCCCGTCCACCCGGCGGCGACCGTCGCGGGCAATGTCGAGACCTCGCAGGCCGTCACCGGCGCGCTCTACGCGGCGCTCGGCGTCCAGGCGGAGGGCTCCGGCACGATGAACAACCTGACGTTCGGCAACGACCGGGTGCAGTACTACGAGACGGTGGCGAGCGGTTCGGGGGCGGGGGACGGGTTCGACGGCGCCGACGCCGTCCAGACGCACATGACCAACTCGCGGCTCACCGACCCCGAGGTGCTGGAGTGGCGCTATCCGGTGCGGGTGGACGCCTTCGCGGTACGCGACGACAGCGCGGGCGACGGCCGGTGGCACGGCGGACAGGGCGTCGAACGCAGGATCCGCTTCCTGGAGCCGATGACGGTGGCACTGCTCACCGGGCACCGCCGCGTCGCACCGTACGGGATGGCGGGCGGTGCGGCGGGCGCGCTCGGCGAGAACCGGGTGGAGCGCGCCGACGGGGGTGTGACGGAACTGAAGGGCGTCGATTCGGTGGACGTGGGGCCGGACGACGTCCTGGTGGTCAGGACGCCCGGCGGCGGTGGCTACGGGGAGCCGGTCTGAGGTCTGCCGCGTGTCCGCCGTCCGCCGTTCGCTGATCCGGGCTCCGTCAGCGGACGGGGACGAAACGGACCGGGGTGCCGGGTGCCGCCTGGGCCGTGGCGGGGATGTCCCGCGGGTCGACCACCGCCACCACCGGATAGCCCCCGGTCGTCGGATGATCGGCGAGGAAGACCACCGGGCAGCCGTCCGGCGGCACCTGGACCGCCCCCAGCACCATGCCCTCGCTGGGCAGTTCACCGGTCCGCGCCCGCTCCAGCGCGGGGCCTTCCGTCCGCAGCCCGATACGGTTGCTCGACGCCGAGACCCGGTATCCGCCGGAGGACAGCGTGCGCAGGGCCCCGTCCGTGAACCAGTCCGCGCGCGGTCCCAGCCGTACGCGCAGGATCAGTTCCGCGGGCGGCGCGGGCCACGGCACACCGCCGTCGAGTCGCGCCGGCTGCCCGGTGGGCCTGCCGAGCGGCAGCACCGCGCCGTCCGCGAGCGGCGCCGGTCCGAGACCGGACAGCAGGTCCGTGGAGCGGCTGCCCAGGACGGGTTCCACCGCGAACCCTCCGGCGACCGCCACATACGACCGGACGCCCCGCGCGGCCCAGCCGGCCTCGATGAGGGAGCCCGCGGCCACCCGGACCGGTGCTCCCCAGGCCACGGGCCGTCCGTCGACGGTGACCGGGCAGGGCGCCCCGCCGACCGCCACGGTGACCGCGCAACGCGGGCGCAGCGCACAGCCGTTGAGCGTGGTCTCCAGGACGGCCGCGCCCTCCGCGTTGCCCACCAGACGGTTGACCGTCCGGGCTGCCGGCGCGTCGAGCGCCCCGGACCGGGGCACGCCGAGGTGGGCGTGCCCCGGGCGGCCCAGATCCTGCACGGTGCTCAGCGCCCCGGCCCGTACGACGGCGATCGCCCGGTCGGTCATCGGCCCTCCGGCACGAAGCGCACCCGGGTCCCGGGGGAGAGGAGGGCGGCCGGCTCGCGGGCCGGGTCCCACAGCTCCAGAGCCGTGGAACCGATCAGTTGCCAGCCGCCGGGGGAGGAGCGCGGATAGATCCCGGTGTACGGACCGGCGAGACCGAGGGAACCGGCGGGGACCGCGGTGCGCGGGGTCGCCCGGCGCGGCACGGCGTACTGCTGCGGGAGGCCGGTCAGATAGCCGAACCCGGGGGCGAATCCGCAGAAGGCGACGCGGAATTCGGTCGCCGCGTGGATCTCCACCACCTGCGCCTCCGTCACCTGCCACAACGCGGCGACGTCGGCGAGGTCAGGGCCGTCGTAGCGCACCGGCACCTCGATGGCTTCGTCCACGCGCGCGGGGAGCGGTGGCACGTCCCACCCCGTGAGCTCCTCGGCCCAGTGCCCCGGGTCGTCGAGCCCGTCCAGCAGGACGGTCCGTGCCGCCGGGACGATCTCCCGTACCGGCCGGAGCGTGCCCGCCGCCCGGCGGCGCAGCAGCTCGGCATGGAGCGCACCGGCCTCGTCGCCGTCCACGAGTTCGACGAGCAGAGCCCGGTCACCGACCGGCAGCACCCTCATACGAACGCCTCCACGCGCACACCCGCGGCCTCCAACTGCCGCCGTACGCGCCGGGCGAGGGCGACGGCTCCGGGGGTGTCGCCGTGCAGGCACAGTGAACGGGCCCGGACGGGAACGGACTTGCCGCACCGCGCGGCGACCACCCCGAACCGGGCCATGCTGACGGACCGTTCGACCACGGCCGACGGATCGGTGAGGACCGCGCCCTCCTCCCTCCGGGGCACCAGCGTTCCCTCGGCGGTGTACGCGCGGTCGGCGAACGCCTCGGTGATCGCCGGCAGTCCGGCCTTCTCCGCCATGGTGTGCAGCTTCGAGCCGGGGAGTCCGAGCAGCGGCAGGCGCTCACCCGACAGCATGACGCCCTCGACGACGGCGGCCGCCTGCTCCTCGTCGTGCACGACACGGTTGTAGAGCGCGCCGTGCGGTTTGACATACGAGACCCGGGAGCCGGCGGCGCGGGCGAAGATCTCCAACGCGCCGATCTGGTAGGCGATCTCGGCCGCCAGCTCGTCCGGTGGCACGTCCATGGAACGCCGTCCGAAGCCGGCGAGGTCGCGATAGGAGACCTGGGCGCCGATCCGCACCGACCGTTCGGCCGCAAGCGTGCACACGCGGCGCATGGTGGCCGCGTCACCGGCATGGAAGCCGCAGGCGACGTTGGCGCTGGTGACGACGGACAGCAGCTGTTCGTCGTCGGTGAGTTGCCAGCGGCCGAAGCCTTCGCCGAGGTCGGCGTTGAGGTCGATCGACGCCCAGGTCATGTGCTCCTTCTTTCCTGCCTCTGCTCGGTTCACGCGGATCGGGCCGCGGGTTCAGGCCACGCGGTACTGCTCGTCGCGGACGTCCGTGATGAACATCCGGCCCGGTGCGTGAGTGATCGCGAACGGCGGCCGGGAGGCCATGACCGCCGCCTGCGGGGTGACTCCGCAGGCCCAGAACACCGGGATGTCGCCCGGCTCCGGCACCACCGCGTCCCCGAAGTCGGGGCGGTCCAGGTCCTCGATGCCGAGCTCCGCCGGGTCTCCGCTGTGCACCGGGGCGCCGTGGACCGCGGGCATCGCCGCACTGGCGCTCACCGCCGCGGCGAGGTGCCCGGGCGGTACGGGACGCATGGAGACGACCATCGGTCCGTGCAGTCGTCCCGCCGGACGGCAGAGCCGGTCGGTCACGTACATCGGGACGTTGCGGCCCTGCTCGACATGGCGCAACGGGACGCCGGCCGCCGACAGAGCCCACTCGAACGTGAAGCTGCATCCGATGAGGAACGACACGAGGTCCCCGCGCCACCGCTCCACGACATCGGTGGGCTCGTCGACGAGCTCGCCGTGCTCCCATACCCGGTAGCGCGGCAGATCGGTGCGCAGGTCCGCGCCCGGCGCGAGCGTGGTGGACCAGGAACCGGCGTCGGTCTCGTCGAGTACCGGACAGGGCTTCGGATTGTGCCGGCAGAACTCCCGCACATCGTTCGCCCAGTCGGCGGGGACCGCGATCAGGTTGGCCTGTGCGTGGCCCGGGACCATGCCCGCGGTCGGGCTGCTCAGCCCGGAACGGAACCGTGTGCGGGCCGCGGCCGGGCTCAACGCGCGCCCGTCGAGGGGCTTGGAGGGTGCGCTGTACGCCGTCACAGCAGCTCCCTGCCGCGCGTCTCCGGGAGGCCGAACAGCGCCACCACGGCCAGCGCGTAACCCGCGGCGCCGAGGATGAGTGCACCACCCACACCCCAGCTGTCGGACAGGAAGCCGACCAGCGTGGGCAGGAAGGCGCCGACCGCGCGGCCGCTGTTGTAGGTGAAGCCCTGACCCGTGCCGCGTACGGCCGTCGGGTAGAGCTCGCTGAGGAAGGAGCCGAAGCCGCTGAAGATCGCGGACATGCAGAACCCGAGCGGGAAGCCGAGGACGAGCAGCAGGCCGTTCGCTCCGGAGGGAATGTTCGTGTAGGCGAGAATCCCGGCCGCCGAGAGGGCGGCGAAGAGCGTGATGTTGTTCTTGCGGCCGATGCGGTCCGTGAGATAGCCGCCGGTGAGATAGCCGAGGAAGGCGCCGGAGATCAGGAAGGCGAGATAGCCGCCGGTGCCGACGACCGTCAGCCCCCGCTCGGTCTTGAGATACGTGGGGACCCAGGTGGCGAGTGTGTAGTAGCCGCCCTGGACACCGGTCGACAGCAGCGTGGCGAAGAGTGTCGTCCGCAGCAGATCGCCCTTGAAGATGGCCCCGAAGGAACCGCGCTCGCTGCTGGCGCTGCGCCGGGCGGCGGCTTCGGGAGCGTCCTTGACATGGCGCCGTACATAGATCACCAGCAGAGCGGGCAGCGCGCCGGTCCAGAACATCACGCGCCACGCGGTGTCCGCGTCGAGGAACTCGAAGACCAGGGTGTAGACGATCACGGCGAGCGCCCAGCCGGCCGCCCACGCGCTCTGGACGGCACCGAGGGTACGGCCGCGGTGCTTGGGGCCGGCGTACTCGGCGACCAGAATCGCGCCGACCGCCCACTCGCCGCCGAAGCCGAGTCCCTGGAGGGCCCGGAAGACCATCAGCGTCTCGTAGTTGGGGGCGAATCCGCAGGCCACGGTGAAGACCGCGTAGGTGATCACCGTGATCATCAGGGCCTTCACCCGGCCGATGCGGTCGGCCAGGATTCCGGCGAGCGCGCCGCCCACCGCGGAGACCACCAGGGTGACGGTGGTGAGAAGTCCGGTCTGTCCGTTGTCGAGGGCGAAGTACGCGGAGATCGCCACCATGCTCAGCGGCAGCGTGAAGTAGTCGTAGGAGTCGAGGGCGTATCCGCCGAACGCGCCGCCGAAGGCGCGGCGGCCGCCGGGGCCGAGCGCCCGCAGCCAGGCGAAGGCGCCGGTGTCCTCGGGGAGTTCGCCCTGCTTCGACTGTGCCTGGGTCGTACTCATCTGCACCTCGCAGAGGGGGAGAGGGTGCTGGCGACTGTGCGGTAGCGCCAAGGTAGGGGATCGTTGAACGATCCGACAAGAGTCATGTCGGGTCGTTCTTCCTTCTACGATGGAGCTCGCGCATCGCCGGGAGCCGCCGGCGAAGGA